>CAZTPX010000024.1:45711-88900 GCA_964615095.1 uncultured Planctomycetaceae bacterium | reverse complement strand
TTTCCTAGCCACTTTTGTAGCCAACCTAGCCACTTCCTAGCCACTTTTTTGGTAACATGGTCATGCGTACAGTATATAGGGGTCGGGCACACACTATTTTCCTTTAGCTATTTAAGTGCAGTGTCAGACAAATAATTAATTGCTGCCAAGGCTCGCGGGGGCGTTCGCGACCGTTGCGCGGGCGTACGGTGGGTCGAGGCACGAGACCCACGCGCCACTGCTTCCGCGCAGCCGCCGGCGCGGACGCCGACTTGGGTAGGTCGGCGCCGCGCACAATATGTGGCCCCCAGTTCGCTACGCTGGGGGCTGGTTAAATTGTCAAAGAACAAATTCACGCGCAGAGTATTCAGGCTTGGCCTAAATCTTCTTCAGCGCGCTTTCTACCCATATAATACGCAAGAAATCTCGCCACCATTTGCGTGCCGTGCGGACTTGCCCTGCAAGCCCAGGGCGTTGCCCGGCCCGAATGCCGGCTCACACCGCAAGGGGGGCCTGGTTAAGTTCTTGGGCTGTTGGGTAACAGCTCTGTAGGGAACCGCATCGCCAAAGCGTTACCCGGCTTTGAATCATGGCTAAATCCTTTACCAGTTTGGACACCTGTCCGAAACCGCGCGAAACAGGTGTCGGCGCGTGCCAAACACTGATGTGAGAATTGTAGTCCCGTGGTCATGCGCCACCCGCTTACAATGGACCCTCGGCCGCGAAGTGCGGGACCCGCTGGTCCCGAAGGCCCTTGGGACACCTGCCGTCCCTTGCTGTTGCTTACCTTCGCGGCCTTTCTTTTGGCTGTGGTGCCACCGGCCGGTCCTTCTCGCCTTGCCTTCAATCCCAAGGAAGAGGTGTGCCTGCGAAACTTTGTCGGTGGCCAGCCGCGGGCCGATTCTTGCTGCCCGTGCGATCATGTAGAATAGATGTCTGACGCATGACAGGAGAAAGAACAATGCGTGCAAGCAGGAACAGGTGGTGTATTTCCCTGGCGATGGCGGCCGCGTTTGGCCTCCCGCGGATCATCGCTGCGGCCGATGAGCCAAAGGCCGCGGGCGCGGGCCCCGCGAAGCTTCATGAGAGTACCGTGGGCCGCGCTGACACGGCGGCGACGGTACACGCCTTGGGAACGGTGGAACCAGAGGAAGTGGTCGATGTCGGCTCGCAGGTAAATGGCATCGTCAAGAGTTTCGGCGCCGACCCGCACGTCGTCGGCAAGTCGATCAACTTCGGCTCGCAAGTCGAGGAAGGGACCGTGCTGGCCACAATCGACCAGACCTTGTACCAGGCGACCGTCGATCAGAACCTGGCCGCCGTCAACAGTGCCAAGGCGAACCTGGCGATGGCGAAGGCCAATCAGGTCTTGGCGGAGGCCAATTTGAAACGCGACGACCAGTTGCTTAAGAAGGGCGTCATCGCGCGCAACCAATACGACGCCACCTTCGCGGCCTTGGAAGCGGCCAAGGCCGATGTGGGCGTCCAAGAGGCGGTGATTAAGCAGGCCGAAGTCGCGCTGTGGCAGGCGGAAATCAATCTCGATTTGACGCGCATCCGCTCTCCGATCAAAGGGATCGTCATCGATCGCCGCGTCACTGTGGGCCAGACGGTGGTCTCCGGCGCGACTTCTTCCGGCCTGTTCTTGTTCGCCAAGGACCTGAGGAAACTCAAGTCTGGGTATCGGCCAAGGAGGCCGACATCGGCAAGATCCACGAGAAGCAGGCGGTCCGCTTTACCGTCGATGCCTTTCCGGGCAAGTCCTTCGAGGGCAAAGTCGCGCAGATTCGCCTCAATGCCGCCGTGAGGAAAGACGTGGTGACCTATACCGTCGTCGTGGCAACCGACAACGCCAGCGGGAAGTTGCTGCCGTATCTCACCGCCAACGTGCAGTTCGAGGTCCAAGCGACGGAGCGCTGACCGAGTTGGTAGGCCGGTCGCGTGGGCTTGACCGAATCCGAATGGCTGCGCCGGAATGCACCTCGATGATCACTTGGTTCCCAGCAAAGGAAATCTGCCACGTTGGATAGGGTTTCAAAAGCCGTTCGTAGTAGAATGATGGCGGCAGTTCCTAGGAATGACTCGCTGCCGGAGATTGCCGTTCGTCGAATGATTTTTTCCATGGGGTATCGTTATCGCTTGCACGCTTGCGAGTTGCCCGGAACCCCTGACATCGTTCTTCGCCCCGTGAAAAAGGCTATCTTCGTACACGGCTGCTTCTGGCATCGTCATGGTTGCCGACGAACCACTACACCGTCGACCAATCGGCAGTTCTGGCTTGCAAAGTTACTCGAAAACAAGAGGCGGGATAGACGTGTTACGCGGAAACTTCGTCGTGATGGGTGGGATGTTTTGGTTGTTTGGGAGTGCCAAGCAAGGAAGCCACAGGTTCTGCGAAGAAAGTTGCTTGAGTTTCTGTCGCGTTGAATTGCCGAGCTTGATGAGATAAGGTGTCACAAGTGATGAGGTGTCAGGACGTTTTGTCGCCACTTGCGGTCGAAAACGTGAAGAGATCAAGCAGAAAACACGGAGGCAGAAAGAAGGCCGGCGACGGCGGCCCTCAAAAGGCCGCGTGTTCAGTACGGGCGATGATCTCTTCCTGTAACTCGCGGGAGAGGTCGCAGAAATAGTCGCTGTAGCCGGCCACGCGGACGATCAGGTCGCGATGCGACTCGGGCGCGGCCTGCGCCTGCCGCAGGGTCTCGCCGCGGACAATGTTGAACTGCACGTGATGGCCGTCCATCTTGAAATAGCCCCGCACCAGGTGGGCGGCCTTGTCGAGATTCGCCTCGTCGGCCAGCAAGGCCGGCGAAAACTTCATGTTCAAGAGCGTGCCGCCGGTCTTGAGGTGGTCCATCTTCGCGGCCGACTTGATCACGGCCGTGGGCCCGCGACGATCGGCGCCCTGCACGGGCGAGATGCCTTCGGATAGCGGCAGCCCGGCGCGGCGGCCATCGGGCATGGCCCCGGTCATCGCGCCGAAATAGACGTGGCAGGTGGTCGGCAACATCTCGACGCGGAACCGCCCGCCCTTGGCGTTCGGCCGCCCGTCGAGCTCCTCGACCAGTGTACTGAAGGCCCGCACCATGATGCGGTCAGCATAGTCGTCGTCGTTGCCGTACTTGTGCGTCTTGTTCAGCAACTGCTGGCGCAGCGGCTCGTGGCCGGCAAAATTGCCGTCCAAGGCCTCGACCAGCGCAGCCAGCGAAATCTCGCCGCTGTCGAAAACCAGTTGCTTGACCGCGGCCAGGCTGTCGGTCAGGCTGCCGATGCCCACGAATTGAATGTAGCTATTGTTGTAGCGGGCGCCGCCGGCGTTGTAGTCCTTGCCCTGGCGGATGCAGTCGTCGGTGATCACCGAGAGGAAAGGGGCCGGCATGAGGGCGGCGTACATCTGCTCGATGAGCAGGTTACCCCGCATCTTGATCTCGATGAAATGGTGCAACTGCCGGCGGAAGGCGGCGAACAGGTCGTCGAACGCGGCCAACTCGCCGGGTTCGCCCGTCCGCAGCCCCAGGAGTTGTCCCGTGCGCGGATCGACGCCGTTGTGCAGTGTCAGTTCCAGGACTTTCACGAGATTGAAGTAGCCGGTGAGGATGAAGGCCTCCTTGCCGAAAGCCCCCGTTTCCACGCAGCCGCTGCAGCCGCCGGCGCGGGCGTCTTCCAGCGTCTTGCCCTGGCGAATCTGTTCCTGCACGACACTGTCGGTATTGAAGATCGAGGGGAACCCGTAGCCCTTGCGGATCACGCGCAGGGCATGCTTCAACAATGCCTCGGGCGTCTTCCGCGAGAGCTGCAGGTTGCTGCTGGGCTGCAGCAGGTGCATCTCGTCGATGATCTCCAGCAAGAGGTGCGACAGTTCGTTGGAACCGTCGGAGCCATCGGCCAGCAGGCCGCCGATATTGATGTTGGCGAAGTCGGTGTAAGTGCCGCTCTCCTCGGCCGTCACGCCCACTTTGGGCGGCGCGGGGTGGTTGTTGAACTTGATGAAGAATGCCTCCAGCAACTCGCGGGCCTGTTCGGGCGTGAGCGTGCCGGCCTCCAAGCCCTGCCGGTAGAAGGGCAGCAGGTGCTGATCGAGGTGGCCGGGGCAGAAGGAGTCCCAGCCGTTGAGTTCCGTGATCACCGCCAGGTGGCAGAACCAATAGGCCTGCAGGGCCTCGTGAAAATCGCGCGGGGCATGGGCCGGCACGTGCGTACACACGGCGGCGATCTTCTCCAATTCGGCCTTGCGGGCCGGATCGCCGGCGGCGGCCGCCCGCTGGCGGGCCAACTCGGCGTGCCGCTGGGCGAAAAGGATCACGGCGTCGCAGGAGATGTCCATCGCCAATAATTGTTCCCGGCGGGCAAAGGCCTGCGGGTCGCCCAGGAAGTCCAGGGCGGCGATCGCGGCGGCGATTTCCCGCTTGAAGTCCAGCAGGCCCTTGCGATAGATCTTGTCGTCCAGCACGGTATGGCCCGGCGCTCGCTGCTCCATGAACTCGGTGAACAGCCCGGCGTCGTAGGCCTCTTTCCACTCTGTCGCCAGGGCGGCAAAGAGCTTGTCGCGCATACTGCGGCCGCGCCAGTAGGGAATGATCTTCTCCTCGTACGTCGTGCGGCACTCCTCCGATACGGCGTAACTGGTCTTGGACCGGGAATTGAGGATGCGGAGGTCTTCCAGGCTGTGGCAGGTCAGCTCCGGATAGGTCGGCACGTGCTTGGGCCGCGGGCCGCGTTCGCCCACGATCAGTTCTTCGTCGCCCAGGTAGATCGTCTTGTGCTGGCAGAGGTAATGGAACGAGCGGGCGCGCATGACCGGCACGGAGTGCTTGCCTTCGTTGGCCAGGTAGAAATCGGTGAGCAGATCGGCCCGTTCGGCAGTCAGCGAGGGGCGGGCGTCGAGGCTCTCTTGCCGCAAGTGGGCGGTGCGTGGTGTCATAATGCTAACCTCCGATAACGATGGGCACGCCGAGACCTTGCAGCCGCGCGGCGGCCTGGCCCAGGAATTCGGGCGCAGGCGGCCGGACGGATGCGGCGCGGTACGGTTTGCCGAGACGTGAAAACTTGTAGGCCCCCGTATGGTGATACGTGAGCAGGTTGACTTGTTTGACTCCGGGCACCGACGCGGCGAAACGGACGGTGGCCTCCAGGTCGCTGGCGGCATCGTTCAGGCCCGGCACGATCGGCACGCGGACCCAGATGTTGCCGTGCTCCCGCCCCAGGAGTTGCAGATTTTCCAGGATCGAGGAGTTGGAGACGCCCGTGTATCGGCGATGCCGCGTATCGTCGAGGATCTTGATGTCGTAGAGAAAGAGGTTCGTCCAGTGGGCCACGGCCAGCAGGGCATCCTGGTCGACATAGCCCGTGGTGTCGACGGCCGTGTGGATTTCGCGGCGGCGGCAGGCCTGCAGCAGTTCCAGGAGGAAGGGCGCTTGCGAGAACGGCTCGCCGCCGGAGCAAGTGACGCCGCCCTGCGATTCGTCGTAAAAGAGCTGGTCCTTCTCGATCTCAGTCAGGACTTCAGCCGCTGTCATCCGCCTGCCGAGCATCTGCCGGGCTTGCGTGCTGCAGGCCTCGACACATGCCCCGCAACGAAGGCACTCTGGGACCGGCAAATCAATAACTGTCGTATTGTCGCCTTTCGCTCCGCGAAAGTCCCCCCTCTCTTTCGCGGAGCGAAAGGCAGCACTTATTTCCGCGCCGCCCTGGGGGCAGGCGTCACGACAGCGACCACAGGCGATGCAGCGGCCTTCGGCTACAACAATCTCCGGCTCGGGCGATATGCCCTCGGGATTGTGGCACCACCAGCAATGCAGCGGGCATCCCTTCAGAAAGACCGTCGTACGTATCCCGGGTCCGTCGTGGAGCGAATACTTCTGCACGTTGAAGACTAAGCCGCTAAGCATAGTGTTAAGGATACCCCGCCGGCATTTTTTGGGCAATGTGAGCGGGAGGGCGCTTGCATACTGTTCGCGAGGAAAAATGACACCTTTCCCGCCGCGCCCATAGAAACCCGAAGCGTAAGCGAGGGAACAGATTCGGTTCCTCGCTTAGTACTTGTCCAGAAACAACTCCGCGTTTTGGCCGCATCTGCCCCTCTCCCGCGTACGGGAGAGGGGAGTTTACGCTTCGGGTTTCGATCATTTTCGTCTGCGAACAGTATAGCAGCGGCTTTAGCCGGAAACTATTTCTGCGCCCGGCGGAGCGGCTGAAGCCGGGAGTACGAGCGGGAAATCATGGGGAAAAACCGCAAAATCAGGCCGGGGAAAGCCTATTTCGCCGATGGGAAAATATGGAAGTTCTACCGGATGGCAAAAAGAAATCGTTGACAACGGAAACTTGGGATAGTAGAATCCGAAGTGTCCTGCTTGGAAAACTCGAGATCCTGAGGGTTTCGGGCCGTCAAGCAGGTTGAGTCCCACCCATTTGCCGCCCGCCTCGATTGAGTCCGAACCCGTCGGCTCTCCGTAAGCCCGCTGCACAGCCCCCAAGAGGCTGCCCGCCGTGATTCCAGTCAGGTTCCATCCCTGGTGCGCATCGGTCTGTGCCGTAGTGTTGGTCTGTGTGTTTCCCTGTCTGGTGTGGGGCGATAGCTCCTGGGAGATTACCCCCCAAAGCCGCGCGGCCCTCGACCGCGGTTTGCAATGGCTGCAGCGGAACCAGGGGCCCGAGGGCAACTGGACGAGCCGCAACCTCGGCCTGGTGAGCATGGGGCTGCTGGCCTTTCTGGCGGATGGGCACACGCCCGGCCACGGTCGCTACGGCGCCGCGGAAAAAAGGGCCTTGGACTTCATTCTTCACAATGCCAAACCCTCGGGCCTCTTGAATATTGCCGGAGACCATGCCGACATGTACAACCACGGCCTGTCGACCTTCGTGCTTGGGCAGGCCTACGGCATGACGGGCGACCCGCGTGTCGGCCCGGCGCTGGACAAGGCCCTAAAGGTCATCGACCGCTGCCAGTGTGTGGACGGCGGTTGGCAGTACGAGGCCCGACCCGGCGAAACGGGCCACGATCTGAGCCTGGCGGTGATGCAGGCCAAGGCCTTGCGGAGCGCGGTCGATAGCGGCTTCGAAGTGCGGCCCTACGTGATCGAGCGGGCCATCCGCAACGTCCGCGAGCACTACATGCCCAAGGACTGCCCGCGCGAAGCTGCGGACGAGGAGCAGCAAAAGCACCCGGGGCGATTCAACTACAACAAGGGCGGCGGTGCGGAGTCGATCTCCATGGTGGCTGCCGGCGTGGTTTGCTTGCAAGAGTTCGCCCAGTACGACGACTGGCGGATAGCCAAGAACGTCGAGATTATCGAGCAGGCCGTCAATGACCTGGCGAAAGGCAACAAGAACGAGGCGCCCTTTGCCAGCGGCCATTCCGCCTATGCCACATACTACGTCGCCCAGTCCTTGTACCAGGTGGGCGGAGAACCCTGGAAGCGCTGCTACCCGCTGCTCCGCGACCGCCTGGTTTCCAGCCAGGTTCACGATACCAATCCGCAGTATGAGGGCGGCTGGCAGCCCTCGGGCGACGTGGGCGGCCCGGAGGGCATGCTCTACCAGACGGCTGTCTCGTGTTTTGTGTTGGCGATCCCCAATCGCTACCTGCCGATCCTCCAAGAGGGGAAGATCGACAGCCTGCGGAAACAGTTTGAGAAGAAGTGACAGGATTGCAGATTTGCAATTTGAGATTTGAGATTTGAGATTTTCAGCCTTGATATCAGTCTACTACGTCTAACCCCCTAAGCTGGCCTTTCCCGTGCCCACCTTTTTATACCCTTGGCTTGCCATTGCCGGCGCGGCGGCGGCTGCGGTCCCGGTGATCGTCCACCTGCTCAATCGGCGGCGGTTCAACGTCGTCCAGTGGGCAGCCATGGACTTCCTCCGCGAAGCGGTAACGCGGAGTCGTCGTATGATGGAGCTGCGCGACCTGCTGCTCTTGGCGCTCCGCGTGCTCTGCCTGTTGGCCTTCGGCATGGCGCTGGCGCGGCCCTATTGGAACCGCTTCTCCCAAGCGGTGATCGATCCCAATCAGCCCGTGCATGCCGTATTGCTGGTCGACAACAGCCTGAGCATGAGCTACCTGAAACCCGATGGCATCCTCTTGGACGACGCCAAGGTCAAGGCCCGGGAGTTCGTGGAATCGCTGCCCAGCGGCAGCGTGATCTCGGTGATACCGACCTGCGGTCCCGTGTCGGGCGTGAACTTCGAGGCCTACGGTCGCCGCGAAGACGCCGTGGAGGCCCTGGCCGCGATCAAGCCTGTGGATTGCGCCGCCCGCTCCGGCGAGGTGCTCGATCGCGCCCTGGAGGCCTGCCGCCGCGCGATGAACATGGCCAACCGGCGGATTTTGCTGGTGACCGATCAGCAGGTGTCGAATTGGTCGGCCGACGCCGAGCGGGAGCACCTCAAGCAGTTGCCTTGCCCGATGGAAATCGTGCAGGTAGTTGCCGACCAGATCGAAAACGTCTGGGTCAATGACGTGCAGCTTCGCGACGGCGTGGCCAACGCCGAATGTCCCGCCGTATTCACCGCCACGATCGGTTACCAGGGCGGCGAGCCGCGCAAGGGCATCCCCGTGGTGCTCAAGGTCGATGGCCGGCAGGTGGCGTCGCAGACCATCGATTTGCTGCCGGGGCAGAAGCGCGAGGTCGTATTTCCCGAGTACGAATTTCCCAGATCGTCAGGCTCCGATCAGACGCGTTACGCCACGGTCGAGGTCTCGATCGCCAAGGACAAGATCCCCTTCGATCGCCTGCCCGATGACAACAGCCGCGTGATTGTCGTGCCCGTCGCCGAGTCGCTGCCGGTGGTCTTCGTCGATTCCTTGGGGAGCCACGAAGACACGAAAAAGAAGATTTATGGCGATACCTACTGGCTGCGGCGCTGGTTGGCGCCGCAGTCGGGGCAGGCTGGGCAGGACCGGCCACTGGTGCAGGTGCGGCACGTCACCATCGACCAGCTTTCCCGCAAGCTGTTGGTCGACGCCCGCTTGGTCGTCATCGGCGGTGTTGCTCGCCCGTCGCCCGAGCAGGTGACGCTGTTGGAGCAGTATGTGGAGCAGGGCGGAAATCTGATCCTGGCGGCTGGAGGGAATTTTGATCCGATAGCCTGGACCGAGGCGGCCTGGAAAGGCGGCCTGGGAATCCTGCCCGCCCCGCTGGCCGCCACGCCCCTGGGATTTGCCCGCGAGGATCGCCGCTGGGCGACTTCCAAGACCGTGCCGCTTACGCTGAACTTTGCCAGCGCCCATCACCAGTACTTGCGTCCGGAAGGGGTCGACGACGACTTTTTGCGCGAAACGCTGGGTTTCCCCACGCTCTTCCACAAGATCGTCGTGGCCCAGTGCGACAAGGCCGCGCAGGACAGCGCCGCCGAAGCGGCTACCAAGTACTTTGGCGAGCAACGCGAGAAGCTCGCCGCCCTCGATCACCAACGGGCCGCCTTGGAAAGCGCCGCCGACGCCGCCAAATCACAAGATAAAATCGCCGCCTTGGATCGAGAGCGGGAAAAACTGCAACCCGCCTGGCTCACCTGGAAGAATGGTGACGACAGAGGTGGCGGCGGTATACGGCCGGTTGACGACCTGGCGCAACGCGCGCGGCCGGCGGTCCTGGCAAGTTATAACAACGGTCAGCCTATGCTCGTACGGCGGCAGTGGGGGCAAGGAGAAGTTCTCTTCCTGACCACGAGCTTGTCGCGCGAGTGGACGACGCTCCACGACCAGCCGCAGTCGGCCTGGCTGATGGACCACATCGCCCGCAGCATGTTGTCCGGGACGCTGGCCTCGTGGAGCAACGTGGACAGCGAGAAGGGTGTGGTGATGCCGGTTGCCGCTGGCGAACGCAGCGCGCACTTCACGCTCACCGATCCGGAGGGCAAACAGCGGACTCTGAGTGTCGACCCCCAGGGCGGCGACCGCTACGGCGTCGGCCTGGGCGACTTGACGCGGCGGGGCATTTATCACGTCAGCGCCGCGCAGAGCGACGGCGGGGCGAGCCTCTGGGAAATTCCCCTGGCGGTGAACGGGCCGGCCGAGGAATCGCAACTCGCTCCCGCGCAAACGAGTCAGGTCGCGGTGACAAGCTTCGTCGATGCCACGGCCCAGGCCTACTCCTCCTCACCCTTGCAGCTTCAAGGGGTCGATCTGTGGAAATGGCTGATTGGCCTGTTGCTGGTCCTATTGCTGGCCGAATTCCTGTTGGCGGCCCGTTCCACTTCACGCGGGGAGGCCGTCTTATGAACATGCAGCAGACAATCTACGACTGGCTGGGACGCAGCCTGGGCCTGGAACAGACCCAGAGCCTGGCGGACCACAAGTTCAGTTTCGCCGCATCCTGGGCGCAGCGGGCGCCGCTACTGTTGTTGCTGGGCTTCGTGGCCCTGGTGGCCGCGTCGGCCGTGTTCTACTTCCGCCACCAGCCCGACCGGCATCGCCGTTGGCGGGTTATGCTGTTCTTGATCCGGGCCGCCGTGCTCTGCCAAGTGCTGCTCTTGCTGGCCGAGCCGATCCTCACGCTCACGGTCCGCAGCCAGAAGCGGCCCGCTTTGTGGCTGTTGTTCGACGGCACCGACAGCATGAATATCGCCGACGACCTGCCGGCCGAGGTGAAGGCCGCCACCGACAAGGCCGTGGGTATCGAGGACGCCAACCAGCCCGGCAGCGAGGCCAAGAGTCCGGGTGAAGGCGGCGAGTCTGTTGGCCCCCGGCTCAGCCGCATCGAATACCTGCGGGCCTTGGTGCAGAAGAAGGACGAGAACCTGCTGGAGGCGCTGGGCAAGCACTTCCGCTTGCAGGCATTCCTCTTCGATTCGGCGCAGAGCGTGCGCTCGCTGGAACTGCGGCGCGGCCTGGGACCGATCGACGGCAAGCACGTTGCCGAGCAACTCACGTCCACCGGCCAAGTCACCGACATCGGCGGCGCTATCACGGACCTGGCCCACCGCAATCCGTCCAACACCTTGGCCGGCCTGGTCATGTTCAGCGACTTCAACAAGACCACCGGTCCCGATCCGGTACGCGCGGCGCAGCAGTTCGGCGCGAAGATCTTCACGGTCGGCCTGGGGGCCACGAAAGCCGTCGACCTGGTCGTCAAGATCGTTGCTCCTCCCGTCGCCAAAACGAAGGACGAAGTGCCGATCACGGTAAGTTTGCAGCCGACCGGGCTGGAAGGTCAAACCACGCACGTCCGCCTGTATGCCCAGCCCCAGGGCGGCGGCATTGGCAGCCGTACGCTGGTGGGCGACAAAGAGTCGCCCAAGCTGTCGGATGCGACGCAATCGTTGGAGTTCATCTACAAGCCCGAGCTGCCCGGCAGCATCGAACTGGTGGCCGAAGTGGACCGCCTGCCCAACGAGGTGAATCGAGAGAAAAACGTGGTTCACGGTGACATCAGCGTGCTGGACGACTTCCTGCGGTTGATGTACGTGGAGTACGAGCCGACCTGGGAGTGGCGATTTATCAAAGAGGTGTTCCACCGCGATCCGCTGGTGGGCATGAAGGGCTTCCGCACGTTCCTCTATTCTTCGGACCCGCAGGTGCGGCAGCAGAACGAGTTGTTCCTGGCGAGCATGACTCCGCCGCGGACGGAATTCTTCAAGAACGATCTGATCTTCCTGGGCGACATGCCCTCCAACTCGCCCGTGCCGGCCTTGAACGATCGCTTCTGCAAGATGGTCAAGGAGTTCGTGGGCAACATGGGCGGCGGCCTGGTGATCTTGTGCGGTCCGCGTTTCGGTCCCCAGCAGTTGGCCAGGACGGCGCTGGCCGATCTCCTGCCGGTCACGATCGATCCGGCGGGACGGATCCGCGACCAGGCGCCGTTCAAGATGCAGCTTACGACGCAGGCGGCGGGTTACACGTTCATGCAGTTGGGCGCCGGTTCGTCCTTGACGGACATGCAAAAGGCCTGGGACAACTTGGGGCTGGTGCCCTGGTATCAGCCGGTGGAGGGCATTCAGCCCTCGGCCACCGTGCTGGCCGAGCATCCCACCGACACCTGCGCAAGCGGCAAGAAGCAGCCCCTGATCGCCATTCGCCCCTACGGTCGCGGCGAGGTCGTTTATCTGAGTTTCGACGAAACATGGCGGTTGCGGCGGGCTCACGGTGAAGAGCTCTTCAAGCGGTTCTGGAAAGACCTCATGTGGCGGCTGGCGACCAATCATGCCTTGGGGGCGAACAAGCGCTTCGTCGTCCAGACCGATCTGCCCCGTTACCAGGTCGATCGCCTTGTGACGTTGAACGTTTTTGCCGGCAACGCCGATTACAAAGCGCTTTCCGAGAACGAGGTACCCGGCGGCAAGCTTAGCGGGCAGTGGATTCTGCCGGCCGTGGGTACGCAAAAGGCCGTCGCCCAGCCGCTGACCCTAACGCAAGTCCAGCCCGGGCATTTCCGCACCAGTTTCATCGTCACCGCGCCGGGCGAGCACCGCGTCCGCGTGATCGACCCCGTGACCTTGAAGGCGGCGCCGGACTGGACCTTCACCGTATTCAGCACGTCGGTCGAGCGGCGGAGCCCGATCCGCGACAAGGACTTGCAGGAAAAGATCGCCAGCGAGAGCGGCGGGCGGTACTACGATTTGAAGGACGTGCAGGCGCTATTGAATATCGAGCCTGATGCCCGTACCGAGACGAGCGTGGAAGTGGTGTCATTGGTCAACACTTGGGCCTGTTTCCTGGTGATCGCCGGGTTGCTGCTGAGTGAGTGGCTCTTGCGGAAGAGGATTGGATTGCCATGAAACAAGCCGAGCATCTGCGACCGCTGCGCAACCGGCTCTCGCGGCTTTGCCGCCGCCGGCGGCGCTTTCGTTGGGCCACCGCCGCCAGCGCGGTGGCGATCGCCATGCTTTGGGCCTTGGCGGGCGTGTTTGCGCTGGACTGGTATTTCCAGCGCAACGTGGATCTCTTGCAGCGGGTGTTGCTGCTGGCCTTGGCCGTGGCCGGCGTGATTTGGGCCTTTGTCCGCTTCGCCCGGCCCTGGCTGGGCAAACGCGAAGACATGACCGACATGGCCCTCCTGGTTCAGCGGCAAGAGCGGATCGACAGCGATCTGGTGGCCGCCTTGCAGTTCGAGTCGGACGCCGCCGCTTATTGGGGATCGACTCAGTTGGAAACGGCGGTCATCGACAAGGTTGCCACGCGGCAGAAAAAGCTGAATGTGGATGCGGCCATGCCGCATCAGCCGCTGCGGCGGCGTTTGGTTGTACTCGCGATTACCGCATTGGTATGGGCGGTGCTGGGCGTTCTTGCAACCGAGCAAGTCTGGGTCTTCTTGCAGCGGCTGGCCTTCGGCTCGCAACATTATCCTTCGGATACGCAAGTGGTTTCCGTCACGGTCAACGGCAAGAGCGTCGATCTCACCTCGCCCGGCACGACGGCCGTACATGTGGCGTGCGGCCAGCCGATCCGCTTTGAAGTTGGAGTTTCAGGCTTGCCACCGGCCAGCGGCCGGATTGAGCTTGTCCAGACCCACAACCCTGCGGTAAGCCTGCCTTTGGAACGCGGCGACGGTGAGCAACCACTCTATAACGCCAAATATCCCGGCCTTAACCAGCCAGCCCATTATCAAGTATACTTGGGCGATGCCTGGACCGATCCGCTTTCGCTCAGTGTCACCCCGCTACCCGTCGTAGAAATCCGTGCGGAAGTTGTGCCGCCCGCTTATGCGCGGCAATCGGCCAGCGAGCTTCAGAAACTGCCCCGAGGCATGCGACAATTCCCCGTTTTGGCGGGATCCGAGGTGCGATTGCGATTGGAGAGCGATCGCCCCCTGAAGTCGGCCGAGGCGACGGTCTCCGGTCACGCTTGCCCCTTGGAGCGCGAGGACGCTCAGGCCAACGGCGCGGAAATCTGGACGCTGGCCGCTGCCGGCACGCCCCTGAAATCCGTGGCCGAGGAAACCCCCTATGAGATTCAGGTCCACGACGTGGAAGGTCAGGTCCTGGATGAACCGCTCAAAGGCCTAGTCACAATCGAACCCGATCAGCCGCCGGGTATTACGGCCAGCACGGTGACGCCGATCGTGCTGCCGACCGCCAAGCCGACGATCCATTACGAAGCCGCTGACGATCACGCTCTGGGCCGTATCTGGGTGACGTGGGAAGCGACCTCCGGCGATACTACGAACGTGTCCGAGAAGCGCGGGGGCGAGGTGGAAGTCCAGCGTTTTCCGGCGGAATCGCCGCCGCGGAACCATAAGGAAGATTATCGGCTCAAGTTGGATTCGCTTTCCTTGAAGCCGGGCGATACACTTAAGGTGACGTTCCACGTGAGCGACTATCGCGGACCGGCGCAGGCCGTGACCGTGGACGCCGACCCGCCGCTGGTCTTTCAGGTGACGGACCAGCGGGGGTTCGAAGCAAGCATGTATGACGCCGATCAAAAATCGGCCGGTGTATTGGAAGACATTCGTAAAAAACACACTGGACTCGGAGAAACGCAATGAAGACTCTATCTGTGGCTTGGATTGCCCTGGGGCTCGTCGTCGGACTCCATTCGCCTCTCGTGCAGGCGCAAACCGTCTCGTCCCAGCGGTTGCAACAGCAAAAACTGGTTCAACAGCAGGCCAGCGACATCGCCCGCCAGCTTGTGGCTGAAGTGCTCGACGTGCAGCTTCAGCAGTTTCGCGACAACAACCTCACGGCCCATCCCTGGTATGCCGAAATCTTGTCGATGCGAAATCATCTCGACGACATGATCAACAAGCAGATGAAAGAGGTGGTCGAGATCCTGGAGAAGGCCGACCTGCACGATGACGCCCAGCGTCTCAAGGCGTTTCGAAGCGCCCGTGCCAAGGGCCGCGAGATCCTCGTGCGGATCCAGGTCGAGCAGCAAATCCTGCTGCGGCGGCTGAAGATCGCCGAGCTGGCCCGCCAGATTCAGCAACTCATCGAGCACCAGACGAAAGTCCGCAAGGACACGGAGGCCGTGCCCAGCGAGGGTGCCGACCGCCGCAGCGAGTTGAACCTGGCCGTCCTGGAAGACCAGCGCGACGTGACTGCCAGCTTCGGCCAGTTCAAGCTGAGTCTGCGGCAGGCCGTTCACTTCTCCGGCGAGGTGGGCCGCGAGGCCGCCGAGGCCGCGCAGTTGATCGAGAAGGAGCAGGTCGACACCCTGCTGGGCAAGGCCGAGACAGGGCTCCGCAGCGGCGACTTCACTGCCGCTGTGGGCAGCCAGACGGACGTGATCGCCGCCTTGGAAGCCCTCTTGCAGAAGATCCGCCACCTGCAGAAGACCATGGACGCAAATTCCCTGGAGCAGAAGATTGCCGAGGCCCTGAAAAAGGAGGAGCAGATCCACGAGGAGACCGAGAAGAAGCCCTTGGAACCCGAGGCCGCCGATAAACTTGCGGCGAAGCAGGACGAATTGGCCAAGAAGATCGAGGAGCTAAGCGCCTCGGCTAAGCCCGAGGTGCAGGCCGCCCTGGAACAGGCCAAGAAGGAGGCCGAGGAAGCCGCCAACAATCTACTGGAGCAAAAACAGCCCGAAGCCCTGGCCCACGAGGAAAAAGCGGTTGCCGATCTCAAGGCGGCGGAGCACGCAGCGGAAAAGTCGCAGTCGGCCAACGAAGACAAGCAACCCCAGACTGCCGAGGACACCAAGCGGCAGGAACTGGAAAACAAGATCGATCGCCTGGCGGCTGCCGCCGAGAAACTGGAAAAGGCCGCCGAGACCGAGCACGAGATTGCCAAAGATGCCAACCAGGCCGCCGAAAAGCAAGGCGTGAAGCCCGAGCAGGCCGCCGAAATGGAGAAGAAGAACGAGGAGGCCACCGCCGAGGCCAAGAGTGCCGACAGCGATGTGGCAAGTTCGGTGCCCAAGGCCGACGAGGAGATCCAGAAGGCGTTGGAAAACATGAGCGCGGAGGCCAAGGACCTCAACAAGGCCGAGCAGCCGAAGTCCGCCGACGCCGCCAAGACCGACAACGCCGCGAAGAAAGACGACGCCAACAAGTCGGCCGAGCAGGCCAAGGCGGATGCCGCGCAAAAGCCCGGCGCTTCCCAGAAGACGCCCGACGCGCAGCAGGCGGGAGAGCATCCCAAGACCGACGACGCGAACAAGTCCGGCGAGCAGGCCAAGGCGGACGCTCCCAAGGCGGACGCTCCCAAGACCGACGACGCGAACAAGTCCGGCGAGCAGGCCAAGGCGGACACTCCCAAGGCCGATGCGGCGCCGACCGACAAGGCTGCCGAGGAGGCTAAGGCCACGGCACAGGATACCAGCAAGCATGCCGAAGAAGCGGCGCAAGACCTGACCAAGGCCGCGGAGGAAGTTCGCAAGGAGGCGCAGAAGGCCGCCGAGGAACTGGCCAAGCTCAGCCAGCAGGAAAGCGACAAACTTGCCGATCTCAAGCAAAAGGTCGACAACGAGTTGAACAAGGCGATGGATCCGAGCACGGACCGCCTCAACGCCTTGGCCCAGGCCGAGAAGAAAGTCGATGAGGCCTTGCAGCATCAGGCCGAAGCCGACAAGGCCGCGGAAAAAGCCCAGGCCGAGAAGCCCAATAGCGAGAAGCAGGATGCCGACCATCAAGCCGCTGAGAAACACGAGGGCGAGAAACACGAGGGCGAAAAGCCCGAGGGCAGCCATGAGGCCGGCGAGAAGCACGAGGGCAGCCACGAAGCGGGCGAGAAGCCCGAGGGCGAGCACGAATCGGGCGAGAAGCACGAGGGCGGCGACAAGAGCGATCCGCAGTCGCAAGTGACCGAGGCGGCCAAAGAGGCGGCGGAACTGGCCCAGCAGGGCGCCCCGCAGGCCTCGGAGACCTTGTCCAAGGCCGCTGAGCAGTCCGAGCAGGCCCGCAAGGATGCCGCGCCGCAACAGGCCGCGGAAGAGCGCAAGGAGACCAAGCAATCGCTGCAGGAGGCCAAGAAGGAACTGTCCGAGGCCATGCAGAAACTGGCCGCCGAGGCAGCGAAGCATTTCGGCGAGGAGGCCAAGGAGTCGGCCCAGTTGGCTAACGAGGCCAAGCCCTTGGACGCCGAAGCCGCGCACGACTTGGGCGACGCTCAGCACGAGGCCGAGCAAGGCGCGGCCCATCCCGAGCAGTCGCCCGGCGAGAAGCAGGCCGATCAGAACGGAGTCCGCCAGGACTTGGCGCAGGCCTCAGCCGAGTTGGCCGCCCGCCAGGAGCAGATCGCCTCCGAATTGGCCCAGGCCCAGGCCGAGGCCCAAGGCGAACACGAAGGCCAACACGAGGGCCACGAATCGGCCCAAGCCGAAAATAGCAAAGGCGAGATGTCGCTCAGTTCGCATCGCGCCTCGCAGGGGGCCAAGAAGATGGGACCCCAAGGCCCCACTTCCGCCGACCGTAAAGACCCCGAGGGGCAGGACCTCCGCAAGGAGCCGTGGTTCGCCAACTTGCCCCCCGAGGCCCGCGATACCATGCGCAGTAATGCCCAACGCCGTCCTCCGCCCGGATACGAACGGCGGACCCAAGAGTATTTCGAAAACCTCGACAAATAGCAAACCCTACCAACACCGACCCACCATGACAAGTGAAAATCCACAAGTATCGCCCGACGATCTGGCTGCCGTACAACACTGCAAAGAGGCCTATGACCGCATCCGCAAGGAACTCGCGGAAGTCATCGTCGGCCAGAGCGACGTAATCGAACAAGTGCTGATCGCCATCTTTGCCCGCGGCCACGCCCTGTTGGAAGGCGTGCCGGGCCTAGCCAAGACACTCCTGGTCAGCTCGCTGGCTGAGGCCACGCACTTGGGCTTCAAGCGCATCCAGTTCACCCCCGACTTGATGCCCAGCGATGTTACCGGCACGCAGATCATCCAGGAAGATTCGGAGACGCGGCGGCGGCAGTACCAGTTCCTTCCCGGCCCGCTGTTTGCCAACATGATCCTGGCCGACGAAATCAACCGCACGCCACCCAAGACCCAGGCTGCCATGCTCGAAGCAATGCAGGAGCGGCAGATCAGTTCTGGCGGACAGGTCCACATGCTGCCCGACCCGTTCTTCGTCCTGGCCACGCAGAACCCGTTGGAGCAGGAAGGCACCTATCCGTTGCCCGAGGCCCAGTTGGACCGTTTCCTCCTGTACATCAAAGTTGGTTACCCCAAGGCGACGGAGGAATGGGACATTGCCCGGCGGGTCACCACGGGAAAGCAGGGCACGATCGCGCCTTCGCTCAGCGGCGAGGACATCGTCCGCCTCCAGAAACTAGTCCTCCGCGTGCCCGTGAGCGACCAGGTTTTGGGATATGCCTGGGCCTTGGTCCGGGCCACTCGTCCGGGCACGCCGGAAGCCGCCGATTTCGTCAACAAGTGGGTTTCCTGGGGCGCCGGGCCGCGCGGTGTGCTGACGCTGATCACGTGCGCCAAGGCCCGGGCGATCCTCCACGGCCGGCATCACGCCACGGTGGGCGACATTCAATGGCTGGTCAAGCCGGCCCTGCGGCATCGCATTGCCCCCAATTACGCGGCCCAGGCCAGTAATCTCGACAGCGACCGCCTGATCGACATCCTGCTGGAAAGCGTGTCCGCGGATGCCAAGTACGCACGGCCGGCGGCCTGACCTTTCCCTTACCCGTTACCAGGTTTCAGGTTTCCCTTATGGCGCGTTCCGTTCTTTCCCGCTACCTCAATCCCGACGTGCTCAATCGCCTGGCCGGCCGGCGGATCGATCCACGCGGCCTGGTGTTGGGCAACCTGGCCGGGTCGCACAAGTCGCCCCTGTCCGGCTTCGCCGTGGAGTTTGTTGGGCACCGCGAGTATGTCTGGGGCGACGACCCCAGGCACATCGATTGGCGGCTGTACTTCACGCGCGACATGCTGTTCGTCAAGCAGTACCAGATGGAAACGAACCTGGTCTGCCATTTCATGCTCGACGCCAGCGCCTCGATGCGCTACGGTGACGGCCCGCAGCAGAAGCTGGCCTACTCCGCGCAGATGGTCGCCGCCTTGGGCCACGCCATCGTCCACCAGGGAGACAAGGCCTCGCTGGCCGCCTTCGATGAGAAGGTCGTGGGCACGGTGACGCCCAGCAACTCGGTGGCCCAGGTCATCCGCATGGCGGAGTTGCTGGATACGCTCTCGCCGGTCAGCAAGACGCAGATGGCCGAGTGCCTGAGCGAGCTTTGCGGCCGCACCAAGCGGCGTGAGATCGTGATGATCTTCAGCGACTTCTTCACCGACCTGGCCGCCCTGGAGCCCGTCTTGCAGCAGATGCGTTATCGCCGGCACGAGGTCGTGCTCTTCCAAGTCATGCACCACGACGAGTTGGCCTTCGACTTCGACCGTATGACCAAGTTCGTCGGCCTGGAAATCCCCGACGAATTGCTTGCCAACCCCGAGGCCATTCGCCGCAACTATCTCAAGGCGATGAAGACCTTCAACGGCCTCCTGGCGGAGATTTGCGAGCGGAACCGCATCGAGCGCGTGCTGGTCGATACGAGCCGCGACATGGCCGAGGTGCTCATCGATTATCTCAACCAACGCAGCCGTCTGCACCGAAGACGATGAGTATCTTGTTCAAGGCGCTCGTCGCGGTCGCCTCCTGCGGCGCGACGGTGGAAGATAGCGGGCCGCCGCCGACGTTCGCGGAGGCCTGCTTCCAGTTTCGCCCTGCCGGCAGCTTCCTCCCCCTGGCCGATGCCCAGCGGATGCTGGAAGGCATCGGGCAGGACAGCCGCATTTATCCCGGCGATCGCAAGAAAGTGCGGCTTAAGGGGCTGTATCGCGTCCGCGATTGGACGCCCGAAGATACGGTGCGCGTGGCCGTGGCCGATAACAGCCACCTGCGGTTCTACGTCTGGGGCGAGGGACATGGCGTGGCCATCTTCGCCAGTCCCGCGGGTGCGGCCTACCGCATTACGCAACAACCGGGCGAGGCCCTCACGAAGCAGGATATTCGCGTGAGTCTCGGTGCGCTGGTGGCGACCGACGATCACCGCTGGGCACGCTTGCCGGCGCTGAATGGACCATTCCAGATCCGCTGCCAGGATGGGGCTGTCGTGGTCACAAAGGGCAACGTGCGCTTGCTTACCGTTCCCCTGGAAGTCCCTGCGAAGGACATCTACGTGCAAGTGCCGTACGACGCCACGCTGTGGGACCTGGCGATGTTCCGCAGTGGGCCAGTGCCGGAGGAAATCGCGACTGCCCACCACGTCGTGCTTGACGGCGCCCGGCCCGCCGCGCTACCTTGGAAGGCGGCCTTGCCCAAGGGCGCCCGCTTGCAGAAGGGAAGCAATGGCAACGTCGAGCTCGCGGTGGAGAACAGCTCGGAAATGGCGGTAGCCAGCGTAGCCGCCGGCAAACCGGGCCTTTTTGAAGTTGTGGTGCAAGTCGACGAGGCGACACCCGGCACCGGCATCGCCTTGCTCGACGATAAAGGCGAGGCCCTGGACGGCATCGAATTCGGCCGGGAAGGCCAATCGCTGGCCTTCGGCTTCGGCAGTCCTAAAGTGCAAGTTTGGTTGAGCAATTTCGATCCTATCAATCATCCCATACCGCTGGCCGGGCCACGGCAGTGGTTGCGGCTGGTCGCGGCCGCCGGCTGTTGTAAATGCTGGATTAGCGGCGACGGCCTGCATTGGGGCCGGGTGATCGAGGCACATGAATGGTCCGGCTCGTGGAAATCACTTGCCCTGTTTGCCCGCGCCACCGTCGCTGGCAATGCGGACAGTGCGGCCCGTCATGTCCGCCTGCGATACTTGCAGGTCCGCGAGTTGGACGGGCTGACTGCGGCCGTCCCCGCCGCTTTGCTCGCCAAGGCGGCCGTGGCCGGCGTGGCCCTCAACACCGAGCAGGGAGAGTTGCTTCCGGCCTGGACGTCGCGCGTCGTTGCGATGGCGCCTGCCGCGTCCTCGCTCGTGGCCTGGCGCTACGCCTGCACGCTCCAGGCGCTGGCCGCCAAAGTGCAAATCGATGCCGCCGACGGGATGCTGTATCGCGCCGTACGCGATCGCATGAGCGAGTTGCCCACGGTCCGGGCCAAGATCGACCTCTTGCTTGACGCGGCGCTCGTCTGGCGGTGCCGGCAGGAGAGCGTGCAGCGGCTGTTGCAACTCTGGGAGCGGCTCGGCCGTGAAGTGCTCAACGCCGGGAGCCGCGGCGATTTCGCGGCGTACCAGCAAGCGCTCATGCAGGCTTCGATCAGCGAGGCGCCCGAGCATGGCGGCCCCATCTCTTGGGAGCTTGTGCGAGATTCCCTGATGTTGTTCTATGCGACCGACCGTAGCGCGGATTTGACGCGGTTGGCGGACACTTTGGTCTTCTGGCGGTCCGACCAGCCGTACGTCGGTTTCTGGCCCACGACCGATCAGCTCAATAGGTTGCTGCTGTGGTTGAACGTCAGCCCCGAGGGATTGAACGGTCGCCGCGGGAGAAGGGGGTCGAAACCGCACTTGACAGTCAGCGACACGGCCCACGTGACGATGCCGCCATTGAGCCGCGCGGCGACTAACCTGCTCTCGGAGCTGCAATCGGCTTTGGAGATCAAGCAATATGCCGACGCGGCGAAGGTCCTAGTGGGCTGCGAGCTGCCGCGCGACGAGGGACTAGTCCCTGCTCCCGGCGACGGCCAGCTTTACGTTTCCTTCCGGGTTGCCCTGCGGGCTCTCTTGCTCGAACATCCGGGACTGGGCGAGGCCATAACCGGCCAGATTGGGCCGGCCGACCAGCTCAAGATCGAGCAAGTCCTCAATCGTGGCGAACCGGCCGCGGTCGAGGCATTAACGGTGCAGTACTGTGGCACTGCGGCCGCCGTGCTGCCTTGCCAGTGGCTGGGCGATCGGGCACTGGCGGCTACCGATTTTTCCCGTGCGCTTTCCTGGTATGACGAGGGCCTGCGCTGGACCTCGCCCGCGCAGCAGCCGGAGCTTGCCGCCCGGAAACGTCTCGCTGCGGCCATGTTGGGAGTGGCCCAAGGACAGCCGCCCACGAAGCCCGTGTCGTTGGGCAGCGTGAAAGTCTCGCCGGAGAAGTTCGAAGGGTGGGTCCGCGAACAACTTGCGCGGCGGCGGGGCAGCGGCGAAGCGGTTTTCTCCGCCGACGCGCTCCCCGTGGTGGCTGCCACACAACCGGTGCTCTACCAGGCCGCCTCCTTCGGCCGGCTCGACGATCGCAACGGGCGCGGTATCAAAGGCGACGAATTGTCTTATGCCTTGCGCCAGCCCGCCCAGGCAGTCGACTGGACATGGCGGCAATTGACCATTGTAAGCGGCGAAGACTCGCTGATCGCCGCCCAGCGGGCGCGGATTACCGCCTTCGATCTCACCGGCGGGAAAATCCGCTGGAACGTTCCCTTGGGCAACGGCTGGTCGCTGGGTCCCGTGCGGCCGCTGGTCTGCGGACAGCGAATCTACGTCCGCGCCTCGGTGGCCGCCGACCGTACCGGCGTGCTCTGCCTCGACGGCCGAACGGGCCGCAAGCTCTGGCTCAGCGATTGTCGCGGCAACGCGGCCGGCGATCCGCTCTCGTGTCGCGGCCGGCTATTAGTGCCGACGATCGGGCCGGCTGCCGGCGATTTTGTCGCGCCGCTATGCCTCGTAGAACTACATCCCGAGACCGGCGACGTGTTGTCCAAGCGGCAAATCCTGGAGACCGCCCAGCGCGACCGGCTGTCGGGCGAGTGCCAGGCATCCTGGGCCGACAACCGCCTGGTCGTGCTGCTGGCCGGAAGCGTGATTTGCACCGACTTGCAAGGGCGGGTCTCCTGGCTCCGTGAGGAAACGGCTGTTCCTCCCGAGCAAGACCCCCTCTTCTTTCAGCAACCCTGCCAGCCGGCGATCGAGTCCAACGGGCGGCTTTTCGTCCAGCAGCCGGGAAGTTGCGTGATCGATTGTCTCGACTTGGAGACGGGCCATCGTTACTGGCGGCGCGGCATCCTCGGCTTAGAACGCATGGCCGACTTACCGGACGATCGCCTCCTGGTGAAAACCGCGCGGGGGTTCGTCGCCATCAACAAGACCACGGGTGAAGTCCTTTGGCAGCGCGAGCACCTCGGCATGTTATCGGCCCTGGCGCGAACGTCCTCGGGCCTGATCCTTGCCGCCCGCCAGGCGAACGTCGCCGACAAACCGCACCTCGTGTTCCTCTGGATCGATGCGGCGACAGGGGAGACCCTCGCCAACAGTCCCGTGGCGATGGAAAAGAACCAGCAATTCTTCTTTGGCCCCATCGCGGCGCGGGGCGACCGGACATGGTGCTGCTTCGGCTATGGCGCTAACAACGATGAGAACCCCAAGCGGATTATCGAGTTGCAACCCGGCAAGTCGGCGTTGCCCGACGAGCCGCTGTAATGCGATGATGCACCTCACCTTGTCCTCCCGCCGCACGCTATACTGCCCGCGGTTGAGATTGGCCCAATTCACGCTAACCCGAAGCGTAAGCGAGGATCGCAAGTCGTTCCCTCGCTTACGCTTCGGGTTAGTTTCAAGCTCAACCGCGGGCAGTATAGCTTTGACGGCGCTGCTCATCCTGGTCCCGCTGGCGCGTTGCGCCCTCCTCGCGGCGGATGTCGCCCTGCCCAATGGCGTGCCCGATCCGGACTGTTCCGAGTTGCGGCTCTGGTTGCGGGCTGATGCGGGAATTCGCGATGCCGCTGGCCACAGTTCTTCCGATCCGGAGTTCAGCGGGTCGGTGGCCGCCTGGAGTGACCAGTCGAGCCGGCATTTCGATCTTGCCGCGCCGCCCGAGAAGGCGCCGGCCTACGTGGCCAGCCAGCCTGCGGCCGGTAACCGGCCCACGCTGGCTTTCGGCAGCGGGCGGATGCTGGCGCGGGCCAACGAGGCGCTGCACGAAAAGGCCAACTCGACCACTTTTCTGGTCTTGCAGATCCAGCGCGGCCGGGACGCGGGCAACGTGGTCTATTGCGCGGGAGACCCCGGCGGCAAGCGGGACCTCCTCTGTTTCCAACGCGTCAGCGAAGCCGATGCCGCACGTGGCTTCCTGCAATGGTGGTCCGCCGCGCAAAACGGAGAGATCAATATCGACGATCCCCTGCCGCTTGCCGCGGATAGCCGCTTCGCCATTGTCGTTCTGCAGTCGGCGGGCGAAAACTCTTTCGTGGAGATCCAAGATGGCCTGGGCGATGCCTTGGGCGCTCATCGTGAAACGCTTCCCGCGGGGCAGTCGGTCGCGAGCAACCAGTGCGGCCGCGGCTATTGCCTGGGGGGCCAGAAGCCGGACCAGCCGCAAAGCGCGTACGACGGCGAAATTGCCGAGATCCTGGTCTATGACCAGGCGCTCTCGTCGGCCCAGCGCTGCATGCTAGTAAGCTATCTTCGCCGCAAGTACGAACTCGACGTACTGGACGCATTGTATCCGGCCGGCACGATGCTCCTACAGGCCGAGGATTTCGACGGTCCCTGGCAGCTTAGTCCCCGCTGGGACCAATTGGCCGCGCTGTGCCTGGGCCAGCGGCACGTGACGTCCAAGAGCGAAAAGGCCGATGAAGGAATCAAGCGAACGGTCCTCATTCCCCAGTCCGGAAGCTATTCGGTCTGGGTGCGGGCCTTTGGCGGCCCGCAGAGCGGGCTGCGGACGAGCGTGGGCGGCAAGCCGCTGGGCATCACGCATGCCGAGGGTTCCCCGGCCCTGAGCTGGCAGCTTGCCGGCAAAATTGACTTGCCGGCGGGCGAGACGGAGATCGGTGTCCGTGGCGAGGGGCCAGGCCGCAAGGAATGCGATGCGCTGCTGGTCAGTCCCTCGATCACCACGCGTGCCGAGGTCGAGGAAGTCTGTGCCTTGGCCCGGCGGCTGCACCAAACCGCGGGCCACGGCCGCTTTGCCGCGGTTTTCGACGATGGTCGCAGGTTCGAGGGCAACCTGGTGTCGGGCTGGCGGGGCAGCGGCACGCGGATTGCCCGCGATGGCGGAACCCGGCCCGGCGTGCGCTGCCTGCTGCTGGATAGCCTGACTGCGGACACCGCCCCGCCGTCCGACGCCCTCCTGGAATTCCAGAACGGCGATCGCATCCGTGGAACCATCTGCGGCTACTTGGCGGCTTCGACGGAGCCGGGGCAAAGCGGCGGCCCCCAGGTGCTCGTGCAGCCTTCCCAAGAATTCAGCCGATCTCAAGGATTCAGCCGATCTCGAGAATTCGGCCGATCTCGAGAATTCAGCCGATCCAGCGGCAGGCCGATCGGCGTCGATATCGACTGGCTGAGGCGGATCGTGTTCGATACGACCGGGCCGTCGCGCAGTTGCCCGCCGCGGGCGCTTGTCTGCCGCGACGGCCGGGTGATCGTGTTCCGCGCCCTGCGTTTCAACGGCGACGGCCTCAGCGCGCTCACCGATCAAGGCCTCGTGCGCCTGGCGTACCGCGAACTGGCGGAAGTCGCCATGCAGCCGTTGGACCCCTGGGATGCCTATTACCGCCAGCTTGGGGTGATCGATCCCGACGGCGACGGCAGTATCGTTCGCCTGGAGGCCGGACAGGACACGGTTCTTACGGCGACTGCGACGCGTGCGCGGTCATATCGCAATGAAAGAGACTCGGCGGCATCCGCCTGCCTCATGCAACCGGCCTGGAGCCGCACGCCGATTCTCGTTGCCTGGTCCGCGGTCCGCACGTTGTGGCGGGCCCCGGCCGCGGTCGTTCCCTTGTCGCTTTTCGCGCCGCAGGCGGTCACGCAGCGCGGCGCCCTGGGTAGCAGTTGGAAGTGGCAGGTGAACCGCAACGTTGCCGGCGGCGAGCTGCGCTGCGATGGCGCCGGGTATCTTTGGGGATTTGGCGTCCATGCGCCCAACGAATTGGTCTTCCGCCTGCCCGACTCCGCGCGGGCCTTCCACTGCGACCTGGGGATCGATGCAGCCGTCGGCGAATCCGGGTGCGTGGTGGGCAAGGTCTACGCCAACGAGGCAGCCGGTACGCCTCTGTTCCAGAGCAAGCCGTTGCTAGGCTTGCAGCCCGCCGTTTCCACCGGCGAGATCGCCTTGGCCAGCGGCAATTCGGCCGTCCGGCAACTGGTGCTCGTGGTGGGAGACGGCGGCGACGCCCGCGGGCCGACCGCCACCCCGTTGGATATCGGCGATCATGCCGATTGGCTCGAGCCGACCTTGGAACTCGATCCCGTCAAGCTGCGTGCCGCGGTGGAGAAGTATCGGCGGTCTGCAAAGTAATCTCGATGACGAACCTGGCGTTACCTGCTTGCCGCACCGTAGCCTTGTCAGCGTGGGCAATTTGGATGGTGTTGGGCCGTTGCCTCATCCTGGCGGCCGGCGTTACCCAGCCCGGCGGCGAGCCCGATCCGAGTTGTCCCGAGCTGCGTCTTTGGCTGCGGGCCGATGCGGGAGTTTGCGATGCTGCCGGCCGCGGCTCTTCCGACCCGGCCTTCAGCGGATCGGTGGCCGTTTGGAGCGACCAGTCAGCCCGCCATTTCGACCTGGCAGCGTCGGCGGAACATTCGCCCGCCTATGTAGCGAGCCAACCTGCGGCCGGTAACCGGCCCACACTGGCCTTTGGCAGCGGGCGGATGCTGGCTCGGGCCAACGCAGCGCTTCACGAAGAAGTGAAATCGAGCACCTTCCTGGTCCTGCAACTCCATCCCGGCAGGGAGCAAGGCAATGTGGTGTTCTGTGCAGGAGACCCGGGCGGCAAGCGGGATGTCCTTGGTTTCGAGCGCGTCAACGACGGGCCTGGGCGGGGTTTCCTTCGCTGGTGGTCCGCCACGCAAAGTGGCGTGGTCAATATCGACGGTCCGCCGCAGGTCACTGCGGATGGCCGCTTCGCCATTGTCTTGCTGCAGGCGGCCGGTGAAAAGTCCTTCGTCGAGGTCCAAGACGGCTTGGGCGATGCCTTGGGCGCCAATCGGATATGGATTCCCACGGGCCAATCGGCGGCGAGTAACCAATGCGGCCGCGGCTATTGCCTGGGAGGAGCAAAGCTCGACCAGCCAAACAACGCTTACGATGGCGAGATTGCCGAAGTCCTGGTCTATGACCGGGCCCTCTCGTCGGGCGAGCGCCGCGCGCTGGTCAGTTATCTCCGCCGCAAGTACGAGCTCGACGTACTGGACGCACTGTATCCGACGGGCACGATGCTCCTGCAGGCCGTGGACTTTGACGGTCCCTGGCAATTTATACCTCGCCAGGACCCGTCGACCAAGGCCTGGCACGGTCACAGCATGCAACGCACCATCCTCATTTCACGGCCTGGAAACTACTCGGTGTGGCTCTTTGCCCTCGACTTTGACCTTGGAAAGCAAGGCGGGCTGCGGACCAGTGTGGGCGGCAAGCCGCTGGCCATCACTCACGTACTAGGGCCCAGAATTCCAAACTGGCAGCTTGCCGGCACAATCGATCTGCCGGCGGGCGAGACGGAAATCACCGCTCGTGGCGAAGGGCCCGGACGCAAGGAGTGCGATGCCGTGCTTATCAGCCCCAGCGTCACTACGCCTGCTGGGGTCGAGGAGATCTGCGCGCTAGCCCGGCGGCTTCGCCACGCGCCCAGCCCCGGCAAACTCGCGGCGGTTTTCGACGATGGCCGCCGCATCGAGGGCAGCCTCGTATCGGGCTGGCGGGGCAGCGGCACGTCCATTGCCCGCGACGGCGCAGGCCGACCCGGCTTGTGGTGCCTGCTGCTGGACGGCCTGACCGCCGACACGGCCCCGCTGTCCGAGGCCGTGCTGGAATTCCACAACGGCGATCGAATCCGCGGCACTATCTGTGGTTACGTGGTGGCCTCGACCGAGCCGCGACAAAGCGGTCCCCTGGTACTCGTGCAACCTTCCCAGGACTTCAAGCAACCCGGCAGCAAGCCCGTTGGCGTCGATATCGATTGGCTGCGGCGGATCGTTTTCGATACGACCGGGCCGCCGCGCGGCTGCCCGCCGCGATCGCTCGTGTGCCGCGATGGCCGGCTGATCGCGTTCCGTGCGTTGCGATTCAACGGCGAAGGTCTAATCGCGCTTACGGATCAAGGTCTTGTGCGCGTCGCCTACCGTGAATTGGCGGAAGTCGTCATGCAGCCGCTCGACCCCTGGGAAGCCTACTATCGCCAGCTTGCGGTGCTCGATCTCGACGGCGGCGGCAGTATCGTGCGTCTGGAGGTGGGACCCGGCATGCTTCTCACGGCCTCCGCGACACGTGTCAGGCAATTCCGCGATGTCTGGGAATCGGCCGCAGCCACCTGCCTCGTGCAACCAGCCTGGAGCCGTGCGCCGATTCCCGTTTCCTGGTCCGCGGTCCACATGTTGTGGCGGACTCCGGCTACGGTGATTCCCTTGTCGTTCTTCGCGCCGCAGGCGGTTGCCCAGCGCGGCGCCCTGGGCAGCAGTTGGAAGTGGCAAGTGAACCGTAACGTCGCCGGCGGCGAACTCCGCAGCGGCGGCGACGGGTATCTCTGGGGTTTCGGCGTCCACGCGCCCAACGAAATGGACTTCCGCTTGCCGGAGTCCGCGCAGATTTTCCGCTGCGGGCTGGGCATCGACGCCGCCGTCGGCGACTCGGGGTGCGTCGTGGGCAAAATCTATCTCAACGAGGCGTCCCGCACGCCCGCGTTCCAGAGCAAACCGCTTGTCGGTTCACAAGCGGCGGTTTCCAGTGGCGACATCGCCCTGGCCCCCGGCGGACGGGCAGCCCGGCAACTGGTGTTGGTCGTAGAGGACGGTGGCGATGCCCGCGGGCCAACCGCCGCCCCGCTCGACATCGGCGATCACGCCGACTGGCTCGAGCCGACCTTGATACTCGATCCCGTCAAGCTCCGCGCCGCGGTGGGAAAGTACCGGCCGACGAAGTAATTTCAATTTGGAGTGCGGGGCGGGCGCCGTGGCACAGCATAGCATGGAAACGGGATGCGTGCGAGATTCGTAGAACGGAATTTATTCCGTTGCCTTGTCGGTCTTGCGTAAGCGGAATCAATTCCGTTCTACGTAGGTGTGCGCAGTCCACAAGTCTGTTGGCTGGGGCGGGCCAAGCCGCCGCACTGCAAAGTTGCGTCCTGTGTTCTTACCCGGCGATTTCCACCCACTGCCCCCGTTTGGCGCTGTCCAGCACCGCCTCGCACACGCGCTGCGTCGCCAACGCGGTGCGCATCGTCGGCTCGAACTTCGGCCCACCCTCCAGGCTCGCCAGGAAATCGGCAAAGCCGTTGGTGAACGTGTGCTCGTAGCCGATCGTGCAGCCGGGCACCCACCAGTTCTTCATGTAAGGATGCTCGAAATTCGTGACGTTGATCTCTTGCCAACCGGTCAAATGGTCTTCCACCTTCTTTCCGGTCGCCGGATCGGCGTAGCGGAAAAACTCCAGCAGGTGCGGGTTTTCCAGATTGAAGAGCACCGAGCCGTTCTCGCCGTTGAGTTCCAGCATGCTGTAGTTCTTTCGCCCGCGGGCGTAGCGCGTGCTCTCGAAGGTACCCATCGAGCCATTGGCGAAGACCGCCAGGAACATGCAGGCATCATCGATCGTCACAGGCTCGACCTTGCCGGTCTCGGCGTGTTTCCGTTCCTTGACGAAGGTCTCCGTGTGGGCCACGACGCGGCGGATGGGGCCATTGAGCCATTGGGCCGTGTCGATCGAGTGGGCCAGCAGGTCGCCCGTCACGCCGGAACCGGCCACGCGGGCATCCAACCGCCAGAGGGCCATGCCGCCCTGGGGCACGTCGGCCGAGATCGTGTAGTCCTGGTTGTACTGGGCACGGTAGTGGAAGGGCCGACCGATCCGCCCTTCCTCGATGATCTGCTTGATCAATGAGATGGCCGGCACGCGGCGATAGTTGAAGGAGACCATGTTGGGCACGCCCGCCTTCTCGACGGCGGCCACCATCTCTTCGGCCTGGGCCACGTTCATGGCCAGCGGCTTCTCGCAGACGACCATCTTGCCGGCCTGGGCCGCGGCCAAGACAATCTCGTGGTGCAGCACATTGGGCACGCAGACGTCGATCAGGTCGATGTCCTTGCGCTGCATTAGTTTTCGCCAGTCGAACTCCATGGACTCGTAGCCCCAGCTCTGGCAAAACTTTTCCAGCTTGTCTTTTTCTTCCAGGCGGGCGCAGCAGGCCTTCAAGACCGGCTTGTGCTCGCGGGCGAAGAAGTGGCTGACCTGCAGCCAGGCGTTTGAGTGGGTACGGCCCATGAAGCCGCAGCCGATGACGGCGATATTGAGGGGTTTGGACATGACGGAACCTTTCTGAGAACTTCTGGGTAAGACTGATGCCGGCCTAGATGACCGTGTATGATTCTAGGAGTGTGTCGATCATGGCTGCAGGGAACGGACTCCGTGCCGTTCCGGGAAACTTGGAACGCCACCGAGGGCGTTCCCTACAACAGGCATCTGAAAATCGTGCAAAGTTATTTAGCTGGCAAACGGTCTGCGACCAACTTCGGAATGGAAGACCGTGCTGGGCAAGAGAACATTCTTGCCCAGCACGTACGGAATTGCAAGGGCTACTCCGCCCAGCCGTGCTTGTCGCGCACGGCGATCATGGCCTTCAAGATGCTCAGCCAGGTGCGGCGGTCCATCATCACGTCGTTGGGGAACATGCAGCCGTCCCAGCAGATGTGCCGGATCCGCTTGGTCAGCTCGCCCCGCTCGTCGCGGAGCCAATAGCCGGCGTGATAGGGAATGTCGAGTTTTCCTTGGGCGTCGCCGGGCAGGCAATGGCGGCCGGTCTTGTCGTGCGAACCGCTGCCGTGTACCGTGGCGTTGCTCTGGGCGACGTGAAAATCGATCGTCCAGGGCCGCAAGGCGGCGGTCAACTGGCAGTAGGCGGCTTCGAACTTGTCTTCGTTGCGCCAGTTGAAATTGGCGGGCAGAATGGCATCCTCCGGCGCGTTGTAGCCCAGCAGATAGAGCAGCGTGTGGGCCATGTCGGCCTCGAAGCCCAGCGTCCCCGCACGATCGACCATTTCCAGGAGTTGCAGCATCCGCTTCCAACTGTGCATGCCGCCCCAGCAGATCTCGCCCTCCGCGGCCAGGCGTTCGCCGTGGTCCTCGGCGATCTTGCAGGCCTCGCGGAAGGTCTCGGCGATCCGCTTCTGATTGCCCATCGGGTCTTCGTACCAGGCCTCCACGGGCGAGGCCGAATCGAGCCGCACTACGCCGTTGGGCCGGATGCCCAACTGCCGCAATCGCTCGGCGATACGGCAGCCCTTGCGGACCTGCGCAAGGAACTTCGCCCGTTCCTCGGCATTGCCCATTGCCGCACCGCCGCCGGTCGCTCCCCAGATCGGCGCGACGACCGTGCCGATCTCCAGGTTCCGCGCCCGGGCCTTGTCGGCCAGTTGACGGATTTGATCGTCGCTGGAATCGATTTCGATGTGCGGGGCGTAGAGGAAGAGATCGAATCCGTCGAAGCGGACGCCCTCGAACTCGGCGTCGGCCGTGAGGTCGAGCATCGTGTCCAGATCGATCGGCGGTTCGGCCCCGGGGCCTTTGCCGACCACGCCCGGCCAGGCAGCGTTGTGAAGTTTGGGGTAGTTGTTGGAGTGTTCGTAGGTCATGGGAGAAGGGGGTTTAGGGTTCAGTAGTGGGTTGGAATTGTGGGCAGCAGCGCGCTAGGATTCGGGGGCGCGCCGATACTCCCCTCTCCCGTACTCGGGAGAGGGGCAGGGGGTGAGGGCATTTGTCAGTGCGAGTGGCGTCCCACGTCACGCCGTACAAGACGCGGCGCATTTCCAGTGTCCAATGATCATACAAGTGGCGCAGGTGATTTTCTCCGAGCGCGTCGAGGATGCCTTTATAGGTCTCCGACGGGATACTCTCGAGGACCACGAATTCGGATTCAGGGGAACGGTTCTTTCTTTCGACGGTCTTCATCGCAGTGAACCCAGGATGTCCCTTGTCGTCTTGTGTCTGCTTCCCACCGCACTATGAGAAGAGATCGCTTTCGATCGACGGCATGTAACGGTTCGCATAGTAAAGGTTGGGCTGTTGGTATCTAGGCGTGCATCGAATCGAGAAGCGGGGATCGCTCGGGTTGCCAGCGTCATATACGACAAGCCCAATACCGAATACCTGACAAAGGGCAGCGATCCGATCGATCTCGTCGTCCGGCGCCTTGTTCGGAACGACCAGGTAGACCTTATGACTGAAAAGGCAGTATGCGCAGGCCTGGCCGAAGGCAGTCATAAGCTGTGACGTGTCCAGCTTGATCTCTGCCGAAACGATCTCGACGGGGGCCTTCAGAATGTCGCTCTTCTTGGATTCACGCTTGCCGACTACGTCCGGCGTGCCCCACCTGCCGCCAAATCGATTACCACCGAGGGGGATTGCCTTCGTGCATTCTTCGGTTTCGTTCACGAGCCAATCGGCGAAAGGCGCGTAGAAGTCCTCCTCTCGAACCTTGGTCGGCTCCTTTGGGACAAACTCTTCCTTGAGTTCACCACTGTCTGGGGCACGGTATTTGGTAAGCCGGTACAGTCCGCGCGACGGCTTATAAACTCGATCTGGATACTCTTGCAGGAGAGCCACCACCCTGGCGACAACGGTATTATGTACGAAAGAACCGTCCGACGCCTCAATACCACGAATCAACTCGGAATGGCGGACACCTTCAGGGTTCTGCTCAAGGATTTCAAATGCCTTCTCAAATATTTGTTGACCGATCTTTGCCATTTTTCACGCCAAAAAACCGTGCCAACCTCTCACGTTCAACCCGCCCTCACCCCCTGCCCCTCTCCCGAGTACGGGAGAGGAGAGTTTCATTTTGCCGACCGCCTATTGCCTACGTTCACTTCTTCGCGTGCGCGCCGATGATCGGCATATTCTTATGCACGTCGGGGCCGAAGTAGCGCAGGCTGACCAGCGGCTCGCAGCCGGTGTTCTCGATCTCAATGCCCCGCACCGCCGCTTCCTGCGTGATGAACACTTCATCCCACGGCTCCTCACCGAAATGGATCATCGCCGGCGTCTGCAAGGCGAGCTTGCCGATCCGCCCGCTGCCCTGCACTGTAATCCAGCCGCTCGCGCCTGGGTCGCGAAGCACGAACTTGGCCCCCGGCTCGACCGTCAACTCCTTGGCCGAAACGAGCTGCTGGCTGTTGAAATGACCATAGTCGATCCAGCGGTCCGTGTAGCCGGGACCCGACGCGCTTTGGTCCACGATCGGCTCGACATAAGTGTGCTGCTTGAAACACGGATCGACGTTCTTATCCCAATCGAGCTGCTCGACGATGAAGTCCAGATCGTGGTGTTTTTCCACCGGGACGTCCTTGACCAGCAGCGACCAGGGCACTTCGCGACCTTCCACTAGCGACTGGTACATGCCGAACACGTCGGAACCCCATTGCGGCTCGTAGGTACACATCGAGCCGGGGGCGTGCAACACGCCGGCGGGCACCATCCAGCCGGTGCCCGGCTTGAGGCGGTAGGCCTTCGAGAGGTCCAGGATGCCGTTGTCGCCCTTGTTCCAGTTCTCCAGGCAACGTCGGACGTCGGCCTTGGTGGTGCCCGGCTCGAGGCCAAAGAACGTATAGTCGAAATGATTCTCGGCGGCGTTCAACTGCCGCGGGAAGTAGTAGCACTCCGGCTTGCCCTGCTGGCCGGTCATGGCCGCGTGCTGGCTCTGCTGGTGCATGTGGTGCGGGATGGGACCCATGTTGTCGAAAAATTTCGAATAGACGGGCCAGCGGGCGTACTTGTCGAACATTGTCTTGCCAATCAGCCGCGTCCCGGCCTCGGCCACCGCGTCGCGGAGCAGGAAGCGCTGGCCCTCGAAGACGGCGTAGCTCAGGCCCTCGTCGGCCGCGCGGTTGTCGTTGGCCGCCTCGGTCGTGCTGGCAAACCAGCGTTCGTCGATACCGCCACGATGGGTTCCCAGGGCATACCAATCGGTGGGTGCCAGTTTGATTCGCTTGCCGGGATGGAGAAAGCTTCGGGGCACCCAGTTGGGTGTCAGCCGCAAAATGCCTTCTCCAGCGTCCAGGGCCCGATTGACGATAGCCCCCACGTTATCTTTTTTTGCAACGGGTGATGCGCACATGGTTACTTTTCTCCCAATAGTCGAAAACATTCCTGGAAAACGAGAACCATTGTAACATGAGACAATCCCCCTGTGTCCAGTACCCCGGGGAGAAAAATTGGGCTTACGACGCGCAGCGCAAACGGGCCGATACCGCTGCGGCCATGCCATGCAGCCGAGTGGTCTTGAGAATGACGCAACCGCGAGTCACCGTGGCCTCGCCCGGGTTTCCCACGCCGGCCGTGGGGCATAGCAAGATGCCGTCCAGGCGGTCCCAGTGCCGCTTGATGGCATAAGGGACCGACGAGGAACTGATATTGCCCACGTCGCGAGCTAAGCCGTTGACAAGCTCGCCGCCCACGCCGATCCCGTCGAGTTGCATGGCCGTAAGCCGCACAATCCCCGAGCCGGCCTGGTGGGGGATCACAAAGCTCACGTCCTTGGGGCTAATGTGGGCCGCAGAAAGCGCCTTTTCAGCAATCGCAGCCATTGCCCGCGGGGCCGCATCGCCAATCGCCAGGCCATTGAGCGAGAAAACGAGTCGCCTCGCCGCCGTGTCGCGGCCACCTTCGTTGGTCGGCACCGGCACGTTGTCGCGGAGGTGAAAGTCGAAGAAAACCCCATCCGCCGCACAGGTTTCCGCAGTCGCCTGCAAGACTTCGAAATGCACAGGGTAACGCTGGCTATCGCTGCGGGCCAGCAACGTGGCTTGGGCAAAGTCGCCGAACAGGCCGGCCGTCTGCCGGCAGGCATAGTCGATGATCTTGCTGGTCCGATTGACCGTAATCACCAGGATGCACTGGTTCTTGCCCAGTTCGACCGCAGGGAGGATTCGTCGCCGGGCTACGGTTACCGCCTTGGGAAAGCCGCTACACCCCCAGTTAATCGCTGCTGTGCAGGTCGAAGTCAGTCCGACGCGGCGCAGGAATCGCCGTGCCGCGCCGCCCAGCCGTTCGACCGGCATTCCATCGCTTGCACCATATCGCTTGGCAATCGAATCCGGCATCAGCGAGGAGGCGACAAAAACCGCCCCCACGCAGTCGGCGAGCCTGAGGCCCGAATCGCGCTGCAGATTCTCCACGGCCCCCACGGCCATTGCCACTTCGTCCTCAGTCGAGACTCGCCGCGACTCGATGCCCGTGTGCTTGAGGAACTTGGGCGGAAGCGTATCGCCAAACCAATCATTCCCAAGCACCCACGGGGGCTCGTAGATCCCGATGGCAGAGATTCCTATGCGTGGCAGGCTACGGTAGATTCCCATGTATTGTACTGACGGTGCTTTACGGTTCTTGGTTCCCTCAATTGAAAGTCGGCAGATCGTTCAGCAGTTGGACAACAGATTCCCCGTACAGCCGCAAGCTTATCTATTCTTCGCTGTCGATCTGATTGCGGCTAGGGCGTTTTCCAGTTGGAGTTTACGCGTTGTTGAATTTGGGTAATATGCGCAAATGTACCTACGGCACTCTGCGCCCCTGGGCCGCCTCCCAGAGGGCGTACCAGTCTTCTCGTTCCAGCAGTATCTCTGCCGCGGCCGCCGCGCTCTGTATCCGCTCAATGCGGTTGCTGCCGATGATCGGCAGTGGCCGGCTGGGGTGTGCCAGAATCCAGGCGTAGGCCAATTGATCGACGCTCGCCCCACAATATCGTGTGGACATATCCTCGGCCGCCTTGGCGATCCGCTGGGCGGCTTCATCGGCTGGATCGAACAGGCGTCCGCCCGCCAGCGGGCTCCAGGCCATGGGTGTCGCGCCGGCCTTTTCGCATTGGGCCAGCGTGCCGTCGTAGATGGGGTCCATGCGCAAGAGGTGGAACTCGATCTGGTTGGTTGCCAGCGGTTGCTCCATGTAAGTGCTGAGCAAATCGAATTGGGCTGCGGTATAGTTGGAAACGCCGGCCGCCCGGATCTGGCCGTCGCGCAGAAGCCGATTGAGGCCGCTGGCCGTGTCGTCGGCACGCGTCAGCCAATCGGGCCGATGGACCAGTAGTAATTCCACGTGGTCGGTGCCTAGGAAGCGGAGCGATTTTTCCAGGCTCTTGATCATCCGTGCGCCGCTGGCATTGTAGTGCGCTGTGCGTCGGTCGGGATGATGCTTACAGGGCACATAGATACCCGCCTTGGTGACGATTTCCAGCTTATCTCGCAAACCTGGCGACAGGGCCAGGGCCGCGCCCAGTGCCCGTTCGACTTCGTACAGCCCATAGATTTCGGCCGTATCGATGGTCGTGATGCCCAATTCCAGGCAGTCTTGTAGGCGGCGGTTGATGTCCTGCGAGGTCGGCTGGTCGCTGAGGAGTCGCCAGGTCCCGTAAACCATTCGTGAGAACTCCGGCCCCTGCGGTGCGATAGGTAGGCGTGGCATCATAGCGGTTCGGTTCCTTAATGAGGGGGAAACGGCCAGTATAGCATGAACTTCTGGCGGGCAAAACCTGTCCAAGCAGAAGTGCTGACAGAAGCAAGGTCCCTTGCTCGCAGCCGCAAAAAGTGGTAGATTGCGGAAAGACCGTATCACTCTCGGATGTCGTTCGATAGCAAGGCGGTTGGCAGTTACGGCTTTCCCAACCCAAACTTCTGCATTGTTGCGCGGGCGTGGCGAAATTGGCAGACGCGTCAGACTTAGGATCTGATTCCGAAAGGAGTGGAGGTTCAAGTCCTCTCGCCCGCATCTGTTTGAAGACAAAGGACTTGCGACGACTTGCCGCAAGTCCTTTTCTTTGGTGCGATGCCGCCCGCGTAATAACGGTGCAACAGGATCGCGGGAAATTGCCGCGAAATGGCAGGGTAACACCGAGGCAATACCCAAGGTGGAATTCTTGGCCGACGAGTGCCACTGGTTTCCTGATAATGGTTTGCAGCGATTGATGCGAATCGTCAATTCAACAGCCAACGTGCCAAACCGAAGTAGACCAGGAGCGTTACGATGTCGGTGGATGCTAGGGCGATAGGGCCAGCGGCGACACGCGGTTCACGCTGAAAGAACCGAAGAAGGTTGGGTATCGACATGCCGACTACAGCCGCACAGGTTACGCCGCCAAGAATGGCTCCCAGCAATGCCACGACCACCCGGACCCTACCAAGCCACAGGATGGCCACGAAGCCAACCGCGGCAGCACTTGCGATTCCCAAAAAAAGGCCCGTCATCGCCTCGGATCGCATTTTTCCCAGAATGGCTTGCATCGTTGGCCGCCGCCCGTGCAGCAGTTGGATCGCCAAACTCACCGACTGAATGCTTACGCTTTCGGACAATGCCAGGACAACCGGAATGAATATCGCCAATGCTACCGTCTTTTCCAGTTCCGCTTGGAAGATGCCCGACAAGAACGCCGCTAGGATACCGCCAGCAACGTTCGCCAGAAGCCAGGGAAAACGGCGGCGAAAGGCAACGACGGAGGACTGCTGGGCTTCGGCAAGGTGTACGCCGATCAACTGAAACAGGTCATTGTGACGCTCAGTGCGGTCAAGGTCGATCAATTCGTCCGTGTAGAGTTCAACATCCACGATGCCAAGGATGCGGCGATCCTTATCGACCACGGGAAAGGCCAGCAAGCGGTGCAAGATGAAGAAATCGCAGGCATCGAGAACGGTTGCATTCTTTGAGAGCGTAATGACTTCCCTAACCATGATCTCTTCAATCCGATTTTCGAGGGGAGAGAGCAGCAAGCGACGGACTGGCACCACTCCCCGTATTCGCCCGTCATCATCAATTACGTAGAAATATGTCACCCGGCTTGAAGGAGGATTTGTGCGGATAGTGGACAGTGCATCGCCAATGGTCTGGCCGATATGCAGCCGGGCGAATTCCGTCCGCATGTGTCCGGTAATCGGCTCATCGAGAGTTCTTTGGATGTCAGGGGCAAGCATGAATGTCCTTTTCAGCTATGGATGCGGAACTTGGTATTATACGGGCTATTGCAATCACGATGGTCGGTGGTTCGAGTCAGTTTTTCCGGTTCGACGTTCCGCAGTCCTGGGTTTTCTGACCGCGCTCAAGGGCAATCCCGACAAGCCCTTATTGTGGCCGGCGATACAGACTTACAGTACCGCTGCACTCAGAAAATGCCTTGCAAGCCCTCGGGGATGTCCCCACTGGCGCGCCATTGGCGGATCGCCTCGTAGGACACTAAGGCGGCAGCTACGGAGAGATTCAAGCTGCGAACTTGGGCATGCATGGGGATCCGCAGGCAATGCTCGGGATGATCTTGCCGCATGGTTGCCGGCAAGCCCTTCGATTCGCTGCCGAAGACCAGTACGTCGCCGGGATGGATCTGGGCCTCGGTATAATGCCGCCGGGCGGTCTTGGTCAGGAACCAGTAGGTCCGCTCGGGCAAGCGGGCAAGCAGGCTCGGCCAGTCGTCGACCACTTCCCACTCGAGGTGCTCCCAGTAGTCCAGGCCGGCGCGGCGGACGTGGCGATCATCGACCAGAAAGCCCAGCGGACGAACGAGCCACAACTTGGCGCCGATGGCCACACAGGTGCGGCCGACATTGCCGGCGTTGAAGGGGATCTCCGGTTGGTAGAGCACGATCTGCAGAACGGGTTCCGGCATAATATACTGCACGCAGGCATAAATGAGCCGTGGGAGTCCCGGCTCTAGCCGGAATCCTCCCGGGACCGCCGCCTAAAGGCGGGACTTCAACAGCCCATTTCCTCCCGCACAAACGATAATCATCTGCTTCCAATCACTTGTCCGCTTATAGTAACGCAGTTGCCGGGATTCGGCTAGTAGATCGACGATGAGGCAGGACCACCCGACTAATGAAGAATATTTCCCAAAACGGGTTATTGCTAACGGGAATAGGATAGTCTATTGAGAGGGTGCGTGCATAAGCCTCGCGCGGAAACACGCGCCGCGCGCTGCTTTCCAACACTCAGGAGGCCAATGGTGCAAGTCAACATTCATTCGATCAAACTGGGAGTTGGACGCTGCTACGTGATTCAAGGCGAAAGGACGATCCTGATCGATGCGGGAGGTCCGCGCCAGGCGGCACACTTTCGCCAGGCGATGAAAGCCTTGGCCATCGATCTCCACAGCGTTCGCCTGATTGTCATTACCCACGGGCACTGGGACCATATCGGGTCGGCTAGGGACATCCAGGACATGACGGGCGCCAGGATCGCCATGCACCACAGGGAGCGGGATTGGCTGGAAGAATCCATGAAGGTGCTCTCTCCCGCCGCAACGCTCTGGGGCCACGTGGTCCGAGCGATGATGGTTCCCTTGCTGCCGCTGATCCATTTCCCGGCAACCAACGTGAATGTGGTCGTGGGAAACGAAGGGGCGTCTTTGCTGGAGTACGGCATCCCCGGCAGAGTGCTCTACACTCCCGGCCATTCCGCGGGGTCGGTCAGCGTCTTGCTGGACACGGGCGAGGCCTTCGTGGGAGACCTGGCGATGAACGAGTTTCCTCTTCGCCTCAGGCCGGGACTGCCGATTTTTGCGGAAGACATGGAGAAGGTGCGAGATAGTTGGCGACGGCTACTGGCGGAAGGGGCGAAGACCGTTTATCCGGCGCATGGGAAGCCGTTTGCGGCGGAGATCATCCGCAAATCGCTGGCCCCGGAAAGATAAGGCTGCCGACAATCGTATTGACGGCGCGCGCGGCGGGCGAGGCCGTCATTCGTCGTGCTTCTCGGGGCGTAGCACGATTGTCGTATGCCCCGGAATGCGCCATTGTCGGGTGTCCAACAAACCCGTGCCCGATCCGCCATAGCGGGGATCTTCGCTCGACCAAAGAAGTCTCCAATCCTTCTCGGAGGGAGGCGATGCCAGCGGCTCGGCCACTGGGCTCCATAGCAGATCTCGGCCAAGGTTGACGATCAGGAGCCGGTCGTCTCTGCGATCGCCGAAATAGCGGAGCAGCAATGCCTCTGGGCCGATAACCGCCCCGTGGATGCGGTCGGCGCGCTGGGCCGAGAATACTGGGTCCTCGCGGCGGAGGCGAATAAGATCCCGGTGCAAGATCCAAACGTCCGCATGCTTTTGCCGTTCGCTGAAGTCGAGTTTGCAGCGTTCGAAGGTGCCGCGGTCACAGGGATCGGCCAGGTGGGCGCCGCTGGCCGGCCCGCCGAGACTGTGAAACTGCCGCAGAAACTCCTGCCGCCCCTCGCGCACCAATTTGGCCAGATCGACCTGGTGGTCGGCAAAGTAAAGAAAAGGCGCGGAAGCGGCGAATTCCTGGCCTTGAAAGAGCATTGGGGTGCCGGGAGCGAGCAGGAACAAGGCCGTCAGCGCGCGGTAGCGCCCCGGCGAGGTGAGCAAGTGCATCCGCAGGCCCTGCGCGGAATTGGCGATCTGGTCGTGATTTTGCAGGAAGGAGATGAACCGCATGCCTGCCAGGTCCCAGACCGGCGTGCCGCGCTGGCGGCCTTGCCGCGCGTTCCACTGGCCCTGGTACAGATATCCCCATTTCACTGCGGAGATCAACTCCTGGGGCGTGCCTTGATAATCGCCATAGTAGAATTCATTGTGGCCGGTGGCTGCAACGCGCAGCGCGTGATGGAAGTCGTCGTTCCAGACGGCATCCAGGCCGTAGCCGCTGTCCGCGGGACTCCTCACCAGGCGTGCTTGCTGGAACTCGTTTTCGCCCACCACTAGCGTCTTGCGGCCATGCGCCGCCTCGCGCACGCGACGCGCGATGGCCGCCAAAACGTGCTCGGGCGAGTCGTCCACAATCGCCTGGATGGCATCGATCCGCAAACCATCCATGTGGAACTCGTCGATCCAGTAGCCGGCGTTGGCCACGAAGAACTCGCGGACCGACTGCGATTGCTCACCGTCGAAATTGATCGCCCCGCCCCATTCGGTCTGGTGTTTTTCCGAGTGGAACGCCTTGGCGAAACTGGTCGCGTAGTTGCCGTTGGGGCCAAAATGGTTGTAGACCACGTCCAAGAGCACGGCCAAGCCCTGGCGGTGAGCTTCGTCGACGAAGTGCCGCAGATCGTTGGGGGCTCCATAGAGCCGCGTCGGCGCAAACAGATCGACACCATCGTATCCCCAGCCAAATTGCCCGTCGAATTCGTTTACGGGCATGATCTCCACCACCGTAATGCCGAGGGACGCCAAGGCGCCGAGTTGCGCCGCGGCCGCCACAAAGGTCCCCTCGGGCGTGAACGTGCCGACATGCATTTCGTAGATGATTTGCGTGGGCAGAGATACTCCCTGCCAGCCCGAGTCATGCCATTGGTAGTCGGCCGGATCGACAATCTCGGATGGACCATGCGGTCCTTCAGGCTGCCGACGCGAGGCCGGATCGGGAAAAGAACCCTTCCCGTCCAGGTGATAGCGATAGCGGTCGCCGACTCTGGCTTCGGCGGCGTACGCGGAGAAATAGCCGCCTGCTTCGGCTGTCATGGGTATCAGCAAGGGGGCGCTCGACTGGCTGCCTGCGGTGTGAGGCTCCAGCGCCACTTCCACGCGTTTCCAGTCCGGCGCCCAGACGCGAAAATGCACGCCGCCTGCCGGCTGCGTCTCGGCGCCAATGGGCAAGCGGCGCAGGGACGAGCGCGTGGCAAGGTCTACGGTGTGCGTATTAGTCTTCATGCGTTCTCCCTCGATTCAATGTTGGCCGGAATGATCATTTTAGCAAACAGCGTTGCCACGGCGATCCGAGTTGCCGAGGATGAGAAGGCGCGTGTGGCCCGGGCGTTCTTAACCGCGCTGGCCGGTTTCCGCATCCGTCATGATGGAGAGGAATTGATCAAGGCGGTCGATCAGTGACCTTTGAGCCGCCATTTACGACCGGCGGCCTGCAAATAGGCTTCGGCCGTTTCGCGGTCGGGCAGTAGTCGGTCGTGCCATTTTCCCGCCCTCGGGGACGGACAGATTTGAGGCCGGTTGCTGCACGCCGCCGGCCGCGGACTTCTCCGCGCGGTCGGCCAAGGCCCGTATCAACCTCAAGGCGACACGCAGCAGATTATAGAGAGTGATATACACATTTCCGAGCAATACGAGCGTGAAAAGGCTGACGAGGTAGCCCCGCCAATCAGTAGCCAGCATTTTGAACTGCATAATGGCGATCAGCAGGCCTGCCACATAGTGGCTCAAACAATAAGGGCAGGTAGGGAAGTAGGCCAGTTTCCTCCGCCACCAACTTTCGTGATGCCGGTCCTGGTAGCGGGCAAGATAACGCCTGAACTCTTGGAAGACATCCTCCTGAGTGACCGTCCATGTGATGCAGGCAACGGGGATGCCCAAGATCAGGGCAAAGGCTATCTGACTCCCATATTCCATTCTCGGCCTCCTTCAACAAAAAGATGCGGTCGACGCGGCCGTCTTTGTTATTTATATGCCGGGGGCAAATCCTGGGCCAATTGACAAAGCCGAAAAAGACGTATAGCGCCATGCCGATTATTGAAAAAACAGGGGGCCGACTGAAATTTCCTAGAAAGCCCACGCGGCCGTTGCCAGCGCGCCGAACTTTGCGTCACGTTTGATGTCGAACTTTCGCCCGTTGGCGCGCGGAATTTGCGCCACCACCGCTGGCCGCAGGGATTTTTCGGTCGCCAAACCGCGGGGATTTTCACGAATCGTCGCCTGGACCCACTGACGGGCGTGCTGAGACTGTATGCATTTTTTGCAACAAAGTGTTGCAGTTGCTTAATGCCGCCAAATGGGTGAGTTCACAAATTCCGCAGGCCGCCGGGCGGTGCTTACCCTGATTGAGCGTCATGCCACCGTTTCGGAAACTTCTTGCGTTCGTCGGGTTGTTGTATCCCCCATCCGCTAGAGGTAGAATGGCGGTTTGTGTGCCGCCCCAGACTTGCATCGCGGGTAGTGCCCCCCACGACGGGCGGGCATCGACATGGAAGACCTCAAGACGGGCGTCTCGATCACTGACCTGGGCTTGAACGATTTTCGCATGGACCTCCTCAACTACATCAAGACCAGCGGCGACCTCTCCAGCCTTCCCAGCGGGATGCACGCCGTCGTCCCGGCCGACCCCGAACGCGGTCTACACCCCGGCGTCATCTACACGCTTCGCAACCGCAACAATGCCGTCAACATCAACAAGCAGAATCGCCTGCACCCCTTCTACCTGCTGTACATGGGTAACGATGGCCGGGTTATCGCGAACCATACCGAAGTAAAACAGCTTCTCGACCTTGCCCGCGCCGCCTGCCGCGGCAGGCCCGACCCCATCCCCGCGGCCTACGGCCCGTTCAATCAGATCACCGACGACGGCCGCAAAATGGACTTCTACTCCGGTTTGCTCGGCCAGGCGATTCGCTCAATTGTTGCCATAAAGGAAGACAAAGACCTCGACAGCCTTTTCACGGGAAGAACTACCGCCAGCTTGCCTGGCCGGTGAAGGCGTTTTGTAAGCGAGGGAGCGCGCACAACAGCGAAGGCACGACCCCTGCCAGCTTGCCTGGCCGGTGAAG
>CAZTPX010000024.1:0-45611 GCA_964615095.1 uncultured Planctomycetaceae bacterium | reverse complement strand
GGAGCGCGCACAACAGCGAAGGCACGACCCCTGCCAGCTTGCCTGGCCGGTGAAGGTGTTTTGTAAGCGAAGGAGCGCGCACAACAGCGAAGGCACGACCCCTGCCAGCTTGCCTGGCCGGTGAAGGTGTTTTGTAAGCGAAGGAGCGCGCACAACAGCGAAGGCACGACCCCTGCCAGCTTGCCTGGCCGGTGAAGGTGTTTTGTAAGCGAAGGAGCGTCCCTCGCTAACAAGACTGGTTCACCGGCCCGGCAAGCGGGCGGGGGTCCGGCGGAGAGTCGTGAAAGACCGTTTCGCTAACAAGACTGGTTCACCGGCCCGACAAGCGGGCGGGGGTCCGGCGGAGAGTCGTGAAAGACCGTTTCGCTAACAAGACTGGTTCACTGGCCCGGCAAGCGGGCAGGGGTCCGACGGAAGGACGTGAGAAGAATATGCCACTACAGCCATATTACGTGCCAGATGCCGTCACGCCGTGCCACAAGCTGCGGTACGGCTGGGCGGGCTGGCCAACGCGCGGAACGCAGTTTCCGAAGGAAATGGAGCAATACCTATCGGCGGCCGCCGAAGGCTGGGAAAAGGACGGGATACGACTTCTCGAAACCGAGTTTTCGCCCGAATGCCTCTTGATGACCTTCAGCGTCAGGCCGAATGTGGCGCCGACGCTCTTTACGGCTCGGGTCAAAGGCCGCCTGCAACATTCTCTCGCCGGCGCCGGACTGCGCGTGAAATTCAGCCGCAAGGTTGCCATGCGATCGATCGGCGAAAACCATCGAGAGGAAGTCGAGGCCTATATCGCGAGCCAGATTGCAAATGAATCGTGGTGCGATCCCCGCATCATGGAAGTGTTGGCCCCGTTCACGGTAACGAACCCGGACGCCGATCTGTCCGCGCCGACCGCGACAACGAGCGGCCGTTATTGGTACAATGTGCATCTCATACTGGTTACGGAAGGGCGATGGCGATGCAGCGAAATCCCTTGGCTGACGAAGATTCGGGACCAGTCGTTCCGGATCGCCGAAAAGAAGGGCCACGGCATCTCGCGGTTGTCGGTCATGCCGGAGCACGTCCACCTTTCGGTGCGGGGGAATCTTGAACATTCGCCGCAGGAGATCGCCTTGGCGTTTCAGAACAATCTGTCCTATTGCCTGGCGAAAGCCCCGGTTTGGCGAGTGACTTACTATGTCGGGACGTTTGGAGAATACGACATGAACGCCGTGCGAACGTGGGACGGCTAGCTTCGCTAACAAGACTGGTTCACCGGCCCGGCAAGCGGGCGGGGGTCAGGCGGAGAGACGGCAACGGCCGGCTCGCTAACAAGACTGGTTCACCGGCCCGGCAAGCGGGCGGGGGTCAGGCGGAGAGACGGCAACGGCCGGCTCGCTAACAAGACTGATTCACCGGCCCGGCAAGCGGGCGGGGGTCAGGAAGAGACACTGAAAGATGACTATGAAACTAAAATTCAAAAAGCAGGCCTACCAAACCGCCGCCGTGGAAGCCGTCGCCAACTGCTTTATCGGCCAGCCGTTCGCCACAGGACTGAATTACCGCATCGACCCAGGACGGGCCAGGGATTCGAGCCAGTTGACGATCGCCGCGACGGAAGAACTGACCGGCATCAAGAACTCTGATATTGCCTTTCCCCTGCCGAAGCTGCTGGAAAATATCCAGTCGGTTCAGCGGGGCCAGAACCTGCCCATTTCATCAGCGTTGGTCAAAAGCCCGATTTGCGACGTGAATCTTGACGTGGAGACGGACACAGTTAGTTTCACCAACGGCCAACAGATTCGGGCGGGTGAAGCCCTCGGCGATGTCCTTGAAATTACTCTCCGACGAATCCAGATTCGCGAGGCCATCAAAGCCCATCTCGAAAAAGAACAAGCCCTTTTCGACCAGGGGATCAAGGTGCTCACGCTCTTCTTTATCGACGAGGTGGCGACAATCCTCAAGCCGTTGCGGGGTATGCGGTTACGGCGTGTTTTCGCGCACCGTTCTGGCCGCCGTCTCACGAACTGACGAATCCGGCGGAAATCTTTCCCCATTCCGCAATTTTCTCACTCGCCGCCAACCCCTTGCCGGGAAAACAGTTAGGGCGACGACGCAGGGCCGGGTGGGGGGGCGGAGGAGGAAAACATCGCTCGCACCCATTGACAATAATCCGTAAATATGGATAATTGTAGCTAGTTACGGTTTTGTGTTCTTTGACAATTTGGTTTTGCGACGCGCCGCCAAGGCGCGTCGCGCAAGGAAGGCGCGGCCTCGTCAGCCGCGCCGCTTGGAGCATTGCGCCCTGCTCGCAGCCCAATGCCCATCTCCGGACCGCACAATCACGGGGGGGCGCATCCGACGTTTGCATGTACACGCCAGTGATTTCTGGGAGACGAATCGTACGGCGACTGAAAATCAGACCGCGCAGTGGACCGCGAAAAGAAGCATTCTTGGTTCGGAGGCAACGCCTTGCGGATGTCATGGATTCCGCCGACAGATGATGCAGGGGACCAGCGGGCAAGAAATCTTGCCCGCTCTTGCCCCCCCTCTGTCTTCTACACACGTTCCACCCAAAGAAGTGCAGACCTATGTTTTCTCCGCGTATTTGTCAGTGTTTTAAAATGCGATACCAGTCCGTTGGTGAAAGCTATGTACATAAGGCGTGGTATAAAACTGCCAAAAAACGAAACAAAAATTGATTTCGGGCAAGAAGGGCTAGAATCCTCCATCGGTGGTATAAGGCTATCCGAGAAGTCTCCTCAACACGTCCCCTATCCACGACCCGCGACCCGCAAGCGGGTACCCCGGGTACCCCGTCGGGCTTCGATACGCCAAATTGGCCGAGAAGTTTCCGAATAGCCTCTCAGGCGGCTGCCGCACGTCGCAGCACGGCCGCCAGATTGGCCGCAAATCGCCGGCCATCGCAAAGGGGCGAGGCAGCCATCCGCGGCCGCAGGCCCGCCCGCAGCGCTGCCAGACGCGGCAGATCATCGGCCAGGGCAACCGCCCGCTCCACGTACTGCTCCAGATCGACACCGATGGTCTCGGTCACGCCCAGCACGGAGAGATGGCTGAGCGAATGCCGGCTGGCGAAGGTGGCGCCAGGGCAGGTCACCACCGGCACGCCCATCCATAGCGCCTCGCAGGTTGTGGTGCTGCCGGAAAACGGGAACGGGTCGAGCACGATATCCAGTTGGCAATAGGCTGCCAGGTACTCGGCATACGAACTGGCCGTTACAAGGTCCAACCGCTGCGGCGCCACACCCTGCGCGTTGAACAGTCCGAGATAGCGCTGCTTCACGGCCGCATCGCTCAACGCCTGATGTTTCAATACCAACCGGCTAGTCGGTGTGCGGTGGAGGATAGCGGCCCAAACCGCCACGACTTCGGGCGTGATCTTGGCCAGATTGCTGAAGCTGCCGAAGGTAACATACCCGCGGTCCAAAGCCGGCAACGGGCCGGTGGGCGGCGCGGCGGGGGGCGGCTCGTAACAAAGGTAACCGTCCGGCATCCACAACAACCGCTCTCGAAAGTATGCCTGGCTTTCCTCTGGGGCCACGTAGCGATCGGCGAGCAAGTAATCCATCGCCGCCAGCCCGGTCGTGCCTTCATAGCCGATCCAGGTAATTTGCACGGGCGCCGGTTTGCGGGCGAAGACCAGCAGGCGATTGCGGGCCGTGTGCCCGGTCAGGTCGAAGAGAATGTCGATGCGGTCCGCTCGAATCTGCTCCGCCAACTGCGGATCGCTCATGCCAACCACGTCGCGCCATTGCGCGGCGGCCGCTTGCAGGCGGTGCGTCAAATCATCTTTCACGATCCGGTCGGAATAGCAGATCGTATCCAGTTCCTCTTGACCCAAGCTCTCCAGGACGCGGACGAGAAAATAGCCGACGGGATGCCGCCCCAGATCGGGCGACACAAAGCCCACGCGCAGGCGATCGTGGCGATCGCCGCTTCCCTCGCGAGCTTGGGACCGCTTATCGTGATCGCCGCACAAGGGCGCGGCGTGCCGGCGTTCGAACTCGGCGTGGGCCTCCGCCAAGGCGGCCGGCGTGATGCCCGCGCGGTACTGGAGCGTCATGAGTATGTTGCTGTGGGCCTGGGCAAAGCTCGGCTCCAGTTCCAGGGCACGGCGATAACAGGCCACCGCTTCGTCCGTCAGACCTTGGTCCTTCAAGGCATTGCCCAGGTTATTGTGCGCTCCGGCATAGTCCGGCTTCAACTCCAATGCCCGCCGCCAGCAGGCGATCGCCGCGTTGAAGTCCCCCTGTTCCTTCAGGGCATTGCCCAGGTTGCTGAGGGCCTCGGCAAAATCGGGTTTCAGGTCCAGCGCCCGCCGCCAGCAGGCGATAGCGCCCTTGAAATCCCCCTGGTCTTGCAAGGCAACGCCCAAATTGAGGAGCGCTGCGGCATAGTCCGGTTTGCACTCCAGGGCACGGCGGTAGGAGGCAGCCGCATCGGCCAGTTTTCCCATGTCTTTCCAGGCGTTGCCCAGGTTGTAGTATGCCTCGGCGTGGTCCGATTTCAACTCTACGGCCCGGCGATAGCAGGCGATCGCTTCGTCCAGCTTGCCCTGGTCCTTCAAGGCGTTGCCCAGGTTGTTGTATACCTCGGCGGCTTGCGGCGTCAGTTCCAGGGCACGGCGGTAGGCGGCAACCGCATCGTCCGGCTTGCCCAGATCTTTCAAGGCCATGCCCAGGTTGCTGTGCGCCTTGGCAAAGTCGGGTTTCAGTTCCAGGGCGCGGCGGTACGCGGCGACCGCTTCGTTCAGCTTGCCCTGGTCCTTCAAGGCGACACCCAGGTTGTAGTGTGCCTCAGCGTAGTCCGGCTTCAGTTCCAGTGCCCGGCGATAGCAACGGACCGCCTCATCCAGCCTGCCCTGGCCGCTCAAGGCGACCCCCAGGTTATTGTGTGCGTCGGCGCAATCCGCTTTCCGCTCCGCGACCCGTCTGAAACAGACGACCGCTTCGTCCCGCTTGCCCTGCTCGGTCAGCGCAAAGCCCAGGTTGTTCTCGGCGTCGACGTAATCCGGATTCAGGGTCAAAGCCCGGCGGTAGCAGGCGACCGCATCGGCCGTCCGCCCCAAGGCGCGATAGACCCCGCCCAGGTTGTTGTGGAAGGCGGCCACGTTGCCGTTCAGCGCGATCGCCCGTCCGATATATTCGGCGGCCGCCTCGTGCTTGCCCGCCTGCTGGGCGATCACGCCCAGAAGATGCGTCGCATCGACGTGGTCGGGTTCGACCGCGAGTATCTGCCGATAGATTTGCTCGGCGGCCTGCAGTCGGCCGCTCTGGTGGTGCTGGATCGCGATCGCCAGGGCTTCGGAAAGGGTTGCCATAATGCTCCGTCAAGAGATGTTCGGTGCGCGAGGGCCCGCGCCATCAAGTTCCATTGTAAGGGCGCCCCGCGACTCGTCAACATCATTATTACCCTGGCATGAAAGCACCTCATCGCAACCCGAAGCGTAAGCGAAACATCCTTGCTTACGCTTCCGGTTACTGTGAGGCATCCTCGCTAACGCTTCGGGTTACGATTGCGTTTCAGCAACCTCTCGTACTGAAGCGGCTCGCCTTGCTCCCAAGGGCGATAATCGTTGGCAAACTCGATCCGCTCCGCCAGACTGGGATGGCTCGCCCGCAGCAGCGTGTAGAACATGCCGGGGCGCGGGTTGCTGAGGTTATCGCGCTGCAGGCAGACGAAAGCCGTTGCCATGGCATGATTGTCGCGGGTCAGTTCGAGGGCGAAACGGTCGGCCTCGTGCTCCATGTGGCGGCTGAGGGCCAGGCCCGCCGGCATCATCAGCAGCGTGACAATCTGCCCCAGCAAGATCAACAGCGGCAGCGAAGCCACGTCGGACAGTCGATCGAACCCGAAACCATTCCGGTTACGTCGCAGCAAGGCATTAGCAGCCCGATGGACCAAATACAGCGCGACCAGGATGCCGCAAAACCCGGCCAGAAGTCCCAGCACGACGTGGTTGAGCACGTAGTGGCCTATCTCGTGCGCCATGACGACGCGGACCTCCCGCGGGCTGAGGTTGGCCAGGAGCGTATCCCAGAGCACGATCCGCTTGCTGCTCCCCAGGCCGGTGACATAGGCGTTCACCGTCTTGGTATCGACACTCATATCGACTTCGAACACGCGGCTGCCTTCGATGCCGGCCTCGCCCGCCAATGCCAGGATTTGGGCCTCGAGTTGCTCGTCCTGCATCGGTCCGAAGCGATGGAACAGGGGGGCCACCCAGATCGGTTCGACGAGCATCACGAAGAACATCACGGGCAGCGCGAGGAGGGCCGTATATAGCCACCACCGCCGCGGACTACGCAGCATCAGCCAATACGGCAACCAGATCAGCAGCCCGCCGAAAGCCAGTCCGACAGAGCCGGCCACGAGCGTATCGCGCAGCCACTTCAGGAAGGTCTGGTTCGACAGCCCGTAGGTATGCGGACGGACGAAGCCGGAATAGAAGGCCAGCGGAAGTTGTAAGGCCCAGTATAGCAGGGCGTAGAACAGGAAGTAGATAAGCACGATGAAGAACCACTTGCGGCCGATGTGCCGGGCCAGGTTGCGCATGCGGGTGGAAAGGCCCGTCGCCAAGACCAGCGCCGGGATGGCCAGGTCGGTCGCCTGCCATGCGATCCAGAGCAGGTTGCCGCCACGGTAGTATTCCATCGCCTGGGGCGAAGGTTCGGGGACGGCAACCGGCTGGCTGCTTTCATCGACCGGGCGGCTCTCCTGCGGCACGGGGGCGGCAATCGCGGCCAGCAAGAGCAGGTAATAGGGTGCCGTCATGGGAAAATCCTCAACCGCTACGGGATTGGGAATGCGGATAATAACAGACAAATGGTTGATGGAAATATGGCATTGCCGGCGATTTCACGAACACTGGGCCAAGATCATGAGCAAGTTAGGCATTGTAAAAGATCTACGGAACAGTCAGCCGGCCCACCAGCTCGTCAAACTGCTGGCCACGCTCGCGGAAATTGCGGAATTGGTCGTGACTGGAACAGCCGGGCGAAAGAACGATCGCATCGCCGGGCTGAGAGCGGGGCCAACACCAGTTCAGCGCGTCTGCAAGCGTTGACACGGCAATCGAACAGCTATCGACGTGCGACGCCGTCAACCGCTCGTGCAGTTTACGGCCCATCTGGCCGAAAAAAGCCGCCCCCACAGTCAGCCGGCCAATGGCCTCGATCATCTCCGTGAAATCGAACCCCTTGTCGTGCCCCCCGACTAAGAGCCAAGCCGGCTGCCGGACCGATTCCAGGGCGGCAATCGTCGATTCCGGCGTCGTGGACGTCGAATCATTGAAAAACGTGCGGCCATCGATCTCCGCGATCCGCTGCATGCGTTGCGGCAGGCCGCGGAACGATTGCAACCCGCAGTCGATCGCCTTGCGGCTGCACCCGGCGCCCAGGGCGGCTGTGGCCGCACAGGCGGCATTCATGCGATTGTGCCAGCCGGGCAGGGCCAGGGGCGGAAGCTCGTCACAGTGTACTAACGGCAACACGCGACGATGCACGTTATGGGCCCACGCGACGAGTCGCCGGTCGAGCGTGTTGAGCACGGCCAGATCGTCCGGCCGTTGCCGCAGCAGCAAGATCTGCTTGGCCTTGGCATATTCATCCATGTCGGCGTGCCAGTCGAGATGGTTCGGCGAAAAGCTCGTGACCACGCCGATGTGTGGCAGGGGCGTTTCCGGCCGCAGGTACGAAAGCTGGAAACTGCTCAGTTCGAGCACGACGATGTCGTCCGCACGGATCTCGGGGAGCTGATCCAACAGGCTGCCGCCGATGTTTCCGCCCAGCCAGGCCCGCCGGCCGCCGGCCTGAAGGATGGCGACGATCATAGCGGTGGTCGTCGATTTTCCATTGGATCCGGTCACGCCGATGGCGACCGACGGGCAAGCCGCCAGAAACAGGTCGATCTCTGTCGTCAGCGGGACGCCGTTTTGCCGCGCGATTGCCAACCAGGGGTTTCCCGGCCGCACCGCCGGATTGACCACGACCAGATCAGCTTGCTGAAAATCTGCTTCGCGGTGCCCACCAAGGTGGAATGCGGCGATCGGCGTGCCGGCAAGGCTTTCCAGCGCCGAGGCGAGGACCTGCTCGTCCGCCAAATCGGTGACGGTGACAATTGCGCCCTGTGCCGAGAGCCAACGGGCCGCGGCAGCCCCGCCGCCAAAATGGCCCAGCCCCATGACGGTGATACGGCTATTGCGAAAGACCATAAGCGCATTCTTCTGGGCTAGAGGGTTGTCCCATTGCGACATTCAGTTGCGGCATTAACCGGGATATCGACCGACTCGCGCCAAGGTCGCGCGTATCTCGACGCGCACGGGGAGATTCAGCTTAAGTAACCTTTCCGTCGCACGTGCGACCGCGGTCAATGGACGGATTCGCCCACCTATCACCTGAAATGGACGTCACGTTTCGATTTCCTCATGCAGGTGGGCACGCGCCTTCACCAGTTGCACCAGGTGTTCGAACTGTCCTAGTCTCTCCAACTCGGCTGCCTCGTCGTCAGTCAGCTCGCCGGCGTTGTTGCGATTCAAGAGATAACGCGCCCGCCGCTGGGCAGCGCGGGAAGGATGAAATTGGAGGATCTCGCTCGGAGTGCTTCCGCGAGCAAATAAGTCCACGATCTCATCGTATGCCTTTTCAATCGCCGGCATGTGATTATCCTACCACACTATTGGGGAAATGGCCAGCAAGGAGGGCCGAGGATCGATCGCCAAACTACGGCACAGTTGCTTGCTGGACCATTGTACTCTGGAGCACACTGTGGCGAGAAGAGGGAAGCCAAACTTGCTAGCGGGCCAAGTACTTGTTGGTTTATGCCGCTGGGCCTGCGGTTCTCGCCTTGCTATAATACGAGTTTCGTTTTACCAGTTATTTCGTTGGTGGGAAGCCCTATGAGCGTTGCGGGACACATTTCGCTGCGAGGAGTGGCGGTCCACAACCTCAAATCGATCGACGTCGATATCCCGCACCGCCAGCTCGTCGTGCTCTGCGGCGTAAGCGGCAGTGGCAAGAGCAGCCTCGCTTTGGACACCCTCTATGCCGAGGGGCAGCGGCGCTACATCGAGAGCTTTTCGGCCTACACCCGCCAGTTCCTCGACCGCCTGGAGAAACCCGACGCGGAACGCATCGACGGCATCCCGCCGGCTGTCGCCGTGACGGGCGGCAGTGTCGGATCCAGCCGGGCGACCGTCGGCACGGCGACCGAAGTGGCCGACTACTTGCGGCTGCTATTCGCCAAGATCGGCACGGTCGTCTGCCGCGGTTGCGGCAACACGGTTCGGCGCGACACGCCGCAAAGCGTTGCTGCGCTGCTGGCCGATCTTCCCGCCGGCACGCGCTACATGGTCGCCTTTGAACTCCGAGGCAACAACCACGTATCGCTGGCCGCCGCGGCAACAGCCCTGCGCGAAGAAGGGTTTGTCAGGGCGATCATCGGCCAACAGATCGTGAATTTGGACGAGGCGGCTGGTGCCGAGTGCTCAGTACTCAGTACTCAGTACTCAGTACCGCCAAGCGACTCCGCCTACGTGATCGTGGATCGCCTTACGGTCGCCAGCGCCACGGAGCAGCGGGTCCGCGATTCGCTGGAAACGGCCTTCGGGAAAGGAGAGGGCAGATGCTTCTCCTTCGTCGAAAATGGCGGCAGCGGCCGCGGCGCACAGGTTACTATCGACAGCCGCGCGTGGCGGCGGCTGGCCTTCAGCAATACTTTGGCCTGCGCCGATTGTGGCATCGAGTATGTCGCGCCGGAGCCGAGGTTGTTCAGCTTCAACAGTCCGCTGGGGGCCTGCCCGAGTTGCGAGGGCTTTGGCAACGTCGTCGACGTCGACATGGATCTCGTCGTGCCGGACCCGGGCAAGTCGATCCGCGAGGGGGCTATTGCCCCGTGGAACACTCCCGCTTACGCGCACGAACTGGAAGAGTTGCTCGCCCTGGCGCCGGACTATGACATCCCGGTGGACGTGCCATTCTCGCAGTTGACCGCGGCTCAGCGGGGGCTGATCGAGCGTGGCGTGCCGCAGCGGAAGTTCGGCGGGCTGGACGGCTTCTTCGCCTGGCTGCAGCGGCGGAAGTACAAAATGCACATCCGCGTGTTCTTGAGCCGCTGGCGGAGTTACCGGCCGTGCCCGGCCTGCGGCGGGACGCGGCTGCGGCCCGAGGCCCTCGATACGCGCATCGGCGGCCGAAACATCGCGGAGATCACCGCCATGCAGATCGGCGCGGCTGGCGATTTCTTCCGCGGCCTGGAACTTGCGGAGGCCCAGCGCCGCATCGGCCGCATGATGCTCGCGCAAGTGCAATCGCGGCTGGGATATCTCGAATCTGTGGGACTCGGTTACCTGACGCTCGATCGGACGATTCGCACGCTCAGCGGCGGCGAAGCGCGGCGCGTAACGCTCACGTCGGCGCTGGGGTCGAGCCTGGTGAACATGCTCTACGTGCTGGACGAGCCGTCGATCGGCCTGCACCCCCGCGACGTCGACCGCCTCGTCGCCTCGATTCAGAGGCTGCGCGATCGGGCCAATACGGTGGTGGTCGTCGAGCATGAGGAAGCCATGATCCGTGCGGCGGACCATGTTATCGAGATTGGGCCCGGGGCGGGCGAGCGCGGCGGCCGCATCGTCTTCCAGGGCACGCCCGCCGAGATGCATGCCTCAGTCGACAGTCTCACGGGTGATTACCTTGCCGGTCGCCGAGGCAACGTGGGTACGAGTGCGCGGCGGACGCCGAATCATGGCTGGATCCGCCTGGCCGGCGCGCGGGGCAACAACTTGAAGAACATCACCGTGGAGTTCCCCTTGGGCATGCTCTGTTTGGTGACGGGCGTGAGCGGCGCGGGCAAGAGTACGTTGGTCGAAGACACGCTCTACGGGGCTCTCTGCCGCCGCATGCGCAAGGATGCCCCGCCGCCGCTGGAGTGCGACGACGTTTTCGGCGACGGCCAGATCGACGACGTGATCATGGTCGATCAAAGCCCCATTGGCCGCTCGCCCCGCAGTAACCCGGTGACGTACCTCAAGGTCTTCGACGAGATCCGCAGGGTGTTTGCCTCAACGGTGGAGGCCCGCACGCGCAACTACGACGCCAGCCATTTCAGTTTCAACCTCGACGGCGGCCGCTGCAGCGCCTGCCAGGGCGAGGGCTACCTGCGGATCGACATGCAGTTTCTGGCCGACGTCTTCATGCGCTGCGGCGCCTGTCATGGCGCTCGCTACCGCGACGAAATCCTCGACGTGACCTATCGCGGACGGAATATCGCCGAAGTGCTGGAAATGACGGTCCGCGAGGCATTCATCTTCTTTCGCGGGCAACCCAAGGTGCAGGCGCGCTTGAAGCGGCTGATCGACGTGGGGCTGGACTACGTGCGGTTGGGCCAACCGGCCAACACGCTGTCCGGCGGCGAGGCCCAGCGGCTGAAACTGGCCGCCTACATGTCGGCCGCCAAGCGCGGCCGCTGCCTGTTCCTTCTCGATGAGCCGACCACCGGGCTGCACTTTTCCGACGTGGTGCAACTGCTGGATTGTTTCGACGCCTTGCTGGCGGTCGGCCATTCGCTGATCGTCGTCGAGCACAACTTGCAAGTGATGAGAGCCGCCGATTATATTATCGACCTCGGCCCCGGGGCGGCCGACGAGGGCGGGCACGTCGTTGCCAAGGGCACCCCTGAAATGGTCGCCCGGAGCGAAGACTCGGTGACGGCGAGGTTCTTGAAGAAGGTGCTCTCATGATCCATGCGCCGTAGAGGGTTCGAACCAATGGAACTATTGAACTGGGAACAAAGAGCAAGGAGCGCGTATGTGGATATCGAATTCATTGAAGGCGCGGAGTGAAGGTTAACAAGCCTTGGCCGATTCTCCGCTCGCTTGAAAAAGCTGTCCCGGCACGGTAGACTTACCTCATGCGATATGAAGTCGAATTAAAGCCGAGGGCCAGGAAGGATCTGCGTCGGATCTCCAAAGCGGACGCGGCAAGGGTTGTCGACGCGCTGGAAAAACTGGCGGATGACCTTGCCGGGGATGTAAAGCGGCTTACGGACTTTGCCCCGGAATACAGACTGCGAGTCGGGGATTACAGGGTTTTGTTTGATATCGAGCAGAGCAATCGGGTGGTTGTTTATCGAGTGCGCAACCGCCGGGAATCATATCGAGGTTGAGGAGAGTGAAAATGGTGACGATTCATCCTAATGTTCTGGAGCGCGACGGCAAGAAGGCATTCGTGGTCCTTCCCTACGAGGAGTTCGTAATGATTGAGGAGGAACTCCAAGAGTACGAGGACCTCAAAGAACTGCGCGCTGCAAAAGCTGCGGAGGCAGGTGAGCCTAGTGTCCCACTCGGCGATGTTAGGAAGGAACTTGGGTTGTAGAATCGCATGCAGGGTTCTTGGCGGTACGGACCACTGCAGGGACAGACTTTTCAGTTGGCAAGGTTTCCATGCTGCCCGACCCTCCCGAGCTCTCCCGCTACGCCCGCCAGATGCGCTACATCCATCTGGGCGAAGAAGGCCAGCGCCGCTTGGCCGCTAGCCGCGCGCTCGTTTGCGGTTGCGGCGCGCTGGGAAGCCTGCTAGCCAATACGCTGGTCCGCTCGGGCGTCGGCAAGGTGCGGCTGGTCGATCGCGATTTCGTCGAACTGAGCAACCTCCACCGCCAGACGCTCTTCGACGAGGCCGACGTCGCCGGCGGATTGCCCAAGGCCGTGGCCGCGGCGGATAAACTGCGGCGAATCAACTCCGCGGTCGAAGTTGAACCGGTTGTCGCGCACGCCGGTCCGGAGAATATCGAGTTGCTATGCGCGGGCGTCGACCTGATCCTTGACGGCACCGATAATTTCGAAACCCGCTATCTTCTCAACGATGCCGCGGTCTACTTGAACCTGCCCTGGGTTTTTGGCGGTTGCGTGGGGGCGCAGGGACAGACCATGACGGTCCTGCCTGGCGAGACCGGTTGCCTGCGGTGCCTGTTGCCCGAGTGTCCCCCGCCGGGCAGCACGCCGACCTGCGATACAGCCGGCGTGCTCGCGCCGATCGTCGGCGTGATCGCCTCGATCCAGGCCCAAGAGGCGATCAAGGTCCTCAGCGGCCATCGTGAAGCGGTGTCGCGGCAGCTCACGGTCATCGACCTCTGGGAGAACCGCTTTCTGCAACTGGACGTCCGCGAGCTGCGCGATCGGGCCGATTGCCCTACGTGCAAGCAGCGGCAGTTTGCCTGGCTGGCCGGAAAGCAAGGCAGCCGGGCGGCGGTGCTCTGCGGCCGCAATGCCGTGCAATTGACACAACCCGGTCGCGACGTCGCGTTGGACATATTAGCCCAACGACTGGAAGGCATAGGCCGTGTGACCCGCAATCAGTTCCTGCTGCGGTTGAAGGTTGACGACTACGAGCTGGTGATCTTCCCCGACGGCCGCACCATTGTCCACGGGACCGACGATCCGGCCGTGGCAAGGACGCAGTATGCAAAGTATATAGGAAGCTGAATCGCACCAAAGCACGAAGTACGAATGTCGAAATCCGAAACAAGTCCAAATGTCCAAACCTGAAGGCTCAAGACAGCGGCGCGTGTTGCAGATCGGCGTTTTAGGTCATTGGGCAGTTTTTTGCATTTAGATTTTTTTCGGATTTCGACATGCGTATTTCGTATTTCTTTCGGCCGGTCTATCCTGCCTCAAAGCTCATAAACGGCCTCCTAGAATCCTTCTCACGTCGTCTCGACAGGTTGCCGATGTTAAATCCTGCCGGTCACGGATGATACGACGGTTGCGTAGCCTGGGCGACGATGAGAAAGTCGATGCCCTATACCGGCAGATCCCCCACTGCCCGTGCAATCCGCATGAGAATGCCAATCCATTCTCCATTGGCCAGGGACGGAAGACAAGACCGCCATCCCCATTGCCCCCAAGAACCTCCCCGTGGCCAGAACCAGCGACCAGCCTTCGACCCCTAGGCTCTATACCGGGCCTGCCGCCAGTGTCGAAAAAAACGCCGGCGCCGTCGTGGCCAGCCTGCCCGACCTGTTGCAAGCCTTTCAACGCGCGACGGGTTGGTCCTTGCGCTATGCGTCCGGGCCGGCGCCCAAAGCTCCGAGGAAAGAGACGGCCGAGCCGAGTTGGTCAACATTGGTCAGCACGGGTCTGGGAACACCTCCCGCGCATCTGATTCTCGGCGCCGTCGCAGGCAAAGGGAAATCGTCGCCGCTGTCGAATAGCCTCGAATCCGACACCGCCCGCCTTCTTAAACCCGCCGAAAGCGAGGTGCAGCGGCCGGTTTCTTTCGAAGTGGCTCGTGGACTGGCATCGGCGATCGGCGGCATGCTCGAAGAGACCTTGCAACTTCGCCGCGCGTTGGTCGAGCGCGAGGCCGAACTTGCCGCGGGCGTGCCCTTGATCCCGCACCCCGAAGAACCAAAACACCTGGCCAACCGGCTCGAGGCCGTTTTACGCGGCGGGGCCCAGGCCGTCGGCTGCCATGCGGCAGCCATGTATCTTCTAGACGAGGCAACCAGCAAGCTGAAATTGCGATCTTGCTGGGGACTGCCTTTGGATCGGCTCACGGCGCCCCCTCGACCTTTGAAGGGCGCCGTGGCCGATCTGGAATCATTGTTGGGGCACGCGGTCGTGCTGGAAGACGTGCCGATGATGCGCCATTGGCGGGCGCCGGAAGAGTTTGCCGCTGCCGTGTGCGTGCCTATCTCGACCTCCACGACGATCCTTGGCACATTGTGGATGTTTTCCAACGCCCAGCGCGACTTCAACGAGCTGCAGACGAATATCGTGGAAGTGATCGCCGGCCGCCTGGCTGCCGACCTGGATCGCGAGATGCTCTGGCAGGAAGGTCTTGCCGCCGCTGCGATCAAGAAGCAGATTGCCGCCGCCGGGCGGATGCAGCGAAGCCAGTTGCCGACCGTCGCCCCGCTGCTGGAACATTGGGACCTGGCCGGCTGGACCGCGCAAGCGGAGACCTTGGGCGGCGATTTCCATGACTGGTTTTGCCTGCCCGAGGGGCTGCTGGCCGTGGCTGTCGGCCATGCCATGGACGGCGGCATTCAAGCGGCCCTGGCGGCCAGCGGCCTGAAAGCGGCCTTGCGAGCACATGGACAATACTACCGCGAGGCCCAACAGACGCTCAAGCGGCTGAACCTTACGCTCTGGACCGGTTCGGCCGGCGATCAACACGCCTCGCTCTTCTACGGCCTGATCGAAACGGCCACTGGGCGCGTGACAACTGCCTCGGCCGGACATCCGGGGGCATTGGTGATTCGGCCCGACGGCTGGGAATCGCTCTCACAAATCTCCGCGCGCCTGGGCGAGGCGCCGGAAACGGTCTATGAGCAAAGCGGCTACGAGTTGCAGCCTGGCGAGACGCTTGCGCTCTTTACCGACGGCGCGTTGGAAACGCCCGGCGCCGACGGCAAACCATTGGGCGAAATTGGCATGGGCAAGCTCTTGCATGCCGCCCACGACTGGCCTGCGGCCGAGATGGTGGCAGTCCTCCGCCGCCAATTCGAAAGCTCTGCCACCCCGGAGCCAGCCCTGGCACGGAAACCTTGGGACCGGGCCGTGCTCCTGGTGAAACGCAAGTAGACGGAATCTACTCTTTTCCGTTCTCACGGCCAGGAGAAGTGCAAAGTTCTGCCGGACCGCGCAGTTCTCCTGCCCCCGCGTGGAAGTTGTTTGCATCTTTTGCTGGGATTACTTAGAATGACAACTGTGCCATTTTGTTTTGAATCCCCCGTGCGCGTACCTTTTTGCGTGTGTCGTTAGGTGTATTGGATGGTATGGGGGGTTTGATTATTGGGTTTATCGGGGCTTCTTTCTGGGAACGACAGCGCGGTCCCCGTACTGTCGAGTCCACGCTTGCAAGTTCTTGGTGGAGGACAGCGCGTGTCTACGCATCATCCGGCCGGCAATGTCCGATCTTCTTCTGAGTCGTTGTGTGAAGTGCCGGCATTCATCGCCGCACGAAAACCCGGGCGCCAGCCGCTCGGTCCCGCAGGGATGGGGTTTACCCTGACCGTGGTGGCGGTCCTCCTGGCCGCTGTGCCGCAAGCCAACGGCCAGGTGTATTGGTCCACGACCGGGACGGTCAGCGACTGGTCGCAGGCGAGCAACTGGCTCAACAGCAATAACAACAATAGTCTGCCCACGCCACTCGAAGACGCCTTTATCGCCAATGGCGGGACCGCGACAATTACTCTGCCTGGCGCCGTCTGCAATAACCTCTGGCTCGGTGACCCGGCCAGCACCACGCAAAGCGGTACGGTGCTGTTGTCCGGCATGGGCGTGCTGACGGCGGCTACTAATGAATATGTGGGGAATATCGGCCCGGGCACGTTTTATCAGTCCGGCGGCACAAACAACTTGACCAGTGCCAGCAACGCCACGCTGTTCCTTGGCTCCACCTGGGCCAATATGAGCGGCAGCGGCGGCTACACCCTAAGCGGCTCGGGTGTGCTCTCGGCGAATAACGAGCAGGTGGGCGACTACGGCGTGGGCACGTTTTCGCAGTCGGGTGGAGTGAACGCGGTTGCCAACAACCTTACGGTGTACTCCAACTCGTCGGGTCCGGCCAGCAGCTACACGCTGAGTTCAGGATCGCTCTCCGCAAACCAACTGAACGTGGGCAGCATCGGCATGGGCGTCTTTGCGCAGTCGGGTGGAACAAATACGATTGCAACGAATCTCTACGTATACTCCAACCAAGGTCCCGCCAGCAGCTACACGCTGAGTGCGGGATCGCTCTCCGCAAATGGCGAGTACGTGTGCGACAGTACCGGCGGCAGCGGCATAGGCACGTTCACGCACTCGGGCGGAACCAACACGGTTTCTGGTAACCTCACCATATTCTCCAATTCCGGCGCTGCCAGCAGCTACACGCTCAGCGGCTCGGGAGTCCTCTCGGTCACAAATAACGAGAACGTGGGCGGTTCGGGTAACGGCAACGGCCTGGGAACATTTATGCAGAACGGCGGGATGAACACGGTGGGAGGCACTCTTTGTGTGTACTCCAACTCCGGCGCTGCAAGTAGCTATACGCTCAGTGGTGGGTCGCTCTCCGCACTCAACGAGTGCGTGGGCTCATCCGGTTTTGGCTTATTCACGCACTCGGGCGGGACGAACACGGTAACCAATTATCTCACGATCAGTGGTGGCACCTACAATCTCACCGCAGGTCTCTTAGCTGCCCCGTACATCACAGCCAATGGTGTTTCCAATGGCGTTTTCAACCTCGGCGGCGGAACCCTCATGTTAGGCAGCGGTTCCAATACTACTGCAACCGACATGTCCCTGACGTTGGCTGGCGGCGTAATCTCGACGGGCAGCAACGCGGCGACGATTTCAGGCGCGTTGTCCGGCTCGGGCGCGCTGACTATCCTGGGCAGCAGCAACCTGACACTCTCCAACAGCAATATTAACACTTTTACCGGTGCGACCACGATTGGCACCAGCGCTACGCTCACGTTGCAAGGCGCTAGCGTCTTGCAGTACAGCACGGTAACGACTAGCGCCAGCAACACTTTGACGTTCAATACCAGTCAAGGCGCCACGACGTTCTACGTGGGTGGCCTCGCCGGCAGCTCCGGCTCACTTAGCCTGCTCGACATCAGCGCTGTTCCGGTCACGCTCAGCATTGTCGGCAGCGGGTCCAGTTCGTTCAGCGGCGCAATTACCGGTGGCGGGAGCAGCCTGACCGTAAGTGGCGGAAGCTTGGACCTGTACGGTAATACGGAATTGTACTCGGGCCCCACTACCGTGACCGCCGGCCTTCTCAAGCTCGATTTCAGCCAGACGGGTTCGCCGCTAACCAATATCCTGAACACCGATCCGCTGGTCTTGGGCGGCGGCACGATGGGCGTTCCGGGCAGCCTGGGCGGCGGCACCCTCTCGGTCCTGGGCATTTCCGGTACGAACATCTCGCAGACATTCAAAGGTCTGACACTCAATCAAGGTTGTTCGTCCATCATAATCGCTACGTCCGGGTCGCACGTGGCCCTGGGAACCATTTCGCGAAACCCGGGCAGCACGCTCGATATGACGCTGCCCAGCGGTAGCCTGTCCATCGTCAATGGCGTCAGCACGACCACGACCGATACCAACGGAATCCTTGGCGCCTTTGTGACGGCTACCACGGGTGGGGTGACCAATTGGGCAGCCTCCACGGGCGCAGCGGGTTATATCTTCCCGTACACGGCTTATACCGCCGTCAATATCGGCACGGTGGCGACGCTCAGCAGCAGCCAGAACGCCACGCTTACTGGCACGCAAGCCCAGCTCACTTCCGCCAAGACCTGCAATACGTTGGTACTGAGCAGCACCACAGGTTCGTTTACGATGAACAGTACGGGGGCGCTAACACTGGCGGGTGGTGGCCTGATCAATAATTGTCCCACGGGCAGTATTACCGGCGGCACCTTGGAGGGATCGTCGGGAACCAACACCCTAGTACCCCTGGAATTGATTGTTATCACGCCGCAGAACCTGACCATCGGCAGCGTGATTGCCGACAATGGCGCGCCTACGGCCCTTACCAAGGCCGGCAGCGGCATCCTGGCCCTTACGGGCAACAACACCTACACCGGCCCGACGACGGTGGGGGCCGGTACGCTTTATGTCGGCACCGGTGGCAGCGGCGAGTCGCTTGCCAGCCCGACCATCACGCTCTGCAACAACACCACGCTGGTCTTCAGTCATGCCGACGCGCTGACCTACGGCGGCGCTATCGGCGGCGTCGGCAGCCTCACCCAAATGGGCAGCGGCAGCAGCATGTTGACGCTCACGGGCGCGAGCAACACGTACACGGGGCCTACCACCGTTTCTTCAGGCACGCTGCAAATCAGCAGCGGTTCCGCCAGCGGCGACTTTCTGGCCAGTTCCGGCGTCAGCCTGAGCGGTAGCGCCGCGCTACTGATTTTCAATGGATCCGGCCAGTCAACCTACGGCGGTGTGATCAGCGGCCGCGGCAACCTGCTGCAGACGGGATCGGGCATGCTCACGCTGACCGGCAGCAACACCTACACGGGCAAGACGACCGTCTCGGCATGCACGCTCCAGGTGGGCAACGGCGGCAGCGGCGAGTGGCTGAGCAGCGGGAGCATCGCCCTCAGCAATAACGCCGCGCTGATTTTCGACGGCGCCGACCAGCCCACCTACGCCGGGGCCATCAGCGGCACGGGCAGCCTCACACAGATGGGCGCGGGCGTCCTGACCTTGTTGGGCAGCAACACCTTTACGGGCAGCACGACGATTTCGGCCGGCACGCTGCAGCTTGGCAACGGCATTGCCAGCGGCACGGCGTTGAGTTCGAGCACGGTGGCCAACAGCAGCGCGCTAGTCTTCGATCTGCCCGGCAGTTCGACCTTTAGTGGCGCTGTCAACGGCAGCGGCAGCCTTACGCAGGCCGGCACGGGCCTACTGACGCTGACCGGTAGCAACACCTACGCGGGCGGCACATCCATCCTCTCAGGCACGCTGCAATTCGCCAACAGCCAGAGCGTGGGGGGCACGGGCGCGGTGAGCAACAACGGCGGGCTGGTTTTCAGCCAGCCGGGCGCACTCACCTACGGTGGCACTATCAGCGGCAACGGCAGCATCGCGCAAACCGGCCCGGGCACGCTGACGCTGAGCGGCCCCGTCAGCGGCAGCAGTCTTACGCAGTCCGGCTCGGGCGTCCTGATACTGACCGGCAACAATACCTACACGGCCGCCACGACCGTTTCGGCGGGCGCGCTACAGGTGGGCAACGGCGGCTCGGGCGAGTCGTTGTCCAGCCCCGCCATCAACGTGGGCAGCGGCGCCGCGCTGCTGTTCAGCCAGTCCGATTCACTGGTCTACAGCGGTTCCATCAGCGACAGCGGCAGCATCACGCAGAGCGGTTCGGGCATGCTGACGCTGAGTGGCGCCATCAGCGGCACGGGCAGCCTCACGCAGGCCGGCCCAGGTCTGCTGACGTTGACCAGCAACAGCAACACCTACGGCGCCACGACGATCTCGGCCGGCACCCTGCAACTCGGCGACGGCAACAATCCGGGCAACTTGGGCACGGGCAAGTTGCTCGACAACGGCACGCTGGCCTTCAACTTGCCCGCCAACTCCACGTTCGGTGGCGTCATCAGCGGCAACGGCAGCCTGGCGCAGGTCGGCCCGAACATGCTGACGCTGACTAACAGCAGCAACAGCTATGGCGCCACGACGATCTCCTCCGGCACGTTACAACTGGGCAACGGCACGCTGGCCGGAACCGCGGGCACCGGAGCGGTGGTGAACGACGGCACGCTGATCTTCAACCTTCCCGGCAATCCGACGCTCGGCGGCGCGATCAGCGGTAACGGCACGCTGATCTTCAATCTTTCCGGCAATCCGACATTCAACGGCACGATCAGTGGCCAAGGATACCTGGTCCAAGCGGGCACGGGCGTTCTGACTTTGACGGGCAGCAACCCTTTCACGGGCAGCACCACGATCTCCGCCGGCACGCTTCAACTGGGCAGTGGCGGAACGAGCGGGATCCTGGCCGGCGGCGGCAATGTGGAGATCGATGGGGCGCTGGTCTTGAACCTCTCGAACAGCGCGACCATGAGCAACGGGCTCAGCGGCTCGGGCATGCTGCTGAAGATTAGCAGCGGCGCGGTCGCGCTGACCGGCGACATGAGCGGCTTTGAAGGCCAAATCAGCGTGCTGCAGGGGCAACTTGCCCTCGGCGCATCCACTGCGCCGGCAGCCAGTCAATATACGGTCGGCAACGGCGCCGCCTTGCAACTGAACGGTGCCACGATCGACTTGGGCAGCGCTTACGCCACAATCTGGGCCATGAGCGGCGGGACGGTCCAGTACAGCAATGCGACAATCCTCGGCGGAGATCTCTGGGGACCAGGCGTGCATATCCTTGCAGGTTCGGCGACCAATACGTTCAATAAGGTGACCATCGACAACGGGGCCGTCATCCAGCAGAACAGCCCGGCAATGTTCAAGAACGTGGAAAACAAAGGCCAGATAATCGGCAGCGGCGGTCTGGTGTTGGCCGGGGGCGATAACAACACGGGCACAATCATCCTGAGCGGCATCAATGACGTCTCATCATGGGGTAGCAATAACGGCGTGATCAGCATTCAAAGCGGCGGCTTGCTCAACAACCATCTAAGTAATCTGGTCATCGGCGGTGGTGTGTTCACAATCAACTCGGGTGGCACGCTCAACGCCGATAGCGCCGGTGAAGGGGTGATGTTGGACCTTCAGGGAGGCCTGTTGATCAACAACGGCACGCTCGTCGGCACGACCAGCGCCAGCGGCGCTACGGTCAGTGGTTCGGGGAGTTTCGGCCTGATTGACCTGTCCAACTACGCGACGCTTGCCATTACATCTACCGCGGTTGTGAATACCGCGAGCGTTGCAGTCAGCAACGGTACAATTACGGGTAACGGTGTGTTTGCCGCACCGACCACGATCAATGCCGCCACTCCGGCAACCATGTCCCCAGTCCTCACCGCTAACCCCGCATCCGCCCCGCTCACCTTGTCCGGTCCCATCGGCGGCAGCGGCGCGCTGCTGAAAAGTGGAACAGGTACGTTGATCCTCAGCGACACCAATACCTATACGGGCGGCACGGTCATCGCCGGCGGAATCCTGGAAATAGCCTGCACGGACGGCGTGCCCGCCGCGCAGAGTTTGACGGTCGACGCCGGTGGCACGTTCATCTACGATCCTTCCGCGGTTACGGCGTCGGCGGTGGAAAGCGCGGCATCGCCCGTCGCGGCCGTTCCGGAACCGTCGGCGCTGGCGCTCTTGGCGGCGGCCGGCGCGGTGGGGGCTGCTTTCGCCGTGCGGAGGCGAACACGCCGGCGGAGTATTTTAGGGCGTGACAGTCGCGGGGGTGAAAGATTGTAGGGTGAACTGGCCGGCGCAAAAGTGGGCTGGTGGGGGAAATTTGATAGCGGCTTGAACCGTGTGGTTGTGTTCCCTAAATGGGATCTGTGACTCGTCGCGTAGCGACGTTATGATGGTCGCCGTAGGTTTCAACCCACGGACGAAATTCCCTCCAGAGCTTTCCCCCGTCGCGTAGCGACGATTGAATTTCAGTCGTCGCTACGCGATGGGGATCATGGGGGGCGCATTGCAAACCGTGGATTGAGACCCACGGCTACCATCGGCGGTCGCTACGCGACCAAGTCTAGCCGACAGCAAATGGAACGAAACCGGGATAAGCCGCATGGCCTCAGCCGTGTCGCTTTCGCGCAGACCAGGCGGGACCAACGAAGCTGCCGGCACCCTCACTTCTCTTTCCGCTTCAAGTCGCCGTCGTGGTCCTTGATGAATTGGCGATCGACGGTTGTATTTCCGCGGCCCATCGTCCATAATGCGATTGGTCCACGGCAACGTCGATCCGGCCTGAAACTTCGCGCCCCCGGGTCGGACGGCCGTGCCTCAAGCAACCCCATTCCAGCGGGCGCAACAGGAGTTCCCGTGAAAAACATCGAGCAATCGCGTCGTAATTTTCTCAAGGCCATGGCCGGCACGAGCGTCGGCCTGGCCCTGGCCGGCAAACTTCAGGATGTGGCCGCCGCCCCCGTCCCGGTAGGCGGCGCCCGGCTGAAGCCGCTGGAGAAGATCCGTGCGGCGTTCATTGGCGTCGGCGCGCGAGGGTCGGGCCACGTCGCCACCATGATGTCGCTGGAAGGCGTCGAGGTCGTGGCCATCGCCGACAACCACGAACCGTCGCTCAAGGCATCGGTGGCCCACGTGAAAAATGCCGGCTACAAGGAACCGGCCGCTTACGGCCGGGGTGACGAGGACTACAAACGCATGCTCGAGCGCGACGACATCGACATCGTGATCATCGCCACGCCTTGGGAGTGGCACACGCGGATGTGCGTCGATGCGATGAACTCGGGCAGGCACGCCTTTACAGAAGTGCCCGCCGCGCTCACGATCGACGAGTGCTGGCAATTGGTTGACACTTCGGAGAAGACGCAAAAGCACTGCATGATGATGGAAAACTGCTGCTACGGCCGTGAGGAGATGTTCTGCCTGAACCTCTGCCGACTGGGCCTGCTGGGCGACCTGCTGCACGGCGAAGGGGCCTATCTCCACGATCTCCGCGGCCAGATGCACGAGTTGCCGCACGGTACCGGCTCGTGGCGGACCTGGCATTATGCCAAGCGCAACGGCAACATTTACCCGACCCACGGGCTGGGACCGGTGGCGCAATACATGGGCATCAATCGCAGCGATCGCTTCGACTACCTCTCGTCGGTCTCCTCGCCGGCGCTGGGGCGGCCGGCCTTTGCCAAAGCGAACTTCGCGCCGGACCACCAGTGGAACAAGATTGCCAAGTGGAACTGCGGCGACATGTGTACCACGATCATCAAGACCGCGCTGGGCCGCTCGATCATGGTCCAGTGGAACGAGACCTCGCCGCGGCCGTATTCCCGCATCAACCTGATCCAGGGCACGCGCGGAACTTTCGCCGGCTATCCGTCGCGATTGGCCATCGAGGGAATTACGCCCAACGCGGACGAGTGGCTGGAAGGCGCCAAGGTCGAAGAGTTCATCAAAAAATACGAGCACCCGCTGTGGAAGAAGATGGGTGAGTTGGCCAAAAAAGGTGGCGGTCACGGCGGCATGGACTGGCTGATGAGTTGGCGGATGATGGACTGCCTGCACCGCGGCGAGCCGCTGGATCAGGACGTCTACGACGCGGCTGCCTGGTCGTCGATCGGGCCGCTGAGCGAGAAATCGATCGCCGCACGAAGTCAATCAGTCGACGTGCCCGACTTCACCCGTGGACACTGGAAGTCGATCAAGCCGCTGCCGATCGTGGGCTGACTTGCAGGAGAATTGCAAAGTCCTTCGTAGTACGGAATTTATTCTGTGGCCTTGCCCTTCTTAGGGCAAAACGGAATGAATTCTGTGCTACGGAGGGGTGACTTGACTCTTTTCTTAGCTTTGCTAAAATAAACCCTTTATATGAAGGAGTACGCGATGGATCAGGTCGTAATTCTCGCCCGCGGGCTGGGAAAACGCATGCGGAAATCGGACCCGGCGGTGGCCTTGGATCCGCAGCGGGCGGCTGTCGCCGATAGCGGCGTCAAGGCCATGATCCCTATCGGCAGGCCGTTTCTGGATTATGTCCTGGGCGTGGTGGCCGACGCGGGCATCACCCGGGCCTGCCTAGTCGTGGGACCGGAGCACGGCCAGATGCAGCAGTATTACACCGACTTGCGGCCGCGGCGGCTGACAATTGAGTTCGCCGTGCAGGTGCAGCCGTTGGGCACGGCCGACGCGGTCGCGGCCGCCGAGCCGGTCGTCGGCCAGCGGCCCTTCGTGATGATCAACTCCGATAACTACTACCCGCTGGAGGCCCTCTGCGGACTGCGCGAGGCACAGGGGCCGGCCGTGGCGGTCTTCGACCAGGAGACGCTGGTGGCGGAAAGCAACATCGCCCCGGAGCGGATATCGAGCTTCTCTGTGGTCGAACGGGTTACCGAGGCCGACGGCTCCGTGCGTCTGAAGCGGATCATCGAGAAGCCCGACCCGGCTACGTTGGCCAGCCTGCCGCGCCCCTTGGGCGTGAGCATGAATTGCTGGCGGTTCAGCCCGGCCATTTTCGAGGCATGCCGCAACATCGAGCCGTCGCCGCGGGGCGAATATGAAGTGACCGACGCCGTGCAGTACGCCACCGACCGGTTGGGCGAGCGGTTCGGCGTGGTCTGGTGCCAAAAGCCTGTACTCGATCTCTCCAGCCGCAACGACATCGAGCCGATTGCCCGGCGGCTGGCGGGCGTCAAGGTCGATTTGTAAGAGGGCGACTTTATGCAACTCCGCCACGACATTCAATCCCTGTCGCAGAACTTCCAGATCTTCGCCGACTTTCAGAGCGCGGAGCCGTACGGCACCGGGCACATCAACGACACGTACGCCGCCACTTATCGACAGGGCGGCACGAGCATCCGCTATATCCACCAGCGGATCAACCAGAACGTTTTCAAGAACGCCTGCGGGCTGATGGAGAACATTCAGCGGGTCAATGATCACCTGCGTATCAAGCTCGCCAGCCAGCCCGACGTGACGCGGCGGACCCTCACGCTGGTGCCGGCCTGCGACGGGCGGATGTTCTTCATCGATTCTCAAGGCGAATGCTGGCGGACGTACGTCTTCATCGAAAACGCCCGGACCTATGACGCGGTGGAATCGACACAGCAGGCATTTCAGGCGGCCAAGGCGTTCGGCCGATTCCAGGGCCTGCTGGCCGACCTGAGTGCCCCGCGATTGCACGACACGATCCCCGATTTTCACAATACGCCCAAGCGTTTTGCCGACTTGGAAAAGGCCATCGAGTCTGACGCGGCCAATCGGGCCGCGGCGGCCCGCGCGGAAATCGACTTCGCCTTACGCCACAAGCCGATGGTCTCGCGGCTGGTCGAGTTGCAAGCCCAGGGGGTCCTGCCCGAGCGAACGACACATAACGACACGAAATTCAACAACGTGATGTTGGACGACGTCACGCAGGAGGGCATTTGCGTCATCGACCTCGATACGGTCATGCCGGGGCTGGCCCTGTACGATTTCGGCGACATGGTCCGCACCACGACCAGCCCGGCGATGGAAGACGAAAAGGACCTGTCGAAGGTCTGTATGCAGTTTCCCATGTTCGAGGCCCTCGTGCGCGGCTACCTGGCCAGCGCGGGCGAGATGCTCAACCCGGTCGAGAAAGAGAATCTGGCGTTTGCCGGCAAGCTGATCACCTTCGAGATCGGCATCCGCTTCCTGGCCGATTTCCTTGCCGGCGACATTTATTTCAAAGTGCACCGCGACGGCCACAATCTCGATCGCTGCCGCACGCAATTCAAGCTGGTCGAATCGATTGAGATCCAGGAGGACGCGATGAACCGGTTGGTTGAGAGTTGCAGTTGATTTTATCGATTCGAGTCTGTAGGCCGAAACAAGCCTGCGCAGTTCCGGCCAGATCCAGACGAAACCTGAGTACTCGGTACTCAGTACTTAGTACTCAGTACCCGCCGCCCCTTACATCCTCGGTCCGAGCACGGACGTCAAATGATGGATAATCCCCGCCACAGCACTCTGCAGCTTGCTGCCCGACGCCCGCATGATCCGGCAGTCGGCCAACGTGGGATTGAGCGCGCGGCGCTGGACAAGTTCCAGCAATTGCTCGAAGGTCCCCGCGCGGACGTCGAACATGCGGGCTTGCACCAACACGGCCGCCGGATTGAAAATGTTGACGATGGCCGCGATGCCGATGGCCAGGAACTCGATCGTGCGGTCGATCTGGGCGTCGGCGGCCAATTGGCCGGAACGGACCAGTTCGAAGGCCCGGGCAATGCTCAGCGGCGTGCCGATCTTCTCCGCGATCATGCCGGCCAGGGCGAGATCCGAGGCCACGGTTTCCAGGCAGCCGACGTTGCCGCAGCCGCATCGTCGGCCTTGTGGATCGACGGTGATGTGGCCGATCTCGCCCGCCAGCCCGCTATGTCCGGCCATCACCTGGCCGCGGCTCATCACGGCCACGCCCAGTCCGCCGGTGGCATCGACCAGGGCGAAGTCGTCCATGCCGCGTGCTTGGCCGAAGGCCCGCTCGCCCAGGCACAGGGCATCGGTCTCGTGCAGCAGCACCGTGCGCAGCCCCAATCGCTCGTGCAAGTCGGCGGCCAGGAAACGCCCGTCGAGTTGGTGCAAGTTGGCCGAAAAGAGCACTTGTTGCTGCTGCCGATCGATCAGCCCTGGGGCGGTCAGGCCCAGTGCCAGCGTGGCGGCCTGTTCCTCCGTGGGGATGAGTTGGCGGGCATGCGCGACGATTGCCTCCAGGATCGCATCGTAGTCGTCCGGCGTGGCGAAGTTCAGGACGCGCTCCGCTTGCAACTGGCCGTCGAGGCCCGTGGCGGCGATCGAGCACTCGCGGATATCGACGACCGCGCCCAGGACCCGTGCCGCCTGGTTGGCCGGCCGCAGGACTTTGGCCGGGCGGCCCAGGACCGCGCCGGGGGCCGCGCCTTCCTCCAGCAACCGCGCGGCCAAGAGCGAGCGCACGAGCTTCGACACCGTGGGAGGACTGATGCCCGTCAGGCGGGCCAAATCGGCCCGCGACAGCCCGCCGTGTGCCTGCACCGTCTCCAGCACCCGCCGCTCGTTCATCCGCCGCAGCAGGTTCGGACCGACGTGCGGCTGCTCGTTGTTGCTGGGACTTGTCGCGGGAGAAGCACTGGTATCCATGATTTCCAGGATTGTACCCGTTCACGCAGATTTTTCCAGACGTGTTACCCCGACAACAAAGTTGATCAATACCAACCCGAAGCGCGAGCGAGGGGTCCTCGCTTGCGCTTCGGGTTGGTGTCATACCACTTAACCCCAATAAAACCATGAACCTTCACGATCCCAAGTACAAGAGTTTTGCCCTCGTCCGCGAGATGTTGGAAACGCCCGGCCTGATCGGCACGTTGGATTTCCGGGCAGCGACGGACGCCGCCGCCGTGATCCTCGCGACGGGGAAACTGTTCCTCACCGGCGAGGGATCCAGCCGCATCTTCCCGGCGAAGAACCTGATTGCCGAGATCCTGCGGCTGGGCGTGCCGGTGGCGGCGGCCACCGACGGCGCCCGCCAGGCCCACGAGTACGACCTCTCGAAGTTCGTCGTCTTTGGGGCCAGCAACAGCGGCAAGACCAAGGAATTGATCTCCCTATTCGCGCAGCTCGGCAAGCAAGGGCACACGAAGCGGTTCGGTCTGTCGGCCAATAGCCCCTGCACGCTGGAAACCGTTTCGGACCGCTGCTTCACGCTGAAATGCGGCAAGGAAGATGCCGTGGCGGCCACCAAGAGCGTTGTGGAACAAGCCCTGTTCTATCGCTCGCTGATCGTCGCCGCAGAGCCATCGTCGCCGCTGGTCCGCAACCAACAGGAAGCGGCCGCCAAGGCCCGACAGGTGCTGGAAGCCGAGATCGACCCGGCCTTGATCCAGAAGATCGCCAAGGCCCCCACAGTCTACTTTGCCGGCCGCAACGACGGCGTGGCCGAGGAAATCACGCTCAAGACCAACGAAATCACGCACAAGAAGAGCGATTACCTGGAAGGCACGTATGCCGTACACGGTGTCGAAGAGGTGATGTCGGCTGATGACGTCGTGTTGGTCTTCGATCCCTTCCCGGCGGAGATCGAGAAGTTCAAGACGACGCTGGTCGACGGCGTCGGCATGACAGTCATCGCCATCGCCGCCGAAGAGACGATCCTACCCACGATCCGCATCCCCTGCGTCGAGGGCTATGCCAGTGTGCTGCAGCTTCTGGCCGGTTGGAACATCCTCGTGCAGGTCGGCGTCGGCCTGGGGATCAACCTCGACAAGGCCCAGCGGGCACGCAAGATCGGCAACGAATTCCTCGGCGGTTGAAACAGGGACTGCCTCGCCACAGAACAAGGCGTTGTGCCAATTTGAATTAGGGGTGACCGACGAATAACTTCCGGATTTGGGTGGCATGCCTTAAGCCTTCTAGGCTAGGCATGTTTGCCGCCGACATGCCTAGCCTAGTAGGCTTAAGGCATGCCACCGCCCAGCTTAATCAAAATAACTTCGACGCAACGCTCCAGGAAACCACATCATGTCCGCCACGATTCAATACACCCGCCGCACGCCCGCCGGCCTGCTGACGACTACCTGCATTGCTGAGCTTTTTGCCGACTGGCAAGGGCCGGCGGAACGTTGGCTCTTCGTGTCGCCGCACGACGACGACATCGTGGTCGGCGGCGGCCTGATTTTCCAGGCGGCAATCGCCGCGGGCGTCGAGGTCCACGCCGTCATCGCCACCGACGGCCGCATGGGCTACTGCCATATCGAGCAGCGCGACTCGATTGCCGCCGTCCGCGCGGCGGAAGCCAAACAATCGTTCGCCATCCTCGGCCTGCTGCCGGAGCGGCTCTATTTCCTGGGCTATCCCGACGGGCGGCTGGCGGCGTTTCGCGGCGCTTTCTTCACCAACGGCGATAATGGTTCGTGCGACGAGTCCTTCGGCCTGCAAATCGCCCTGACGCTGCTCTTGCGGCAGGTCCGGCCGACGCGGGTCTTCGTGCCCACCAGCGCCGACCTGCACCCTGACCACCGCATCGTTCACGAAGAGCTCATGATCAGCCTCTTTCATGCCCAGGGCGGGATCTGGCCGCAGCTTGGTGAGCCGCTTGCCAACGTGCCTGCCGTTTATGAATTGGCCGTCTATTGCGATTTCCCCGAGCCGCCGCAGATTCGTGTGGAAACGCCCTGTTCCATGCTCGAAACCAAGGCCCAGGCGATCCTGGCCTATGCCAGCCAGGAGCAGATCGCGACGCTCGTGGACCTGCAGCGGGCCGGAGGGCCGGTCGAATATCTCCGCGAACTGAATTTCCGCTTCTATACTCCCCAGCACTACAGCGAGCTTTTCGCGAGGACGACCTGATGCCCGGCAAGATCTGCTACCTCGGTGACGACCATCTGCAAGGGGCCGCAGCCTACCTGGCCGGCATCTTCTTGCACTATGGCACGGCCTTCGACCACGTGCCCAGCGCGGAACCGCCGCCAGTGGAGTTCGCGTCCATACCTTACGCGGCCTATGTGATTAGCGACTACCCTTCGCTGCGCTTGGGCCATGCGGCCATGGCGCACATCGCCGCCCGCGTGGAAGAAGGTGCGGGCCTACTGATGATCGGCGGCTGGGAGAGTTTTCACGGGCGGCTGGGAGAATATAATGAGTCGCCGTTGGCCAGCGTTCTGCCGGTACTGATGCGAGCGAGCGACGATCGCCGCAATTTTCCCCAGCCGTGTTTGATCGAGAAGGCGGCCGAGCATGAGATCCTCTCCGGCCTTCCCTGGGACCAGCCTCCGGGGATCGGCGGCATCAACCTGGTTACGGCCAAGCCGGGGGCGGAAACGCTCTTGGCCGCGGCGTCGTTTTCCGTTCTGCACACCGTGCCTCTCAAGAGTTTCAGGCTCGCAGCTAAAGAAACGGGCGTGGCGTCGTTTTCCCTTGTCCGCAGCGGGGAGGCATTCCATTTCTCTGCGGCCGATCGTGCCCCGCTGTTGATCGTCGGCCGATATGGTGCAGGCCGGACGGCGGCCCTGACCACCGACGTAGCGCCCCACTGGGTCGGTGGTTTCGTGGATTGGGGCGACCAGCGCATCGCGCAGGCGGTGGGCAGCGGCATGATTGAAGTCGGCAATTGGTACGCCCGCTTCTTCCATAACCTCGTCGCCTGGACGGGCCGGCTCGATGAGTTTCGTGACTAAAGGAACCTTAACATGCTTCATGGCAATGCAATCATCGGCCAGAGTGGCGGACCGACCAGCGTGATCAACGCCAGCCTGGTGGGCATCGTCGAGGCCGCCCGCGGACAGATGGCGATCGGCCGCACGCTGGGAATGCGGTTCGGTATCGAAGGCTTTATCAAGGGCGAGGTCATTGACCTGGGCGCGGAGGCTCCGGCCACGACCGCGGCCCTGTCCGCGACGCCCAGTTCGGCCCTGGGGAGTTGCCGCCACAAGATCAAGGAGGCCGATTTCCCCGCCATTCTCGCCATGCTGCGAAAGTTCGACATCCGCTACTACTTCCTTATCGGCGGCAACGATACGATGGACACGATCCACCGCGTAGAGGCCTACTGCCGCACGCAGGGCTACGAGTTGGTCGGTGTGGGTGTGCCCAAGACTGTCGACAACGACCTTTGCGGCACCGATCATACGCCCGGGTTCGGCAGCGCGGCCCGCTATGTGGCCATCTCGGTCAAGCAGGCCGGCATGCTCGCCCGCGACATGAAGCTGGTCGATCAGTTCGTGGTCTTCCAGACTGTTGGCCGCTCGGCTGGCTGGCTGCCGGCGGCCGCGGCCCTGGCCAAGGTCCACGAGGACGATGCCCCGCACATCATCTTGCTGCCGGAACGGGCCTTCGATCAAGACCGCTTTCTGGCCGACGTGAACGGCTGTTACGACCGCTACGGTTGGTGCAGTATCGTCTGCGGCGAAGGCGTCTGCTACGCCGACGGCACACCGATCAGCGCCTCGCGGGTGACCGACAAGTTCGCCAACGTGGAATTCGGCGCGATGGGGGGAACCAGCGCCGCCATGATGTTGCACCGCATGATCCATGCCGCCTTCGGCTGGCGGGGCGAGTTCCAGGTCTGCGAGTCGCTGCAAATGTGTGCGGCCGATCGCGTGTACCCGGGCGATGTGGAAGAGGCTTATGCCTGCGGCCGCCGGGCGGTGGAACTGGCTCTGGCCGGCACTTCCGGCGTGATGGTCAGTATCGTCCGCGAGTCGAGCGACCCTTATCGCTGGTCGTTGGGCACCGCGCCCTTGGCCGAAGTCGCTTTCGGCGCCAAGCCGATGCCGGATCAGTTCATCAACGCTGACGGTAACTTCGTCACGCCCGCCTGCATCGCGTATCTGAAGCCCTTGGTCGGCCCCTTACCGGACTACGTGCGGTTGGTCGGCGCGGCGGCTTTGCCGTAGCGTTACGTAGGTCCCTCTTGCCGAGAGGGACTATTGTGGTTCGAACCGCGGGAAAAACTCCGCCTTGATCGACAGATCGGCGCACAATGGTCCTTTCCGGCAGAAAGGACCTACCGGCACTTGCACCCGGTTTCGCTCCGAACTTACAATACTCGTTGTCCGCTTTCGCCCATTCCTCGCACGTTCAGGAGAAGAGTCATGATACGCTACCTCGGTTGCTTCGCGCTCGCGGTCTGCGGGATACTCCCTTTGCTTTCCACGGAGGCTGCACGGGCAGCGACCGTGATCGTTTACCCCAAGACGGCGCCCTTTGCGGAAAAACTCGCGGCCAAGGAAATTCGCCGTTACGTCTACCTGCGCTGTGGCACGCTGCTGCCGATCGCCACCGAGGCTGCCGCCGGCGAGCACGCGATCGTCCTCATGATCGATCCCGCGCTGGCGGCTGAGGAATTTGAACTCAAAACGGCCAACGCCGGGGCTGGCCGCAAGCTCACTATCAGCGGTGGCAGCCCGCTGGCGGTGCTTTACGGGGCCTATCAATTGGCCGAGAAACTGGGCGTGCAATTCTACCTGCATGGCGACGTGATCCCCGACGAGAAGACTTCGTTCCTCCTGCCCGTGCTTGACGAACGGCACAAACCCTTGTTTGCCACGCGCGGCATCCAGCCATTCCACGACTTCCCTGAAGGCCCCGACTGGTGGAACCAGGACGACTACAAGACCTACGTCACGCAACTCGCCAAGCTGAAAATGAATCTGCTCGGCTTGCACACCTATCCAGAGAACGGCCCCAACGCCGAACCGCTGGTCTGGATCGGACTGCCGCAGGACGTGAACGCCGACGGCACTGTGAAGTTCAGCTACCGCTCCTATTGGGCCAGCACGCCGCGCAACGGCGCTTGGGGCTACGCCGCCGCCAAGACTTCGGACTTCTCCTGTGGCGCCTCGCTGCTGTTCCCGGACGATGCCTACGGCCCGGACTGCATGAAGGGCCTCATGCCGTACCCGCAAACTCCCCAGCAGTGCAACGAGCTTTTCAACCGCACTGGCGCGGAACTGCGAGGTATCTTCGCACTGGCCCGCCGGCTTGGCGTGAAGACCTGCGTCGGCACCGAGACGCCGCTGGTCATCCCCGCCGCCGTGCGCGAGCACCTCAAGCAGCTCGGCAAGAACCCATCCGACCCGGCCGTCGTCCGCGAGCTTTACGAGGGCATGTTCAAGCGGATCGCGGCCCTCGGTTCGGTCGATTATTACTGGCTTTGGACGCCGGAGGGCTGGACCTGGGGTGGCAACAATCCGGCCCAGCTTGAGGCCACGATCCGTGACATCCGCACCGCCTGCGAGGCCCTGGCGGAAAGCGGCAAGAAGACCACGCTGGCCACCTGCGGCTGGGTGCTAGGCCCGCAGCACGACCGAGCCGCGCTGGACAAGCTGCTGCCCAAGGCCTGTCCCATGAGCTGCATCAACCGCTCGGTGGGCCACGACCCGGTGGAATCGGCCTTCGCCAACATCCAAGGCCGTCCCAAATGGGCGATTCCCTGGATGGAAAACGATCCGAACCTCGTGGCCTATCAGCCCTGGGCGGGACGCATGCGGCACGATGCCGTCGATGCCCGGCGGCTGGGTTGCGACGGGCTGTTGGGCATCCACTGGCGCACCAAGGCCCTCTCGGCCAACGTGTCCGCACTGGCCGCCGCGGCCTGGGATCAGTCGTGGGTGCCCGCTACGTACGACGTCTCGCCCGTCAAGCCGATCAAGAGTCACGGCGTGGGCGGCAACCTGGCGCACTTCACAGCCACCGTGGCGGGCGCGGACGTCCAGGCCGTCTATCAAAACGTCCGCTACGGCATGCCGGACTACAACCTGACGGTTCCCAACGGCGTCTACACCGTCACCCTCAAGTTCAATGAGCCACACTACGCGGCGGCCGGCAAGCGGGTCTTCAGCGTGTACGTCCAAGGTAAACCGGTCGTCGAGAACCTCGACATGTTCGCCAAAGTCGGCAAGAACAATGCCTACGACGTAAAGACGCCGGCGGTGAAGGTCATCGACGGTAACCTGAAGATCGACTTCTTCAGCGTGGTGGAGTTTCCCTGCATTGCCGGAATTGTCGTGGAAGGCACAACCGAGCCCGGCAGCCAAACGCCCGGCCGGTCGTTTGTGCGGAAGATCAATTGCGGCGGCCCAGCCGTGGCAGGCTACGAGGCCGATCTAGGCAGCGGCGATGCCTCCCCTGTTTATGCCCAGATTAAATCGCCCTTGGACCAGCGGGCGATGCCGATCGCCGCGTTCTATGAGAATTTTGCCTCGGTGCATTTCGGTAGCGCCGTGGCGGTCGAGGCCGGCAAGATCCTGGCCTCGGTCGACGGCGCCGGCGCGCGTCCCGACCCCGCTGGCTGGGCGACCGGTCCCGGCGATTTAAAGACTGACGCTACTCCGCTGGAGCAGATCAAGACGCGGTTCGAACACGTCGCCCGCTTCGCGGCCTTGCGTGGCAAGGTGCTCGGCGCAGGCAACCTGGAACGGTTCGACTATTGGTCGAACATGCTCAAGGCCAACGCCCTGATGTGTGAGATCGCCTGCATCCGCGGGCAGCTTGCCGCCGCGGCGAACAAGATCAATGCCGAGAAGTCTGCCGACAGCAAGAAACGGGTTGCCGGCCAGGCGCTACCCATTCGTATCGCCCTGGCCCGCAAGTGGGAGGAACTGATGGCCGCCGAGATTGCCACTGTAAGCACGCCCGGCGAACTGGGTACGATCGCCAACCTGGAGCAGCATAGCCGCATGCAGGCGGCCTATTTGACTGGTTTTGACGGCATCCTCGCGAGTACACTCGGCAAAGCTCTGCCCGGCGAGTGTGCCCCTTCGCACGAATACACCGGCCCGGCAAGGATCATCGTTCCCACCGTGCGAACTTCGGCCGTTCGGGGCGAGGCCCTGAAAGTGCGGATCATTGCCCTGGATAAGCGACCCATGAAGGAAGTGAACTTGCACGTGCGGCCGTTAGGCGGCGGCACATGGCAAGAGATCGCCGCCCGGCATGTGGCCCGCGCTGTTTACGAAGCGGCGCTGCCCGCCGCGAGCGATGATTTTGAGTACAACATCGTTGCCTGGACCGCCGATGGCCAGACATTCCACTGGCCGGTCACCGCGCCGGCGCTGAGCCAGACGGTTGTGGTTGTGGAGGAGTGACAAAATCAGGGAGTTGTACCATGCCTGAACCACCCTCGACCTTTCGCGATTTCGGCATCATTCCCGACGACCTTCCGCCGCCCGCGGAAACGGTCCGCAGTTGCCTTTCCGGCGTGGGCCTTTTCGGCCAGTATCTCACCACCGGCCTGGTGGCCGCCGCGGGCCTCGGGCTGACTGTGTTGTTCGCGTTCGCGATGCCGTTGAGTATGAGTCTGCTCGCCTGTCCGGCGGCTTTGGCCGGATTCGGCGTTTTCATCTACCTGGCAACCCGCAACGACTACGGCTGGATCGAACTGCAAGGCAACACGTTGCGGGCCAAGCACCTCTATACTGGGCGCACGGTGGAACGCGCGATCGGCGAAATCGAGAACCTGACCACGATTGTCAACCTCGTCCGCCGTTTGGAAACTGTCATTCAGGAGAAGCTGCTCGGCCGTGTAAGGGGCATCGACATTTACCTCCGCGGCCAGCAGCTTCCCTTGCGAGTCATGCGAACTAGTCCCGCCATGACCAACGCCAAGGAATTGATCGAGGCCATCGTCTACCGCATGCAACAAAGCGGCGAAATCGACTACGAGATCGTCGACTTTGCCGGCAAGCCCCTGCTGCGAAAGATCTTTTGGAAGGGTCAGCCGCAAGTCGCAAAAGCCAAGGGCAGCCCCAACGTCGTCCTGGGCTGCCTGATGGCCTTGGCGTTGATGTTTGGTACGATCCTCGCTTTCTTGGGGCGAGAGCAGCGGGAACTTCGCACGTTGGCGTCAGTCCCAGCGCATGAAATCGCCCTCAGCACGTTGATTGAGAACGGCCCGGGCGACAACCGCCACGTGATCATTACGAAATTTCAACCTGGCGGTTATGTTTCGGAAAGCCGCGACGGCGTTTGGACCGATGTTTGGATCGCCGTTTTCCCCGCGGAACCGCCGTTGGCCGTGAACCAGGAAATTGCCGCCGTGCTTCATTCCAACAGGATTCACGACGAAGCGGCGATCCGCCGCGCGTTGCAAGGCGGGCGCGTAACCGGGATCTGCTCCGTCGCTCGGGGATCGAGCTGGGGCGCGACCCTGGGGCCGGAACTCGCGAAGTCGAATCCCGGGTGTCAGCTTTCGTCGGCATGGAAGATCGAGGAACTGCGCGAACCGCCTGGCGAGGCGCAAGTGATGCAAGTTCTCGCGGGGGCAGGTGCCTGTTTTGTCGTTGTGCTGGCGCTGGCAGTTTTTATCTTCTGGCGGAATGGCGCGCTACAGGTGGCGCGATGACCTACTTATCGCCCTGCCCATTGTCCCACGCGTGATAGAGCACCCCCTTTCATTTGCGCCGTCTTGCGTGTAGAATCCAATGATGAATGCTCCCATGAAAACCAGCGTCGTTTTTTCCGAGCAAGGTGTGCGCGTCGGACCGGCCGCCTACGGACTAGGCGTATTCTCTCTGCGGGCGTTCTCGCCGCCCGAGGTGCTGGGACCGATCGAGGGCCAGGTATACGACGACGGGATCTTCGAATCGGACTACTGCATGGAACTGGGCGCGGCGGGGTGCATCGAGCCAGAGGCCCCGTTCCGCTTCTTGAATCACAGTTGCCAACCCAACTGCTGTCTTACGGAGTATGAAGTCGAGGACGAGGACGGCGCCTGCCATGCGGAACTCTGGTTGTCGGTGGTGACGGCCATCGCCGCGGGCGAGCAGATGACGATCGACTACGGCTGGCCGGCCGAATCCGCCGTTCCCTGCCGCTGCGGAAGCCCGGGATGCCGCAAGTGGATTGTGGCCGCCGACCAGTTGGGGCAGGTCGGTGAACCCTCGACCCCTGCCAGCTTGCCGGGCCGGTGAAGGAGTCTTGTTAGCGAATGGGGATGCGCGTTCAGTGTTCATCCGCCCGCCGGCCCCAGACAAGGTAGAAGAGGCCCCCGCCCGCACAGGAATAGGTCTGGGCGCGGAGCGCGTCCGCCAGGCGTCTTCGCTGCGCCATGGCCTGGCTCCAGCGCTGGAGGAAATCCCGCTCGCTGCCACCGCCGGCGAGGAAGTACCGCCGCGTGGTTGCCTGGTCCCAGATCCACCTCTGGCGATCGACGGCGTCGAGCGTTTCGTCCACGAGCGCCCGTTCGAAGGACGAGCTATAGGGCGGCAAGAGAGACCACCCGCGATCGTTCTGACGGATCTCCACCCTCTTCAGGCCGGCGCGCAGGAACAACGCCGGCAATCGTTCGCCGATCAGATTGTTGCCTTCGCCCAACGACGACTTGCCCCGCTCGCAAAGCAGTTGAAAACCGAACAGAAGGGAGGCAATGTCCGGCGGATCTCCCAGCACGATCGAGTCCACCAACGCGCCGGCAACGTTGGTCGGCTCGGCCGCAAGCACGAGACCGCCCGGACGCGTCACGCGCAACATCTCGCCCAGCGCTTGTTGGGGATCGGGCACGTGCATGAGCAGCGTCTGGCAAGTAACCAGATCGAACGTGCCGTCGTCGAACGGCAACGACTCGACCGCGGCCAGCCGGTACTGAAATCGTTGCGAAAGCCCGTTCGCCGAGGCTCGCTCCGTTGCCTTGGCCACCCAAATTCCCTCGCGGTCGACGCCGGTCACATGCGCCGTGGTGGGAAGGACCCGTGCGAGCACTCTGCCCCAGTGCCCGACCCCGCACCCCACGTCAAGGACGGTACGCACCGCGCCGATTTCCCAATGGCGTGCAACCATCTCGATGTAGTCGTCATGCCACCAGAAGTCTCTCGTGTCGCCGAAGTGTTCGGCAGAATGCGCGGAAAAGGACTTATATTCGTTTCCCATGGCACACCATTGTACCACAAGCTTTAAAGTTTTCCTTATTATCGAATTGGTCTTGACCATACGTAACGATTTTAGTATTCATCGGCACTGCGCGTCGGAGAATCAAGGCTCTTACCATCGCCTCCAACCCATCATGTTCTATGCGATGCAGTCATCGAGTGCTTATCGCACTATTGGGAATCGTCATTGCGACGATGTTGCCGGGCTGCCTTAGTCTCGGCGGCAAAACGGTTTACAGCAACGAATCGCCGCAAACGTCCGACCGCCTGTCGGCGTTGGAAAACCGCGTGAGCATTCTCGAACGAGCGGTAGCCGCCCAGCCGGTGCCGCCGGGCACGCCCATTGCGTATCCGCCCAGTATGCCCAACGGCCGCGCGCCTTAGATCTCTGGCGCAACCTTGTTCCACGGTACGGCCTGCAAACGCCACCGACGCAGGGTCGGCGGGGGCGTTCTCAGTGCCTTGCCCGCATGCCGAACTTGTTGACAATCCTCGGCCGCGGAACCATAATCGGACAAGATCGTCTTGCCCCGCCGTGTCCCACCGCGCCAGTCGCCCGCCAGGAGTTGTGCCATGTCCCCATTGAACTTCGCCCCCTACCGCCCGGGAATTCACCCGGCAGTTTTCCTCGCGCTCGCTGCCGCCTTGCTCCTGTCCGCCACGGCCAGGGCGGAGGTCTGCAATGTCAAGGTTGTCACCGATGCCAACCCGGATTACGCCGACATCGGCAGCATGATCCACAGCATCACGGACAACTGGCCGGCGACGAAAGACAAGTGCTGGGCCATGTGGTACTGGAACCATGTCGCCCGCCGCCAGACGGCCCCCATGGAACTCCACGGCCACGAAGTGACCGACCCCATCCGCCAGTTCAACGACTACGGCTACACGATGTGCAGCACGGTGGCCGGGATCAACTGCAGCATCTGGGGCGCGATGGGACTGGACGTCAAGTTCTGGGATGTCATCCTGCACACCGTCTCGGAAGTGAAGTACGACGGCAAGTACCACCTGTACGACAACTCCATGTCGGCCATCTATACGCTCTGCGATGGCAAGACCGTGGCGGGCGTCGAGGACGTGGGCGCTGCGGGGGCCTGCGCGGCCAGCGGCGGGCGGATGGAACCCGGCCACATTGTCCGTTACCATTGCCTCAACGCCACCAGCCCGAACGGATTCCTCGCCGGGGCCGATTGCGCCCGGGCCTTGAGCGAAGAGCAGCACTGTTTCAATCCCAACGGCTTGAAGTTCCGCTATTACCTGAACAACTGGGACCTGGGCCACCGCTATATCCTCAACCTCCGCGAAGGCGAAGTCTACACACGCTACTATCACCGCCTGGACAGCGCCGCCGCCGCCAAATCGGCCGACAAAGGAGACGGCCCTTTCCAGAGCGATCCGGCCTATTACGTCCCTAACCAAGGCAAGGATCCCGAGGCCGCCAATCCGCGCTATGGCATCCGCGGCAACGGCGTCCGCACCTGGACCCCGCCGCTGACGACCGACGGCCTGGCGGGCAACGCTCACGCTGTGACCGGCGCGCATGCGCTCAGCGCCGGGGGCGTTGCGCCCCTGGAAGCCGGGCGGCCAGGACAGGTCGTCTTCAAGATCGAGGGGGCCAATGTCATCAGCAGCATGAAGATCAAGGCCACGCTGCAGCGGGCGACGGAGAACGATCGCTGCGCGATCTCCGTGAGTATCACCAACGGTTTACAGTGGAAGGAGGTCTGGAAGGAACAGGGCACGGGGCGGACGCCTGCGGAAATCGCCCTGCGCGACGAGGTCAATGGGGCCTATGAAGTCCTGGTCCGCGTGGAGCTGATGGGCCAGACCGCCGCGGCGGACGCCCGGCTGCAGGATATCTCTTTCCAGACGATCACTATGCTCAACAGCAAGACGCAACCGACGTTGCGCCTGGGCAAGAACACCGTCTACGTGGGCGCCGGCGAGGCGACCGAGTCCGTGATCCTCTGGCCGGAACTGCAAGCCGACCGCTACAAGCCGTACGCCGTGGAGACAAAGAACGTCAAGACGGCCGCGCGGCATCCGGGCTACATGGGCGCGATGTTCGCCGCCAAGGGAGGCGAGGAGGCCTACGTGGTCTTCAAGCTCGACGCCCCCGTGGACATCACGCGCGTGACCTACGGCGGGCGGCTGTACAACCGCGGCCCGCACGCGCACATCGATTTCCTGCATTCCTTCGACGGCGGTAAGACCTGGACCCGCAGTTACACACTGGCCGACACCTCGCCGCCCTGGGACGTGATCCACTACGAGAAGGTGGAAGGCATTCCCGCCGGTGTTCGTTCCGTGCTGCTGAAGTACCAGTGGAACGCGGCTAGCGCCGGCTCCAATTCATGCAGCTTGTACGAGCTGCGGATGGAGGCCGATTACCGCCCGGCCGGGGCGGACTGGAAGCCCTTGGACGTGACCTTCACCTGGAAGGAGCGGCAGGCCGACCGGTCGCTGGTGACCCGCAGCCATACGCAGCTTGTGGAAAAGGTTCCCTGCACCTACACGATCGACGTGGGCGGCGACGACCACCCCATCGTCGACTCGCTGCGGTTGAACCTCACGGAGGCTGCGGCCGCTGCGAAGGCCCCCGTAAAGTACGGCTACTCCGACGGCAAGGATGCCGGCGGCGAGAAGTTCCGCGACCGCTGGGTCACCTACGGCAAGAATCTGGCCGAGGGCAAGCCTTATACTTGTACAGTCCCTTCACGCACGGGCTGGGGCGCGGGCGATCCGCAGGGCAAGGTCCTGACCGACGGCGTGGTGGCCTCGCCCTTCGTGGGCGGCGGCGCCTACCAGTTCGGCGCCCTGTGGCAAACGGGCGACAAGCCCGTGGTCACTGTCGACCTGGGGCGGGTCGAGCGCTGTGCGGCGTTCCGCATCCAGACCGGCGGCTGGCCTTTCTGGGACGCGCTCCGCGGCGAGGTGCAGGACAAGGTCGAGGTCCTGACTTCGGTCGACGGCAAGCGGTATGCCAGCCAGGGCTTCTTCGATTTCCGCCTCCGCTGGAAGGACATTCCCGCCAACGAGGCCTGGCCCGACGACGAGACGCTCTGCGGACCGAACTATCTGCTCTTCGCCCCTGCGCCGGTGGAGGCACGTTACGTGCGATTTGCCATCATGCCGGCACGGAGCTTGTCGATCAGCGAGGTGCAGGTGCTGGACTCCGTGCGGTTTGAGCCGTTCGATCTGAAGATCGCCCTACCCGACAAGGACCGTTCCGACATCACGCAATACCCGCTGCGGCACGTGCCGTCGATGCCGCGAAAGTAGGCATGGGGTCTACTTCACCGGCAGCAGGCGAAAGTTCTCGTCGAACGAATAGACCGCCGGATCCTTGCCGCCGGGCAACTCGCGCAGCTCGCGTTCGATCTTCGCCCGATCGCCGACGACAATGATCGTCAAGTGTTCCGGGTCCAAGTACTGTCTTGCCACCCGCATGGTGTCCGCCGTAGTCACGGCATGCACGCCGGGCACAACCGTGTTGAAGTAATCGTCGGGCAACTGGTAAGCGAAGAGAATCTCCAGTTGCGTGGCGACCTGCGAGGGCGTCTCGAAACCGGCCGTATAGCCGCGGGTGGCGTATTTCTTGCAGAAGTCGAGTTCCTTTTCCGTCACGGGCTGCGCGCCGACCATACCCTCCAATTCCTTAAGAAACTCGCGCAAGGCCGGAGCAGTAACGGCGGTCTGCACGCTGGAGCTGGCTACGAACGGCCCGCGCTGGTGGACGCGCCAGTCCCAGGCGCTGCGGGCGCCGTAGGTGTAGCCCTTGCGCTCCCGCAAGTTCAGGTTCAAACGGCTGGAGAACTGCCCGCCGAAAACCATGTTCATGACGTTCTGGGCGAAGAAATCGGGCGTGTTCCGCCGGGCGCCGACAAGGGCCACGTGGATCACCGACTGGGCCGCATGGGGCTTGTCGATCAACACCAGCCGGCTGGGCCGGAGCGGCGGCAAGGCGAAGTCCGGGCTGGCGGGCGGGGGAGCAGCCGACTTCCAGTCGCCCAAGGAGGCTTCCAGCCGCTGCTGGAGTTCGTCCAGGGTGATGTCGCCGACGGCCACAACCGCGGCCTGCTCGGGGCGCATATACGCGCTATAAAAACGCTTGAGATCGGCCGGCTTGATGCCCTTGATGACGGCCGGATCGCCCCATTGCGGATGACCGTAGGGATGCTCGTAGCCGTAGAGCAACTGCGTGGCAGCCAGCGAGGCCAGCACCGTCGGCTCATTGCGGATCTGCGTGAACCGGCCCATGAAGCTGATCTGCTGGCGATGGAGTTCCTCGGCGGGGAACGTTGGGTTACGGAGCACGTCGTCCAGGATCTCCAGGGCCTTGGGCAGATGCCGCTTCAACGAGAACAACCGCACGCTGGTCACGTCCCAATCGGCGATGACCGAAAGGCTTGCGCCCATGTGCCCCAACTTCGCGGCAATTCCCTCCGCCGTGCGTTTTGCCGTGCCCTCGTCCCACACGGCGGCCGTTAGTTCCGCCAGCCCCGGCGACTGCTTATCGTCATTGGCGCAGCCCGCGGGGAAAACGACGTGCAAATTGACCACCGGCAACTCATGCTTTTCCACGAGCAGCAGTTGCATGCCGTTGGAGAGCGTAGCACGCCGGATGGGCGGCAGGCCGAACTTCGGCTCTTCGGCCCCTTCCGGCAGCGATTCGCGGCCAGCGCCCTCCGCGGCGATCTTCGGCGCGAAGGCCGGCAGCGCGGGGAGTTCCTTGACCATCTCCGCACGGGCCGCTTCCGCAGGCGCCAGCGGATTGGGTCGGAGCGAGAACTCGCCGCCCGGCAGGACCTCGACGACCACGCGACCCGGTCCCAGGAACCGCTTGGCCATCTGTGTGACGTCGCCCGCGCTTACGTGGCAGTAACGGTCAAAATCCTTGGTCATGAATCCCGGGTCGCCTGTATAGACGTTGTAGAGGTTCAACCGATCGGCCCGTCCGCCGAACTCGCTCACCGATTCCAGCGACCGCACCAGGCGGGCTTCAAACGTGTTGACCGCCCGGTCCAATTCCTCGGGCGTGGGCGGTTGGGCCTTGATGCGCTGGATTTCCGCGGCGATTCCCGCCTCGACCTCGGCAATCGTATGGCCGGAGCGGATCGTGGCCACGATCGCAAATTCGCCGGTCAACTCCTGGCCGTCCTGGTAGGCCTGCACGTCCTGGGCGATCTGTTTCTCGCGAACCAGCAAGCGGTAGAGGCGAGAAGTCTTGCCGCCGGAAAGCACGTGGCCCAAGACGTCCAGCGCGGCGTCTTCCGGCGTGAATTGCCGCGGCGTGGGCCAGACCATGTACAGGCGGGCCAGCCCCACGTGGTCGGTCACGTGGATCCGCTTCTCTTCCTTCAACTCAGAGGTCGACGGCTTGGGGTGTACGACCTTGGGGCCGGCGGGGATGGGGCCGAAGTACTTTTCCACCAGGCGTTTTGCCTCCGCCGGATCGAAGTCGCCGGCGATGCAAAGGCTGGCGTTGGCGGGATGGTAATAGCGGCGAAAGAAGTCGGCAATGTCCTCGCGCGAGGCCTCGGTGATGTCTTTCATCGAACCGATCGTGGGCCAGCTATAGGGATGCTCCGGCGGATAGAGCGCCGCAAGGATCGTCTCGTGGACCATGCCGTAGGGGCGGTTTTCGTAACTCTGGCGACGCTCATTCTTCACCACGTCGCGCTGATTGTCGAGTTTCGCCTGCGTCATGGCCGGGAGCAGGAATCCCATGCGGTCCGATTCCATCCACAGGGCCAATTCCAAGTAGTTGGAGGGCACGGTTTCCCAGTAGTCCGTGCGGTCCATGGCGGTCGAACCGTTCAACCGCCCGCCCACCGACTGGATCGGTCCGAAATAGACCTTGTCATAGTGTTTCGAGCCTTGGAACATCATGTGTTCGAAGAGGTGGGCAAACCCGGTCCGGCCCGGCCGCTCGTCCTTGGAACCGACGTGATACCAGACGTTGACGCCGACGATGGGCGTGGCATGGTCTTCGTGCAGGATCACGTCCAGACCGTTGGCGAGCGTGAATTTTTGGAATTTTAGTACCGGAATTTGTGGCATGGGCTTCGTGGGAGCAGCGAGGAGGGTTAGCGAGCAAAGCGTGGCGGCCAACGCAAACATGGGGTGTTCCTTGGTATCGCGCCGGCAAACGCGAAGAAGACCGTGGCAACTTGCCCTGCCGCGCATGACAGACCTAAGGATAGGCGAAAACCGCCGCGTGGTCAACGGCACAGCAATGGGGGAGACCGGCAAATAACGTCCGGATTTGGGTGGCATGCCTTGTCCCATTACGGCTGCCGGAGCTGCGCTGCGCTTGTTCGCGGCCTACATTACTAGCTTAGCGCCCGGGATAGAAGTTCCCAGCAGATCACCTGGCCCGATCCGTCGCCAAAGAAACGGACCAGGCGCTGGACCTGGTTCTCGTTCAAGCGCCGGATCGTGTAGTTCACACGACTCTTGGGATTGTGTTCGTCGGTCGGCGGCATGGGATCAGTGATGCGGTTGGGCCAACCCTCTTCTTGAAAAGCCGCCAAGACGGCCTCTTGATTCTGCGCCGGGCAACGGAACTGCTTCACAATGAACTCGCCCACGCGCAGGACGCGGCGTTCACGATCCCAGTACGGAAGGACCGCGCGGCCAGACGAAGCCCCAGCAGGCGGTTTGCCCTCCGGACGAACCGGCAGCGCAACTTCCGGTTCCTTGCGCCGCTGCCTGGATTGGACCAGCGCCAGCCCGGCGGTTGTGAGAACGAAACAGGTGGTTTTGCAGAATGAAGTATTCAGGTTCGCAGAGAATCGCCGGTTTGTGTCGCCGGACGTCGTACACTCCTCGACAGACTCCACATATCCCTTGTGCGACAACCAGCGCAGGTCGCTTTTGAATACGCCTAGCTCAGCAAGGCTGGGCAGGCCGAGAGCGAACTGCAAGGGGTCGATTTGTAGGTCCAGTGCGCGTTGGTAGGCCCTTTCCAGGTGGATCAGGGCTGAAAGCGCCTTTTCCGGAACAAGTTGGACGGACTGCCTTGGCATGGATCGACGGACCGGCCTGTCGTGACTCAGCTACTGATATAGTTACGAGTATAATACTTCTCTCGAAAACTTCAAGCGAAATCCTGCCGAAGATGCTATGCATTGGCATTATTACGTCCACAAATTCCTATCCAGCATGCGGTAATTGATCGCCTCGTTCAGATGATGCGGCTTGACGCCCTCGGAATTGTCCAGGTCGGCGATGGTGCGGGCCACACGAAGGATCTTGTCGTGTGCCCGGGCGGAAAGGCCCATTTCGGTCATCGCCCCGCGAAGCAAATTGCTGCACTCGTTGTCCAAGACGCAGAACTGGCGCGTCTGCCGGTGCGACATGTCGGCGTTGTAACGCGTGGCCGAACCGTTGAACCGCGCGGCCTGCTGCTGCCGAGCGGCGGCCACCACTGCCCGCATCTCGGTGCTGGAGGTGCCCGGCGTGCCACCGGATAGCTCGCGAAAAGGAACGGCCGGGACCTCGATGTGAATGTCGATGCGGTCGAGCAAAGGCCCCGAGATCTTACTCATGTATCTTTCGATCTGGGGGCTGGTACAATTGCAATTCCGCCGCGAGTCGCCGCGATAGCCGCAGGGGCAGGGGTTCAAGGCGGCGATAAGCATGAAGTTCGCCGGGAAGGTGGTGCTGTTCAACGCCCGGCTGATCGTCACCGTGCCGTCTTCCAGCGGCTGGCGAAGGACTTCCAACGTGCGGCGATTGAATTCCGGAAGCTCATCCAGGAAGAGAACGCCGTTGTGGCTCATGGAAATCTCGCCCGGCGTGGGCGTGGAGCCGCCGCCCACCAGGCCCGCGTCGCTGATCGTATGATGCGGCGAGCGAAACGGCCGCACGGCCAAAAGCGGCTGGCCGGGCTTCAAGCGGCCCACCGCGCTATAGATCCGCGTGGTCTCGATCGATTCGCCGGGCAAGAGGTCCGGCAGGATCGTCGGCACCCGCTTGGCCAGCATCGTCTTGCCAGAGCCGGGCGGGCCGATCATCAACAGATTGTGGCCGCCGGCGGCGGCGACGATGATCGCCCGCTTGGCCATCTCCTGGCCGCGGACATCGCAGAAATCGACGTCATAGTTGGCCAGTTCGCGGAACAGGTCGTCCAGCCGCGACGGGGTCGGTTCGATCTCGATTTC
>CAZTPX010000023.1:0-88964 GCA_964615095.1 uncultured Planctomycetaceae bacterium | reverse complement strand
GCATGGGCACAGCGATCTTAGGCAGCCGGCGGCTCTGGCCGTGCTTTCCTGCCCCTCACTGCCCCGACCAGCAGCGCACCGAGCGACAGCAGCCACACGGCCAGGGCGGCGATGTTGGGCCAGTTCAGGCGGCGATCAGGGCCGTCCGTCTCAGTAATCGACCACAACGCCCAACTGGCGTGGAGCAGGGCAAATACGAACAACGCAAGAATCGCCGAATTGACGGGCTCTCATGCCCGCTTGACCTGCTCAGCCAGCCTTTCTTGGCAGGCCAGTAGGCCCCCGAGGTTCTTGAAATGAACACGCTTCAGCCGGGTCAGGACGGCCTCCAACCGCGCCGCCAGCTTGGTCACCCACTCCTGCGTGAGGCGACGGCGCGACCGCGGCGACAACGTCCGGTCGGCACGGTCAACGATCAGGGCATGGAGCGGCGTACCGGCCGGGACATTTAGCAGAGCGGGGGCCTGTATGCTTCGGGCCGTCTCAAGCGTCTCGGCCAGGAAATGGAGAACCGAGTCCAGAGGATTGCTGACCTGAGCGAAGTCGTCAGTCGATAAATCGGGGTCTCGTGCAACGGCAAGAACGATATCTTGCAAACACTGTCGCGCGGCCATCGTCCGCCGCAGAAGCCCCTGGACCGACAAATGGAAACGATAGCGCATCAAAAGCTCGCCTTCGTGCCCGCTTTCGGGGCTCCCCGCCAACTCGTACGGGTCGTCGTCGGTCTTCGCAGCGCGGTCGAGATGCCGGGCGACCGACCAATGGGCCAGGAACACCTCGCCGTCGAGGGCAACGCGCGACTTGAAGCTCGCGTGGAGTTCCTCGTCGACCATGGCAAACAGCCGCGGCAGGTCGGCGGCGGCATATTGTTGGCCGCGAAACGGAAAGGTCTTGTCCTTCGGCGACAAACGACCGCTTCTCAGGCTGCCGAGGAATGCGTGCTCCGCCTGTAGTTCGTGGTGGGCCGCCACCCGCTGTTGAAGGTCGGGCGGAGGCCATGTGGCAAGCCAGGCGGCGGCCCTGTCCCAAGGCCAGGGTTCCGGCAATGCCGACAGGTCGCCCGGATCGACAAAACGGTCGTCGTAAAACTGTTGATAGCGCGGATCAAATGTGCTTTCAGCCTGCTCGGCGTCGATAACGCGCTGGACTTCGGCGGCTGGGCGAGGCTGGTACGGCTCCTTCCGCCGCAGAATCTGCCGGTAGAGCTCGCCGGTCACCGTCGTCTTCAGGGCCGCCGGGTCGCCGAACAGCAGCCAGGGAGAACGGTCGTCGATCGGGCTGCGGACATACACGCGCTTGGCGTTCTGCTCGCGCAGGTAGTCGGCGGGATGCGAACTGCAACGGTCCGCGGGGCCGGCGGCCACAGGCGGGAAGACATGCACGCGGACGGTTGTGTCGGGCGGCAACTCCGGCGGGAGGCCCAGCCGCTCGTCCTTGGCGCGGCGGCGGAGCCGGCAGGCGACCGCCGTCTGATGATAGAATAGGTCGTCGGAGAAAAAACCATGATCGGCGGCCGCGTCCAGCGACTGGATGGCCTCGGCCATGCATTCGGTGGCGAATTTCATACGGGCCAGCCCGTGGATCAGGGCGTCGGAACCGGTGAGCCGAACGGCCGCGTTGTCCGCGTTGTATTCCATCTGCCGGCCGAGGGAAAGGTAGAGCGTGTTCAGGCCGACATACATGCCGGCAAGGATCTTGCGCACCACCCAGAGAAGGCCCTTGAGCCCCCAGGCGGGGAAGAAACTGCGTCCTTCCTCGTCGCAGCACAAGCGGTCGACGACATTGTCCAGCGCGTCGCGGCTGTAGATGATGTCGTGCATGATGCGGTTGGCCACCGCCAGATAGGTACCCAGGCCGAGGCTGCGCTGGGCGAAGTGGCCGAACTCGTGGGCCAGCGCCGCCTTGAACTCGACCAGGTTCACGACATTGACCAGGCCCAAGCCGATGAGCAGGTCCTTGCGGGGCGGCAGGATCAGGTTTACGAGCGACGTGTTGTAGATCATCGCGGCGTTGACTTCGGGCGAGACATAGACGCGGCGCGGCCGGCGGGCGCCGACGTCGCGGTAGACGCGGCGGATGAACGCGAACAGTTCGGGGTGGTCCTCCTCGGCCAGGGCGACGTGGGCTGCCCGCGGGACCTTGTGCCGCTTGAAAAGCCCCTTGAAAAGGAACAACCAAAGCAGCGCGGCCGCCAACGCCCCGCCATACTTCAGGGCGATGAAGAACCCTAGCACCCAGCCGCCGGCGTGTACCAACGACTCCCATGGCACCGGCAGAACGAGGAGGCTATAGGCGATGATCCCGGCGAGGACGATGAACACCAGGTATAACAGCAAGAACAGCAACAGCCCGGCGATCACCGCCAGCACGCGCAGGCGGTAGCCGAGGTCGAGACGAATGACCGGGAGTTTTGCCGAGGGGGCCGGAGGATAGAAGGAATCGGAGCGCATGGAATCCTCTTGGGGTTCGGGCAAACCATGTCTTAATGGCATTGGCAAAACATCGGCTGGCCGCCAACCTGGCACGTTACTCGACGGCGCCCACCTGAGAGCGCCCAGCGTCGAGCCACCTTTCATTCTACCGCGCCGCGGCGGGCTGCGACACAAGGGGCCACGCTTGGCAACCTCGCCAGCCAAACCCGTCTCAGCGGCAACCTCCGTGCGGCGGGCAAGGCGGCAGGAACGCGGGCGTGCAGGGTGGCTGCGCTCGGAGGCCCATTCTGGTAGGGCCGCTGGTGGCGCGGTATACTGACGGCATGGACACGCCCGAGAAACGCCGCTGGTATTGCCCCACGCCCGGGTGGCTCGTGCTCGGCTCGATGGCGGTGACGGGCCTGCTGTTCCTGTCGGAGCGGTGGCGGTGGTTCTGGTTCAATGAGCACAAGGGCTGGACGGTGCTTGTGGCGGTGGCTGGGGTGGGCGTGGTGCTTGCGGTGATGCTGCTGTGGTGGCTTGTGGCCCTGGTGTTTCGATGGCGGTTCCAATTTGGGATTCGCACGCTGTTGGTGCTGACGGTGGCGGTGGCCCTGCCGTGCAGTTGGCTGGCGGTGGAGATAAAGGAGGCGGCGAAGCAGGCGGCAGCGGTAGATGCAATTAGAAGCGAGAATGGGAAGTTATGCTATGACTACGAACGGGATGCACCGCTAACCGGAGCAGTGCCGAACGGGCCCGAATGGCCGCGAACGCTACTCGGGGTCGATTTCTTCAACAGCGTCGTCCAGGCTTGGCTAGATGACGATGCCCAAATGGAATCATTAACCGGTCTGAGCCACCTTCAGTGGCTAGAACTCGGTGGTGGCAAGATCAGCGACAGAGGACTGGTGTACGTAGAATGTCTGCCTCACTTGACGAGTCTGCGCGTGAGCAAGACGCAGGTGACCGATGCAGGACTAGCACACATTGCCAGGCTGGCTCGACTCACAGATCTGTACCTCGATCAAGAGCAGATTACTGACATCGGCTTATCGCACATCGCCCGACTAACCCAACTCACCAATTTGGTCCTCAATCACGCACAAGTTACTGATGCAGGGCTGATGGACGTTGCACGGCACAGACAACTTCAAGCATTATGGCTCAATGGTAGCAGTATCACCGATGCAGGGCTGGCACATATTATTGGACTGAATGCACTTCAATCATTATCGCTTGATGACACGCAGGTCAGCGATGCTGGATTGGTTCGCATTGCCAGTCTGACGGACCTTCGAGAATTATGGATCAGAGGCACCAAGGTTACGGAATTGGGGGTAAGGAAGTTCCAGCAAACATTGCCGAATTGCACGATTGAGTACTGAAATGATTGCCGCCGAACTTAGCCGCCGTTTCCGCCTCGCGGCCAGCCTCTATATCTTCTCGCTGCTGCTCGCCGTGACCCTGCTCTGGCTCTCCGATCGGCTCGGCTGGCCGGCGTGTTAGGGGCTGGGGCAGGGCAGAACGCTGGCATGCCTCGCGGGTGGTTTGTTTACAATTGTTGACAGCCGTCAGGAGCTGGCCCCAGGCACTCGCCGCACCGATTTTGCCGGGGCCCTGGATTTGGCAGGCCGGGTGGCGGAGAGTGCGGGGCGGTGTGGGGGCTGGGCGGAGCGTTGCTCCCATCGCGGAGCAGCCCGATTACGGACAAAATGACCGTGATCGAGGGCTGCAGAAGGCCGAAAATGGCGGGACGACGTGCCCCGCGTCGATGATTGCGGGTGTCATCCTGTTGCCCTACAATGGGCATAAAGCGGTCGACCTTGGCCGATTCGTGCGGCACAAGTGCCCATTCGGCTCGACAAGGCCACCGGCTCGCCGGTTACGCGGGGGCTTTGGCCAGGGCCTCTTCGGAGACCTTGCTAGACCTCCTGGCCAGATAGATCCAAGTTAGGCAAGCAAAGGCGGTGAAAAGATGCGGCTCCTGATTCCTTTATAAGAAAGCGATCGGGCTGCTCGAACGCGCATCCAGGCTGGCCCCAGCCTGGCCATACCCAGTTTACGATATGGCCTTCACTTACCTACTGATGAAGGACGCCGAGAACGCGCGGAAGTACTACCGCAAGACAGTCGAATTGGCACCTCGCGGTTTTTTCACCGCGGTCACGGCACTGGATACTCTGGACCGCGAGGCAAAGGCTGACCTGCCTGCGGGAACTTATCTGGCGTACGTTTCACTGGAGTGGATGGATGACCCTCAAAAGAAGGCAGACGCCGTGCGCCAACTGGTCAGAAGGGTCCCTCGCTTCTCGCCGGCTTGGAAAGAACTGGCGACACAAGCAAACACGGACGCCGAGAATCTCGCCGCCATCGAGAAAGGTCTGGCCGCGAACCCAGATGGCGAGACAAAGGGCATCCTTCTGATCAATAAGGCCCTGGCCACGGATCGGAGCGGAGATCACGAAGGCGCCGTCCGATTGCTGGGCACACTCGCTCTCGACCCAGCTTCGACCTTTGGCACGGAACACTTGGCGAAAGCAACACTGGCAAACATTGTCAAAAAGTAGTCGTGAAGTCCGGCGTTGGCCTGCCGGTCTAAAATGGGCAGAGGGCGAAGAGCAATCGCCAACCGGCGTGCTGCTTCGGGGCTTCGGATTAGAACTTGCACAACGAAAAGGGCCATAGGTAAGGAAGATGAAAACAACTATGCCAGTCTTTTGGCTTGTGGCGCTCACGGTGTCTGCGACATGTGGGTGACGCTGCCCTCATTTGCACTCCGCCCAGTCCGGCCCGCCTTCTTCGACCTTCAGCGGCACGGTGCAGCCGGTGGGCGTGGTTTCCATGGTGTCGGCCACGACGCGCCACGCCTCTGCGACCAGCCTGCGCCGAGCCTTCGAACCGCACGTCGCAGCCACTATACTATTCGGTTATGCGATTGAACTTCCAACAACTTGGCCACGGCGAACCGCTTGCGGTGCTGCATGGGCTGTTCGGCTCAGGCGACAACTGGCTGAGCGTAGCCACCCGGCTGGCCGAGAGGTTTCGCGTCTACCTGCTCGATCTCCGCAATCACGGCCAGTCGCCTCACGAAACGCAGATCGACTACCCTCTCATGGCCGCCGACCTCAGGGAGTTTTTCGCAGCCGAGAACTTGGACGCCGTCATGCTCCTGGGCCACTCGATGGGCGGTAAGGTCGCCATGCGGCTTGCTCTGGACGAACCGTCGCTGGTGAAGAAGCTCGTCGTGGCCGATGTGGCGCCGCGGGCCTACGTACGGTCGCACGACCCGATCTTTGAAGCCCTCCTGGCGCTCGATCCTACAGCGTTCGAGCGCCGCAACCAAATCGAAGAGGCACTCGCGCAGCAAATCCCATCGCTGACCATGCGGCGGTTCCTGTTGAAGAATCTTGGACGCGACGAGGGCGGATACTTCTTCTGGAAGATGGACATCCGCAGTCTGTACGTGAACTACGACCGCCTCTGCCAGGGCGTCAGCGGGCAAGGGCCATTCGAGGGCCCGACGCTTTTCCTTCGTGGCGGCAAGTCCGCATACATCACCCCGGCAGATGAGACAGACATCCGCCGACAATTCCCCGCGGCAACAATCGCAACCATTGCATCGGCCGGCCACTGGATTCACGCCGATGCCCCGGACGAGTTTGTGCGGCTAGTGCTTGCTTTTCTTTTGACTGAAAGACGGCCGGACGGTGGCCAAGGCAGCGCATAATCGAAGTGGCGGGGGCCGAGGAAGGCATCTCGCCAGCCGCCCCACCGATTTTGCGGGTGCCTTGGTTTAGCATACCGCTCACCCCGTTTTGTCAGGGCGCTCTATGGCCGAGCCAGGTCACTGGCGGGCCAGGGCGCGGGCGCAAGCCGGACAAAGGTCCTGGATCGATGGGCAGGAGGAGGCCGATGGTCGGTCTCGGCAACGCACAAATCGGGTCGGCCGGCGGCATTCCAATCGAAGCTGCCACGCGGCCCGGCGAAGACGGCAAGGCGAATAAATGGCCACGATCGACCGTCCACTCGCTAACTCAACCAAGAGTACGAACGCTATTGCTTCTTGCGTCGAGAACGAACTCGGTGATAAACGGCGGCACCGCAAACGGCTACCGTGAGCAGCGCCAGCGTTCCCGGCTCCGGCACAGCATTGGTCTGCGAGGCCGTTGACGAGATTATCGGCGCAGCGACGGCTTGCGATGGGTCGAAGATAAACGTGCCACCAGCACCCACGGTCAAGCTCGTCCCGCTGGGCAGGGCATCGGCATTGGTCACGATCAGTGTGCCGGCAGTCACGATCGTGCCGCCGCTATAGTTGTCCGAACCGCTCAAAATCAGCGTTCCGTTGCTGGCGCTCATGGTCAAAGAAAAGCCGCCGCCGTTGTCCGTGATGCTGCTCGCCGTCCCAAAGGTTAGCGTCCAGGAGTCCGCCGCGAGGCCGCTGACAACAAGGGTGTTGGCGAGAATGACCGGCGCATCGATGGCATGGGTGCCGTCGCTGACGGTGATGGTCGTCCCGGCGCCGGAATTCGCCAAGGTCAACGTGTTCGTGCCAGCGCCGCTGAGGATGTAGCCCGTGCTTGTGCTGCCGGAGTTGCCGAATTGCAGTCCGCTGAGCGTAACGGGTACGTCCAAGGTGACGGTCACTGCGGCGGCGGTCAGGACGGTGAAAACCGCCCCGGTCCCCACGGCGTTGGGCACACCGCCGTTCCACTTGCTGGCATCGCTCCAGTTGCCGCCGAGAGCCGAAACCCACTGGGAGCAGGTGGAGGGCCCGGGCAGGTAAGCGATGTAGCCGTGGGCGTTGTAGGACGAGTCGTAGTAGGTCCCCACGACTTCGTTGCCCGAAACGCCGTAGGCGTAGGTGCTCACCCCCAAAGGATCGTCCAGCGTTATGTAGGTTGAACCGTTGTAGAAGAAGCCGTGTTCCACCGTAGACGAGTAGCCGGTATAGTAGGTGCCCACAATATTGTTGCCCGAGACGGCATTGACCTCGGTGCGCCACCCGAGAGGGTCGCCAATCGTTGTGAAAGTCGAACCGTTGTACAGGAAGCCTTCGGCATTCGGGCAGTCGTAACCAAAGGTCCCAACGATGTTGTTCCCCGAGATGCCGGTCACCCAAGTTAGACTGTAGGCATCGCCCATGTAGTCAAATGGCACGTAGGCCGAACCGTTGTAAATAAACCCACGCTCGCCGCCAGCACCGTTGCAATACATCCCGACGACAGTGTTTCCCGAGATACCGGAAGGGGCCGTGTTGAGCGCCCCGGGGTAGTTGAGCGTTACGTAAGTCGAGCCGTTGTACAGAAAACCGTCGCAGTTGTGAGAAGAGTCTTCATAGCTCCCGATGATATTCGCCCCCGAAACGGCAGTAGGCTGGGTGCTTGTGCCGCCCAAGGGGTTATCGAGCGTGGTGAAGGTCGAACCGTTATAGAGAAAGCCATGGGACGTGTTCGAGGAGTCCAAGTAGGTGCCAACGATCTCGCTCCCCGAAATCCCGTAAAGCGAAGTGGAAGTCGCGCCGGGATAATTGAAGTCGCTGAATACCTGGCCATGAATCTGTGCCGCCGAGATAGACACGGCGACGCACGCAAAGGCGGCAACGAACACGGAACAATAGCCAGAAGGGAACTTGGTCATCGCTTCTGCTCCTTCGCACCAGAGAGGTAACCCCCAGTTCAGGACTCAAATATCATGGCTCTGACGGGAAAGATTGTCAAGCGTCTGCGATTACTTCTCTGGGCGGGCCGAGTGCCAACAGCGCCTTCCGTAGACCTCTTGGGGGGCGCTGGCGACCGCTCGGGCCTTGGAGGCCAAGCGGGGCACGGGTAGACCCGAAAGGGCCGCCAGGGATGCTAGGGTGCCCCGAAAAGGCGGGGTAGCGGCTGCCAGTACGGTCGGGAACCGGCAGCCATCCTCAACCTTCAGCCGCACACTGGAGCCTGCGGGCACGGTCCTGCGATCAACTGTTTACATTCGCGTCTGCAACCAGTTGACGCTGCCCTCATTTGCAGTCCGCCCACGTCCTGCCCGCCTTTGTTTCGACCTTCAGCGGCACCGCGAAGCCAGCGGGCGTGGTTTCCATGGCGTCGACTACGATCTGGCGGGGCTGGACGACCAATGCCTGGGGCACCTCCAGCAACATGTGTAAGCGCCGCTGGCACCGACCCCGCAAATCCGATAACATAGAACTCCGGTCGACGCGAACCAGAATAGCCGGCCGGCCAAATGCGCGGCGAACAACTCGGCCGGCAGTAGGTGGCTTGCGCTTTCGTTTGGATGTAGCCTCAAGAGTTCCCGAGGGTGGACATGCCTTTCGGTTCCGCAGTAAAGTTTGCGTGGGACACGATCGCCTCCGAAATGGACGGTCCGGGGCGGCGCAGCCGCCATTGCCTGGCGTACCATGCGGCCGACAAGGCAATCGTGCTCTTTGGAGGTATCGATTGGTCGTCCACCGGAGGCGACCTCTTCGGAGACACCTGGGAATTTCGGGATCGTCGCTGGTCCCGCGTCAAGTCGCCCAACGCACCGCCGGCACGCCATCGTGGGGCCATGGTTTACCATTCCCAAGGCGGATATGCGATTCTCTTCGGCGGACAGACCGATCTAGCAGGTTTTCTTCCCTGGAATCTGGGCGACACATGGCTCTACGCCGATCACGAATGGAAACGCTGGGGCCGTTTGTTTCAAGCACATCCATCGGCTCGCTGCGGCCACGCGTTCGCTTTTGACGAAAACGCCGGGGTGGCCGTTCTTTTCGGCGGCATTAGCCCGATAGGCAAGCCGCTGGGCGACACCTGGGTGTTTGACGGGAACTCGTGGAAACGAGTGCGCGGTCCGTCGCCCTCGCCACGGCGCTACGCGGCCATGGCCTACGATCCTGAACTCCAAGGCTGCGTTCTCAACGGCGGCTGCGAAGACGATCACGGGCGATACATGTTCGGCGACTCGTGGCTGTTCCACAATCTCAGCTGGCAGCGTTTGGACCCCGCTTTGGCCCGTATTTGCGACGACCACGCGCTGGCCTACCACCAAGCCGCAAAGCGGCTGGTCATGTTCGGCGGCCTCGCAGGTCCACACGGAATTCTTCTTCGGACCGGTGGCGGTTGGCAATCAACTGACGCGCAACCGATGCCGCCACGGCATCAATGTTCGCCTATGGTTTGGAGCGACGACCTGAACGGGCTGGTCCTGCACGGCGGGGAAGCACACCACGCCGGCCGACAATTCGGCACTACCTGGCTCTTGAAATATGCCCCTTGCTAAGCGGGCGGCCATGTGGGCAGATGTGCCACGCAGTGACGACCCCGACCTCCTCCTTCTCCGTCTCGGCCTTCTTCAGCTTGCGCTTGCAGCCAGTAACCTTGCGGATCTTAGGGCCCCGCTTGGCGCGAAACCGAATCGAAGGCGCGGCAGCGTCGCTCATTCGCACTCCGCCCACGTCCCGCCCGCCTTTATTTCGACGTTCAGGGGCACCGCGAAGCCTGCGGGCAACTTGCCGAGCATTACACTTGAACCTGGAGAGTCGGCGGCGGTCACGAAGCCGGAGCATATAACGAGGGTGAACAACAGCGATCCGAATTTCCACGGGTTAGCCATGGCCTTATCTCCTCACGGTTTCGACGCCGGCACTCCTACCTCCGTTCGCGACAGCGGCTTCATTTTATCCGTCAAAACCTTCACCACCATCTCACGCGTCTCTTCGTACGTCGGCTCCTTCTTGAACATCCCGAACGTCGTGTGTCTGCCCGTCGTGTACCCGTCCAGGTGGAAGATCCGCTCGTCCTTCCCGACCTCTCCCAGCTGTCGCGCAATCTGCGTCGTCATATCGTACGATCCCAGGCTGATCCGTCGCGTGCTATTGCCCTTGTCATCGAGGACATGGAACGCATACCGCACCGCCCACTCGCCCTCCAGCTCGAAGAACTCCATCACCATCACCTTCATCTGGTTCACCTTGAACTGCTCCCGGCAATACAGTTGCGCCGCGACCACCCCCTGCTTGTGCATCTTGAACAGCAGCACCCGATCGGCGTCCCGCTCCTTGATCTGTCCCATCGCCTGCTCGCACTGGATGATCTTGCTCAGCAGCTTGTAGTCGTCCTTCTGAAATTTCCACGCCGTGCGAAACGCATCCAGCGCCTCGGCCGGCTTCTCCTGGTTCTGGCGAATCTGCCCGATGTTGGCCCAGGCCAGCACGTAGTCCGGCTTGATCTGCGTTGCCTTGCGGAACAGCTCCAGCGACTCGGCGTCCTTGCCCATCGACGTAAACGCCACGCCCGCCATCAGCACCGGCTTCGCATCCGCCGGGTCCAACGCCGCCGCCTGCCCAAACGCCGTCACCGCCTCCTGGTACCTTTCCATCTGCATTAGCATGTCCCCTTTCCGATAGGACAGGCTCGCCTTCTTCGGCTCCAGCGCGATCGCCCGATCGATGGCCTTCAGCGCCTTGTCATCCTCGTTCATATAGAACCGCGCATTGGCCAGATTCAGCAGTGTGGCCGCATCCTTAGGATTGGCCGTAGCCGCCGTCTCCAACTCCTCCCTCACCTCGCGCAGCAGCTTCCGCCCCTGCTCCCGCTGCGGTGCATCCTCCATCAGCTTCAGCGCATGCTCAATTTTCTTCTCCGCCGTCTGCGCCGGCGCCTGCGCTGCCAAGGCACCCACCGCAACGCAGCAAACCAGTCCCATGATTAGATGTTTTGAAGTGTTCATGCCTCCATTATCCCACCCCAAGCCCCAACCGCAATATCCCGGCGCCCCACCTTTCCACTCGGCTGATCCGGGAGTTTCCGCCGGATTCCGTGGCGGACCGAAACTGCGACTGTCCGGGCCAATGATGGCAAGTCACCAGTTCGGGCAGGCGTGCCGACTCTTCTGGTGCCCTGGTTTGGCATACCGCTCACCCCGATTTGTCAGGGCGTTCTTCGGCCGCGGCAGGTCGCTGGCGGGCCATGTCGCGGGCGCAAGCCGGATAATTTGTCCGGGTATCGACGGGTGGGAGGAGGCTGATCGGTGGCCGGGCAGCGTGGAAATCGGGTCGGCCGGCGGCCGCGAAAGGCCGGATTCGAGTATCGTTCGGGGGCAGCCCTACGAAAGGCCAAAGAGCCAGCCACGAGGCGTTCAAATGCCCTGTCAGGAGGGATAGATGTCACCATTGCGGTTGGGTGTCGACGGGCGGAGTTCTGCCAGTCGAGGAGGATTATTGCCACGGACAAGCGTTGGCTTGACTGCCGCGCGGGCCGTCAAAGGCGGCAGAAGGAGCGATTCGACGCTTGACCCGCATCCAGTCGAAGACAGTCCCAACCAAGAACCCGGACGGCAGCACTGGCCTGACGATCTGCGCAACGTCGAGCAGTACGTAAACGAGGCAATTGGTCCAGGCGGAATTGGGAACAGTCGGAGCGCGAAACGCCGAGGCAATTCAATTAGATTCCATTGACGAAATCCCGAAAGCCCTTCTGTCCTTCTGTCCGAGCTTCGTCGCTTTGACCGAGTTTTCGCCGATTGCCAGTTCATCGCGCAACTGCGCAAGTACGCAAGTACGGACGGCCAACCCGGACAAAATGTCCGGGATGGAGGAGCAGGAGGAGGCCGCATCCCGGCAAAATTTTCCGGGATCGGCGGCCGAAAGATGACCAGTTTGGGGTGTCGTTCGGGGTCCACGGCCGGGCCGGAATCGTGTCGCCAGGGGGTGTCAAATACAACCAACAACTCACTTTGGCGACCTCGAATACAACCAACAAGTCACTATGGTCCGTGAGGATAAATAACTTCCGTGTTTGGCCGTAGGACGGATTGCTAATCCGTCTTGAAATCGCGGACGGATTAGCAATCCGTCCTACGGGTTTTCGCCAGGTTATTCTTCGGCCGGTCCTATGGGGACCCCAAATACAACCAACAAGTCACTATGGCGAATCGAAAAAGTGCGAAAAACCCCCTAAATTATGGGGTCAAATTTTCCCACTATGGGTGTGGCCGGGACGGCTACGCCGCCCGGCCCACCCCTGCTATCAAGCTATCAAACCTCGAACAAAGCTCCTACAGGAACCTGTATGAACTCGAACCAAGCCTGATAACCCCCGAACTAAACCAGTTCCGCCGGACCGTAAACACCTACAACCTCGAGCCCAACCGCATTCCGCCCGAACTTCATCCAGTACGGCCGAACTTGCTTTTACTCCGAACCTGACCTGTCCGGCCGAACCTTCCTTTACGCGCTACCGCTGTACCTAGCCCAGGCCGGCGTTTCGTTGCCTGTGACCATCCCCGTCATGCACGATGCGCTGCCCTCTACCGGAACAGCCGCCTTTGCGCCCAGCAATGGAACCGGTGTTGATCGAGTGGGATTGGCGCATGCAAGACCGGATCGGCACGGAGCGGTTGCAGACCCTTGACACACTAATTCATGGCGGCTTAGACTGCGCAAGGTCAGGAGTAAAATTCCGCGTCACTGGCAGTCGTAGGCCATTGCAGTTATTCGTTAGCGCTCCGTTTGGCAATCGTACAGCACACAAGCACGTGCCTCGGGAGGAGATATGAGTAAGCTCACAATCGGTTCGGTTGCGTTCGCCGTCGTATTCTGCCTTGCGAATCTGTCGTGGGCACAAACGGCAAAGCCATCGCCGATTTACGGCGGGCTAGGTTTGCCCACGCCACCACAGCAGCATGCGGCGTGGCGGCGCCCAGCAACCAAGTTGCCAGCGTTTCTGATCAAGGATGTTGAGTTGCTTTTCGACCAGGGCATAGCCGACCCGCGCGGTTGCGAGTACCGGCAGATCGAAGTGGGCACGGGCAACTGCTGGTCGGGAGATAGCGGCGTCTGTAAAACACACGGCTGGGTTCTGCCTGAAGTCGCCGGCGAAAAGCAGCGATTTGCCGTCTGTTGGAATGGGCTGGTGTACCCGGCGGTGTCTGTCGGCGACAAGTCGGATTTGACCGCGGATATGAAAGCGATCATTGCGCGCGGCGAAAAGCAGACATGGCGCCATGCTACGGCGGAGGCCGCTGCAATCTCCTTCGGGACGGATTTGCCAATCAAAACGCTAATGGTTTTGCGCCTAGGGAATACGGATCTGGCCGAGTCGTATTGGGCGGTCGTCAAGAACGGGATCGAGAACGATCCTAGCGGCCAACAGCAACCAAACGATGCCTATCTGAACCTCGCACGGGAATGGTGTTGGTATGCATTCGATCGGGCCGTTTGCGCGCACATGTGGGGCAACGACATCGTCAGCCGGGACACGGCAAAGGTCTTGAGCAGCGCCGAGCCACAGATTGAGGCTACGGCAAGACACCTTGGATATAAACGCCCGCGAATGGGAAATGATGATCCGAATTCGCCGTACATTTCATTCCTCGGTCAAGTACCTGAACTCCTGGCCGACGAAGAACGACGTGTTAAGGACGGCGCAGTCGTACGGGTGCTGGATGATCCCAAGAAGTTTCCCGATAAGCAAAAACGGATCGCCGCGTTGATCCGCGATTTGGAACTCGATTCGGCGCGTCAATGGGGCCAGCCGGGCGATGTTGGACTGGATGACGATCCTGTGCCGCAGGCGCTTGAGAAAGAGGGAACCGAAGCGGTTGAACCTCTGATTGACTGCCTGGAGAAGGATGACCGGCTGACACGATCAGTCAGCTTTGGACGCGATTTTTCCGCGGGTCGAAATCTGTTGTCGGTGCGTGGAGCAGCCTTCGGCGTCTTGCAGCGCATTTTGCAAACTGAAACCTTTGGACCCGCGTCGGACACTGCTAATCGAGGTGGAGGGGGGCACGCCAACGCGATCGCCGCTGAAGTTCGGAAATTCTGGGTCAACTCTAAGGGAAAGACATTGCCGCAGCGGTGGTTTGATACTTTGGCTGATGACGGCGCCGGTCCGACACGGTGGGTTGAAGCCGCGGGGCACATTGTCGAGGCCGCCGATGTCGAGCGTCGCGGCCGCTGGATCACAACACCTCGCCGGCGGCCGGGCGAAGCTCCGGCGATGAAAGGAGAAGCGTTGCGTTCGAAGAAGAATCCGAGCGTCTCAGACCTGATGGCCAAGCGCGTGCCGAGCGTGGCCGCGGAACAAGACGGTTGGCTCTTTGCCCAAGATAATGCCGCCAATCTGGCATTGGACCTGCACAGATGGGATGCGGCCGCGGCTGTTCCCTCGCTATATGAGCAAATGCAGAGGTGCATTGATGCGAGCGGTGATGACCGCCAGCATATCCGCGACGATCCCAAGTGGGCGCAATCAACGCAGACAACCGAACTGATGGCCCGCGACATCGGCCGATTGACCAGTGCATTGGCAGAGTCTCACGATGCCAACGGAACGAAATTGTATCGAAGGTGGGTCGTGAAGCAGAACCCGGCGACGCCGGGAAGTAATGTCGGAGAAATGCTGCGGCCAATCTGGCGATTCCCGGATGAGCCCAACTTAGCGGCGGCAGCCGAGGAACTGTTCAACGGACCGAAGTCAACTTGGCGATGCCTCCCCACTGCGAACCAGTACCGTGACTGGGGACCGACACAATTGATGGCAAGCGCCATCTACGGCACGCCCGCCTTTCGCAAACATCTGGCGCGGAATCTGAACGATCTTACAGAAATCGGCACAGCGCAAGTAAAGAATCGCACGATGACAGTGGACGCGCCGGAGAGTCCCGCTGGATGGGGTGACGCGGATGTCAAAGATGCGCGCGTCAAGGACGTCGCAGACGGTAAGCTACCTGTCCGGGTCTGCGATTGGTATGCGTGCCAAGTAGCCAAGCTCGATGGCGCGCCGCCATTTAAAATCTTTTGGCCACTGGCAAAACGCGATGAACAGCGAAAGAACATTCTGGCGTTTCTGGAGCGTTGGGGCAACCGGTTTCGCTACACGCCATTGCAGGACACCCTCGACTTCGGTTTCGACGACCGCGACAGCGGCCGCATGACATTTCCCAAGCTCGATCGTCCTGCCACCGATGCGGACGTGGCTGCGACCACGGCCATCTTCTCGCTCGACGGAGGGCCGGTTCGCGTCGTCGCCCTTCCGGCGTGGCCTGCCAAGGCGAAATGGACGGTGTTGAAGGATTATCCTGTGCTCTTACAGGGTGAAACCGACTCGAAGACTGGTGTGACCAAGTACTTTGAGGAATACCTCAACGAAGGCTTCCTCTGGCAGGCGGAAGAGATCCAGGTCGATGGCAAATGGGAAAGGTATTACGGATTCGTCGGCCCACATGTAATCGCAAAAGTTCCTGCCAAGGAAATTGAGTTCGTTAAGACCCGTTAAGATGTCAAGCCTGAAAATGGGGCTAGGCGTGACGTCCAATGTCGCGGGCGGCACGATTGTAACCACTGCCGCCCAAGGAATCGGCGGCCATTAGCCATTCTCTTTCTCCTCCAAGCACGCCTCCGCCCTTTCGCGCATCCCACTCGGCCACGTCCGCTTCCCGGTCGCGACCTTGCTCAGAAACTGCTGGGTGCAGCCGAGGTGCCGCGCCCGCTCCCATTCAGCCGCTACAGACGCACTAGCGCTTTCAACGCTACGTTGCCGCCGACGAACGTGATGCAGACCACTCGTCTTCCGTCTTTCCAGCACACCATTGATATCCTCGATTGCGTGTGCTCGGGCCGCCGCGCCCTGAGCTTGCCCGTAAGGCCATTGGCGTCCGCGATGGTTGTCTCGATGATCTTGGCGACTCTGTCCACGTTTTCCGAGCTGCTTTCCTTCAGATTAACCGTACAGCCGGTGATCTTTCCACTAAAGCCAAACGTCTTCTGCGCGTCGTTCAGCAACATCAACACCATGCTGTCCTCCATGTCCGACGTGCTGGCGAAAATGCCGACCACGCGAAACTTTTCGTCCGCGATGGTGAACGTGTTACCCACTTTGACCGATTTCAACTTCGCCAGTTCCTTGCCGACAATCACCGCTCGCTGGCCACGATGTTTCTCGGAGAGGATTTTACCCGCAACTGGCTTCAACTCCCCAAAACGGTAGTTGCCCGCGGGCCAAGCCTCGATCAGAAGCGGGTCGCTACCCAGTTCTTCGACGGAGCAGCAATACACCAACCCGGGACAGACGGCGGCAACCTCTGGCAGCGCGTCGATATCCACCGCGACCTTTTCGGGCATTGTCGAGAAGATTACCGAAATCGTGTCACGCCGGGTCACGACCAACGAGACGCGGGAATCAATGCTTCTGTTCACGTTGATGCTATCGCTTGCCTCCTCGGTTCCCTTGCCGAGCAGCGACTCCACCTCGCCGCGGTTCATGCCGTTTTGGACTTTATCGTAATTGTCGAGGCCGCCTGCCCTGCCGCAATCGGAAGCCCACATGAGCGCCGCTACGGCCATAACCACCAGAACATCTCGCCTACGGAACAGTGCCATCATCACAATCACATACCTCCCGAAAGAAGCCGGGCCGGCATCGGGGCCTGACTTTAACTGCTAACCGGGCTGCGACCGTAGTGCGCGAAACGGCCGAGGTCAAACTCGCCGCCCAGTTCCCACTTGATCCGCTGGAGGAGGTTGAGATTGAACAGCCGGGTCGCGCCCGCGGCGTCGTTGTACGCGCGAGGACTGAACCCCAAGGACTTCCTCTATGCCGGCGCCCTGGCTGTAGTGGGCCTTGTCGTGCCGCTCATTATGGTGCGATTGCGGCGCAAGTCCGCACCGTGCGCAAATGGTGGCGAGCTTTCTTGCGTATTATTAGGTATAAAGCGCGCTGAGCTGGATTCACCCGAGTCTGAATGCTCTGCGCGTGCATTTGTTCTTTGACAATTTAACCGGCCCCCGGCGTAGCGAACCGGGGGCCACATTGGTGCGCGGCGCCGACTTGCGCAAGTCGGCGTCCGCGCTGGCGGCTGCGCGGAAACTGTGGCGCGCGGGTCTCGTGCCTCGACCCGCCCTACGGCCCGGGCAACAGTCGCGAACGCCCCCGCGAGCCTTGGCAGCAATTAATTATTTTTCTGACTCTGCACTTAAATAGCTAAAGGAAAATGGCGTGTGCCCGACCCCTATATACTGTACGCATGACCATGTTACCAAAAGAGTGGCCAGGAAGTGGCTAGGTTGACTACAAAAGTGGCTAGGAAATGGGCCAAAGTGGCCAGGTATTGTCTAGGCATTTCGGCTGTGGCAAGACTATCGTTAGAGTGTCAAACGTTTTTTTCCCCGCAGTTTTCTCCGTGTGAGCAATACCTTTAGCGGAAGTCGAATACAAGCATGGAAGTACAAAATCGCCACAGAAACGCCAAAGGGCCCCTTTTTGTGACCAAGTTGCACAACTGCCTGACCCAATATGGCGGTTGGGCCGCCGGCCCAAGTCCGGAAAACTGCGGCTCAAGACACTTTTTTCTGGCTCATGCCGGCCGCGGGCTGGAGTCGTGGGGGCTGGCGCTCACGTCGTAGCGTTCCTTGGCGACCTTGGCGACGCCGGCCGAGAATTGCGGGTGCTCGCGCAGGATCCGCTGGAAGTCGGCCTTGTCGAGCACGAACAGATCGCAACCGGTTTTGGCGCGGACAGTGGCCACGCGCGGCAAGGAACGCAGGATGGCGATTTCCCCAAAGAAATCGCCTTCCCGGAGCGTCTTCACGCTCTTCCCGCCTTCGTCGAGCACCTCCATTTCGCCGCGGGTGATGAGGTACATCTCACGCCCGATCGCGCCCTTCTCGATGATCTTCTCGCCCGCCGCCGCCTGCTGGGGGCGGAGCGAGAGCGCGACCTGCGAGAGGAAGAGTGGATCGCCCTCCTTGAAAATGGCCACCTTCTTGAGCATTTCCTCGGTGACGACTTCATGCCAGCGCCGGCCGTCGCGTTCGACGAGGTCCGCTGCCGCCTTCGGGCCCCAACTGCCGCGGGTGTAGTTGGGGAATTCGCCGGCGGGCGCAGCCTGCCAGTAATCGATAATCGGCTGAGCCACCCGCCATGCCGCCTCGACCAGATCGCCGCGCGAGAAGAGCGTGGCATCGCCGCGGCTGCAGGAGTAGAGCATCACCTCGTAGCCGGTGTAGCGGGAACCCTTGAACGCGTCGCCGTACCCAAAGCGCATATGCACCGGCTGGAGTTGCAGTGACGGCCCGGGAACCTTGGCGAGAAACTGAACTTCGATCCCCTGGCGAGGCTGGATGTGGAAAATCAAACGGTTGCCGCCGAGCGACTGCACCGCCGTGCCGCGAAACTGCGCTAAGGGAGCCTTGCGGAATTCCACCACGATCTCGGTTCCCCGCTTCCAGAGCGATTTTCCGGAGCGCAGATAGATCGGCACGCCTTCCCACCGCCAGTTGTCGATGTGCAACCTGGCCGCCGCGTACGTCTCCGTCTTCGATTCCGGATGCACGTCTTTTTCCTGGCGATAGCCGGGCTGGATAACTTTCCCACTATCATCGATCTGCGGGCCGTATTGGCCGCGGACAACGAACTTCGCGACTTCCTCCGGCGTGTAGATGCGCACCGCCTGCAGCACTTTGGCCTTCTCGTTGCGGATCGCATCCGCCTGGAATGACCCCGGCGCCTCCATGCAAAGGTACGCCAGCATCTGGAACATATGATTCTGCATCATGTCCTTGAGGACGCCCGACTGGTCGTAGTAGCCGCCGCGCCCCTCGACGTCAACGGCCTCAGCGACGTTGAACTGGATGTTGTCGATGTTGCTCTTGTTCCAGAGCGGTTCGAACATCCCGTTGCTGAAACGAAACGCCAGCAAGTTCTGCACCGTCTCCTTGCCCAGGTAATGGTCGACGCGGTAGATCTGACTTTCGTCCCAGTGCGCCAGCACCTGATGGTTAAGCTGCAGCGCGGACTGGAGATCGGTGCCGAACGGCTTCTCGACGATGATCCGCTTCCAGCCGGGGCCTTCCTTGAAACCGGATTGGCTCAGGCTCTCGCAGAGAAGCCCGAAGAAACGCGGCGCCACAGCGAAGTAAAAAAGGACGTTGCCGTGGATCTTGTGCTGCGCGTCCAGGCTCGCGACCTGATCCTTGAGCTTGCGAAGCGCGTCCATGTCGCCGAACGTCGAAGGCAGGTAATGGAAGCGGCGGACCAGCCCGTCCCACTTGGCCTGGTCGAATTCATTGCGCGTATGGAACTTCCGGATGTCCTCGCTCATCCGCGCGCGGAACTGCTCGGTGGTAATCTGGTCGACGGCGGTGCCGAGCAGGGCGAAGTTGTCGTCGAGAAGCCCGTCGCACTCGAGGTTGTAGAGCGCGGGAACGAGCAGCCGCTTGGTCAGATCGCCCGACGCGCCGAAAACCAGCATCACGCACGGTTCGCTGGGCGGATTTTCCACCGGGACATCCACGTCCGCCCCGCCGCTCACCTGGGGTGTCTCAAACATCTGCGATTCTCCTTGAATGGCCAATGGGCTATTGCGATGCCCCGGCTTGCCTGGGGATAGTTACGCTCGTCGCCACTACCGGGACCGCGTGCCCTGCTTCAATGTCGAAATCCTGAGCTTGCATCCCCTTCCGCCGGCTCACGATTCCGTTGCCCCAGCGCGTCATAAGCCGCGTACTTATATAACTCGCCCAAGGTTGGGTAGTTGTAGCACGTATTGATGAATAGATCGGCCCCGGCCCCCATCATGATCGCCGTCAAGCCGATATGGACCAGTTCCGTGGCCTGTTCGCCAATGATGTGAACGCCGGCAAGCTGCATGTCGTCCTTACGGAAAAGAAGTTTCAGAAAGCCTGCCGGATCGCCGACGATTTGCCCGCGGGCATTGGAGGCGAAAGAGGCCTTCCCGGCAACATAAGCGATGCCCTTCTGGCACAGGCTTTCCTCGGTTTCTCCCGCCATGGAGCACTCCGGGATGGTGTAGATGCCGTAGGGCAGCTCCTGCGGGAGGCTTTTCAGATATTGCAAGTCAAAGGCGTGGACCATTGCCACGCGGGCCTGCTGCATCGAGGTTGAAGCCAGCGACGGGCCGCCGATGACGTCGCCCGCCGCGTAGACATTCGGCACGGTGGTTTGATAGTATTCGTTGACCTGGATGCGACCGCGGCGGTCGACCTGGATTCCCAGCGGCTCCAGGTTCAGCCCCGACGTGTTGCCCGTCCGGCCGGAGGAAACCAGGATGGCATGCGTGGGGATCGATTTTCCCGAGTGCAGCCGGACCACAATCCGATCCGATTCGTAGTGGAGCGTGTCGATTGCATCGCCGGTCAAGAGATTTATGCCCATCGAAAGCATCGCCGTCTGCAAGGCGTCACCGATTTCGTTGTCAAGGAATCCGACGAGACGGTCGCGTTTTTCGACGATCGTCACCTGGACGCCCAGTTCGGCGAACATGCAAGCGTACTCGCTGCCGATGACCCCGCCGCCCGCGACGAGCATCGTCGGAGGCACTTCGCGCAAGGTGAGGATGGAATCGGAATCGTAGATCCGGCGATCGGTGAACTGAAACTCGGGAGGCCGATGGGGCGAGGAACCGGTGGCAATCATGATGATATCGCCCGAGAGGCAGGTCTGCCCGCCATCTTTCCCGCACACGGAAATCGTGTGCGGGTCCTTGAAAGCCGCCGTGCCTTGGTACATCGAAACATGATGCCGGCCCAGGTTCTCGCCAATGCGTGTCCGCTCCCGCTGTTTGATGATCTCCGCGCGGCAGAGGAACTGGTCGACGGTCACATGTTTCTTCAACCCGCGAAAATCGACCCCTTCCAACTCGCGGTGACGAAAACCCGACAAGAAGACCGACGTCTCCCGCAGGGTCTTCGAGGGGAGAGTCCCCGTGTTGGCGGCTGCACCTCCCAGGACCGGTTCCTTCTCGATCAGGGCCACACGTTTGCCGAAGTAAGCCGCCTGCGCGGCGCCTTTCTCACCGGCGGGGCCGGAGCCAATCACCACCAGATCGTATTCATGTTCATTAACCACACAACACCCTATCTTTGCCAGCGCGGTCGAGGGACCGTCTTCCTATGGGATTTTATGCTCCGCGCTGGAGTCCCGCCTTTAGGCGGCAATTCCGGCTAAAGCCGGGACTCCAACGGACACCGCAATTTTGAATCACTACACTAGAATCGCGCAAGGCTATCACCGAGGACGCCAGTAGATTTCGCCATGCAGCGTGTGATTATAGGAGCGGCAGAAAGGCGGGTCAATTTGGAGGGGGGGTGAAAAATTTGAGGGGCACATCGTGCGCACCATTTTCGCTCACCTTCTGTCTCTCCGTGTCGGCCAATCGGCTTCCTGGGCCAGAAATAAACAACGACCCGCCAGACGATCAAGTAGGTCCTTTCTGCCGAAAAGGACCAACGTGCGCGGACATGGGAGAATCGCCAAGTTTTTCTGTGGCGCGGAGCACATCGGTCTCTCTCGGTAAGAGAGACCTACTTGATAATCTAGCGGCCCGTTGAAATAAAAGGCCGGGGCGAGGGTGGCCTGACCACAAGGGAGGCGGCGATTCGAGGTTTGCCACGGCTTGCCATGTGCATGCGGTTGTCTAAGATGGTTAGCGGACCATCCCAGACTGCGACCGGTTATCGACGAGGCCTGCATGACGACCAAAGAGCATGACCGTTTGGCGGAGATCCATGACGACGCAACGTCCTGGCGGCGGTGGGGCCCGTACCTCTCGGACCGCTCTTGGGGCAGCGTTCGCGAGGATTATAGCGCTGACGGGAACGCCTGGGACTACCTCCCCTTCGATCACGCTGCGGCGAAGGCCTACCGTTGGGGCGAGGACGGCATAGCGGGCATTTGCGACCGCTACCAATTATTGGTCTTCGCTCCGGCCTTTTGGAACCATCGGGATTCGATCATCAAAGAACGCCTTTTCGGATTGGTCCCTTCGCAGGGAAATCATGGGGAGGACGTGAAGGAGTATTATTTCTATCTCGATAATACGCCCACGCACTCCTATATGAAGTTTCTGTACAAGTACCCGCAGGCCGCCTTCCCCTATGAGCAACTTGTGGAAGAAAACCAGCGGCGACAGGGAAGGGGGCCGGAGTTCGAGCTTATCGACACGGGCATATTCAAGGAGGATCGCTACTTCGACATTTTCGTCGAATACGCCAAGTTCTCGCCGGAAGAAATCGTCGCCCGCATCGAGGCCGTGAACCGCGGCCCGCAAGCGGCTTCCTTGGACATCCTGCCCCATCTCTGGTTCCGCAATATCTGGGCGTGGGGACCGCGGAGTTGGTGTCCGGTCGAGCACCGCGAGCCGGCGATCCGCCCGGGCCCTCACGGCCAGGATTTCACCAGTTTTCTCACCGACGACTCCAGGATGGAGGAATTAACCGATGTTCCGATCCGTTATCGACTCGGACCGCGGGTTCTCTACGGGCCGCGCGGCGGCACGATGCTCTTCACCGATAACGAGACGAACGGCGAAGCCGTCTATGGCGTCGGGAATCTGAGTCGCAAACCGCATTGCAAAGACGCGTTCCATCGATGGCTGATCCATAAGGAGGATTGCCTCAACCATGCGGCGATCGGCACCAAGGTGGCGTTCCACTATCGTTTCCAGGACGTGCCGCCGAGCGGGTCGGCGGTGCTGCGATTTCGCTTGTCGGAAGATCCAGCGATTGTCGCGCCGCTGGCCGACGTGGACAGCTTGATTGCCCTTCGACGGGCCGAGGCGGACGCGTACTACGATGCCATTCACCCCCCGCGGGCCAATGCAGACGAACGGCGGATCCAGCGGCAGGCCCTGGCCGGCCTGCTCTGGACGAAGCAGAGCTATATCTTCAATGTGCAAGAATGGCTCGACGGCGACAATCCGGGATCGCCACCGCCAGCGGCGCGGCGCTCCATTCGCAACCAGCACTGGCGGCACCTCAATTCAATGCGGGTGATGACGGTTCCCGACAAATGGGAGTATCCGTGGTTCGCCACCTGGGACTTGGCGTTCCACTGCGTCGCCTTCGCCTTGATTGACGCCCAATTTGCCAAGGATCAGCTCAGGACCCTGCTCTTCGAGCAATTCCAGCACCCCAACGGGCAGCTTCCGGCCTACGAATGGGATTTCTCCGATCTCAATCCACCGGTCCATGCCTGGGCCGTGTGGCGCGTGTACAACATGGACCGCATCCGCAGCGGAAAGGCCGACCGCGAGTTTCTCCAGCGATGCTTCCACAAGTTGCTCATCAATTTCACGTGGTGGGTCAATAAAGTCGATCGCGCGGGCAACAACATTTTTGAGGGCGGGTTCCTGGGGCTCGACAATATCGCGATCTTCGATCGCAGCCAACCCATGCGCAACGGCGCCGTGCTCGAGCAGGCCGACGCGACAGGGTGGATGGGGATGTTTTGTTTGAACTTGATGCGCATCGCCTTGGAGTTGGCCAAGGAGGACCGGACCTATGAGGACTTGGCCACGAAGTTCTTCCAGCACTATGCGTACGTGGCATCGGCCATGAAGCACATGGGGAGCCGCGATTACCAGCTCTGGGACGAGGAGGACGGGTTCTTCTACGATGTCTTGAAGTTTCCGGATGGTCGCTTCGAGAAGCTTCGCGTCCGCTCGCTGGTGGGACTGATCCCCCTTTTTGCCGTCGAACGGCTGGAAGCCGGTTGGATCAAGCCGTTCAAGGATTTTTCCGCCTGCTTGGAGTGGTTCCTCAAGAACCGCGGTGATCTGATACAAGGGGTAGTTCACACGGTTGAGAACAAGGGAGAGGTGACGCGCGTCTTGACGGTGGTGAATGAGGCACAGTTAGCCCGCATCATGCAGCGCATCTTTGATCCGGAGGAATTCCTCTCGCCCTACGGCCTGCGGAGCATGTCGAAGCGCCATCAGGCCCAGCCGTTCGAGTGTGGCGGAAACCGCGTTTGCTACGAAGCGGCTGAGGCCGAAGCGAAAATCAAGGGGGGCAACTCCAATTGGCGGGGGCCGATCTGGTTGCCGACCGGCTTTCTCCTCATCGAATCACTGCGCAAATTGGCCAAGGCCTATGGCTCAGATTTTCGCGTCGCTCTGCCGCAGATCGACGGCGGGGCCCTTACGTTTCCGGAAATGGCGCGCGTCATCGCCGAACGCTTGATCCGGCTCTTTGTCAGGGATGCAGCCGGCCGGCGGCCGTTTTACGGCGGCATCCGCACGTTTCAGGAAGACCCGCATTGGCGCGACCATCTCTTGTTCTACGAGTATTTCCATGGCGACACCGGGGTCGGACTCGGCGCATCGCACCAGACGGGCTGGACGGCCTTGGTGGCCTGCCTGATCGATGAGTGGCGGCAATAAAGTAGCGTCAAAAGGCGATTGGCTACCGGGCTCCTTGAAGACAGACGTAGATACACCTTGTTCTCAACCAAAACTGGATACAGAATCCACAAAAGAGAAAAGCCATAAGTGCTTATCACTTATGGCTTTCGGAGTACACCAGACAGGACTCGAACCTGTAACCTTCGGTTCCGTAGACCGATGCTCTATCCAATTGAGCTACTGGTGCAAATCACCGTATTTTGCGGCGAATACTGACGTTCTTTGAAGTTGCGCTGGAATCAATGCAGAGACGCTTGACACCCGTTCTGACACCTGACAACCGCAAACCCAAGGAAACGTCATGTCTTCTGTCTTCTAAGGTTACAGGAAAACCAAGTTCTGGCAAGCCCCACCCCGATTTCCCGTTATTTCGGCATGCTACGGGCCGTTGGGCCAAGAAAGTCAAAGGGAAGTTCTGCTATTTCGGCAAGGTTGCCAATGATCCTGACGGTCAGCTCGCTCTCGCCCAATGGCTGGAACAAAAGGATGATCTGCTGGCCGGCCGCACCCCCCGCGTGAAGCCGGATGGGTTGCCCCTCCGCGAGTTACTCGACCGGTTCATGGTGTCCAAGAGGTGTCTTCTTGACACCTGTGAGATCACTCCCAAGCACTACGCCGAGCAATATGACGAATCGGGCCAACGGCCACGTTAAGTATGATTTTAAGGTCGGCCACGTTCGATTCCTCTCGGACCGCATTCAGCAACGCGCGTGCATCGTCCATGCGCTGCTTACCGGCCTTTCCCTGCTCGCTCACGCCATAGAACAAGTCGCCTAACATAGGAAGATTGCCCAGGATTTCTCTTCTTCTCGAGACATCAGTTACTTCAGTCTACACCACTCAAAAGGTCGACTCAGACCTTGCGAAATCGGGATCTTCTCTTTCCACGCCGTAATTCGCATGCGCCAATTCAAATCCGAAAACTCTAAGTGACGAGAACTTTCCGATTCATGCCGGAACTGCGCAAGCTTGTTCCGGCCTACCGCTTGTTCCGGCTTACTTCTGTCCCAGTGCCCGCTGCACCTCGCCGGCCAGGGCGTAGAGTTTGCGAGCATGGTCGTGCCAGCCTGAACCGGCATACCAATAGTGACCGGCCGTCCCGCCGCAGCCGTAGTTCCAGGTGTCCTTGGCCGTGGCATAGGAGCGCCCGGTGAGTTGCATGTCGCCGAAGGCCTTTAACTCCTGCCAGACACGGTCGTCCAGCAACTGCTGCGCCCGCTCGGCCAACTCGACAGGGAGCTGGGCCTTTTTCGCCTCGTCGCTGAGCACGCGTTCGATGGCGATGCGGGCCTCACACTCTTGGATGCCTTCGCGCATCAGTTCGTAACGGTTGGAGGCCACCGGGCCGGCGGGACCGGGCACGAGCATGTGGCTCATCAGGTTGCAACTGTGCCAGAGGCTCTGCGGATAGCGGTCCCAGATCCAGGCGTTGCGGCGGCCCCGCTCGTCCTTGTAGACCGGCCAGAAGTCGGCCCCCACCCGCCCCAGCCCGCGCTGGCTGCCGGTAATCTGGATCTCCGAGAACAGCAGGATCGTCGACAGCGGCCATTCGTTGAGGGCCGTGAAACGGCGGAACTCGGCATACAGTTCCGGCCGCTTCCAGCCGTACATCCGCCGCGTCTCGGAGCCCTTGGGGGCATCGGCGTTGAGGGGCAGGGCCTGGGGGTACTGCACGTCCCAGACGTAGGCGACATACGCGACCGGGGCCAGGCCATTGAGCTTCGTGCCCACGTGGTTGCCGCCGTGCGTGTGGTTGATCCAGGGCAGATTGCCGGAAACCTCTTGCAGGACCATCATCTCCTCCTTGTTCGCCCACTGGTCGGAGGCCATCCCCAGCACCATCGTATTTTCCAGCCCGCGCTTGGCCATCCGCTGGCGCAACTGCTCGAACAGCGGCTTCCAAATCGCCTTGGCGGCGGGGTCCTCGAAACGCGGCAGGTTGGCGGTCGAGAGACGCCCGGTATCGGGGTCCACCACAGTAACGGCCGGGCCTTTGCCGCGCAGCGCCCAGCGGGCCGCCTGCCAGGCGCCTTCCCGGTCGAAGTCGTGATTGGGCACATTCTCCTTGCCCGTGAATTTCACTTCCTGCTTGGGAGGGTTCAAGTAGATTTCCCAGGCGATGAAGGCCGTGATCTTGGGCTGGCCCATGCACTTCTCGGCAATGTCCAGATAGCGGTCCATCACGGAAAAGTCGTAGTCATAGGTCCCGTCCGCCTTCTTGATGAAACGGACCATCGACTGCTCGTTGCCGCTATTGGTCTGCGCGATGAGCGGGATATGCACGACGCGGCTGCCGATCTCGCCGATATAGCGCATCGAGTCGGCGATCAGCGCCCAGTGTCGCTCGCTCCAGAAGGGTACGTTGTACTCGACGGCCAGCGTGTCGGGCGACTGCATCAGTTCGATCCAGGTGCGATAGTCCTGCGTGTCGGGCACGGAGAACGTAGCGAGCTCGAGGCGGACCGGAACGGCGAGGGGCTTCTCGCCCTTGGCCTCGATCGTGACCTGGCCGGTATAGACGCCCGGCTTTGCGTCGTGCGGCGCCTTGACGGTCAACCAGATCGGCACGACCGCGCCTTTACCGGCGTCCGTAGCCGGGAACGAGTCCAGCGGGGATTCCAGCAGGCAGTCGAGTTCCACGGCGTTGGCGGCGTGGTCATCGCCGTTGCCGGCGGTGCGGCCGAAGGGGATGGCGTAGCGTGCCCGCATCTGCGCGGCAGGGATCACAGCGTCGCCTTGTCGCAGGTCGCCGCAGGTGACCTTCAGGCCCTCGATGGCCCGGGGCGAGCCGAGCACGACCTTGCCCGAGAGGTATCCGTTGCCAGGGCCGCTCAATTCCACCGGCCGCAGGGCCTCGCAGCGGTCGCCCAGGTCGCTGGTGTAGTCGGCGGTCAGGATGTCGGCGTTCCAAGCCTGGAGTTCCCGCTGGCGCGAGGCGTTCGTCGCCAGGCCCGCTGTCCCCGCCGCCGTCAGTTGAATGCGGCGGAGTTCGCAGGTGTTCCAGGCCAACTCGTAGGGACAGTTGCGGGCGGCCAGCTCGCGTTTGTCAGCCCCACGATTCTTCAGCTTGTCGAGGATTCTATTATAGGGCGAGCGAATGATTTCGATGGCCAGCACGTTGACGCCCTTGTGAAGCAGGCTGGCCGGGATGGCCAAGTTGGCCAGGGTCCGTGCCCGCACGGCCAGGGCCTTGGGGAAGCGGTCCATAAGCCAATTGGCGGCCGGCAGCATCTTGCCATCCTCGGCAACGAAGGCCGCGGGCGGATAGCCGTCGGCCAGGCCCGGCGGCCCCTGTTTGGCGACGTGGCTGCGAACAACTTCCTGGCCGTTGACATACACGATCGCGCCGCCGTAGTAGGTCAGCGATATACTGAGGTCTTTCACCTGGGCCGGGTCGGTCACCTCGAACCGCGCCCGCAGGCAGAGCGTGGCGACGTAGGGTGTGCGCGACGACGCCCGCGCGCTGCCGCGCAACCAGTCGGCGTCGGCAAACTCGGGGGCCGTCCAGTCCGTCGGCGCGGCGGTGGTCTCACGATCGAGCCATTGGTACTTCGACGTGACCGTCTTGAGGCCGTCATCAAGCTGGATCACCGGCGGCTTGAGGGTCTCGTGGATTCGCCAGGTGCTGAGCGTATCGAGCACGACCGCCCCAGCGCCGTCCTTGGGCGCGGCCTGACAAGATTTCGAGGCGCACCACGCCGCCGTGGAAAAGACGAGCAACCCAACCAGCGCTCTTGCAATCGTTCTATTCATGACATCTTCCTATGACCTTTGGCCTAAGCCGGTACTTCACTCCAATGGCGTCGATCCGCGACCGCCACTGACTATCGATTGTATTTGGCGTGGGGCGGTTTGCAAGCCAAATGATACTGACCGGAAGCAATTATCCGAGCAGGGAAACATGGCAATGGGACGTACTACTCGCGCTTGTGAAGTGGCACAGAAAGCTAGTGGTTCCGGGCACAAATAATGCAACATATTCGACGCTCGCTTCCCGGTTCCCCGTCCCGGTGGGACGATCGAAAATAGCCCAGCGATTTATCGCTGGGAATCGGAGGCGCGGCAGTCCGGTAGTCCCGGGACGACTGATCCTCGTCACAGGGGCGACTTTCAGTCGTCCCGGGACTGGAATCATATCTATCTTGCCTACCTAGCCAGCAGTGAACTGCTGGGCTATTCTCGAACGCCCCTCCGGGACGGGATCGCGTTCCGACTTGTGTGTAAAACGAGGGCTCACGCCCCGGGCTAGTACATGTCGCCGCTTCGCGGCTGGTAAATCGACAGCCCGCAAGCCTGGTGGGGGCTGGACCAACCTGGAATCGGGCCGAAACAAAATAACGAGCGATAAGTCTTCCCGTCAACCTGCTGCAGTTCCGCGGGTTCTTTGGCACATCCGTGTTTTGTCCGTGTTTCATCCGTGGCCAAGAACTTCAACCCGTTGCCGTTCCGCCGGTTCTTTGGCATCTTCCCATTAGTGGACTGTTAGCTTAGGCAAACTTTGCCGATTATTCCTAATGTTCCGGCTGGCGTTGGGCCGATTATTTTTCAACGTGGGGTGGTTTGCCAGTTCGTAAGGTGTGGTTCTTGGGGCGGATCGCATGCACAACAGATTCGTGAGTGCTGTGGCTGCCTGGGTGTCGGGTTGCGTCGTGGCAGTCGGGTTGTGTGGTTGCTGCTCGCACCATTCGTGCTCCGGCGAGCCTGCCGCCAAGGGCGTGGAGCCGCAAAGCGATGCCCTCCAGCCGGTACCGGGGGCACTGCAATATCCGCGGTTTCATCCGGTGCCTACGCGGCCCGTGTTCCTGCCCGACGGCATAGAGCCGCTTCCTGTCGAGCCGCAGGCCGTGTCAACCGCTCCGACAGCGCCGGCCAGTCCAACAGTACCGAATACCTTGCCCGACGACGGCTGGCGGCCAGCGGCCAAGTAGCTGCTGATTCTCACCCACTTGATCTTTAACCAGATTTCTTCTCATTCTGGTAACCTGGGTGGTTTGTTCCGGAGGTGATGATGCCGATCAAGGCCCCGGTTCCGCTTATCCGATCTAGCAAAAGTGTTACGGCATTCCCACCCACTGCGATAGCACGATCATGCTTGACCGATCGGCCCCAAAGACACTACGCATTGCCGGCCGGCGCTGGGCCATTTTGGCTTGTGCCGGAATCCTTGTCACCCTCTGCGGGGCGGCCACGGCGTCGGACCAACGAATGACGCCGATCGTCAAGGCGGCCCAAAAGGCCAAGCCTTCGGTGGTCAGCATCCGCGGTGAGAAGACGGTCCTGCTGGGCCCGCAAGCCAGCGCCAACGATGCCCCCCGCCGCGTCAACGGCATGGGTAGCGGCATCGTCATCGATCCGCGCGGGTATATTCTTACCAACTATCACGTCGTGGACGGCGTTCGCGAAATCCAAGTCACCACGTTACAGAACAAGAAGTATATTGGCACCATCTTTGCCCGCGATGCCGAAACCGACCTGGCCATAATCAAGATCAGTCCCGCGGAGAAATTGCCGGTGATCACGCTGGGCACGTCTTCGGACCTCATGCAGGGCGAACCGGTGGTGGCCGTGGGCAATGCCTTCGGTTACGACTTCACAGTCACCGACGGTATCGTGAGCGCCTTGCACCGGGCCGTGCAGATCAACGACGCCCAGTATTATGACGACTTGATCCAGACTTCTGCGCCCATCAATCCCGGCAACTCGGGCGGCCCCTTGGTGAACATCGATGGCGAGATGATCGGGGTCAACGTAGCGGTGCGGGCCGGCGCGCAGGGCATCGGTTTTGCCATCCCCGTCGATAAGGCCATGAATGTCGCCGCCACGCTCCTGGCGTCTGGCGCCAAGTCGTGGCACGGGCTGACAGCCGCCCCCGACGCCCCCGCATCGCTCTCGGGCATGACGGTCGAATCGATCGAGAAGAAGAGTCCGGCCGCCGAAGCCGGTCTGAGGTCGGGCGACATGATTACTGCGGTTGGCGAGACCACGATCCATCGGGCCCTGGAGTTCCACCGCGAGATGCTCGAGCGGAAGGTGGGCGACAAGTTGGACATGACCGTCCGCCGCGACGGCAAGTCGTTGAACGTGAGCCTCGTCTTGGGCGATAGTCCCGATTCGTCGCCTGCCGTTGCGACCGGCGCGTGGGAAACTCTCGGTATGGACCTGCGGCCCATGCCGAACGCCGAGTTCAAGCAGAAGTTCCACACCCGCTACCGCGGCGGGCTGTCGGTGGTCGACGTTCGCCAGAACAGCCCGGCCGCCGAGCAGGGCATCCGCGCCGGCGACGTGCTGGTGGGCATGCACGTGTGGGAGACGGTTTCGCTGGACAACGTGGCCTATATACTCAAGCGGCCCGATTTCAACAGCATCACTCCCGTAAAGTTCTACATCCTCCGCGGCAACGAGACGCTCTACGGGTTCATGTCCGTGGGCCTGAAGGTTGCCCGGCAACCGTGACGTTCGATGGAACAGCAGTTCATCGCCTGGCTCCGCGAACGCCTTCCTCCGCACCCGCTGTTGCGCCTAGGTCCCGGCGACGATGCGGCCGTACTGCGGATGGCCGGGATCGACGAGTGCGTGATCACGGTCGATCTGCTCACGGACCAGGTCGACTTCATCCTAGCCGAGGTCGATCCGCGGCGGGTGGGCCGCAAGGCGCTGGCGGTGAACCTCAGCGACCTGGCGGCGATGGCCGCCCGTCCCCTGGCCGCCGTGATCGCCGTGGCCTTGCCCCGCAAAGGCGGCGGCGAGTTGGCCGTGCAACTCTACAATGGTATCTTGCCGCTGGCCGAGCAATATGACTTGGCGATTGCCGGCGGCGACACCAACAGTTGGGACGGCCCGCTGGTGATCACGGCCACGCTCTTGGGCGCGGTTACCGCTCGTGGTCCGCTACGGCGCAAGGGCGCGCTGGCCGGCGATCGGATCGTCGTCAGCGGGGCATTCGGCGGCAGCATCCTGGGAAGGCATTTTGACTTCCCGCCGCGGGTCCACGAGGCCCTGCTGCTGAACGAGCGCTACGAACTGCACGCCGGCATGGATGTCAGCGACGGGCTGGCGATCGACCTGGGGCGGCTGGTCCGCGAAAGCGGCGTCGGCGCGATCGTCGAGACGGACCGCGTGCCGATCCACGACGACGCCCGCCGCTTGGCCGCGCAAGGCCACGATGGCCGCACACCCTTGGAACACGCCTTGGGCGACGGCGAGGATTTTGAGTTGCTGCTGGCCGTGCCGCCCGACGAGGCCCGGCGGATGCTGGCTCAACAGCCGCTGGACGTGCCGCTGACCGACATCGGCCAGATCACCGCTGAGCCGGGCCTTTGGCAGCGCCCGGCGGGCGGGCCGGTGCAACCGTTGACACCGTCGGGCTGGGAGCATACGTTTACTTGAATGCCGACTAACTCCCCTCGCCTTCCGAGAGAGGGGCCGGGGGTGCGGGCTTCCCAGTTAGCCTCTTACTCGAAACTGACCAAACTCCCATCTGCTCGCGCTTGATGCCTCCCTTTATCTTCAACGCTGCTGACGAGGCCGCCACCGCGGCCCTGGGCCACCGCCTAGCCGAATTCTTGCCACCGGGCACGACGGTCGCCCTATGCGGCACGCTTGGTGCCGGCAAGACGCGCCTGGTGCAGGCCATCGCCGAAGCGCTGGGCGTCAACCGCCGCGACGTGGTGAGTCCTACCTTCGTGCTCATCCAGGAGCATCGCGGCCGGCGGCCGATCTACCACATCGACGCCTATCGGCTCCGCGACGACGACGAGTTTCAGCAGCTTGGCCCTGACGAGTATTTCGAGAGCGACGGCCTAGTGTTGATCGAGTGGGCCGATCGCGTGCAAGCTTCGCTGCCGCGGGATTACGTCGAGATCCGCATCGACGTCACCGGCGCCGAGTCGCGGCGCTTCGAGATTCACGCCATTGGCCGGCGATATGAAGCGGTCCTGCGGCAGTTGGGGCAAAGACTTTAGGGTGGACTTCAGTCCGCCTCGAGTTATTGTCGTGGTCAAGCAAGGGTTTTCGTTCGAATTATGAATAATCAATTGGTACAAATCAGCAAGTTCCTCAGTTTTGTGCTCCGCCATAAGCCCGAGGCCATCGGGATCACGCTGGACGCCGAGGGCTGCGTGGCGGTCGAGGAACTCTTGGCCGCGGCGGGTCGCCATGGGCAATCGATCAGTCGGGAGCAGTTGGAGGAAGTTGTCGCCACGAATGATAAGAAGCGGTTCTCCTTCTCGCCGGACGGCCAACTCATCCGGGCGAACCAGGGACACAGTGTTGAGGTGGACTTGGGCCTCGTGCCGATCGAACCCCCGAAGTTGCTCTATCACGGCACCGTGGAGCGGTTTTTGGACTCGATCCGCGCCCAAGGGCTGCTGCGCGGCAATCGCCATCACGTTCACTTATCGGCCGACCGAGAAAAGGCCGCGCGTGTCGGCCAGCGCCGTGGCCAGCCCGTGGTACTGGTGGTCGAGGCGGGACGGATGCATAATGACGGGCATGCGTTCTATCGGTCAGAGAACGGGGTTTGGTTAACGGAGGCCGTGCCACCGGAGTACTTGCGATTTCCAGAGCAAGTTGAGCCCTAAGTGCCGTCCGCAACAAGTGCGTCGATTCCCGAAGTCGCGGTGTCAATAAAGAGCCCAGTATTATGTCCCCAATCACCGGCTTTGAACTTCCATTCTTCCAGAAACTGGCCGATAGCCGCCGCGTTCTGATCGCAGGCGCTGGGGGTGGTTTCGACGTGTTCAGCGGTTTGCCGCTCTACTTCCTGTTGCGCGAGTCCGGGCGGGATGTCTACTTGGCGAACCTCTCCTTCTCCAGCCTGATTCCTTCGGTCGGGCGTTGGGTAACACCCGTTTGCGTAGAAGTCACTGCCGACTCAGAGGCTTACCTCAACTATTTTCCTGAAAAGATGTTGTGCCGGTGGTTTCGGACCCAAGGCGAGGAGGTTTCGATCTATGCCACTCATCGAACGGGCGTCCAACCGCTGAGAGACGCATACCGGAAGCTCGTTGAAGAACTGAACCTTGATACAATAGTCCTCGTGGATGGCGGGACGGACAGTCTGATGCGCGGCGACGAAGCTGGTCTTGGTACACCAAGCGAAGACATGGCAAGCGTCGCAGCCCTTCATCAAGTCGATGTACCCAGGAAGTTCCTTGTTTGCCTGGGTTTCGGCGTAGACTGGTATCATGGCATATGCCATAGTCAGGTCCTGGAAGCAGTTGCCGATCTGACGCGCGAGGGAAGCTTTCTCGGTGCAGTCTCGCTCTTGAAGTCAATGCCGGCCGTCACTCGATACGTTGACGCTTGTACGGCCGTTCGCAGCGCCATGTCGGCGGATCATGCGAGCATTGTGTGCAGTTCGATCTTGTCCGCTCTGGAGGGCCATTTCGGCGCTTATCATTCCACTCGGTTGACCGGAGGCAACACTCTGTGGATCAACCCGCTGATGACATTCTACTGGTGCTTCGACTTGAGCGCAGTGGCGAAGCGAGTGTTCTATTTGCAGGAACTCATGAATACCGAGACCTACGAGCATGTTACGCGGGTAATCGAGTCATTTCGGACTACTCTGCAAGGCCACAAGACTTGGCAGGAAATTCCAATTTGAAAGAGCGAGCCCCAACTATGACCAACCGCCTCGCTGGAATCCTGCTGGGATCCGCTGTCGGCGACGCCTTGGGCCTGCCCGCCGAAGGGCTTTCGCCGCGACGGCGCCGGCGGCTGATGCCCGGCCCTTGGCGACATCGGTTGCTCTTTGGCCGCGGTATGGTAAGCGACGATACGGAACACGCCTTGTTCGTTGCCCAGTCGCTCTTGAGGCATCCGGCCGACCCTGATGCCTTTCGGCGCAGCCTGGCGTGGCATCTGCGATGGTGGGTCGCCGGTTTGCCGGCCGGAATCGGCATGGCAACGGCGAGGGCCTGCCTGAAACTCTGGCTGGGCTTTCCACCTAATCGCAGCGGAGTCTTCTCCGCCGGAAACGGCCCCGCCATGCGCAGCGCCATAATCGGCGGCTATTTCCATGACCAACCAGAAATGCTGCGGCAGTTCGTGCTGGCCTCGACGCAACTCACGCACACCGACCCCAAGGCGGTCATTGGCGCCGAGGCGGTTGCCCGCCTGGCCGCGTGGGCCGTCGCACATGATCCGGCGGAGCAACCCGAAATTGGGCCGATCACGACATTACTGGTCGAGTTGGCGCCCCAGGACGGTCCATGGCGGCAGTGGATTGAGCAGATGCAGACTGCTTTGGCGGCAGGGACTTCCGTGCCTGGTTTCGCCATTGCGCTTGGACTGGCAAACGGGGTAAGCGGGTATATTTACCACACCGTGCCCGTTGCCACCTATGCCTGGCTGCGGCATTACGGTGATTTCCGCGCCACGCTGGAGGCGGCCTTGGACTGCGGTGGCGATACGGACACGGTGGGCGCGATCGCCGGCGCCCTGGCCGGCGCCACCGTGGGCGAGGCGGGGATTCCCGGACCGTGGCTCGACGGGATTATCGACTGGCCCCGCTCGGTGCGTTTGCTCCGTAAGGTCGCGGATCGGCTGGAACAACGGCGAGAGCTGGACCGTCCGCTGGGGGACGTTCGGTATTTCTGGCCGGCGATTCTGCCGCGAAATCTCTTTTTCCTGCTGGTTGTCCTTTTCCACGGCTTTCGTCGCCTAGCTCCGCCTTATTGAGACCCCTGCCGGCTCGTCCGGCCGGTGAACAAGTCTTGTGAGCGAAGACAGACCCCCCTGAGATTCCTCGACCCCTGCCGCCTTGTGCGGCCAGTGAAGAAGTCTTGGCGGCGGGAAATCCTAATGGCTTTTGAAAGCCAAGATCGGTAATCGTTTTCTGTAGGGAACGCCCTCCGTGGCGTTCCGCGCGTTCTTTCGGAACGCCACGGAGGGCGTTCCCTACAGCGACGGGGGACAATACCGATCTTGCGCGCCAAAACTCATTAGATCGCCAAGGAATTGTTCCGAGCCCCCTGTCCACTCCGCTATTCCAACGCCTTCTTCAGATTCCCGTAAAGGACGTGGGCGTCGTTCTCGGACAACGCCGATGATTGGCCGTCATTGACTTCGATCAGGAGCCAGCCGCCCTTTTCCTTCTCCGCGATATCGAGGGTGAAGAAGCGAGCGTGGTGGCACGCAATCTTCGCCACGCGATCCGCGAAGTCCAGCCCTTCTTGCGGCAACTTTCTTTCAACGACGTTCTCTGCCAGTGACCAGTAGTAACCGTAACTGAGCCGCGTGTCGCCCAGGTAGAAGATCCGCCATTCGTTGGTGTATCGAATATCATGCAGACCAACTTCATAAGTCACGAGCGGGACATACTTCCGGTAGATTACACCCTCTTCGCGGATGGTCGCATCTTGGACCAGTTCCTTGCCGATCTCGATGGCCCGCCGCTTCGTTTTGGCGAACATGTGGCTGTTCCAACGATGCTTGATCGAGCTTAGCCGACCTTTCACGACAAAGGGGCCTGAATGGCTGCAGAGATGGATGTTGCTGTCGTCCCAGGATTCGGCAGTGTAGTCCTTCAAATCATGGTAATAGTCGAAGTTAGCGATCCAATGGTGTTGCTCCCCGGTGTTGACCAACCGGCTTCCCATGATCTCGATGTCGCGCTCAAGCTCCTGGTGGAACGGCAGGATCGAGTAACGCCCGATCACAAGTCGGTCTTTTGGGCAAGCGCAGCGCTGCTCGATGACCTCAAAGTGCTCCCGGGCAATCCGCAGTTCGTATTGGAAAGCAAGTTCTGTACGAAAGAGGATTATCGGTTTCATTTTCTTTGCCCTCGTTCATTATCAAACTGTTCCCCAATCGCCCGATAGAACCCATCCACGTCGGCATTCTCGGGAAGCCCCGCGACCTGGGCGTCTCCAAGCTCCACGATCGACCAGTCGCCATCCCGGCGTTTGGCGATGTCCATTGTAAAGAAGCGACTCTTCACGGCCGCGGCGATCTTTGCGAACTGATCCACGAGCGGGGCCGTGTCCGCGTAATCGCCCTGCTCCCAATACTCGGTCCAGAAGACCGGCTTGCCGTCCAAGAAGAACAGCCGGAATTCCTTGGTCAAGGGCATCCCGCTCTTTGAGTGTTGGGTCAGCGGCTCAAAGTCAACGAATTCGCGGAAGACCAAACCTTCGTTGAGATCGTCATCCACCAGTTCTAGGAAACGACGGACGACCGGCTCCACGGAACTGCGGTCGGCTGCGGAGGGAATGTAGCAGGCCTCGTTCCATTCGTGTTTTCGGGACTTCACGAAGTCCTTCAGCACCAGCCGCGCCGTCCCAAAGGTCTGCAAGAGATCCATGATGCGGTCCATGTCCACCCCGCCACCGATCTTCAGCCAGACGGACTTGGGTGTCCACTTCTCGATGACCGAATACGATTCGGGGAGATGGTGGCAATGGATGTAGGCGGCAGGATCGTTGATCAGGCGCAATCCCTTGGCGGCGAGGGCCTCGTACAATCGGCCGTAGGCGGCCGGCTTGAGCATCCAACCGCGATAGATGGCAAGGCACAGTTCCGCCTGCTCGGGCACCCGGCGAACCGCCTTGACGGCATCCCCATCATTGACCAATGCGTCATAATTGACGAGGAAATGCTGCCCGCCGACACGTTCCAGGGCAGCGACCTCGGCAGTATAGACTTCATCGGGCTTTCGCCGCTCGAAATCATCGGAACAGAAGATGATGTTCATGGTCGGTCGATCACGCCGTCATCACTATCGGTCAGCTTGTAGGTGGAGTACACGGTCACGCCCATCGGCGCCAAGCGGTCGGTGAATGTGGCTTCGGCGGGCGAGAGCCGGTACTCGGCCTGCGGATCGATCTTCAGGTCGTCGCGGTCGCGCTGGCTTTCATCCACGCCGTAGCGATAAAGCGTGCGTTCTTTGCCCAGCCCGCGCAGCTCGAAGGATACCTTGCACGCTGCCTTGGCGTCGTTCACTACGGCCAGAGTGAGATCGCCCTTGGGGCTGCGCAGGGCGGCGGCGAAGACCCTCTGCCAAGGGGCAATCTTGCCGCCGTCCACGCGGCAATCCAGCACGTCGGAATGCTTGGCGATGAAGCGCGTGAGCAGGCCCAGCACGAAATAGGTGTTCGGATGCGGCGTAAACCGCTTGAGCAGTTTCTTCTCCTTGCGGTCGAAGGTCTCGATGAACTGCCATTGGCCGTCGAGATCGCCGCGGTTGAGGAAACTCCAACGATTGAAGCCGTCGACGCCAGCGTTGATCCGCCGCACAACCAGTTCCGCGTCTTTCAGCGTGGAGACGAAAGTGCCTGGGCCGGCGTGGTCGCCGCCCCAGCCGTTGGCCATCGTGCCGAATTCCGAGAGGAACAGCGGTTTGCCGTCCTCGTGCGCCCAGGCCGCCCAGGCGGCGGTCGTCTTGTCGAAATGGGCCATGCCGCCGTTGCTGAGCCGGTCGAAGTTCTCATCGTAGGAATGAAAATCATAGGCCCCCAGCAGATCGAGGAAGTCATACCGCTTGGGCTCCAGCGGCGGTACGCCGCCGGTGAGGTCCGGGCCGGAAAGCGGGATAGCAATGCCGCGGGCGTCCAGTGCCTTGCGGACCGCGGCCAATCCGGGTCGCAATGGCAGGAGTTTGTTGGGCGGCTTCTGCCACCAAGACCAGCCGCCGTTAGGCTCATTGTTGATGCACACCCAGCGGATGCACGTGTAGCCTTTCTTCCTGACCAGGTGTTCGACAAGCGTTGCCAGCCCTTCGCCGAAGTCGGTGAACGAGGCCGGCCCGCTGTGGACGCGTCCGATGGCGTCGTCGCGCCACTCGGGGAACGTGTTCCAGGCCACGTTGCCCCACATCTGCTGCAAGAATACGTCGGCCTTGTTCTTCTCGCACCAGTCGAGAATGCGGTACAGGATCCGCATTTCGGCGTTATCCCAAGAGAATTGCCCGCGCTCGGGTTCATAGATCCGCTGTTCGAGCTCGACGCGGTTCCAATCGAGTCCCAGCCAGCGGGCGTGCCGGTCGATCTGCCGCCAGGCCGCATCGTCGTCGGCAGGTGGATAGCCACCCCAGCCGCTGCCGCCGTGGCTCTTGTCGCCAAAAACGGGATCGGGCTGCGGGGACACGGGGATCGGGGCTTCGATAGCATGCCACGAAGCGCCGATACCGCCGCGCATGGTGTTGAGTACCTTGGCGGCGTTGACCGTGATCGTGGCGTCGCTGGGCGACGGCTCGCCGGCCTGCACTAAACACGGCGACAGGAAACAGAGCGCAAGGACGAGGCAGCTCACACTTCGATGCAGGCAGAATCGCATGGCACAATTATCCTCTCTATTGGTTCTTCGGCACGTGCTTCACGGCCGCTGTCTTCGCCACCGTGTCGCTACCGATCTCGATCAACACGCGGAAGCCGACGTTGTAGACCGGCTGATAGGGCTGATAGCGCCAGCGGGCCGACGAACTGGCGTCCTTGGCCAGGTCGTTCCATGACCCGCCGCGGACGACCTTCAGGCCGGCCACTTGCGGATCGTCGCGGCCGTCCCGCGGATCGTAGGGATAAGGCCGATAGTTGCTCAGGCACCATTCGGCCGCGTTGCCGTGCATGTCGGCAAGGCCCCAGGCGTTGGCGGGCGTACGGCCTACGGGGATTGTGAAATAGTAACCGTCGCTGTAGTTCGGTTCGGCCCGGCCGTAGTTCCAGCCGGCGATGCTGCTGTCGGCGATATTCATCGCGCCGTTGTGGTTCTGCAGCGTATCGCCGAAAGAGAAGGCCGTGGCTGCGCCGGCGCGGCAGGCCCATTCCCATTGCGCCTCGGTGGGCAGGGTCGCCCGGCAGCCCTTCTCCCGCGAAAGCCAGCGGCAAAAGGCCATGGCCTCGTTCCAGGAAACACGAACGACCGGCTGATCGGGGGCGTTGATGGGCGTGCCCCGCGAGGTGCGGTCCTTGTTGCGGCCTTCGATATACCCGCTGTCGTGATGCGGATCGAAGGCGGCGTACTGGGCATTGGTCACTTCGGTCACGCCAAGGTAGAAAGGCCGGTCGATCGTGACGGCCGTTTCCGGCGCTTCGTTCGCTGCCCCGCGCAGGCTGCCCATCACGAAGCGGCCCGCAGGAATGACGGCAAAGTTCATTTTGATCCCGCCGCTGAGCGTGAGTTCCCGGAGCGGCAGGGCTGACGCAGCCGCCTGCTGGAGCTTCTTCGCGGCGTCGGCGGTCAACGGCCAGCCGGCGACCGCCAACGGCTTGGCTGTCGAGGCGGGCACGGGGGCTGGCGGCTCGAAGGCGGCCACCGGCGGCAGCGGCTGTGGCTCTTCATCCCGATCGTCGATGCCGGCAAATAGTTTCTGGTGTTTCGCGCGGCGCTCGACCAGTTCCCGGTTGGGCGGCACGTGGCTCTCACGCCAATTGGCCGGGTAAGGCACGTTGAAGTCGATCCACGTATAGAGCCGTTCCCAGTCGTCACGCGTGAGTTGGACGTTGTGATGGCCTTTCTTGAGCATCTGCACCAGCGGGCTCGTGTCGGCCTCGAACTCCGACGGCACGTGCATGTGGATATCCGACTCAAAGCCGGCCCGGCGGACATACTCTTGCAGGACCATGTAGGCCGGGCTGTAACGCCCGCTGAAGTCGGGCCGAAGTTGCTTCGCCCGCAGGTCCGGCGTGGCCACCATCCGATCGCCCGCGCGGACCGGCTTGCCCTCGTGGCAACCCACACAGCGCCGATCGAGCACCGGCTGGACCTCGCGGTCGAAGCTGAAACCGCGCGTGGGGCCGTTCCAGGGCGTGATCTCGACCGGCCTGGCCAGGGCCGCGGCGGTCATCTTCGACGGCGGACCGCTGTTCTGGTTCTCGTGGCAGCCGACACAGGACGCCGTTTCGCCCGGCATGGCCGTGTACCAACTCCGCATGATTTGCTGGGCCTTGCCTTCCGCGTCCAGCGGTTGAACAAAGATGGGGGTGTTAGCGGGCACGCGAAACATCGCCGATCCGTCCTCGCGCACGGGCACCGTGCCGAGGATCTTCTTCACGTCCCACCCACCTTCATTGGACGCGGCGTAGGTGTCGCCATTGCCGGCGAAACGATATTCATAGGAGCCGATCCGCAGTTGCTTGATCGAGCCGCGCGGATAGCCCCGCAGACCCTCGCCGCGGTAGATGTCGGCCAAGAGGATGACGCCGTCTTTCTGTCCGGGCGTCAGGTTCGACGGGATCACGGGCGGCTTCTCCCGCGGCCGCAAGGGCACGCCGTTCATGTAGCCGCCCTTGAGGATGGGCGTGATGTTGTCGAAGATGTCAACCAGGCAGAGGTCCCATGTCGCCGACTCATCTTGCTTGACGCTGACAAGAAAGTACTTGCCGGAACCCCGGTTTGTCTTGGGCTCGGCCAACGGCCACGGGCAGGCGAATTTCGGCCAGGAATTGGTCACCAATTGATCCTCGATGATCGCTTCGACCTTCTTGCCGTAGCCCGGTATCCGTTGCAGGCAGCCTTGGGCCTCGTGGCGGCCCAGGGCCGGGTCCAACAAGACCAACTCGCCGGTCCGCGATACGCCGTGGTGGCCGGAAATCACGCAAACGATCTCGGTGGGATGGCCGGGGATCGGACGCGGCCAGAACATGGCGTTGGGCCAATAGGAATTGCTATGGTAATACTCCATTTGGCCCGAGCCGTCCGGGTTCATGCGGAACAGCAGACGCGAGAAATAGTGCGGCAGATCGGCGTATTCCCAGCGGGTGTAGAGGATGCGGCCGTCCTGCATGACGGTCGGGTTCCAGTCCTGATCCTGTTCGAAGCAGACGCGGTGATCGCCGCTGCCGTCGGCGTTGAGGATATGCATGTTGCCCACGTTCGGCCCGCCGGTGCAAGGGACCGCCTGTTCGCAGGCGTTGGAGACGCAGGCGATCTTGCCGTCGGGCAAATAGCAGCCGTCGTAGTGCCACACGGGCGGGTCCTTGGCCGAGACCTGGCGCAGGCCGGTGCCATCGGCTTGGATCTCGAAAAGGGCGTTGCCGTTGGAGAACAAGATCCGCCGACCGTCCCAATTCAAGTCGAAATCGGCGATCCTGCCGTCGTGGTACAGGAGAGTCTGTTTGCCGTCGGCGCGGACCGGCGAGACGACGATCAGGTCGGAGCCGAGGTGATTTGGCCCGTCCCAATTCGACTGAAAGTAAGGGGTGCCCCGGACCACCAGGAGCTTGTCGAAATCCAAGAGCGGGTTGGCCAAAAGGATTTCGGCCGAGGCTTTGTCCAATTCGGTCTTGAGAGCGACCAGGTTTGCCGGCGGAGATCCAGACGATTCCAGCGCCGAAGCGACCACCGCCGCCGCGGCTTTCTTCATCACGTCGACCCGGGCCAGATAGGCATCGCCCTTGGCGTAGCGATCGCCCAGCGTGCTCCGCTGGTCTTCGACGGCCAACCGTAGCGAGCGGACCCGGCCGGCCAAGTCGCCCGCTTCCTTCACGGCGGCCAACCGGTAATACTTGGCCCGCAGCGCGTCCAACGAGAGCGACGGCGCGAGCGACTGCCGCATCGACCGGCTCCAGTCTGCCAACCGCTCTTGCACCGACGCCAGCGCCATTGCCTGGACGCCCATCTTTTCGCGCAGCAGAGTGTCTAACTGCGACAAGCGCCGCTCGATGCCGGCACCGTACTTCAACTTCATGTAGTCGTCCAGGCATCCCGGCGCCCAGTCGGCGAGCGTGCCGTGTTCGCCGAGCCAGATGCCCCCATCCATTTCCCACTTCATCTGCAACTGATCGATGGGATCGGTGAACTTTGCCCGCGCCTGTTCGCAGAACCGGTGGCGCCACTGCCAGCGCTGGTCGATCGATCCGGCGCCCGGCGAGGCGAGATTCGGTTTCAGCGTGAAGCAGAATCGCCGCTGGCCGTCGCCGCCGGCCGAGAGTTGCATGACGAACTGCCGCTGGGCCTCCTCACGCATCATATTCGACCCGCCGCGCAGGATGGGCAGCGAACTCTCGATGCCCGGGCCGTGATGGCTAGGCAGCCACCAGGCCGAGCCGCCGTCGGCCGCCAGGTCCAGGTAGACCTCGCGCGGCGGCCAGGCCCGCCGCATGTTCAGGCTGCGGCAAAGGAAGATCACGCCTTCTTTGCCATAACCGCTCAAATCGTTGACCTGGGCATCGGCGAACTTCTCGCACTTCTGCCAACTGAACTGCTTGCCATGCTCGTCGGCATATCGGGCCGTCAGGTCGAGTCGGTCGGCCGCCTGGATCTGTTGGGCCACCTTGCCTCCCTGCGGTACCGGCCCCAGCAGATGCCAGGGACCCAGCACGACCCCCGCCTTGTATAGCGCCAGATGGTCCTGGAGACATTCCCACTGGAGCAGCGCCTCGCGCGTGGCCGTCAGCGATTCCCGCCAGGTCGGCCGCTGCACCCACTCCGGTTGCCCCAGGGCGGCCTTGGCCGCCTTGACATAGGCCAGTTGCTCGGGCGTAGGCGGCGCCACATCGCGCTCGTCGCCAAGCACTTCCAACTCGACCATTGCCGTGCCGCTGGAAGGATCACGGGTCCGCGCCGCATGGCCGGCCTTCACGCCGTAGGTACGCCAGATGCGGAATTGAACCCAGTCGTATTTGCCCTGCACCAACGGTCCCCCATGCTCGTCGACAAACCGCGTGTGAAACCCGCCATGGTCCTTGCCCACGATCCGGTCGCCTGTTGTCAATTGAGCCTTCTCAGGAAAATCGGGAACCACGCCCGCCGCGGGACCGCCGCTGGCAAAGCGGACCTCGTAGTCCTGGTTGCTCCGCGCATCGCCGTTGAACGAGTAGGCGCCGACCTCCTTGATCGTCTTGGGAGTGCCCAGGAAGAACGTAATCACGCTCGGCTGGCCGTCGACGAACACGCGGCCGCGGTCGCCCCGCGTACCCGCATCGCCGTCGATCAACATGCCCGCGTCGCGAATGGCACCGTGCGGATCCATGACGGCATGCACGTCGTCCCGCGCCAGGAGGTTGCGGTTGTGTGACGAACTGATTTGGGCGGCAAAGGCCGCAAAGGCGGCGTCGTTGTTCTCCCAGCTTTCCGTTTTCAGCGTGGAAGCGGCCTGCAAGGGCAGATCTGCCATCAGGGCAAACGTAAACACCAGGGCCAAAGTCGCCAATCGCTTCTGCAGTTTAATGCCAAAATCTCCTCGGGGCATTTCAGGACTTACGACCACTCCCACGTGTCTTGGGGTTCCGGTCGTCTACGGCGGAAATCGGCAACAGGGGCCGAATCAGGATACCGCGTTGTCGAAATAGGGGGGTGGGTATAGGCACGGCCAATATGACTTTGATTATAATAAACGGCGGCCAGAATGCCACCAAGTGGGAAAAAGTGTTGGAGCGTCGGGCAATCGGTGACAACGAGTTGGCGACCATGCTGCGCGCGGTGGCCGCGTCGTGCTAGTGTGAAGGTCTTTCATGGCGGGGTAATACGGGGTGTTGTTCTCTGCGGGCTAGCCAGTCCCACTCTGTTCGCCGACGGCAAAGACGGCATGAGTCAGAAAAAAGTGTCTTGGGCCGCAGTTTTCCGGACTTGGACCGGCGGCCAAACAGCCATATAGAGTCAGGCAGTGGTGTGACCACATCGAAAAAAAGTGCGTCTTGGCGTTTCTGAGGCGGTTTTTTAGGTCCATGTGCGTATTCTGCTTTCACTAAAGGTGTTGCTCGCAAAGCGTAAACTGCCGAAATACGATCACTTGACACTCTAACGATAGTCTTGCTACAGCCGAAATACCTAGACAATACCTAGCCACTTTGGCCCATTTCCTAGCCACTTTTGTAGCCAACCTAGCCACTTCCTAGCCACTTTTTTGGTAATATGGCCATGTGTACAGTATATAGGGGTCGGGCACACGCCATTTTCCTTTAGCTATTTAAGTGCAGTGTCAGCAAAATAATTAATTACTGCCGCGGCAAGTGCGGCAGTTCGCGACCGTTGCCCGGGCCGCAGTTGGGTCGAGACACGACACCCACGCGCTACAGGTTCCGCGCAGCCGCCGGCGCGGACGCCGACTTGCCCAAGTCGGCGCCGCGCACCAATTATGGCCCCCGGTTCGCTACGCCGGGGGCTGGTTAAATTGTCAAAGAACAAATACACGCGCAGAGTATTCAGGCCTGGCCGAATCGTCTTGGCTCTCCCGCACTTTGGCTGCAAGTCGTTTAACCCGGAGCCAACGGCGACCGCGTTTTCCCTTACTAGCCGTCGCCGTTGGCTCCGGGTTAAACGACGCAGAAGGGGGACTTCCGCACCGATACCCGGAAGAGCCATTTGTCTCAGCGCGCTTTATACCTAATAATACGCATTGAACCTCGCCACCATTTGCGCGCGGCTTGAATTTGCAGGGCAGTAGAGCACGAATTTGTCGTCGAGCCGGCGCTTGTACTGCCGGGCGACGACATTGCCGATCTTCTGGTCCTTGAGCCGCCGGCTGACGGTGATGTCCTTGTCGGGACCAACGTTGACTTCCACGCGGTCGCCGATGGGCACGTATTTGGTCTCCGTACCACCGACATAGGCGAGGTCCTTGTTCTTGTACTCGGAAAAGTGCCGCACTGTGCCGTTGGGCAGCGGCGAGAGGCCGAGGTTTTCCATCGCCGAGAGCTTCTTCTCTTTGCCCTGGTCGTCGAGCAGTTTGACGTTCTTGAAGCGGTAGAACTTGGTGAACTGCTGTCCAGAATCCCGGTCGGACAGCTTGTAGATCGATTCCAGCGGCACGTCGGCGACTTTCAGGGCCACCAGCCGCTTGGGCTCCTTGTCCTTGATGTCCTCGCGGCCCTCGATCGTGAAGAGGAAGTATTCGGAAAGGCCCTGTTTGACGACCTGCTTGGGCTTGTCCTTCGCCACTTCCATAAGGCTGTCGAATCTTTGCTCCACCTCGTTGAGTTTCCTTTCTCCGCGGGCACGGCCCTCCAGAACTGGCGTCGAGGTATCGGCTGGCTTTGCATCCGGCGGCGGCTGCCTCGGTGGCGGCCGCCGCGCCAGATCGGCGATCTTCTCGACCAGGCGGATCGGACCGTACCGGGCAGGCAGGCCTAACAAAGAACTGACAGGAAAATGTGCGACAGGAAAATGAAAGCAGTTCAAAGCGGTCGACAACGCAGGCGGGGTGGCCGTGGCGGCGGTGGCGTCGCCGACAATCGCTGTCGGCAAGGCACGTCGAATGCCCCGGCAGCGGCATAGCCAGTTGACGGCGGCCAAGCCAGCGGCCAAGATGATTAGCTGAGCGAAAGCAGTTTCCCTTCCTCTGGCGAGCAGGCATTACCGAAGTGCCGCATCGAGTGCTGACATGCTCTCTGCTAAGTCCCAACGCCGATGGTTCTCCCCCACGCCTGCCTGCCTAATCTACGGCTTACTGATCGTGGAGGGCCTGCTTTGGCTGTCGGAGCGATATACGTGGTTCGGGTTCAACGAAAAGAAGGGCTGGACCGTGCTGATCGCCGTGGCGGTGGTCGGTGTGGCGATGCTGCTCATGCTGGGTTGGTTCATCGTGAGTCTGCTTTTCCGCTGGCGGTTTCAGTTCTCGATACGGTCGCTGCTGGTGCTGACAGTTGCCGTGGCTGTGCCGTGCAGTTGGCTGGCGGTGGAGATGAAAGCGGCGAAGAGGCAGCGGGAAGTGGCGGAGGATATTGACAACTCTGGAGGCACTGCCGAGTATGGGATTTACTACATGCCAAATCCAACACTGCCAGCGCCCTGGTTGCTGAATCTGCTCGGAGTTGACTTCTTCTCGGATGTTACTTATGTTACCCTTTGTCCTCAGGATGCCGACGCTCAGTTAGCACATCTCAAAGACTTGCCCGGAATCTGGGGATTGGATCTCCACGGCACCCAGGTCACGGACGCCTGGCTAGAATACATCGAAGGGCTGGCCGAACTTCATTTCTTGGAACTCGAGAACACGCGGGTCACGGACGCCGGATTGGAACATCTCCGAGGCTTGACTCAACTTCAACTGCTGTGCATCCGCGACACGCAAATCACGGGGGCCGGCCTGGAACACCTCAAAGCGTTGCTCCAGCTTCACGAATTGGAAATCACTGATACCCAAGTAACCGACGCCGGCCTGGAGCATCTTGATGGGTTGTCCCAACTTCAAGATTTGGCAATCAACAGCACGCGGGTCACAGACGCCGGGCTGGAACATCTGAAGGGGTTGACGCGTCTTAAGTCGTTGCGGATCTTCGGATGCACTCTGGTCACGCAAGCGGGCGCGAACAGACTTCAACAGGCCTTGCCGAACTGCCAAGTCGTATACTGATTCAACCGCGTGCGGCTTTCGCGGGCTTCACTGGCAAGCCCGAAACCTTGTTCCCATCCCGGAGGGATGCCAGCGATTAGCCCCGGGTCGCGCAGCGCACCCGGGGTTGACGGTTCCGTTCCTGCCCCTTGACCCCGAAGAGGGGTCGCAGCGCCAAACTGCTGCGAACCCTCCGGGTTCGGTTGGCGTCTTCGCGTATCGTAACCGGTGGTGGCGCTGCGCTTACCACCGGCTAATCGCTGCGAACCCTTCGGGTTCAAATTGCGTTGCGGACATTACTTGATAGCGTGGCGACCCCCCCTTACACGCTCACCGCCTTCTAAGCCCCTCCACGCGCCTGCCCAAAGGCGGCAACTCCGTCCCGTCCGGCAGTTGGTACGGCCGGTCGCCAAAGTTCACCGTCACCGTCACTCCGCCACCAAAGCGCGTCTCCTGCACCGTGTGGTCGGCCGTCAGCCAACGGTGCGAGAGCATTTCCACGTAACCGGTGGCCCGGGCGACCGGGGCGGCAAGCTGATAACTGCGGACAAACCGCTCTTGCTGCTGCCGCCATTGCTTGCGATTGAACATGAACATCGGCGGCGTGCCGTAAAGCGCGTTGATCAGGTCGCGACGGTCCCAGACTTTTGGCAGCTTGTTGTTGTAATCGCCCCAGTACCACTGGGCCACCACGCAGTCGTGATAGACCAGCTCCCAGAGCGGCAAGCGGTAGAAATGCCCCGTCTGGAACTTCGCCAGCAATTCCGGAACCTCGTCCCAAACCCGCGTCATGTCCCGCCCCGCATCCGGCACGCGGTACGGCCCCAGGCTGAGCATTCCTTCGAAGTAATGCACGTAGGGCACGGCTGCCTCGTGCCCCGTTTCACTGCCGGTCACCAGGCGGCAATCCTGGCTGATGTACTTCAGCAGGTCCATTTTGCAAGCGCGGCTTTCGGAACGGGTCAGGGGATGGGCCGGATCGAAACACTCCCGCCAGGGCGCGGCGGTCGTCGTATCGATGAAACGGCAGCGGTAGGGGTGCGTCTTCAGTTCCGCGGGGATCCGCTGCCGCGCATAGTCCGTGGCCTGGCGATCACACAGCACGCCGCACGGATACCACTGGCCGTCCTTGCCCTCGACCTCCCAGCCCCGCAACCATTTCCCTTCGGCATCGCGCATCAGGTCCTTGGGCCATCCGGCGGTGGTCCAGTCGGAGTGGACCCAGCGGAGTTTGGGGAAGTTGGCCGGGTCCATGACGTCCTGGTAAATGTCGTAGCGGCTGGTGAGCACGCCCAGGTCGTTGAGTTGGCGGAGGGTCTCGGGGCTGGCGGCGTGGCTCCAGAGGATGCGGTCGATGCCCGCGGCCCGCAACTCGCGGCAGATGCCCACCGCGTCATTTTCCCAGTACCATACGTTGACCGCCCCCACCAGCAGGTCCACGTTGGGATTCTCGCGCCGTTTTTCCGCCAATGTCTTGAGCAGGCCAGTCTGCCTGGCATACTGCCGGTAGCGTTTACACATGGCCACGTAGCCGCCATCGTCGAAGAACACCCAGCGGAGCCGCCGCGCATAGCCGAAGCGCCCCTTCTGCGCTTCCCACTCAGGCGCGAGCGAAAGCAGGCCCCCGCCCCGCAGCATGCGTACGCCCGCATCGTCGGGCGTTTCCACAATGGTCAGCACCGCTTGCTGGCCGTCGGTCTGTCCGTACCAGCCCATGCATAGGCCGTGACCGCCGTAGAGATATTGATAGGCCGGCTCGATGGTCTGATCGGCCGCCGGGTAGCTGATCCCCTCGTTCAACGGCAGAATCAAGAACGTGTCCTTGTCGGTCAGCAGCGGCTGTGGAAAGGCTATCCCGCTGGGCAAGTCGCCCTGGGCGGATATCTCGCAGACAACTTCGGGCTTTTGCGGTTCCAGGCGGATCGTGGCTTCCAACCGCTGCATGCTGGCCGGGTTCAGCATCGTCAGATGGAAGGCGGAATCGGCAGTCCGGGCGTCGAGGACAACGAGCGGCGTGCGCGGCCATTGGGTCCAACGCCGCCCGGAACGTCGATCGGTAAACGTCAGCGTGCCATCGGCAGTGTGGAACACGACATCCAGGTTCGCGTTCCCCGCGTGCAGGGTTGCGGGCAAGTCTTTTCGCCGCATCTGGTCGAGGTTGCCTTGAAGCACGAGGCTGGCATCGTCGAACCAGACGCTTGCCGGGCCGTAGCCGATCAGACGCGGCAGCATGGTCTTCGTTCCAGGTGGCACAACGAACCGGCAGCGCAACTGTCGCCAGCCTTCCGTAGCGCCCGCCGTCTGGCCGGCAAAGCTCCAATCGATGACCTTGTCGCCGGAATCTCTCAACGTCACGGAAAGTGTCGTGTTGCCATGCCCGAGCACGCGGACCCAACCGCTCAGTTCGTAGATTTGCCCCGGCTTGACTTCCAGCGGCCGTTGCTGGGCGAAGCTCCAGTCGTCGCGGCCGGTATGCTCGATTCGCACGGCTTGGGTTCCGCCATGCCGCTGTTGGCGGTCCAAGGAGAGTTTTCCACCGGGCGTGCGCGTCCACAAGTCGCTCCAGCCGGCGAATCCCCCTTGGAAATTGCCGTTGACGAGCAGATTCTCCTGCGCGGGAGAAGCCAAGGCAGTTGCACAAAGGAACGAAAAAAGGCAGGTAATCATTGGTTTCCCCTAGTGAGTGATCGTCCTATTGTCCCGGACGACCGGGCGATCTGCAAGCGTCGTACCGAAGAGTGTCGAAGAGTCGCTCTTGACAGGAATCGGCCGGAAACCTAAACATGCTACGAGTATGATCCCTATTCCGCCAACTGTCACCATCCGTCAGGCTGTGTGATGTCCTTGATCCCATTACCCGATGAAAGACCAGCCGCCGCATCCCTCTCACCGTGGGCCGAACGGATCGTATTGGCCTTGGCGGCCTTGCTGCTGGCTGTGCAGATCAGTCCGTGGTTCTATCGCCAGGGCGATGCGGCCGCCTATATTTCCATCGCTCGGCATCTGGCCCACGGCGACGGCTTGCAGAACATGGGCAGTCCGGTACTCTGGTTTCCGCCGGGTTATCCCCTGCTCCTCAGTCCGCTCTTGTGTCTGAGATATCTGCCGTTGCTGGAGATATCTTGTCTCCATTGCCTCTTGGGCCTTGGCCTCCTGTGGGGCGTCTATCGGTGGGCGCGGCGGCAGGCCCCAGAGGGCGCCGTTTGGATCGCCGCCATCAGTGTCGGCACCAACGCCGTGTGGATTCATTATCGGCAACCCATCAGCGAAATGGCCTTCATGACTGCGATGGCCTGGCTGTTGGTGAGCGTGCAAGCATTGGCCCGGGCACGAAGTCCGGGCCGTTTCCTGGCCTGCCTGGCGATGGTTGTTGGACTGACCGTCGCGGCCTGCCTGATCCGTTCGCTGGGTATCGCGCTGGCGGCCGGCGGTTGCTGTGCGCTCTTGGCCGCCGCGGTACGCAAGAGTCTTTCCCGGCCGCGGGCCGTGGCGGCTGCGCTGGCGATCGGCGCGGCGGCGGCGATTACCGTGGGCGGCGTGATGCTGCACGACCTTTGGGCCGCGGAATCGATGGGATCCCGGACCTACTTGAATTCGATCGAGGCCCAACGCGTCGGCACGATCGGTGGCGGTTATTGGCCCTGGTGCGCCCTGGTCGTCAGCGATATCGGCCGGGTCACGGTCCCCTTCATGTTCAAGTCGTACGGCGACGTCGGTTCGTGGTGCAATGTGAACATGTTGGTTTACGCGCCCTTGTTCGGTCTGTTGGCGTTCGGTTATTTCCGCTGGCTTCGCCGCAGCGGCGATCCGCTGGCATGGTCCATGCCATTCTACCTCGCCGTGCTGACCTACTTCCGCTGGGAGGCGGGGGCTCGCTATTGGGTGCCTATGACATCCGCCTTGTTGATGTGCCTTTGGTTCGCCTTGGAGCCTTTGCGTCGTCAGAACCTTTTCCGCGCGCTCTGGGTCCTGCACATTCTAGCAGCATTGACCTATTGGATCGGCCGCGACATGCCGTTTGCCCGCGAAATGGACCGACAGTGGCCAACCGCCCGGAGTCTTGCCGAGCAGATCACCATGAGCCGCGATCGCGTGGTAATCGACGCCTCGCTGGCCGACTTGGGTATGCTCCTGACATTGCAACTCGATCGGCACGTCAAGGAACATGCGGGCAGCTTGAATGATCCTATCCCAATCTCGGTTCAGTGGCTGATCATTCCCACCGAGCGAAAACCGCCACCGGGTTTCATTCCGCGGGCAAATGTGGGAGAATGCCAGTTGTTGCAACGCGAATAGCGCGCAATTGAAATACTTCTAATTCTTAACTCCTGACATGTTGCTTGTAGAATCTCAGGCCGGCGTGGTCCGGCTGACGTTGAATCGGCCCGAGCGGCGAAATGCGCTGTCCGAGGCCATGCTGACGGAACTTGGTTCGGCGCTCCAGCGGATCGCCGCCGATCGGTCTGCCCGCGTGGTGGTCCTGGGCGCGGCGGGCCCCGTCTTTTGTTCCGGCCATGATTTGGGGGAAATGCCGGGCCGATCCAAGGCCGACTACCAGGCGCTGTTTGCCCGTTGCTCGCGGGTCATGCAACAGCTTCGGAAACTTCCCCAGCCGGTGATCGCCCGCGTGCAGGGGCTGGCCACGGCGGCGGGATGCCAACTCGTGGCGACCTGTGATTTGGCGGTGAGCGTGCCGGAGGCGACGTTCGCCACGCCGGGCGTGAAGATCGGCCTGTTCTGTGCGACGCCCATGGTGCCACTGGTCCGCGCCGTGCCGCCGAAGGTGGCCCTGGAGATGCTGCTGACCGGTCTCCCCATCACCGCCCAGCGTGCCCTGGCCGTGGGACTGGTCAACCGCGTAGTACCGGCCGATCAGCTCGACGCATCGATCCGGCAATTGACCGATGCGATTGTCGCCAGCAGCCCTGCGATCATCAGTTTGGGCAAGCGGGCCTTTTACGATCAACTCGCTCTGGACGAGCCTTCGGCCTACGAGCGGGCCACCTGCCTGATCGCCGAGAATGCGTCCCACGACGACGCCCAGGAGGGAATCTCCGCCTTCCTCGAAAAGCGGCCGCCGCGGTGGAAGGCTGAGTGAGAGAGATATGTCACTGATCGGTTTTGACGATTTGTATCGGTTGGCCGACGGCTTTCCCGCCCCCGTCCCCGTTGTGGCCGCGGGCGGCGCGGATCCGACCGTCTTGCAGGCGCTCGCGGAGGCGCAGCGGCGCGGATGGGTCGCGCCCGTTCTCACCGGCGCCGCGCAGGAAATTCAAGCGTTGGCCGGCGCTCTGCACATCGATCTGGCCGGCTTCCGAATCGTGGATGCGGAAGATCCGGCCGCTGCCGCGGTTGCCGAAATCAAGGCCGGCCGCGCGCGGAGCTTGATGAAGGGGCAGATCGCCACGCCCGCCTTGATGAAGGCCGTCCTCGCGCGCGAGTCGGGTTTGCGCACCGAGCGCTCGATCTGCCAGGTGGTGTTGATGGAAATCCCGCGGGACCGACGCCGGTTCCTGTTATCGGACACAGGCATCACGATCCAGCCCACACTGGAACAAAAGGCCGATATTCTGCAAAGCCTGGCCGATGCGGCAATGCTGTTGGGCGAGCCGGCCGCGGCCGCCCTGCCGCGGATCGCGATTATGGCTGCCACGGAGAAGGTTTCCGAGGCTATGCCCGACACGCTGCATGCCGCGGAATTGACGCGGCGGAACGCGGCGGGTGATTTCCCCCACTGCTTGGTACAAGGGCCGCTCTCGTTCGACCTGGCCTATGCGGCCGCTGCCGGCGAGAAGAAGAAGATTGAAGGCGGCGTGATCGGCGCGGCCGATGCCATGCTCTTTCCGGATCTGTTGTCGGCCAACCTGACCGTGAAGGCGATCATGTACACGGCCGACTGCCGCTTCGGCGGCGTGCTCTGCGGCACGGCCTGCCCCGTAGTATTCATGTCGCGGGCCGACTCGACCGCCACGCGGTTGAATTCGCTGGCCTTAACGCTCCGCATACTGGCGCCTTACCAGAACTCTCGGCCCAGATCCCAAGGCCAGTAGACCTTGCGGCTGCCGCCGAAGCGAACCTCCACGCCGGCCGTTAATGAGAGATTCTGTTGCGTTTGCAGGCGATTGCTGCTTATGGCGATGTCGTCCAAAAGGTCTAATCGCACGTCCAGCCGTTCGGTGCAGAGGTATTTCAGGCCCATCCCCAGAGGCAAGGAAAGGCACGTGGTTTCCGTGGTCTGACCCAGACAGTCGGTGAAGTAAATGTTCGTCACGCCCATGCCGGTGAGAAAGTAGGGCCGCAAGCGGGTCTCGCCGCAGGGATAAAAAAGGATGTCGACATCCCACTGAAAGAGTTCGGCGCTGCGGCCCGGATTGGCGAAGGGCGTGCCGTTCGTCTTATCGAGCGCATACAAGGCCAGCAAGGAGTTGTAGCTGTCGTAGAGTTTCGGCGAGGCAAAAGCCATTCGCGATTCGATCCCAAAACTCGGGTCGAAGTCCCAGCCCAACCGCCAACCACCGTCAAAACCGGTCGAGGTCCCCACCCAGTCGGTGATCAGCGGCCCGCCGTTGATCATCCCGGCAAAGCAGCCGATACTCAAGGGGCGCTCGTTCCAATTGGCCCACGGCGCGGGCCCGCAGTCGATCTCTAAGCCGTCCAGCAAAGAGCGTAGACGCCGGCCGCATTGCCAACCGGACTGAGGTTCCTCGCCGCACGAATCCGAACAACCGGGACCGCACGACTCTGGTTCGGCCGGTGCCGCGGAGCAATCGGCCGACGCTGGCTGTACGGGCGCAGTTTGCCCTAGCGCGGCCGGAAGTGGGGCGACCGTGGCAATAAACAGGAACAACACGAGTTTGCAGTTGGCGGACAAGGGCAAACCCTACAGGAGAATATCGAGAGAAGCAGTGGGGATTATGCCTACGCCGGCCAGGCGTGTCAATGCGATATGGCTGCTTGAAATCGGCAAGCGATGTGCTATGCTGGGGAAAACAAGTCCCAGCAAAGCCCCTCAATCGCCTTCCTTGCCTATCTATCACGTATTCTGGAGTATTGAATCATGTCGCTTGCTCGCATCCTCCACGCCACTGCATGCAGTATTTCTGGCCTGGTTCAAAGCTGGGTAACGTTCTGGCGGCGCGGTTCTGTAGGGAACGGCCTCCGTGCCGCTCCAAACTGGGCGGAACGGTACGGAGGCCGTTCCCTACAGAGATGTTGCCGCACTTCTGCCGAGACCCGATCGTGTCGTCTCGAAATTCGGTTGCTTGCAATTCTGCTGGGCTGCCTCCTGCTTCCGGTCCACGGAGCATGGGGCAACGATCCGCCGCAGACCAATTCCGTGCCGCAGTTGTGGCAGGCGAAACTCTTCGGCATGCGAGGGTTTCCGGCGATTCCCCCGGGCATGACCGAGGCGCAGTTCTTTCCCTTGATCGACGAGTTCGGGCAGTACCGACACGCCGACTGGCCGGGCAAGACGCACGGCGCGCGCGAACTGGCAGATAAGAAGAACGCCGAGGCCGACGACTTGACGCGGCATCCCGGGCCAGCGGACTGGGACACGTACGGCGGCTGGAAAGCCGGACCGCAACTGGCGGCCACAGGCCGCTTCCGCGCCGAGAAGCACGACGGCAAGTGGTGGCTAGTCGATCCGGAGGGCCGGCTATTCTGGTCGCAGGGCATCGACTGCGTCGATATGAGCTGGTCCACAACGCCGATTACGGACCGCCGGCAGTGGTTTGCCCGCTTGCCCGCCAAGGATTCGCCTGACGGCAAGTTCTACGGCCGCGGCGACTGGGGGCCGCACAACTATTATGAAGGCAAGAGCTACGAAACCTTCGATTTTACCGCCGTGAACCTGCGGCGGAAGTACGGTGAGGATTGGGGGCGGCAGTTCCCCGAGGTGCTGCAACGGCGGCTGCGAAGCTGGGGCCTGAACACGATCGGCAACTGGTCGGACGCCTCGATCTACCAGATGCGGAAAACGCCCTATGTGGTCACGATCGGCAGCAGCGGCCGGACCCTGGCGGGCAGCCAAGGATATTGGGGCAAATTTGCCGACGTTTTTGACCCCGGCTTTGCCGCCAGCATTCGGGCCGCCGCCCAGCGGCACCAGGCCGTGTCGGCCAACGACCCCTGGTGCCTGGGCTACTTTGTCGACAACGAATTGAGTTGGGGCGACGAGTTGTCGCTGGCCACAGCCGCGTTGGCTTCGCCCGCCGATCAGCCGGCCAAACAGGTGTTTCTTGCGGATCTGCGGGCAAAGTACGGTTCGATCGAGGCGCTTAACGCGGCCTGGGGCACGCACTATGCCTCCTGGGAAGCGCTGCGCGACAGTCGCACCGTGCCCAGTGTCAAGCGTGCCTACACGGATTTGGCCGCCTTCGCCAGCAAGACTGCCGAGCAATACTTTCGCACCTGCCGCGACGAGGTCAAGCGATCGGCCCCCCGCGCGCTTTACATGGGCTGCCGTTTCGCCTGGGTCAACGACCGCGCGGTCCGCGCCGCAGGCAAGTTCTGCGACGTGGTCAGTTTCAATCGTTATCAGAAGAGCGTTGCCGATTTGCGGCTGCCCGAGGGCGTTGACCGCCCGATCATCATCGGCGAGTTCCATTTCGGAGCGCTGGATCGCGGCATGTTTCATACCGGCCTGGTGGCGACAGCCAGTCAAAAAGACCGGGCCGATGCCTATCGCCGCTACCTCCACAGCGCGATTGGGCATCCGCAGATTGTCGGTGTGCATTGGTTTCAGTTTGGCGACGAGGCGGTCACGGGTCGCGGCGACGGCGAGAACTACCAGATCGGTTTTGTCGACGTCTGCGACACGCCCTATGCGGAGATGATTGCCGCCAGCCGAGAAATCGGCGGGGAAATGCATGAACTTCGAACCCGCGGGAAAGGCCCTTGAAGCCCGCTGGGCAAGCGAGGGACGCTCGCCGACCATGCCGCGCACGCTGCCCGCGTCGGGCTAGCGGAATGAAGATGACGACCCCTGCAGCTTGGCAGGGGGCATGCACTCCTCTTGCGAAAGATCCACAACCCTAGCGCCGCATGTACGGATCCAGCGGATGATTGCCCACGAGCTTCCACTCGCCCGTTTTGTCCTTCCGCCGCGCGCCCGGACCGGGGTCCTCGCCCGTCTTGGCGGGCTGCGGCGTCAGATCGGCCAGGTAACGGACGGTTGGCTTATGACCGCCCCACTGCATCCAATCCTCCTGCAAGCGGAACAAGCGGTTGCCGCGGTCGGGCATGTGCAAGCGATCGCCCTTCTGGATCACCAACTCGTGGGCGCCGGTCCAGCCAAACCAGAAGTAGCAGGCGGTGTGGACCGGAATCCAGTGCCCCTTGCCGTGGTTGTCGGCCAGGTACATTTCCGACCAGTTGTGGTTGGGCACCCATACTAGCCGGGCCGGAATTCCCGCCGCGCGGCAGAGGGCCACGAACACCGCCGACATCTCCGCACAATCGCCCTGGTGTTTTTCCAGGGCCGTGATCACGCCCGTATAGGGGCCGATCAGCGGCCGGATGTTGCGCGGGATCCACTCAGCAAATTTCCGTGCCAGGTCCCAGGGATGCTTCAAGTCACCCCGCAAGGTGCCCAGCAGATCGTGGACCTCCTTGCTCCGCGTCTGAATACCCGGGCTTTCGCCCAGATACAGCTTGCCCACGTCGGCGGGGATAGTTTGTTTCTGCGGGAACTGGTCGCGCTGGTAGTTGTGGTACTGCTTACGGATTGTCGCCTTGTAGCTGACCTTGGCGGAGATCGTTTGTCCCTGCGTGATTTGCGGGGCGTACAGGTACAGTTGCCGGGCATACTCGCCCAGGTCGCGGACCTCGGCCTCGCAGCCCTGCGTTTGCACCTGTCCGCCTTCGAGTTTCTGCTCGGGGCAATCGACCGGCAGGGGCGTAGTGGCCTTGATCTGCGTGCCGTTGCCCTGGCTTGTCAACTCGATGCTGACGTTCAATGTGTACGGGCGGGGTTCGAGGTAGCCGGTCTCGCCTTGCGGGGGCTTGGTCCAGATGAATTTTCCGTCGCCCACGACGGGGACCACGCTGAAGGCCGGCGGCGTGGGCATCGCCTCCGATTCGAGATCGTAGCGCTCGCTGCCCAGCGACTCTATTCCGCCGCAAACGGCGGCCCCAAGACCAAGTTGAAGAAAACGACGACGATCCATGGATAGACCTCCCCGTTGGCGGTTAGGGAGTGGCCACTCGAAGCAGGTAATTGATTATTTCTGTAGTTTGAGGCCGCTGAAGAATCGTGAACATTGCTTGTCTTAGCTCCGCTTCATTCTTGGCGGGGGCGATTTTGTCACCCTCCGGAGTGCCAATCTCCGCGTCAAAAGGACTGCTTGAAGGTGTCGTCACTTGAAACAGCAGGTGCAAATAGGACTTGTTAACGACCCTGATATAGCAGTTGTATCTAATCTTCGTCACGGGACCAAACGTATCCGGCGCAACACCTACCGCGTCCACATAAAAATCCAGTTTGTTTTTGCTAATCTCCGCCAATCCTACGGCGGCATCATATAGCATTTCCGCCATGGTTTTCGGAGGTTGCTGACCGATTGGCGGCCAAAGAATCTGCTGGCTCATACTACACCCCTTCAACATTCCAATGAAAGACAACGGGCAAATGATCCGAGCCGACGGTAACATCGGGTGTTCCGTCCGGCGCTAACAACGTCACACTTCCAACGCTTGAGACGATCGTCAACTGATCTTCAGGAAAGCTTCCGCTTTCTTCGGGGCGAATCACAACCTGATCGAGCATATGCCAAAACAATTCTCCGGCCTGGTTGTTTTGCCAATAGTGAGTTGCCATTCCCGCTTCCCTCGACGTGACATGCCCGTACTTACGCCACATCGGATTGTAGAAGAAATCCTCTTCTTCGTCGCCCCAGCGCACGAGTCTATGCGTAGCGGTTTTTACCTGTTGAACACCAATTGCATGAAGCCCATCCGATGAAAGGACCGCGGATTCAAGGGGATGGGCATTAAAATCGCCAACAATCATAGACCGTCGGTGCGAATTGGTTTCTTGCGCTCTGACGGCATCAGCAATGCGGCGGAAAAAAACCCGCCTTGTTCCATCATTGTTGTTCATTCTGTCCAACCCGTGAACAAGGGCGAACCTCGCCGCGATATTCGGAACCGGATTCCAGTTCCATATTTCTACCCGATCCCCTAAACTCGTCACAGCCACGCTATTCATTCCGTAGGCAGGTCGACTGAACACCCCGAACCGCTCGGAAGTATTTCGCCTTACGAGCCCGTCATTTATCAAGAGCGTTGATAGCGTGCTGCCAATCGTTGATGGATAGTACTCTACGAGCAGCACAAAATCAATCTTGTGCTCGCGCACCAAGTTCTGAACAAGTCCGTCACGGTTCTTGCGTCCTGTGTTCCAAAGCAAAAAGGCCGCCATTGGCCACTCCTACCTTAATCGTGTTGTTTTCGCACGAATTGAAACGGATGTAGCTTACTGAATGATTAGTATATCAACGAGGCCCAGCAGGGGCCGAAGTGAAAAAGCGACAAAAAATTGTGCCGCCGGAAATATTATTTCAAAGGGCAGGGCTTTACTTGGGTCGTTGTAAAGTCTTATACTTGCGCCAGGCCAATCCAAATTCCTGAACTTTCACCTTACCCCCCCCTCCGCGTGATGGAGATGCCGTCACACGGAGCGTGACGGGCACATTTGCGCAGCCGACAGATGAGGCCAATCCCACCGTGGTTGGACGTACCGACCATGTTACGCATCGTGCCCTTCGGCTACTTTACAGCAAGGAGAACCCCATGTCTACTACCTCGCGGCGACAATTCCTGGGCAGCACGGCAGCGGCAGCCGCCTCGGTCGCCCTGGGCCGGTCCGTCTACGGCGCGGCCGAAAATCGTACCCTCCGTCTCGGCGTCATCGGCGCGGGTGGCTACGGCATGGCCGATGCGCGGGCGGCGTTGAAGGCCGACAGCGTCGAGATCGCGGCCGTGTGCGACGTGGACAGCGACCACCTGAAACAGAGCGCCGACGAGTTGGAAAAGCTGCAAGGCAAGCGGCCGCAAGCCTTGAAGATGTACGAGGAGTTGCTCGACCTCAAGGGACTCGATGCCGTGATTATTGCCACTCCGCCACACTGGCACGCCTTGCAGTTCATCGCCGCCCTGCAGCGCGGATTGGACGTCTATTGCGAGAAACCGCTGGCCTACGACATTCGCGAAGGCCAAGCCATGGTCGAGGCCGCCGCCCGGCACGGACGCGTCGTACAGATTGGTTTCCAGCGCCGCCAGAGTAAGGCCTTTGCCGAAGTCAAGCGGTTGATCGACTCCGGCGCGGCGGGCAAGATCGTCCAGGTCGACGCCCAGATTCACTACACGGCCGGCCTGAAAGATCCTCACCCGCAGGACCCGCCTGCTGCGCTCGATTGGGACCTGTGGTGCGGTCCGGGACCGAAGATCCCGTATAGCCCGCAGGTCGGCCACGTAAACTGGCGGCTGGAACGCACGAGCGGGCATGGCCACCTGGTCGATTGGGGCATCCATTGGATCGACTTCTGCCGCAAGATCCTCGACTTGCCTATGCCGCGTGCGGTCACCGCGGCTGGCGGAACTTACGAACTCCAAGGCCGGATTACGACGCCCGACACGCTGACCGTGCATTTCGAGTTCGATCGCCTGCCGATCGTCTGGCGGCATCGCATCTGGGGCGCTGAAGAGTACCAGAGCGAAACCAACAACGGCATCTTCTTCTTCGGCGAGAAGGCGACTATCTTCGTCAGCGATTCGGGTTGGACGGTGATTCCGCGCGGGAAATCCAAGGATCGTCAGGAGTTCAAGGCCGACCGCGACATGGGCGTTGCCCACATGAAAGATTTTATTAGCGCGGTCCGCACGCGGCGGCAGCCGACTTGTTCAGCGGACGACGCCTTTCGTTCGACCGCCACCGTGCAGCTTGCCATGATCGCCTACGAGACCATGTCGCCTGTGCGCTGGGACGCCGCCGCGCGGCAGATCCCCGGCAATCCGGCTGCCGCGAGCCTGCTAAAGCGGGAATACCGCCGGCCGTGGGCACACCCGTACCCGGGCAAATAAGACCGTTTCCGCCATGCCCGCTCTGATCATCGTCGACGTTCAAAACGACTTCTGCCCCGGCGGCGCCCTAGCCGTGCCGGAAGGAGACCGGATCGTGCCGCCGATCAACCGCATCCAGCCGCAGTATGATCTCGTCGTGGCCACCCAGGACTGGCACCCTGCCGACCACGGCAGTTTTGCCGCCAACCATCCCGGCCGTAAGCCTGGCGAAATAGTCGAACTGGCCGGGTTGCCGCAAATCCTTTGGCCGGTCCATTGCGTCCAGGGTACGCGCGGCGCGGAGTTCCATCCGGACTTGAGTGTAAGGCGCATTGCCCAGGTCTTCCGCAAAGGCACAGATCGCCAGATCGACAGCTATAGTGGCTTCTTCGACAACGGCCACCGCGCCGCAACGGGCCTAGCCGAATACCTGCGCGGCCACGGCGTGAGGGAAGTTCACATCTGCGGCCTGGCCACCGACTATTGCGTCAAGTTCACTGCCTTGGACGCCGTCGAATTGGGCTTTGAAACCTATCTGCTCGCCGAGGTCTGCCGCGGCGTAGAACTTCACGCCGGCGACGTGCAGCAAGCGATCTACCAAATGCAGCAGTGCGGAGTGTACTGTGTCGGCAGCAGGCCGTAGGCTGCAGGGTGGGACAACTCATTATCCCTTGGTCGTAGGTTCGACCCCTACCGGGCCGGCCTATTTGTAATATATACTGCCCGCGGTTGCGACTGACACTAACCCGAAGCGTCAGCGAGGTCCTAAGTCGTTACCTCGCTGACGCTTCGGGTTAGTATGAAATGCGACAATCTCAACCGCGAGCAGTATAGTCAAGAGCGTGGCAATGGCTCGGCCGGACTTGTTCCCGTCCCTTTCTCAGGTGCCGATTTCGGCTTGTAGCCCAGCTTCTTGGCCTGAGAAAAATCTTCCTCGGCCTTGCCTTTCTCCCCCATTTTCTCGTAGGTTGTGCCCCGGCAGTAATAGGCCCTGCCGAATTTGGGGCTGAGTCGGATGGCCTCGTTGTAGTCGGCGATGGCCTTGTCGTACTCGCTTTTCTCCTGGTAGACATTGCCCCGGCCACAATAGGCGTAGCCTAGCGAAGGCTCCAGGCGGATGGCCTCCGCGTAATCGGCGAGAGCCTTGTCGTACTCGCCCTTGTGCCGGTAGGCCGAGCCGCGGATGTTATGAGCCCTGGCAGATTTGGGGTCGAACTCGATGGCCTTGGAGCAGTCGGCGATCGACTTGTCATACTCGCCCAGGCGACGGTAAGTGTCGCCGCGGGTGCGGTAGGGCTTGGCGTACTGGGGGTTCAGGCGGACCGCTTCGTCAAAGTCGGCCATTGCCTTCTTGTGGTCACCCTTTCGCCGGTAGGCGATGCCGCGGCCAATATGCGCGTCGGCGTTCTTGGAGTCCAAGCGGATGGCCTCGTCGTAATCGGCAATGGCTTTGTCCTGCTCGCCAATTCGTCCGTAGGCGTAGGCTCGCCCGTAGTAGGCGTCGGCGTTCCGCGAGTCGAGGCGGATGGCTTCGCTGAAGCTCGACACGGCTTTCTCATACTCGCCCGCGCTGCTCGCCGAAACGCCGGCCTCCAACGCCTTCTTGCCGCTATCCGAACAGCCGCAAAGGAACAAGCTGAACCCCAGAACACAGAGAATCGCTGCTTTCATGGACATGCCTTCGTCGGCTCCCCTACGACTACCCGAATGAACAACTATACCTCACACGGCCGGGAACGATCGAACGGCCCTGCCGGAAAAACCGGCCGATCCTTGACTATTCACAGTATATCACGGCGGCAAGAGCCGGCAAAGACGAAATGGCGAACCCCCCTTTGGGATCGATAATCTGGCCGGAACCCGCTTACTTGACACCCGCCGCAACGGCAGTCTATACTGCGAACGGTTTGAATTGATACGATTTCCCGCCTAGCGTGGCGATTGGTGTCGTTTCAAGCCGCGGAAGGCATAAAATCGGCATTATTGAGGGGCTTTCCGGTCGTTATCCTTTCCTGCACCTTGAACTCGGGAGAAAATGCGATGCAACCGACAAACCAGATCAATCGACGTCAGGCAATGGCCGCAGGGGCCGCCGCTGCGGCTTTCACCATCGTGCCGCGGCACGTCTTGGGAGGGCTCGGGCAGAACCCGCCCAGCGAAAAAATGAACGTTGCCGGCATCGGCATCGGCGGCATGGGCTCCGGCGACATCCGCAGCGTCGGCGGCAGCCATAATATCGTCGCCCTCTGCGACCCGGATCGGCGGGCACTGGAGAACAACGCCAAGGTGTTTCCCAAGGCGGAACTCTATGCCGACTATCGCAAGATGCTGGAAACGCGCAAGGACATCGACGCCGTGATCGTGGCCACACCGGACCATGTCCACGCGGCGGTGACGATGATGGCCCTGAAGATGGGCAAGCACGTGCATTGCCAAAAGCCGCTGACCCATTCGGTTTATGAGGCCCGCATGATCGGCCGCGCGGCCGCCGAGGCCAAGGTGGGCACGCAAATGGGCAACTTCGGCCAGGCCAGCGAGGAAGCCCGCCTGATCTGCGAGACGATCTGGTCGGGCGCGCTGGGCACGGTCCGCGAGGTCCATGGCGGCTCGAACCGGATTCCGATGATCTCCCAGCGGGGCTGTGCCCGGCCGAGCGACCGGCCGCCGGTACCCGAATGGCTCGACTGGGACAAGTGGGTTGGCCCGGCGCCGATGCGGCCCTACCACCCCTGCTACCATCCCTTCTCCTGGCGCGGTTGGTGGGACTTCGGCACCGGCTGCCTGGGCGACATCGGTTGCCACCAGTTCTCGGCTGCGTTCAAGGCCCTGAAGCTCGGCCATCCCGCTTCGGTCGAGGCCAGCTCGTCGAACCATCCCTACGGGCCGGAGGTGGCCGACGAGACGGCGCCGCTGGCCTCGATCACGCGCTGGCACTTCCCCGCCGACGGCGACCGCGCCGCGGTGACACTCACTTGGTGGGACGGCGGCCTGAAGCCGGTCCGCCCAGAGGAGTTGGAACCGGATCGGCCCTTTGCCGACGGTGACTGGCTCATGGTCATCGGCGACAAGGCGAAGATGTACGGCCACCGGCTGATTCCCGAGAGCAAGGCCCGCGAGTTCGGCCGCCCGCCGCAGAAACTCGCTCGCTCGCCCGGCCATTACCAGGAATGGTTCGCGGCTTGCAAGGGTGGCGCGCCGGCAGGTTCGGATTTCGCGCGGCACGCGGCCCATCTCACCGAAGTCGTGCTGCTGGGCAATATCGCCATTCGCACCAAGCAAAAGTTGCTCTGGGACGGCGAGAATCTGCGTTTCAAGAACAGCGAAGCGGCCAACAAGCTCATCAATCCGCCTTATCGGGCGGGCTGGACGCTGTAGTTGGAAAGGCGGGCTGTCGCGCCGCGAAAACAAGGCATTCTGTCACGGAGAATCATGTACCTGAATTATCAGCTTGTGCCGGGTTTTCCCATCACGCTCCGCAATGGGGAAGAACGGGACTGCGAGTACCTGGCGTCCGTTTTTTCAGAGGTCTGGACGGGAATCCCCGACAAGGACCGAGCCGCAATTCTGGCCCGGGGATATGGCTGCGTCACCGTCGATGTTCGAAGAAAACCAAGACGTCTGCGATTCAATTACCATTTGGTTGATCAGTGCGGCGACATGGGACTGAGTCGTATCGCCGTCGACACGTTCCCGCGAAATGTCCTGGTTCATTTCGTCGCTCGCGATCTTGCGAAGAAAGTGGACGACTTCGAATATCCCAAGGTGATTGCCGGCCAAAAGGTCCCTCGGCAGAATGCCAGGCAGCGAATAATCTCCGTTCTTGAGCGCTGGGGCTATCCGGCAAGGGTCGAACCTGAGCTTACCCGGGCCGACGAATTGCGCATCCAGGCCAACCTGGCAATCGTGAAGAGGAAGCAGCCGCACAAGAAACCCGAAGTATCAGAACCGGAAGGCAATCCATGAAAACCGTTTCCTGTCTTTTTTCCGTGGTTGGATCCCTGGCGATCACCTGTCTCTGCGGCCTGACAACTCAGGCCGCCGGCGAGCAGGTGCCCCCGCAGGAGGCCGGTACACGGCAAGACCAGCATCTGGCGCTGTGGTACGATAAGCCGGCCAACGACTGGTCGGGCGAGGCCCTGCCCATCGGCAATGGCCGCATGGGCGCGATGCTCTTCGGCGGCGCGAAGAGCGAGCGGATCCAGTTCAATGAGAATTCCCTCTGGTCCGGCGACAACAACTGGGACGGAGCCTACGATTGCGGCGAGCACGGGTTCGGATGTTACCGAAATTTCGGCGACTTGTTCGTGGAATTCGGGGATCCCTCCAAGGCCCACCCGAGCACTCCCGGCGGCCGCGCAAACGGCGACGAATACTCTGCCTACCGCCGCGAGTTGGATATCGCGACCGGCATCCACACGACGACGTTCTCCGAGAATGGCTTGGCCTACTACCGCGTGGCCTTTGCCAGCCGGCCGGACCAGGTCATGGTCTTCCGTTACAACACGGATGGGGCCGGCGGACTCCTCGGGCGAGTGCGTCTTGTTCCCGGCCAGCCCGGCGCCAAGACCATCGCCGATTCCCAGGGCTTGTCGTGGGATGCGGTGATGCCTAACAAGCTCCGGCACGCCTGCGGCCTGCGGATCCTTCATACGGGTGGTACGATCGAGGTTGAAGGCGACGCGATCAAGTTCGTCAACTGCTGCACTCTGACGCTGCTCCTCGATGCGCGGACGGATTATGCGCCGTCGTACAAGGCCGGGTGGCGGGGCCTGCCGCCGGCCGCGCAGGTTGTCAAGGAACTTGGCGCGGCCGCGAAGAAGCCGCTGGCGGCCTTGCGCAAGGCGCATGTCCACGACTTGGCCCCGCTGCTGGCCCGCGTGCGCGTCGATTGGGGACGTTCCGACGTCGCCACGCTGGCGCTGCCCACCAACACGCGCTTGAACGCCTATGCCAAGGGTGCTTACGACCCCGATCTCGAACAAACGATGTTCCAGTACGGGCGCTATCTGTTGGCGAGTTGCTCGCGGCCCGGCGGACTGCCGGCCAATCTGCAGGGGCTTTGGAACGACAGCAATTCGCCCCCCTGGGCCAGCGACTACCACAACAACATCAACGTGCAGATGAATTACTGGGGCGCCGAATCGACGGCCCTGCCGGAGTGCCACGAGCCGCTCCTGGATTTCGTCAGCGCCTGTGCCGAGCCTTGCCGCATCGCCACGCGCAAGGCCTTCGGTCGCCAGACGCGGGGCTGGACCGCCCGCACCAGCCAGAGCATTTTCGGCGGCAACGGTTGGGAATGGAACATCCCGGCCAGCGCCTGGTACGCCCAGCACATGGCCGAACATTTCGCCTTCACCCAGGACAAGCGGTTCCTGCGGGAACAGGGCTATCCGATGGTCAAGGAAATCTGCCAGTACTGGGAGGATCATCTCAAGAAACTCCCCGACGGCGCCCTCGTAGCGCCCAACGGCTGGTCGCCCGAGCACGGACCGCGCGAGGATGGCGTGATGCACGACCAGCAGATCATCTGGGACCTTTTCCAGAACTATCGCGAGATGGCGCAGGCCCTGGGCGTGGACGCCGATTACCAGGCCAAAGTGGCCGATATGCAGGCCCGCCTAGCGCCCAACAAGATCGGCCGTTGGGGCCAACTCCAGGAGTGGCAGACGGACCGCGACGAGCCTAACGACACGCACCGTCACACGTCGCACCTTTTCGCCGTCTATCCCGGGCGGCAGATCAGTCTCACAGGCACGCCGGAACTTGCCCAGGCCGCCATCAAGAGTCTCAAGGTCCGCAGCAACGACCACGAGGAGACCACCGGTAAGCCGTTCGCCGTGGACACGACGATCGGCGACAGTCGCCGTTCCTGGACATGGCCCTGGCGCTGTGGCGTCTGGGCACGTTTGGGCCAGGCCGAGCGCGCGGGGATCATGGTCCGCGGGCTGCTCAGCTACAATACCCTGCCGAACCTCTTCTGCAATCACCCGCCCTTCCAGATGGACGGCAACTTCGGCATCTCCGGCGCGATTCCCGAGATGCTGTTGCAGAGCCACGCCGGCGAGATTGCCCTGTTGCCGGCCTGCCCCAAGGCCTGGGCCAAGAAGGGCTCTTTCAGCGGGCTGCGGGCGCGGGGCGGCTACCGCGTCGATTGCCAATGGGCGGACGGCAAGGTGACCTCGTATCGGGTCGTGGCCGACAAGGCGGCGAACAAGGCCGCCAAGGTCAAGGTGCGAGTCAACGGCGAGGTCCGCGAAATCGTCCCGGAATAAGATCGCTATTTCAAAACCCTCTTGTGGTACGTAGATTGGCCCACTCTCAATCGGTTTTGAAAAAAATCTTGAATTGCGGTCGGGTACCTGCGTTCTGCGCGTCGAACTGCACATGTCGCGAATCCGACTTGGGGTGGCAGATCCCTGAACCGGTTGGGACTGGCCCAATCCACACGATACTGCACGCGGGCAGAAATGAGCCGTTGGAGTCCCGGCTTTAGCCGGAATCCTCCCGGAACAGCCGCCTAGAGGGGGGCTCCAACGGCTCACTTGCTCCCGCGCAAACTATAAGTGTCAGTCTCACCGAAACTGCTCTTGCCCCCACCGGGTAAGCAAGTCACAATCCGCAGACGTAGTCGGGAGCATGTCAAATTGGAACGATTGGAGCGAATCATGAGGTCTGTCCTGGGAGCTTTCCGAGGGAGTCGGTCGTGGTCGTGTTTCTTGGGATTCTTGACCGCTATTGCCGCCTTGTCGTTCGCGGCGATTCATGCCGTGGCGCAGGAGAAGTCGCCAGCCGGTAGCCCCCAAGAGGCGGGTGAACATCATGCCGGGCTGTTCGTTTCCCCGGCTGCCCCTGCCGCGGCTACGGGCACTGCCAACCGTGAGAAGTCGGCCGCCACAGTTGTCGTGTATGCGGTGGACGAGGTGCTGGCGAAGATCCGCGAAGATGGTCTAGACGAGACCGCCGCCCGCGGCTTGCTGGAAATGTGGATGAAAGGTACGATGTCCACGGCGTCTTCCGTCGTTCCGCCGCCCGCCGCCACGCAGAACGTCGATCCGCAACGCATCCTCTGGCTCAAGGGCCGCATGGTCGTACAGACCGTCGAAGCCGGGCATCGCCAAATAAGAGACATGCTTGAGGTCATCCGCAAGTTCGGCGGCGCTGAGATTGCCCTGGAAGTCCGCTTCGTTTGCCTTGACGAGAAGGAAGTGAAGGAGATGTTGCCCAGCGGGACGACCTCGGCCGTCGAGTCGCCGGCCAGCGTAGCGGCCGACGCTGTCTCCGTTCAGCCGGCGGTATTCGATCGTCCGTTGGCAAGCTACAACGGAACGCGGGTCAGCCGCGCGCAATGCGTGGTAGAGCGGGAACAGCCGCTACGTTACCGTGTTATGGACGAAGCTGAGGGCCGGAAGTTGCTCACGCGCTGCCGGGGCGACGCCCGGAGCAGCGTGCTTCAGACGCCTCGCGTCGTCGTCTTCAATGGGCAAACGGCCAGGGTGACGGACACATCGCAGACGCCGTTGGTCGTCGGAGTGAAAGAGGTCGCCGAGATGCGGCAGCCGCAGATTCGAGTCGTTTCCGAGGGAACGGCGCTGCAATTGCGGCCGCTTGCCGACCGGTCCGGCTCCATCCACCTCGACTTCGCCGCTACGTTCTCGAACATTCGGAAGGTGGAGACCATGACTTTCGGCAACCCTTCGTCGGGCGAAGTGACGATCCAGGTCCCCGAAGTGGCAACGCTTCGTCTCGAAGGCGGCGTCGCACTAAAATCCGGACAATGGCTCTTGCTCGCCGGTTCGAAGGTCGAAAACCTGGCCGTCCAAGGCGAGCCCGCTCCCTCGGTGTGGACGGACTGGCTTCTCGGCGGCGGCAAGTCTCCCAAAGCCCGTCCGGCTCAGAGTCTCGTCCTCATGTTGCGCGCCGAAAAGCTCCCCAACACCTGTCCCACGCCGGGCCGGACGGAGTACCATTCGGCAAAGGCCGGCAAGGCGACGTGAACGTGGAAAGGGTTTCGCCCGTGACCGGGGCGACTAGAAATTGGAGAATGCGTCATGAGAATCAAGCGTCTCATCGCCACGCGAATTTCCCACCAGGTGGCGGGGATTTGCCTGCTGGCCGGTTGTTGGCTCGCCGGACTGCCGGCATACGCCGCCGACGCGCCGGCGGCTAAGCCCTCGGCCAAATATCAGTTCGACGGAACGATTTCACGGCAGGTCTTGGAGAATTTCCTGGCCCGTTCGATTTCGGTGGAGGGCGTGTTCAATGGCAGGGGCGACCTGGAGGACAACCTCCGCATGCTCAAGGCGCTGGGCGTAAAGTATGCCGGCCGGAGCCTCTGCCTGTGGGGCGCCGAGAATAATTTTCTGGCCAATATCGAGCGGGCTCGAAGACAGGCGGCGAAGGCCGTTGCCGCCGATCCGGAGATGGTCCTGGAGGCCTGTGTTTTCGAGATCGTGGGCCCACGTGTGGAACAGATCGCGGTGCCGGATTGGGTCTTTGCCACCTTCGGCCGGCCGGCGGAAAAAAGGAATTTCATTTACAACAACATCATCTACCCAGCGGGACAGCGGCGCGCCATGGGCCGCGGCCAGGTCCCCGACGTCAGCCGGTTGGAAACGCAGATGTGGTTCTATTACCAGGCCGTCTCGTACATCGACGCCGGCTTCGAAGGCATCCACTTCGGACAGGTGGAGATCATGAACGGCAACGACCGTGGCAATGCCCAGTGGGATCGTCTGCTTACCTTGGTGCGGGCCTATGCGGCCCGGCACGCCCGTCGGCACATGGTGCTGTGCAACGGCCATACGCCCAGCGGCGGCCTGATGCACGACGGTAAACTGCTTCTCGATTTCCACGCGTTCCCGCTGCGGGTCAAGGAGAATCTCGCGAAGCCCGGCGATGCGGTCTTGCAGTTGGGCTTCTCGGACGGCATCTACAATCGAAGCAAGGGCGGAGTGACTTTCAGCGGCTGGAAGTGCGAGCACCTGCCCTATCTGGTGGAACTCGACAACTACGGCTGCAGCCGCACGCCGGGAGAGCCCGGCGCGGGGCCGCTCTGGATTTGGGGTTACGACGAGATCACCTGGTTCGCGCACCGGAACAAAGAATACCGCGCCGAGTGGCTAAAGTACGCATGGAACTGGGTACGGAAGACCGACCCCAACGGCTTTCTGCAAATGCCCGGCAGCCGCACGGCGACCGCGCCGGATATGCGTTGGTACTTTGCCAACCGTCCCAGCCCGGCGTGCCCTGCGGGGCTGGGCGACGAGGACGCGATCCGTGCCGTCTGGGCGGCCGACGCCGACAAGTGACGGGGCCTGTACCGCGCGATGCTTTTCCTGAGAACCATGTTATACTTTGGCATCGGGGAACGCAAGCATCGTTAATCCCACGTGACCAGGAAATATCTGGCGCCGCCGCAAACGCTGGTCTGCACCAAGACCCAGGCGTCCTACCAGCGGCGGCTCGAGCAATTCGGCCGAGATCTGGAGTCGTTCCGGCGGTAGGGGAATTATGGAATGAAATTCGCAGTCATCGACAACACGGCGCGAGGAATGACATGCACCAGCGGCCGGGGGAAGGGTTACGCGAATGTCCTGCGAGACTGGGGTTTCGGGCAGGACTACGAATTCGTCCGCTACAACACGGTTGCAAGGCGAAGGGAAGAACTTCGGTCATGTTCGGGCCTGATTCTGAGCGGCTCAGAGCGGGACTTTGCCAATCGGACGGATTGCCTCAATACAGACGTCTACGAGGAGACATCGCCCGAATTCGAACTAATCCGCGACTTTTCCGGCCCGGTTCTTGGGGTCTGCTTCGGCCATCAACTGCTCTCGCTCGCTGAGGAATTCGAGCCCAGCCGAAGTGACTTCGGGGCGATTAGGATCCGCAACATGCGGAAACCCGAAATCGGTTACTGCGTGGATCAACTCCGGTTCGATTCGCCGATTGGATTCAGCCAGCAGACCGAACTTTGGGTTCAGAACAATCACAGGCAAGAAGTAGTCCCCGGGGATGTCCTGCGCCGGCACTTCGACGTCATAGCCCATTCTGAGCAATGCGCCGTGCAGGTGATTCGGCACAGGTCGCGGAAATGGTTCGGCGTTCAGTTCCATCCGGAGGTCGGAATGCCATCGGAGAACGGAGAAACGTCTCGTCACGAGGATGCAGTAGCAGCGGGGTACGGGCTGATCGGCGACTTCGTTCGTTACTGCTTAGGCTAACAGAAGCGAACGGCTCACAGTTCTGCTTTTCGGGCCTTTTGGCCACGAACCGTCTGGCGGTGCTGGAGCCGGCTGCCCGACGAGGCTGGACGGCAACGGCTGTTCGAACTCTACGCGCGGGGGCTGACGCTGCGTGGCGATCCGTTTCCGGCCCTGGCTCATCGGACCGAGGGCGTCAGCGGCGCTTTCATCGGCGAGTTGATGCGCGAAGCGGCCCTCGGCGCTGTTCGCACGGACGGCAAGCTGGAGGTGGAGACCCAGCACCTCGACGACGCGCTCCGCGAACTGGCGGTCGATGGAGGCGAATTCACCCGCAGTTTCCTCGGCTTCCGTCTGTCGTGACGCGGCCCGAGGTCAGGCCGCAAAGCGGCGAGCCCGCCACCGGCTTCCCTTGCGTCGGTCAAGTCGACCAACACGTTGTAAGTTCGTGTCTGTACACGACTCCGGTGTGTCAGACCGACGCGCGCAAGCACCAGAGGATGGGGTGCGGTCAGAAAACTTCTTTCTTGCTTGACATGGCTAGCCCGCCCTCCTCCTCCTGCCCCCTCTTTCCCTTCTCTTGTCCTTGATTCACCACTCCTCTCTGGGGTATAATCGTCCCTGTGTCCGAAAATCAAATTTCCTATCAGGACCGACTCCTCGGGAAACCGGATAGCTGAGGGCCTGATGCCTTTTGGATGAGGGGAATTGCGGGTATTCGTGGCGAATACCGAAGGATCTCAATCTGTCAGGGAAAGAAGGAACGTTCACCATTACGGTGCGGTACGACACACGCGAACACTACGGCGGACTGGAAGCTGCGAGGACACTCTCGGTCAGTTCAGAATAGCGGGTAATTTCGTGTGACGTTCGGCGCTTTCGATTGTGTAAAGAGGTAGGAAGCGATCATGACAAGCACCCCTACCACCCGCGCCAGCTTGTTGCTCCGCCTCTGTGATTCGCAAGATCACGAGGCGTGGGTCGAGTTCGTAACTCTTTATGAGCCAGTAGTTTACCGCCTGCTGCGGCAAAATGGGTTGCAGGACGCGGACGCCCGTGACGTGATGCAGGAACTGTTCCTCACGGTGAGCCGGAACGTCGACCGCTGGGACCCGGCCAAAGATCGCGGCTCGTTTCGCGGCTGGTTGCGGCGCGTCGTTCGCAACCTGGTCATCAATTGGCTGAAGCATCGCGAGCGGCGCGTCGTGGCGGCCGGTGGTTCCGACTTGCCTTCGATGCTCGACCTCTTGCCCGCGGCCGGCGAAGCGGAAACGGCCGAATTCGATCGCGAGTTGGAACGCGCCTTGTTTCATCGCGCGGGTGAACGAGTGCGAGGTGAGGTCCACCCGCAAACCTGGCAAGCCTTCTGGGAAACCAACATGGCCGGACTTTCAGCGACCGACGCAGCGGCGAAGCTCGGCATGACGGTAGGGGCAGTGCGGATGGCCAAGTGCCGCGTGTTGGCCCGCCTGCGGGCGGCCGTGTCAGAAATTGAGGAGACCACATGACCAGCGGATGTTCGATCGCGGATTTAGAACTGGGCTTGGCGGGAGACCTGCCTGCTGATCGCGAGGAGTTGCTTCACCGCCACCTGGAAGGGTGCGAGGCGTGCAGCGCTGCGCTGGAACAGATGGCGGGCGGCAAAGCCTGGTGCGACAAAACGGCCGCTCTGCTGGCCAGCGACGACCTCGACGAGTCTGTGCCGTCGCGCGAGGAATGGTCGGACGTCGATTTCACGGTCGAACACCTCGAGCCTTCCGACGAGCCGAACGTGCTCGGCCGGTTGGGAGGCTATGACGTGCTGGAGATCATCGGCCGCGGCGGCATGGGGGTAGTGCTGAAGGGGTTTGACCGCGAGTTGAAACGCTGCGTGGCCATCAAGGTACTGGCCCCTCATCTGGCACAAAGCTCACTGGCCAAGAAACGCTTTGCCCGCGAGGCCCAGGCGACCGCCGCCGTCCTGCATCCCAATGTCCTGGCAATCCATCAGGTCCAAGCCGGCGGGCGGTTGCCGTTTCTCGTCATGCCGCTGGTGGCCGGAGAGTCGCTGGCCCAGCGGCTGACGGCTCAAGGCCGCTTGGAACTCAAGGAGATTCTCCGCATCGGCACGCAGGCGGCGGCGGGGCTGGCGGCGGCCCACGAGCAGGGACTCGTGCATCGCGACGTGAAGCCGGCCAATATCCTGCTGGAAAAAGGCGTCGAACGCGCGGTGCTGACCGACTTCGGCCTAGCCCGCGCGGCCGACGACGTCTCCATGACGCGTTGGGGCGTCATCGCCGGCACGCCCCAGTACATGTCGCCCGAGCAGGCGCGGGGCGAGCCGCTGGACGGCCGCTCGGACCTCTTCGGCCTGGGCTGCGTCCTGTACGAGATGGCCACCGGCGTTTCGCCGTTTCGCACCGATTCGACGATGGCGACCCTGCGGCGGTTGATCGACGACGCGCCGCCGGCCATGGCGTCGCTCAATCCCGAGTTGCCGCCCTGGTTCATCGCCATCGTCGAGCATCTGCTCCAGAAGGACCCGTCGCAACGCTTCGGCTCGGCCAAGGAAGTCAGCGAATTGCTTGAACGTTGTTTGGCGCACTTGCAGCAACCGGCCAGCGTGCCACTTCCCTCTGCGCTTCCCGCGCCCGCGGCCCGCCCGGTTTCGAGGCTGCGCAACGTTCTTTTCAAAGGACCCACTGCCATGATCGCCACTTTGGGAATTGGTCTGCTGGGTATGTTTTTGATGCAAGCGACCGAGCCGCCCGAGATCGCGGGCCAGTGGTCGGGCGAGGGATGGGGGCAGGTCGTGCTCGATGCGACAGGCCACGGCGAGTACACGGGCACGTACAGCGACACGGTCACCAAGCGGCCCGGCAAGATCGAACTGCGCTGGTCGCGGATCGAGCGCCGCTTCAATGGCAAATGGAGCGAGGGCGAGGATCGTTTCGGCGAACTTTCCGTACGCCTGGCGGAGCATGAGATCCGCGGCGCACTCACTACCGATCCCAAGTCCAAGATCAATCCCGCCACGCCGCGTTTGGCCGATCTCTCTTGGTTCCGGGTTGAAACCGCTGAGGAGCCCAAGACAACTGGCGGGACGACGGAAGCGGCAACAGATTCCGGCCGGCACGGTTGGCCCGCCGACGCCCCACCGCTGGCCGTCGCGCCCTTCGACGCCACCAAAGCCAAGGAGCACCAGGCAGTTTGGGCCAAGCACCTCGGCGTGCCGGTCGAGACGACAAACTCCATCGGCATGAAATTCGCGTTCATCCCGCCAGGCGAGTTCGAGATGGGCTCCACGCCGGAGGAGGTTTCTCGGGAGTTGGAAGAGGCCAAGAAGAACAAGCAGCCGGAGTGGTACACGAAAACACTTTCAGGCGAAGCGCCTCGGCATCATGTGAGAATCACCAAGCCATCCTACGTGGCCATGTACCAGGTAACGCAGGCAGAATACGAGAGGGTAATGGGCGTGAACCCGAGCACCTTCACCGGGAAGCAAATCGATGTCTCCGCTTTCAAGCCGCCGCTGGCAGAATACGTGGCCAGGAGCCGACCGAATGACGGCAAGAGGGTCGAGGGCAAAGATACCAGCCGCCACCCCGTGGAGACAGTTAACTGGGGCGAGGCAAAGGAGTTTTGCCGGAAACTTTCGGCAATTCCCGCCGAGCGCGCCGCGAGGCGTGTTTATCGGCTGCCGACTGAAGCAGAATGGGAATATGCATGCCGTTGCGGGACGGCGACCCGCTGGTACTGCGGCGATGATGAAACCGCTTTGCAGGACTACGCGTGGTTTGGAAAAAATTCCGGCTGTAGGACGCACGCGGTGGGTAAGAAGCAATCGAACGCCTGGATGCTGTACGACATGCCTGGGAACGTGCACGAATGGTGTCTGGATTGGTACGATGGTGGTTACGATGCAGAATTGCCGGCGGATGATCCACCAGGTTCTGCCACCGGCTGGGCCCGCGTGAACCGCGGCGGCGGCAATTGCTACGACGCTGTGGACTGCCGCCCGGCGAAGCGCCACGATGCCCCATCCGGATACCGCAGCCAGGACCTGGGCCTTCGCGTCTGGCTCGTCTTGGCGAACACGCCAGACGGACACAAGACAGTACCCAGTGCGCAGTCCTTAGTACCCAGTACACAGGCCTCTGCTCCGATCGCGCCGACCGTTCCGGCCGACCATTCCCAAGCCACAATTCCCCTTGCCAAGTGAATGATGAGGCGCGGGGCGGCGCCGAACGGCGGGTCGCGGATCGCGGCCAGATGTCTCTGGGAGAATAGCAATGTTCCGAAAGTGCCTTCTTTGCATGAATACGACACGCAACATCCCGGTCCTCCTTTTTCTGGTGAACGTTCGCCTGGAGCGCCAATCCTGGAGGTCCGCTATGCGTCGCGGAAATACGTGCTCGTTGGCTGCTGTGCGAAGTCTGTCGATCTTGAGAAACGGCGTCTTGCGGGACCTTCCGTGGGCCGCGGGGCTGGCCGCGCTGGCCGTCATGTTGCTGGCCGCGCCCGGCGCAGCCCGGGCGGCCATCGTCACCGTCGACGCTCCCCAGGATTGGACGCTTTCCGTCAATCAACCTTCCAATGATGCGCTGTTTACGCAAAGCGAATCGTACTCGGTCAGCTCCTCGGCGAACGTGCTTGTCGTGCAATACGGAGAGTTTGCCCAGACCCTCAACACGCCCGAACTCAACCCGACGATCGCCTGGGTCACGGCCAGCGGCGGCACCCAGAACCTCACCGCAACCCCCATGCAGATCAGCACCCCAAGCCCAAACTCCACGACTGCCGTATGCACTGAAGTGATGTATCTCTACAATCCGACACCCGGCGGCGGCAGCCTCGTAATCGCGGGGGACGCACGCGGCGCCGCGATGGGCGCGATGACGCTTTCAAACGTGAACACGGCCGTCGCTCCCGCCGTCACGGGGGGCACGATGAGCGACGGTAGCGCAACCAGCCAGCTTTCGATCACCTTGCCCGCCACGACGCCCACAGGCGGATTTGCCGCCATCGCCGAAGGATGCCGCGCCGCCTACCTCGCCCCCTACACCATCACGTCCTCCAATGGCCCCGCGCCCAGCCAATATTGGACCACTACGGATGCGGCCGGCTACCTCATGCTGGGCGGAGCAGGGATCCTTGGTCTTAGCGGGGGAGCCACAACACTTACGGTTGGAAACACAGGAGCTTATACAAATACTGGCACCCGGCGCGCGCTAACGGCCGCCGTCTTTTCGCCAGTTACCATCGCAAACTATACCTGGACCGGGGCCGCGAGCAGCAACTGGAACCTTACCGATGCGAACTGGATCGGCTCGGGAAGCGCTTACTCCAACAGCTCTGCGGTAACATTTTCCGACGGCGCCCGGAATACGAGCATCTCGATCGCCGGCAGCGGGGTTCAACCTCTCAGCGTCACTTTCACCAACAACACGACCGCTTATACGTTTGGCGGCGGGGCGATTTCGGGCACGAGCTCGGTGACGCTCAACGGGGTGGGCAGCGTAACCTTCAATAACGCCAATACCTACACCGGCAGCACGACGATCAACGCCGGCCTGCTGGCCGTCAACGGATCTTTGGCCAGTCCCGTGACGGTCAACGGCGGTACCCTGGGCGGCACGGGCAGTGTCGGCAGCGTTACGGTCAACGCCGGCGATTTGCAAACCAGCGCCGGGGCGACGTTCACCTGTTCCGGGGCCTTGACTCTGCAGCCGCCGTGGCCCTCGCCCGCCACGCTGGTGAGCGGGGCTGGAACCCTGCAGCTTCGCCGCGTCAATTCCGGCATTTCCAGCCCCGACATCCAATACGCCAGCAGCGTCGGCGATAATTATGCTGCCACGCTCGCCGGCAACCTGAACCTGGGCAATTCGCCCCGCTACGTCGTGGGCTACAGCAACGAAAACCCATTTATTCTATACGGCGGGGACCTGGATATTTCGGCGGCGGTCAGCGGCGGCGGCAGCCTGACGTTCCAAGGGTATCCGAACGTCTCCGCTTCGACCCAAATGACGTTCGTGCTGGGCGGGAGCAACGCGGGGTTCACCGGTCCCGTGGTCCTCGATCAGGGCCTCTTGGTTCTCAACAACCCGGCCGCTTTGAGCGGCGCCAACGCGCTGACGCTCAACCCGACCTCCGGGACCCAGGCCGCCGGCCTTTTCCTGTACGGCACGAGCGCGACGATAGGCTCCTTGTCGGGCACCACGGCCGGCTCGATGTACATCCGCAACGGTTCCCTCGTCAACGACCCGTACAGCTATCCCATCCAGTCCAGCGCGACCCTGACGGTCAATCAGACCGCCAGCGGCACGTTCAACGGCGCCGTCAGCGACGGGCCGAACGAGAATGGCGATGCGGGAACGTACTACAGCCTGGGCTTGACCAAGACGGGGAGCGCCACGTTGACGCTGGGTGGCTCGAACACCTTCACCGGCCCGATGACGATCAACCAGGGGAAACTGGTCGTCGATGGCTGGCTGACCAATTCGGCCGTCAGCGTCAACGGCGGCACCTTGGGCGGCACGGGCCATCTCGGCAGCGTTACGGTCAACACAGGCGGGCAACTTGCGCCGGGCGATTCGGTGGGCACGCTGAACATGAGCGGCAGCTTGATCTTGGAGGCGGGAGCGGTGATGGATTATGAACTGGATACGCCTTCGACGAGCGACATGATTTCCTGCGGCAGCTTGGCCCTCAACCTCCAGCAGATCTCCGATTTCAACATCACCCCGACGGCCAACTTCGGGCCGGGCACTTACGATTTGATCGCGTTCGGATCTTACAGCGGCAGCTTGGGCGCTAACACCAGCGGCATGATCGACGGCTACACGGCAACGCTCGCCATCCAGGGCAACAACGATTTGGTGCTGATCGTCACGCCCGAGCCGTCGACCCTTGCCCTGCTCGCTGCCGGCGCCGTCGGGGCTGTCGGCTATGGATTGCGATGGCGAAGAAAATCGCGGCTGGAAGCGGAATCAACCGCCTCCCGCCATAATCAAACGGATGATGTTCCGACCATCTTGTCTTTCCCCTCGCGTTCCCCGTGGGCAGAGGCGACACGACGGGCAGTGTAACGGTGCTTTTTGAGAAGGAACCTGCTCATGCTTCACCATCGGTCCATTCCCCGTCGTCGCAGCCCCATTTCACACGCCAGACTGCGGGCCGACATCGACCGCCGCCCGGCAAGGGCATGCTTCGAATGGCTCGAGATGCGGCAAATGCTCTCGGTGTCCTGGATTGGCGGCCCCAACGGCTATTGGGACGTGGCCGCCAACTGGAGCGGCGGCGTCGTACCCACTTCGTCCACGGCCGTTTCCATCGCCACCAGCGGAGCGACCGTCACGATCAAAGCGGGCGAAACGGAATCGGCCGCCAGCCTTTCGATCGCCGCCGGCGCTGCGCTTGCGATGCCCGGCGGCGGCGATCCGTCGAACCCAACGTCCAACTTGATCACGAACAACGCGGGCTTCGAATCGCCCGTGGCCCACAGCAACAGCACGCGGCCTTCGGGCTGGGATTATTTTGGCTCGACGTACCTGAGCACCCAGTACGCTTTTAGCGGTTCGCAATCGCTCGTCGTCAGCGGCCAGAATTCCGGGGCCTATCAGATCATTGCAGTCACGCCCGGCGATACCTATACGATGTCGGTCTATGCCATGATGCCGGCCGGCAATCCGCTGACGGGGAACATTTCCGCCGGACTCCAACTGCTGTACTTCGACTCCAGCGGCGACCAGATTAGCTCCTACAGCCCGCCGAACAACATCACCCTTTTGAACAGTTCCAGCGCGACGGGCGGTCCGCTGCCCGGTAGCGTGGGCAACCAGGGCTGGAACTACTTCTTCACGACGGCGGTCGCCCCCGCCAACGCAGCCACGGCGCACGTGCAACTGGTAAGTTACTCGGCCGGCGGCGCCTATGGCGGGGCCGCCTACTTCGACGCCGTCGCCTTCGGCCCCGCTCCCGCCGGGGCATCGACGCTGACGACCGGCAGCCTTGCCAACAGCGGCACGCTGACCATCGGCCCGTTGAACAGCATTGCGGTCAGCGGCGGCTTCACGCAGACCTCGACGGGCACGCTGGACGTTCAACTCGGCGGCGCCCCGTCGACCGGCATCTTCAGCTCGCTCACTATCTCGGGCACGGCGGCCTTGGCCGGCACGCTGCAGGCACAGGTCGTTTACAGCTACTCGCCGTCGACCGCCGACACTTTCACTCCCATTTCTTACAATAGCGAATCGGGCAGTTTCGCCAGCTCTGTGCTGCCTGGCGGCACGGGCTACCAGTTCGCCGCCGCCGTGACCTTCACGAACGTCACGCTGAGCGCAGAGCCGACCACGGCGCTCACCGCCACCGTCAACGCGGCGACAGACCTGCACGCCGTCACGACCAACCTGCTGGGCATCAACATGGCCTACTGGGATCCCGACATCGGGACGACCCAGACGCAGCAGTTGCTGGCCGCGGCGGGGCTGGACATCTACCGCTTCCCCGGCGGGTCGAGTTCCGACGACTACCACTTCAACGTTGCCGACAATTACTACAGCGGCGCCGACACCTTCGCGCAGTTCGTCCAGACCATCACCGCGGACGGCGGCATGGGCCTGGTCACGCTGGACTACGGCTCGGGCAGCCCTCAGGAAGCGGCCGCCGAGCTGGCCTACCTGGACGGCTCGCCTGGCGATACCACGTCGATCGGCAACGGAATCGAGTGGAACGATAGCGTGGGCCAATGGCAAACCGTCAACTGGGGAACCGTCGGCTATTGGGCCGCGCTCCGCGGGGCAGCGCCGCTGGCGACGGACGACGGACTGAATTTCCTGCGGATCGTCCATCCGGCCCCTTTCACCGACGTCAAGTATTGGGAGGTCGGCAACGAGGAATATGGGAGCTGGGAGACCGATCACCACGGCACGGCCACGCCCGGCAGCGTCAGTACCGGCGCCCAGCACGACCCGGCCACCTACGCGGCCTTCGCCGCGCAATTCGCTTCGCTGGCCCATACGATCCTGACCGACGCCAATCTGCCGCTGATCACGATCTCGATCGGCATCGACAGCGGCGACCCCACCGGCGCCAGCGACAACGATTGGACGGAGAACGTGCTGGCGCACGGGCTTGCCGACGGCTTCGTGCCCGGTTTTATTTCCGACCACAGCTACATGCAGGCGCCCGGCGCCGAAAGCGATTCCATCCTCTTGGACGACACCGTCTCGGACAGCGGCAGCATCGACAATTGGACGACGCGGTATGCCGACTATGAAACCGTGCTCCAGGAAACGCTGGGGAGCCAGGCATCGAGCGTGCAGGTCATGGCGACCGAATACAATTCGGTCTACACGGATCCCGGCAAGCAGTCGACGAGCCTGGTGAACGGCCTGTTCGAGGCCGAATCGCTGGGAAGTCTCTTGGATAGCGGCTACAGCGGCGGCTTCGTCTGGGACCTGCGCAACGGTTGGGGCACGACCTACAACAACAGCAACCTGCTCTACGGCTGGCGGGAAGGAGGCGACTACGGGCTACTGGGCAGTTCCGGCGTCAACAGCCCTCCGGCCACGGGCCCCTACGTCGCGTATCCCGGCTATTATGCTTTCCAGTTGGCGTCCAAGATCCTCCAGAGCGGCGGCCAGGTCGTGCCGGCCGCGAGCAACTACGGCGATCTGGACGTCTACGCGGTCATGGAACCGTCCGGCGACCTGGATCTCCTGGTGATCAACGTTAATCCGGCCGCAAGTCTTACCGAGCAATTCGATCTGACGGGCTTTCAGCCGGGCGGCCCGGTGCAGGTCTGGCAATATGGCAAGGTGCAGGACACGGCCCAAAGCCGGAGCACGAGCGGCAAGTCGGCGCTGGCGGATTTGAGCAGGACTCTGAGTTTAAGCGGGAGCGATTTCAGCTACGCCTTTCCCGCTTATTCGATGACCGTTCTCGACCTGACGCCGGCGCCGCCCGTGATCACGCCCGGGGCCGCCAACCCGAGTCCGGAACGAGCCCAATGGGTTTCCGCCGTTGCCGCCGCGTGGACCACTCAGGGGGACTGGCAGGACGCGGTCTCCGGCGACGTGATTGCCGCCCCAGGCGTCCGCGGCATCACCGGCGACACGGTCTTGGTCGGTCCGTCCGCAGCGGGCGACATCGATCTCGACGGCGTCAGCCCGAGCCTCGCGGCAGTCACTTTCAGCGGCACGAGCGGTTCGACGATTGCGCAGGGCAGCGGCGGCTCGCTGCTGTTGAACAACGGCACTAGCCCGGCCCTGCTGACGGTTTCCGCCGGAACGCATACAATCGGCGCCCCGATAGTCCTCGACAGCAACGTCACGCTGCTCGCCGCCGCCGGCAGCCAATTGACCATTGCCGGCGGGCTGAGCGGCGCCGGCTGCTCGCTGACCGTCGGCGCTCCCGGGACGGTCGTTTTCAGCGGCGCCAGTAGTTACACTGGCGGCACCACGGTCGCTGTGGGCACGCTCGTTGTGACCAACCCGTCGGCGATCCCCGCCAGCACGAGCCTGACGATCGGTGCAGGTGGGACCTTCGTCTTCGACCCGTCGTTTGTCGCCGCGCCCATCGACACAATCAGTGCGTTCGAAGTTGCCTCCCCGGCAACGTCGCGTAAGGCGAGTGTGACAATTGCCGCCCCGGTAGCCGCCAACCTATGGCCGAACAAGAAGTCGCTGGCCATTCACGCCGTGGATGCCGTATTCGCCCAGTACGGCCGATGATGCCGTGAATACACGACCATACTCTATAAGACGACCTACCTTCAGGTCCAGGCCGGCAACGTCGCCTTCCTCATCTTCGGCCTGAGCACGGTCCTGGTGTACTTCGTGCTGACGGGCAAGTACGAGAGCTGGCGGCTGCCGCTGGGGGTCATCCTGGTCGTACCCATGTCTCTCCTGGCCGCCGTCACGGGCATGGCCATCGTCCGCCTGCCGGCGGACCTATCACCCGACTTCTGTCCTGTCTTCGAAGAAATGAAGAGTATTCTCGCCAAGACGGCCGGCGCCCCCGATATTCTGCGGGCTGCGTTGGCCCCCCTGGTCGATAGGATTTCCGTTGCCCTGATATACGGGTCGGTCGCCCGCGGCCAGCAGCGCGCCGAGAGCGATGTCGATCTGCTGGTGATCGGTGACGCGGCCTTCGGTGAAATTGTGGCGACGCTCGCCGAGGCGCAGACCCAACTCCGCCGCGAGGTAAATCCGACCGTCTACCCGCCCCACGAGTTTTCGGATAAGATCCACGCTGGCCACCACTTTGTGAAGAGCATCTTGAAGCGAGAAAAGATCTTCTTGATTGGGGACGACCGTGAGCTTGACCGACTGGCTGAAAAGTGCGTGGCTGGTCGAACATGAGACCAGCCCCGAAGAGATCGCCGATCTCTTGAGCATTTCTGAAAGCTAATATTATTACCCCGGTAAGGAAATGCCTGACGTAGGATGGGCTTTAGCCCGTCACTGACGGACTAAAGTCCATCCTACAAGTGATCTGTATTCATGCCAGATAAGTACACAGCGTAAGCGAGCCCCCGGCCCTAGTGGAATTGCCCCTGCCCGACGAGGCCGGACAGCAACGGCTGTTCGAACTCTACTCGTGGGGGCTAACGGCAAAGCCGTCTTCGATCCCCTGCACTCGGAGTCCTCGGCAGAGTGCGAGTCGGGAGTCTTTGATACTGGCCTTGTGTAAGCAACCTGGTTCTCACGCCTAGGGCCCTGCGAATCAATAAGTGTCGGGATTAGGGTGGCATGCTTTCACGCGCCAGCGGGTAAGCATGTTGTTGCCGGATAGGACATGCTTGCCCGCCAACCATGGTGCCCGGTGGAAGCATGCCACCCAACGCAGGAACATGCCACGCAGTCGCGACAGTTATTGATTCGCCCGTCCTAGGCAAACGTCGGGCCGCCCTCTTCCAGGAGAATAACCTCGGACGCATTGACGACCCGGTTGCGCCGGTCCTGGTTGGCATCGACCCAGCGAGCTGCGCCGCCGTTTCCTCCAGGTCCATGGGCTCGAAGCCCTCCGTGTTCCAGGTGCGAATCAGCACGCGCACGGCCTCTCGGTACAGTTCGACCCGGCGGTTCGGCAGTTCGCCGATGCACCGCCGGACGACCAGCAGGGTGGTCAGCATCAGCGGATTCTCGGCGAGCGCCCGGATCCGCTCGTTGGCCCAGATGGTCGCCGCCAATTGCCCGGCTTCCGAACGGACCTTGGCGTTGTCGCCCACGACTTCGACGTGCGTAACATTTCAGCGGAATGAAGTGCTTCTCCCAGTCCCCACCGAGCTTGTCTCGGTCGGTGAATAAGGCTGGATGGCTAAGAAAATGCCGCGCCACCACTTGTCGTCCGCCGCCTCGCAGCTTGGGCCGCCTTGGGCGGCCCAGGCTGCGAGGCGGCGGACGAGGGTTGGCCATAGGGCTCGTTTAGCCGTTCAACCTCCTTCACCGACCGAGACAAGCTCGGTGGCGTCGTTGCTGGGTTCCGCTGAAATGTTACCCACCTGCCAGCTCTCGTACAGCCGCGCGACGTCACGACGATCGCCACGCGGGGAAACACGGCCAGGAAGGTGCGCAGGTGCGCGGCGAACGTCGTCCGAGCGCCCTCGTCCGAGATTCGTGGTTCAGTTCGGCGCCTCCCATCTTGTCCGCGTGGGCTTTGCATTCGGCGACCAATCGCTTGGATTCGAGCCGGTGGCGTCCCTTGACATCGATTTCCCGCCCGGTCATGTGGACGTTCAGCCGCAAATCGTCGACCCAACTTGACTGTTCATAGTCGGTCTTTCTCTCTCCGTATTTTTCTGTCCCCCCATTTTTCTGTAACGATCTTTTGCGTAAGGCAGAGGAGACCACGAATGATACGAATCAGGGATTTGAGATTTGGAATCTAAGATTTGTGGCAGCGGGCGAAAAATCCGCGCCGGGCGCAAATGAAGGCGAGATGCGCCGCGTATTATGTGGGTATAAAGCGCGCTGAAGAAGATTCAGGCCACGCCTGAATACTCGGCCCGTGTATTTGTTCTTTGGCAATTTAACCAGCCCCCGGCGTAGCGAACCGGGGGCCATCCATTACGCGCGGCGCCGACCTGCCCAAGTCGGCGTCCGCGCCGGCGGCTGCGCGAAAACTGTGGCCCGTGGCTCTCGTGCCTCGACCCACCGTACGCCCAGACAACGGTCGCGAACGCCCCCGCGAGCCTTGGCAGCAATTAATTATTTTTATGACACTGCACTTAAATAGCTAAAGGAAAATGGCGTGTGCCCGACCCCTATATACAGTACACATGTACATATTGCGCAAAAAGTGGCTAGGAAGTGGCTAGGTTGGCTACAAAAGTGGCTAGGAAATGGGCCGAAGTGGCTAGGTATTGTCTAGCTATTTCGGCCGTAGCAAGACTATCGTTAGAGTGTCAAGCGTTTTTTTCTCCCAGTTTCCGCCGTGCGGCAACGACCTTTAGGGGAAGCCGAATACTCCCGTGGAAGTAGAAAATCGACGCTGAAACGCCAAACGGCTCCTTTTTGTGACCAAATCACACCACTGCCTGACCCGATAGGCCGGGTTGATCGCAGCGGCCAGGGCGGGAGAAATGCCGCCGGAAGCATTTTTTACTGACCGATGCCATTGTCATATTGCGATCAAGGTCCGAGGGCGCCTAGTGTAGTGACTCAGACAGATGGGGATTTGTCCTTTGAACAAAACCCTGTAGGGAACGCCGGGCACCCGCGCAGCGGGTCGATGGCGTTCCGCATTCGCGGAATGCCACGGAGGGCGTTCCCTACAAGGTTAAGAATAAAGACTCTGATGGATCATTTCCACCCGCCCTTGAGTGATCGGATCGGTCTAGAGCGTGCCGAGCAGCAGCCCGCTTCCGCCGGTGATCCAGGCCAGGACGACACCCGTGTCTTGGTTCTGCCACAGCACGTCCGCCATCCCGTCGTCGGTGAAGTCTCCTACGCCGGTCAACGTCCAGCCTGTGTTCAGCGGGGCGGTTCCAAGATACATCCCGCTTCCGCCGGTGATCCAGGCCAGGACGACACCCGAGGTCGCATTTTGCCACAGCAAGTCCGCCTTGCCGTCGCCGTTGAAGTCTCCGATGCCGGCCAACGTCCAGCCCGACGGGACCGTACCGAGGTTCAGCCCGTTTCCGCCAGTAAGCCAAACGAGCATCTCGCCCGAGGTCGTATTCTGCCACAGCAAGTCCGCCTTGCCATCGCCGTTGAAGTCTCCAACGCCGGCCAACGTCCAGCCCGACGGGACCGTGCCGAGATACATACCGCCTCCGCCGGTGATCCAGGCGAGGATCTCGCCCGAAGACGTATTTTGCCAGACCAAGTCCGCTTTCCCGTCACCGTTGAAGTCTCCGACGCCGGCCAACGTCCAGCCCGACGGGACCGTGCCGAGATACATACCGCCTCCGCCGGTGATCCAGGCGAGGATCTCGCCCGAAGACGTGTTCTGCCAGACCAAGTCCGCCTTCCCGTCACCGTTAACGTCTCCGATGCCGGCCAACGTCCAGCCCGACGGGACCGTACCGAGATTCAGCGAGCCTCCACCGGTGACCCAGGCGAGGATCTGGCCCGTGCTCGTGTTTTCCCATACCAGATCGGTCTTGCTGCTGCTAGTGAAGACTCCCGTCCCCAAAAAAGTCCAAGGATTGTACGTGAACTGGTCGGCGGACGAGGTCGCCGAGGCGCCGCCGGGGCCGATGACCGTGACGTTTACGGTACCGGTGCCTGCGGGGCTGGTGACCGTGATCTGCGTTCCCGTTGCGTTGATCTGCGAACTGGTTATCGCAACCACCGTCGTGCCGAAATCCACGTCCGTCGCGCCGCTGAAGCCCGCGCCCGTGATGGTCAGCACGGTGCCGCCCGAAAGGGGACCGATCGACGGACTGATGCCCGTGACGGTGGGCTGGTAGTCTACCAGGGCCGGGATGAGCATATTGCCCACGGGGCTGCCCAGTCCGCTAGCCAGGTCGTAGCCGGGACCGGCATTATACGTGGGGGAAGAACCCGTACTGCCGCTGGTGATGTCATGGAAATCGGCGGCCGGCAGCTTGTAGAGTTCCGGTAAAGTCTGGCTGCGACCGTCCAACGATCCCAGTCCGGCGATCGCCCGGCCTTCGTCGGCGACGGTAATAATGCCCGCCCATATCGGACAGGAGAGGCTGGTGCCGCCGTTATAGTTATTCCATGGAGTTGAAGTGCCGTCGTCATAGGAATCGTAGATGGGAACACCCGTGTTCGGGTCGGCCTCGGCCGATACGTCGGGATAGGTGCGTTGCGTGGTGCTGAAGGTGCTGACCACGCCGCTCTGATAGGAAGGCTGGCTCTCGTAGGTACTGATGCCACCACCGCCGCCGCCATCTCTCGCAGTTCTGACGCCATCGCCCCAGGCCGTCTCGCCCCCATAGGTGTAATTTGGATTGCTTCCGTCGACGGTAAGAGACGTCCCGCCAACTGCGATCACGTTGGGCGACGTTGCCGGGTATTGCGGCGCAATGGTAGTGGTGCCATCGCCGGCGTAAGGGCCATTGTCGCCGGCCGCGGCCAGAAACGTTACGCCGCCGGGCAGGCCGGCGCCGCCGAGCGTGGCCGAACCGCCGATGTGACCGGACGGCGTGGTAAAAACGGTCGAGTCGTAGGTTGACACTTGACTCGCGGTGTAAGACGATTCATTGAAGGCCCAACTCATTGAAACCGTTACCACGCCGGACGTGTTCGCGGCGGTCTGCGCTGCTATGTATAGATTGGCGCCGTTATCGCCGTCGTTGGTTGCCTCGAAGAGGATGATGTTGGCCATCGGCGCTATAGCGTGGGCCCACTCGATATCCATCGCCTCCTCAATCTCCCAGTCGTCGGTGCTTGGACCGGCGGGGTCCGTACCAGGCAGCGATGTGCCGCCGCTCTGGTTGAGTTTCTCGAAAGTGGGATCGCCGCTACCGTTGAAAGTCGGCAGACCATAGTAAGTCGAGAAGGCATTCACATCGCTCAGAGCCGTGGGATCGTCATAGGCGTCGACAATGGCGATGGTCTGGCCGCGACCATCACCTTGGATCCCGGCAAACGAGACACCATTGGATAGGACGTCGGACGTGTAGCTGCCCAGACCGTAGGCCCCGCGGATTTGATTCGGCGTTAGCCCCGCAGGGGTCGAGGAACCATAAAGGGTCGAAGGCAGCGAGGCGTCGGAACTGCTCATGGGCGCAAGCGAAGTAAGTTGCGATCCAGCGGGCGGTTGCAGACTGACCGACAACAACGCCTTCCGTTCGAGTTCTTCGAAAACCAGTCGGCGGTGATACGGAGAGACTCCGAACGTCTTCCGTCGCGGTTTGCCGGTGCGAAGCTCAGATCGGGCGGCCCATTTAAGAAAACGAAGAACTTGCCCCATGATCGGGCCCTTTTGTATTAAAAAGACATTGATTGCCCTTCCGAATCACAAGCTCCTCCGTCAGCAGCAGAACTTCGATTGCCAAGGCAATTTTTCTTCATTAACCGCGATTGTCAAGTCCTGCGACGCTTAATTCTGTTGGCACGACCGGCGGAAAGCGAACTCGGTATGAATTGTACCAATCTCAACCGTCCGCAGTATAGCTTACCGGCCTTCTTTCCATTATCATGTACCAAGTGGCTTGAAGACCGCCCCCTACTATTCCGCCCCGTTTTGCCAAGGAGATCACGACCATGTTAAAGCCCTTAGGCCTGATCGCACTGACCCTTTTCCCTATAAACATCGCGACGAGTGGGTTGGCAGCCGGCGATGTCGGTACGAGTAAGTCGTTCCACGGCCCGGTCGGCCTGGTGTCGCCTTATAGCCTCCGGGATCTGCAAAAAACACAAGGCTTGGCGGCCGCGCTCGACAAGACCCGCAGTTTCGGCTTCCGCTATGTCGAGTGCGGCGCCGACTTCGGCGGCCTGAAACCGGCGGCCTTCAAGGCCGAACTCGACCGCCGCGGACTGGTACCCGTCGGGGTGCATTTCAGTTACGAGCAGATTCGCGACGATGTCGAAGGCGTTGCCGCCGCCGCAAAGGTCATGAACATAGCGCGCATCGGCTGCGCATGGATTCCCCACAAGGATCCTTTCGACGAGAAGCAATGCCGCGCGGCCGCGGTGGTGTTCAATCGGGCGGGTGCGGCCCTGGCCAAACACGGCATTCAGCTCTATTACCACACCCACGGCTACGAGTTCCGGCCTCTCGGCCAGGGCACGGTCTTTGATCTCTTGGTCACCGAAACCAGTCCCAAGACTCTGATGTTCGAGATGGACGTCGCCTGGGTCGTGCTTCCCGGCCAGAATCCGGCGGAGCTGATCAAGAAGTATCCCAACCGCTGGCTCCTGATGCACGTCAAGGATTTGAAGAAGGGCGTGCCGCACAACCACTTGGTCAAAGCGGCGCTGACCGACCAAGTGCCTATCGGCAGCGGTCAGGTCGATTGGCCTACACTGCTCCGCGCGTCCCAGGAAGCGGGAGTGAAGTACTACCTCATCGAGGACGAATCGCCGACCGTCCTGGAGCAAATCCCCCAGAGCCTGCGGTACCTGGAATCGGTTAGCTGGTGAAACTCCATTTAGGTTGCGCGATTACCCGATTTGTGACTAGAACGGCGCCAATTGGCAATTCGAATTTGGTAATTTACAATGGCTATCTGATTCGCAACCGCAGCTTGACCACCCATACCTCGCCCCATGTCCCAGCGTTCCCTGCCGAACCGCCTCTGGTATCAAATCTTACGCTGGCTGATCTGCCTGGTGGGTTCGCTGGCCTTCGGGCTTCGTTATGTCGGTCGGGGCAACATACCCAAAAATGGGCCTGTACTGGTCGTTTCCAACCACCAGAGCCATTTCGATCCTCCCCTGATCGGGTCCGGCTGTTGGCGGCGGATGAATTATCTGGCACGGGAGACGCTGTTCCGCTTCGCGGTCTTTGGTTGGCTGATTCGATCGCTGGACGCGATCCCTATCGACCGCGACGGCATGGGCCTCAACGGCATCAAGGAGTCGCTTCGCCGGCTGAAACGGGGCGAAATGGTGCTGATTTTTCCCGAAGGGACGCGGACCCGCGACGGTGAAGTGGCGCCTTTCCGCCCGGGATTTACGGTGTTGGCCGCCCGCTCGAAGGCCTGGATTCTGCCCGTCGCCATCGAAGGCGCTTATGACGTCTGGCCGCGGACGAAGAAACTGCCCGGCCTAGGCACGATTCATGTGGCTTTCGGCCAGGCGATTCCGCCGGAAGAAGTGGCCAACTGCGACGAGCGAGAGTTGATGGCTGAAGTCGAGCGGCGTGTCCGCCAGTGCCACGCCAATCTGCGAAAACATCCAAGTTTTGCGCGGAAAAGGGAATCGTAGACCCCACGTTTGGTGTGGTTTGATTGGATCGACAGGCGGGCTAAAGCCGATACTCCAACTGCCGCGCGACTCCCGTTGTCAAGTTTTCGCAAGGCCGCTATAATACACGATTCTCGACTGCCTGCGGTAGGTTCCCTGACGCTGGGAACCGGGTGGGCGAGCGGTCTCTTTTTTGTGCGTGTTTCAATACGGAATCGAATTCATGGTCAATCGTAACCTCATCCGAACTCTAGATCTTAATTCTGAGGAGGAATGGCAGCAGGAGCTTGCTGAGATGGAAGCATCTCAGCCGGAAGACATAGAATGGGGAACCCAGGAAGTCGCCGTCAACCAGATCGTCCAGGGGCGCGTGTTGCGCACCGAGGGCGATGTCGTGCTGGTCGACGTCGGCTATAAGAGCGAAGGCATTATCTTCCGCAACGAATGGGAAGAAGGCGAAGAGCTGCCCAAGCCGGGGCAAATGATCAAGGTCCTGATCGAGGATGTCGAGGACATCCACGGCCTGGTCGATGATTCCCGCGGCATGATCACCCTCAGCAAGCGCAAGGCCGAGAAGATCGAGGCCTGG
>CAZTPX010000022.1:0-89700 GCA_964615095.1 uncultured Planctomycetaceae bacterium | reverse complement strand
ACGGGCTCACTTCTGGCCGCCGCACTTGCTCAACGCCCGGCCGCCGCCGTCATCGCTGCCCGAATATCCGTGCAGGCCCCCTTGATGAGCCTGCCGGACATCCAAGAGCCCCAACAACTTCGGCACGGAATCTGCGGCTCGCGTTACGGGTCAACCACTCTACTACCGCGGTAGTACTCGCGGCGACCGGATAAAGCCGGGACTTCGAACGGCCGTGCCGGAACTGCGCTGGGGCAACGAGAATTCGAGACTCGACTTGACAAATGATTGCGTCGGGGCCGGCGTACTGTATAGATGTAGCCCGTACTACAGCGACCAGCACAGGACGCGGCGCGTACCTCCCGCAAGCAGCGATGCCCGTCTGGCAACTGCGCTGCGACAAGTTCGCGGCCTACATTGCTTGCGGATTGTTCTTTGGCAATTCAACCGGCCCCCGGCGTAGCGAACCGGGGGCCATTAGCAACGCGCGGCGCCGACTTGCGCAGGTCGGCGTCCGCGCCGGCGGCTGCGCGGAAGCAGTGGCGTGTGGAGCTCGTACCTCTCCCCACCCTACGGCCCGGGCAACGGTCGCGAACCACCGCACCCGCCGTGGCAGCAACTAATTATTTTTCTGACTCTGCACTTAAATAGCCGCCAGAGAACGCCGTGTGCCCTACCCCTAGATGCTATACCAATGAACACGCACCCAAAAAATGACACAAAATGGCAACAAAATGATAACGCGTACCAAGAAAATGGATACAAATTGGATACAAATTGCCTACGGCCTTCGGCTGTGCCAGGACTATCCTTAGAGTGTCAAGCGTTTTTTTCCCCGCAGTTTTCTCCGTGTGAGCAATATCTTTAGCGAAAGCCGAATACACCCGTGGACGTAGAAAATCGCCGCAAAACCGCCAAGAGGTCCCTTTTTTCGATGTGGCCAGGTCACTGCCTGACCCGATACGGTGGGCTGGTCGCGGCGGGCAACGCTTGAGAAACGCCGCCGGAAGCACTTTTTTCTGATTGGAGGCGACTAGTCTACTTCCCCTGATGGCCAATGCGTGTTATTCTGAGATCGTAGGATTAATTCCTCTGTAATACCCGGTGCATCATGAGCAATTCGTCTGTCGCCTTGAATCGTCGCCGAATCCTGATCGTGGATGACCATCCGGTCGTGCGTCAAGGGCTTGCCTTGGCGATTGGCCGCGAGGCTGACCTGGAGATTTGTGGTGAAGCGGAAAACACGGAGGTGGCGCTGCGACTGGTGGAGGAAGAGCATCCCGATGTCGTGATCATCGACCTGTCATTGGACGGGGAGGACGGCATCGAGTTGATCGACTTTATCAAATCGCGCTGGCCGTCGATCAAGATCCTCGTTTACTCTGCGCACGATGAAGAGACGTTTGCCGGCCGCGTCCTGCGGGCTGGGGCCGGCGGTTATGTTTCCAAGCGGGAACCGATGCCCAAGATCGTGGCGGCCGTGCGGCAGATCCTCTGCGGCGAGGTCTATCTCAGTCCGCACATGACCACGCGTCTGCTGCAACTTGCCGCCGTCGGCAAGCCGTTGGACCACAGTCCCACGGAGGCCCTCTCCAACCGGGAGTTGCAGGTGTTCGAGATGATTGGCCAGGGAATGAGCACGGTGGAGATCGCCCACAAGTTGCAAGTGAGTCCCAAGACCGTGGAATCGCACCGCAAGGTCATCAAGACCAAGTTGAACGTGCAGACTGGCGCGCAATTGAACCGCCGGGCCTTTCAATGGGTGCAAGAGAACTCCTGATCGCTGAGGACCGGCGCAGAAATAACTGGCGCCTTTCGCTCCGCGAAAGTGGCGCTGCTTTCGCGGAGCGAAAGGCGACAATACGACGCTAATTGATTCGCCGGTCTTTATTTCACACGCCGGCCTTTTTCCTGATCGAGGGGCGCCGGCGGCGCGGTGGACTGCACGTATTCGAAGAGGCAACGGACGACCTCTTGGGCCGCGACGTCGAGCGCCTGCAAGGCCTGCGGCGCGTTGTGCAGATCGCTCGTTTGCCCCATTTGCTCCAGGTAAGACGCTTGTTGGACCGCCGCAGCCGCGCCGAAGTAGTGCAGCGACCCCTTGAGCGTATGCGCCGCAAGCCGCAATTCGGTCGGGTCCCGCTCCTCGACGGCCTGTTCGATCGTGGTCATCAAACGCGGAATCTCTTCCAGGGCCGCGTCCACGATCGAGGCCAGCAGGATGGGGTCGTCCTGCACGGACCGCAAGGTTTCGGACCAGTCGACGCCGCTGGCCGGCGGCGACGGGCGGGCGGGCTTCACCTGCGATCTGGGGATGACGGCATCGATGGCGGCAAAAAGCTGCTCGGCGCGGATCGGCTTGGCCACGTACTCGTCCATGCCGGCCTCCAGGCAGACTTCGCGATCGCCCTTGAGGGCATGTGCCGTCATGGCCACGATGGGGACGTGGCCGCCCCTCGCCTGCTCGCGGGCGCGAATCGCTGCGGCGGCCGCCAGCCCGTCCATCTCCGGCATTTGCACGTCCATCAGCACCACGTCGAATCGCCGCGACTCCAGGGCGCTGATGGCCTCCCAGCCGTTGGAGGCGACCGTGACCGTGTGGCCGTGCATTTCCAAGAGGGCCACCGCCAACTTCTGATTGACCAGGCTGTCCTCGGCCAGCAGGATTTGCAGCGGGGGAACATCCCCGCGGATGCGCCCGACGTCCAGATCGGCCTCGGCCGGGGCAGCGATCCCCAGCGCCAGCATCGTCGCCTCCAGAAGTTCCGACTGCTTGATCGGTTTCATCAGATAGGCGGTGATCCCCAGTTCCTCGCAGCGGGCCACGTCGTCGGGGTGGTCGCCGGAAGTAAGCATCATGATGATCGTGTTGCCCAGGTCCGGTTCGTTGCGGATCCTTTCGGCCAGGGCGAAGCCGTTCATGCCGGGCATCTGCGCGTCGCTCAACACGAGGCGATAGGGCACGCCCGCCTGCCGGGCGCTGCGCAGGGCCTGTAGTGCCTCCTCGCCGCCCGACACGCTGGTCGGCTGCATGGCCCAACTGCGCAGGATTTCCTCGAGAATCTGCCGGTTCTCGGCATTGTCGTCGACCACCAGGACCCGCGTTCCCTGAATGATGACCGGGCGCGCCGCTGGTCGTCCGCCGGCATCTTCGGACGCCAGCCCGAGTTTGACCGTAAAGTGGAACGTGCTCCCCCGCCGCATCTCGCTCTGGACCCAAATATGGCCGCCCATGAGTTCCACCAGGCGGGAGACGATGGCCAGTCCCAGCCCGCTGCCGCCGAAACGCCGCGTCATCGAGGCGTCGGCCTGTTCGAAGACCTCGAAGATGGCATTCTGCTTTTCGGCCGGGATGCCGATCCCCGTATCGCGGACGGCAAAGTGTAGGTCCACCTCGTCGTCCGACGCCCCTTCCCGCCGCACGTCGAGTTCCACCTCCCCGCGTTCGGTGAATTTGATGGCGTTGCCCACTAGGTTCACCACGATCTGGCGGAGCCGGTCGCGGTCGCCGCAGACCAGCGCCGGCACGTCGGGGCGAATCCGGCAGATCAGTTCCAGGCCCTTGGCCTGCGCCCGCACCGCCAGCGATTTCATCGTGTCGCCGAGGCTTTCGACGAGGTCGAAGGCCGCGCAGTCCAGCACGAGCTTGCCCGCCTCGATCTTGGAAAAGTCGAGGATGTCGTTGATCAGCCGCAAGAGGGCGTCGCCCGATTCCGCGACGACCTTGAGGAAGTCGCGCTGGCGGGGCAGGAGCTTGCTTTGCAGCACGAGTTCGGTCATGCCGATGATGGCGTTCATGGGCGTGCGGATCTCGTGGCTCATGTTGGCCAGGAAGGCGCTCTTCGCCCGGCTGGCGGCCTCCGCCGCGTTTTTCGCCTGGGCCAATTCCGCATTGGCCCGCTGCAACTCCGCCGTCCGCTGCTGCACCCGGTCTTCGAGTTCGTCGCGGGCCGCGCGCAACTGCTCCTCCGCCGCTTTGCGCTCGGTCGCGTCGTGTATCAGCCCCGTGAACATCCGCCGGCCGCCGACATAGAATTCGCTGATGGAAAGGTCCATCGGGAATGTCGTGCCGTCCTTGCGGCGGCCGACCACCTCGCGGCCGATGCCGATGATCTTGCGCACGCCCGTGCGGCGATAGTTCTCCAGGTACGTGTCGTGCATCTCGTGATAGGGAGCGGGCATCAATACCCGGACGTTGGCGCCGACCAATTCTTCCAGCGCGTAGCCAAACAACCGCACGGCTGCCGGATTGGCGGACTCGATCGTCCCCCGCTCGTCGATGGAAATGATGCCGTCCAGCGTGGCGTCGAAGATGGCCCGATGCCGGGCCTCGCTGTCGCGCAGGGCCGTCTCGGCCCGCTTGCTCTCGGTGATGTCGCGAGCGATCGTGGAGGCGCCGTAAACCTGTCCGGCGTCATCGCGCAGCGGCGAGACCACCAGCGAGACGGCGATCGGCGTGCCGTCTTTCTTGACCCGCACGGTATCGTCGCACACCACCCGCTCTCCGCGGCGAATCCGCTCGAGGATCCGCGGCGCCTCGTCGGCATGCTCGGGCGAAAACAAGATCGAGATGTTCTTGCCCAGGATCTCTTCGGCCATATAGCCGTAGATCAACTCCGCGCCGGAATTCCAACTGAGAACGGTGCCGTCCAACGACTTGCCGATAATGGCGTCGGCCGATGAATCCACGATCGCGGCCAGCCGCGCCTGCGCAGAATCGCGCGGCACCTCCGCCGCTAGATCATCAGGACGATTGTGAATCTTCTCTGTTGCCGTCTGGACTTGGCCCGCTGCGGCCCCCTCCACCTGAGGATCGTTCATGGGCGACCTTTCCCTGTTGCGTACTTGAGATCGTCACTACGCATGAATTCTAGTCATATGTCCCGCGAAAGCATAGATTTTACCAAAAGAACTGTTTCAAAAGCATTAACCTGACCCCCAGGTACTAAGGGAAATCCCGATCCCGTTCACCCCCTTTCCTGAAGCTGGCTTGAGGATCATGGGGATAGAACGATTTGCCCGCTAGACTAAAGTATGGATTCTGTTGGCCAGCGACGTAGCTGGCTGCCAAGGGCCGGCAGTTTGCGGTCGGCCGCAGGGAGTGTTCCCGAAACGTTCTTTCCCAGAGAGCCTGTATCAAAGACTTATACTCGGTACCGAAAAGATTTGGTGCGAAGTCGGTTTTTGGAACAAGTTCGAAGTCAAGGAAGAGTCTTGTCATGTTGGTACTCACTCGAAAACGCGGTGAAGCGATCGTGATTGCGGACAATATCGTGGTGACCGTCCTGGAGGTGCATGGCCGTCGAGTGAAGCTCGGTTTTGTCGCACCGGGCGACGCGCCCATCCATCGGGCCGAGGTTTACGAGAAGCTCGAGCATTGTCTGACCGCCGGCGATTATGCCGAAGCGGCTCTGGTGTGAGTATCTGGCTGCCGCCGCATGGCGGCCTTCCACTTCACGAGCGACGTGCTTGAGGCAAGAATCGCGAAAGGAAAATACATGGACGTTTGTGCATATATGCAAGCCGGTCGGCCCACTCCTCCACTTCCCGCCGAGTCGTCGGCGGAAAACCTTCGCACGGAGCGGATCCGCGCGGCGTTTGGCGGCAGCCAAAGGCGGCGCGTGCCCAAGGTCGACGCTGTGGCGCTGCGGCGCTACTACCGTTATCTTTACGAGAGCCTGTCGCTCCCCTTCGCGGCATGGTACCCCGAGCCGGCGCCGGCCAATCAGGTGGCGGAGTACCCTTGGACTGTCGTTGCGCTGTTCGACCCTGCAACTGGTCTGGGCGACGAGTTTGACGGGATTGTCTGCAAGATCCGCCAGGGCGACCAAGACAGGGAAGTTCCGCTGATCGAACTCGATCTGCCCCCCGACGATCCCAATTTCCAGTTGCTCGAAACCTACTGGGACTGGTTCTGGCACTGGCGCTGAGGCAATGCCTCGGCCAGCCGCATCACTTCCGTGTTTCTGCGAGGGTGGCATGCCTTAAGCCTTCTAGGCTAGACATGTTTGCGGCAAACATGCCTAGCCTAGAAGGCTTTAGGCATGCCACGCAAATCCGGAAGCTGTTCGTCGGTTGCCCGTGAACGCAGCTCTCAGGCCCGGTGGCAGCGCAACGCCTCGGCCAGCCGCATCACTTCCGCTTCCATCGCGCGGATTGCCGGAACGATGTCGCTCAAATCGCCGGAACGCGCAAGGACTTCAACGCGGGCGATGGCCTTGACGGCAGTCCCGGCCCCCAGGTAGAGCACTGTGCCTTTGAGACGGTGGGCTTTTTTCTCCACAACCGTCGCCTGGCCGGCCATCGCGGCGGCCGGGATCTCAGTCAAGAGATTCAATCCGTCGCGGAAGAAAAACGCTGCCATTTCCCGGAAAATCGCCATTTCACCGCCCAGGCTTGCCAAGGCCGCGTCGAAGTCGAAAACCTGGTCACCGGTGACTGGGCCCGAGAGACTGGCGGAGAGAGACACCGGTTCCGGATCAGCGCGCTCGTCGCACCGTTCCTGTGCGCCGTCATGGGCCTTGCCATTGCGCCGCTCGCGATGATCGCAATGCGCAGGCATGGCCGCCCGCGATTGGGCCAACCGTTCGACGACTTCGAGCAGCGTATTGCGATTGATCGGCTTGCTGATAAAGGCGTCCATTCCCGCGGCCAGGCACCGCTCGCGGTCACCCTTGAGGACGTGGGCCGTCATGGCGATGATCGGCACGCGACTGCCGCCGTTTTCGCGTTGGCGGATAGCGGCCGTAGCCTCCAAACCGTCCATCTCCGGCATTTGCACGTCCATCAGGACCGCGTCGTAGCGGTTCTGTCCGCACAGAAAGACCGCTTCACGGCCGTCGCCAGCGATCTCGACGCAATGCCCCCGCCCCTGCAAGAAGTACGCGGCCAACTTCTGGTTGGCGGGATTGTCGTCCACCAGCAGGACGTGCAGCGCGGCGCGGGCAGCCGCCGAGACAACGGCCTGGGTTTCATTGCCGGCGGGAAGCCTCTGCACCACGGGCAGGGGGACCGTGAAGTAGAACCGGCTCTCCTCGCCCAGCTCGCCGCGGCCCAATTCGACGTTCGCTGATTCCAGCAGATCGTTGAGAAACGCGGAGAGCATTGCGGCCGCTCCCCGGGCCGTTTGCAGGCAGTCCTGCACCGTACTATCGGTCACTCTCGGCAGGGCCACGTCGATCATGCCCAAGATGGCATTCATGGGCGTGCGGAACTCGTGGCTCATGCTGGTCAAGAACTGGCCCTTAGCCCTATTGGCAGCCTCGGCGTCGTTGTTCTGCACCATGCCATGTGTCTCCACCCACTCCTGAACCACTGCCGGGGCGTGCGGCAGTCTTTCGTTCCGCATCTCCACTTTTTCGGATACCTCCATGTACATGGCGACCTCTCTTTGCCGGCAACGGACGAGCAATCATGTTTCTGCACGCGAAATGCGGCGAATGTCCCAGGATGATTGCTTACGTTAGATTTCAGTTTACCACCGCGGTAAGCCGTTCGGGATGGGGGAAACCCTGACGCGCGGCTAAGGCAAGCGCTTACCTCCACCTTGGCGAAATACCGGTCAGCGGTCGCATTTTTATTCGCCTCTCGGCTCCAGGGCGGGTACCGTGGCCGTGACCGCGGCAATGGCGGCAATCACGGCTTCACGCGAGGCAGGCTTCGTCAAGTGAGCGGCAAAACCCGCCTCGCGGCTGCGCTGAATGTCCTCCCCCTGACCGTAGCCGCTCAGCGCGATACCGGGGAATTGGTGCCCGCGCTGCCGCAGTTGGCGCAGCAGGTCGTGGCCGCTGCCGTCGGGCAGTCCCAGGTCGCTGAGCAGCAGATGATAGGCGTTCCGGCCAGCCAATTCCAGGGCCGTAGCGATGTCGCCGGCCGTTTCCACGGTGTGGCCGTCCGCTGTCAACACCGTCCCCATCATCTTGGCCGTGACACCGTGGTCTTCCACCAGCAAGATGCGCAAGGGGCGGACGGTCGGCCGCGGCGCGGCGGCAGGCCGAGGCGATTGCGGCGCCCCCGCGGGCACAGTCAACGGCAGCCAAACACAAAACAACGCCCCCCGGTCGCGACCTTCGCTCTGGGCTTCAATCCGGCCCCCATGCATTTCCACCAGCGCCTTGCTGATCGCCAGTCCCAAGCCCAGGCCGCCGAACTGCCGTGTGATCGAGCGCTCCACTTGCTCGAAGGCGTTGAAAATCCGCGACAGGGCCTCCCGCTCGATTCCGATCCCGCTGTCGCGCACCTCGACCACCACTTGGCTGCCGTCGGGCCGGCAACGGATGCCGACGGTCCCGCCCTGCGGCGTGAACTTGATGGCATTCTTCAGCAGATTCCAGAAGACCTGCTGCAGGCGGGCGGCGTCGGCATCGACCCAATAGGGAGCGGCAGTCCCCAGGTCGACGTCGAAGCGCAGCTTGCGCCCCTCGATATCGGGCGCGCAGACCTCGGCCGCCCGGCGGATGGTCGTACACAATTCGATCGTGCTACGGTGCAACTCGATTTTTCCCCGCGCGATGCGCGAGACGTCCAGCAAGTCGTCGATCAGCCGGGCCTCCATTTCCACGTTGCGACGGACCATTTCCAGTGTTTCGCGCAGCCCCGGATCGAGGTCCAACCGGTCCTGCAGCAGCGACAAGCCCATCACCACCGGCGTCAGGGGCGTGCGCAATTCATGGCTCAAGACCGCCAGGAAGTGGTCCTTGGCGCGGTTGGCCTGCTCGGCGGCAGCCTTGGCCTGCTCGGCGGAAATCTTGGCCTCCTTCAAGGCCTCGCCGATCCGCTTCCGCTCAATGGCGTAGTGGATTGCGCGGGCGATCGACCGCGCGTCGGTCTGGCCCTTGACCAGGTAGTCCTCCGCGCCGCAACGTACGGCCTCGTTGGCGACCTGCTCGTCCGTCAAACCCGTGATCACCAGGATCGGCAGCGCCGGCGCGGCGGCGCAAACCCGCACAACCGTGTCCAGTCCGTTCGAATCGGGCAGCGAGAGGTCCAAGAGGACCGCATCGAAGTGCTCCACGGTAAGGCGGTTCAGCGTGTCGCGCAAGGAACTCGCCCAGAGAATCTCGAATTGCCCTTGGACGTCCCGCGCCAACATCTCCTGCAACAGGACGGCGTCGGGGCGATTGTCTTCCACTAGTAGGATGCGCATGGGATCGGCGGTCATGGCTGCGCCTCCTTCGCAGCCTTGCCGCGGAAGGCCTCGATGGCCAGCACCAGTTCTACAAAGCCTTGATAGGTGCAGGGCTTCTCCAGATAGCATTCCGGCGGTAGCCCGTAGGACCGCGCCCGCTTCAACTCCGACTTGGAACTACTCAGGAGAACGAGCGGTGTTTGCGCCAGGCAGGGGTCGTGGAGGATCTCGTCGAGCACTTCGCAACCGTTCTTTCGCGGGAGTTTCAGATCCAGCAGGATCAGGTCCGGCCGCGGCGCCGTGGCATAACTGCTGCGGCGGTGAAGGTACTCCACGGCCTCCGCGCCGTCGCTCACCACGGTAATGTGGTAAGGGAGCTTGGCCTTATCAATGGCCGTCTCGACCAACACCACATCGCCCTGGTTGTCTTCGATCATCAACACTTCCACCGCTTTCATCCTTATTTCCTTCCTAGATCAGGAATCGTAAAGCAGAACGTCGAGCCTTTTTCCGGCTGGGACTCGACCCAAATGCGGCCCCCATGCCGCTCCACGATCTTCTTGCAGATGGCCAGGCCGATGCCGGTGCCCGGGTACTGCTCGCGGGTGTGCAACCGCTGGAAGATCATGAAAATGCGCTCGGCAAACTGCGGATCGATGCCGATGCCGTTGTCGCGGACCGATAACAGCCAGGCATTGGCCTGCCGCCGAGCGCCGATGTGGATCTCGGGTTTTCGCTCTCCCTTGAATGTGAGGGCGTTGGCGATCAGGTTCTGGAAGACTTGGGTCAATTCCAGGCGATTGGCTGCGATTGCGGGCAGGGGGTCGCGCGTGATCGTTGCGGCCGATTCTTCGATGCGGGCGGCGAGGGTCTGCAACACGCTGTCCAGCACGCTCTCCAGGTCCGTAGGCTCGCTTACCTCGCTGCGGCCGGCACGCGAGTAGATCAGCAGATCGTCGATCAGCGATTGCATTCGCGAGGCCCCCTCCGTGGCGAAGCCGATGTACTGGTCGGCCTTGGCGTCCAGTTTCCCCTGGCAATGGTCCTTCAAGAGGCTCATGAATCCGGTCACCATCCGCAGCGGCTCTCTGAGGTCGTGCGAGGCTACGTAGGCGAACTGCTCGAGGTCCTTGTTCGAGCGGACGAGGTCTTCGGCCGTCTGCCGCAGGGCCTCTTCGGCGCGCTTGCGCTGGGTGATGTCGCGGAGGATCTTCGAGGCCCCCGTGATCCGCCCATCGCGGCCCTTCACCGGAGAAACGGTCACGGACACGTCGAGCAGTTCTCCATCCTTGGTCACGCGCAGCGTTTCCAGATGGTCCACGCGTTCGCCGCCGCCAACACGATCCAGGATCAGCGTCTCTTCGTGGCCCCGCCCCGGCGGCAGCAGCCGCGTGACCGGTTGGCCGATGATCTCCTCGGCACGGTAACCGAAGAGGCGATCGGCCCCCTCATTCCATGTCTGGATGATGCCGTTAAGATCGGTGGAGAGGATCGCGTCGTCGGAAGACTCAACGATGGCCGCCAGCCGCGCCAAGGAGTCCTGAATCCTCAGTGTTTCCAGGATATTCGTACAATGGCCGGCCAGCCATTCCGCCAGGCGGAAATGATCGACCGTCCACTCCTGGGGCCGGTGACTGTAAATACCCACGGTGCCGAAGGGCCGTCCCTCCGTGCGCAAGGGAGCGGCCAAGACGGCCCGAAACGCATCCTCACCGGGAGGTTGGATCATGGAAACGTCCGGACGGAGCGCGGCGTCGGCCAACGCGGCGGTCTTGTTCTCGGCGATGACCAGCTTTGCGAAACAGGTCATGGGATACGAGTGGACCTTCGCCCCTTCTGGCCCTAGCCCCGCCTGCCCGCGGACCAGCAAGCGGTCGGCTTCCTGCTCAAAGACTATGACGGCAGCGGCGGCGGGACCAAACATCTGCTTGGCTGCCGCACAAATGTCCTGGACCACGGTTTGCTCCGTGGCGGACAGGCGGGCCGCCTCCAGCAGCTCTTGCAGCAGGTTCTCGCGGTGTTGCAACTCCGTGCCCAACCCATGAATCTCCTCGGACTGCGTTTGCAGTTCCTCGTTCTGCTGGGCAAGTTCCTCGGCCTGCTGCGAGAGCTCTTCCGACTGCTGCGTGAGTTCCTCGTTGAGCCGCGATAATTCGTGCAACTGCCGTTCCTGCGCCGCACTGGTCGCCTCGGCCCAGCGGGCTCGGCGGAGGCGTTCGGCCAAAATGCTCAAGAACAGACCGGCGGCGGTGAATATCCCCAGGGCTAGAACGTCGTGGGGCTCGTCGATGGTAAACGACTCATAGGGCGGGATGAGCCAGTAATCGGCCGCCAGCGCCGCGAGCACCGTCGCCAGAACCCCCGGGCCGCCGCCCCCGATACTGGCCGCCAGGAGGACGGCCGGATAAAGCGTGACAAACGTGGGCAGCGGGCCAAAGGCCTCCTGCAACCGTATCTTCAGCACCACCGCCACGACCACGATCACCGCTGCAGAAAGGTATTGGAGGGCAAGCAGGCTCCATCTTTTCTTGGGCGACGTGACCTTCGCGGCTACGCCGCCAAACTGCACCGTCCGCACCAGGGCCACGGCCGCCCCGGCCAGTACCAGCAAGGCGACGGGTACCCACACCGTAATTGCCCACAAGGTACGCCGGGCGTCGAGTCTGGCCGTGCGGTTGCCCTCGTCCAACAATTGTTGCTCGTGGGCCTCCATTTCGCCAATCACGGCCCGCAAGGCATCCATGGTCTTCTTGCCCCGATCGGTGAGGATCTCCGGCAAAGCGCCCTTCAGGCCGGACTTCCGCCGCAGTTCGATCGTGAGCCGCACTTCAGCAAGTTTGACATCGGAGAGTTTCTGGACCTGCTGGAGCGATGCCTGCTCGGTCGTGTCATCGCCCAGCAGATCGTGGACCGTGTCCATGTCGTGCGGCAACTCGTCTACCGCCGCATCGTAGGGTTCCAGGTAGCGATCCTCGCCGGTGATAATGAAGCCCCGCTGGCCCGTCTCGGCATCCTTGAGCACTGAGAGAACATGCTCCAGGCCCTCGATGATCTCGTGGGTGTGCCGCACCTGCCGGTTCGCTTCCAACAGTCGTTCCGTGTTCAAATATGCGCCGAAGCCGATCACCATAACCAGGGCCAGCCCCATGGCCGACCATGCGCCGATCTTTGCTCCCGTTGTCATACGAACGCCCCAAAGCGATTGTCCACCCTCGACTTACAATTCGTTGCTCAAGAATAATCGACCGGCAGAGAGGTGACAAGTACTTGGCCTCCTAGAGTTTAGTTCTTTCGGTGTGTGACAGCAAGGTGTTACCCTGGTTTGAACCATGCCTGATTTGCGCGTTCCTGTAGAATCCCGGCCAGAATATCTGCAATAATTGCTTGGCAGTCGCCCTTAATATATATTGGCCTTTGAAAGATACCGCCGTAACCGAGCGAGTTTTCGTTTCCCCCTTTCTTCAGGAGTCTCTCATGCGACGTTTTCCGCACTTCGTCTTGGCGTTCAGTATTCTCGCGGTCACCGCGATTGCCGTACGGGCAATGGCCCAGGAAGAAGGTCCCGATGGGCCTCCGCCCCCGCGCGAGGACGGCGGTCCGGGCGGCCCGGGCGGCCGTGGTGGCCCGAGAGGCCCCGGCGAGTTTGGCGCCCCGGGCGCAGTCCACATCGTGCCACCCTTCGTCCTTGAGAGGTTGAAACTGACCAAGGACCAGCAAAAGCAACTGGCCGATCTAGAAAAGGAAACCAAGGCCAAGCTCGATAAGATCCTCACACCGGCCCAGAAGAAAATCTTGGCCGAGACGCGTCCCCCTCGCATGGGACGAGGCGGCCCTGGAGGACCTAATGGCCCTGGCGCCCAGGATGGTCAACGCGGCCAAGGCCGGCGCGGACCCGGCGGCCGAGGCCCCGATGACCAAGGTGGCCCAGACGATCGAGGCGGTGCGGATGATGATGGCCCGCGTGGAAACCAGCCCGCCCGTCCGCAGCGTCCCGATAGCGAGTTCTAACGGACCGGACGATAAATAACTTCCGTGTTTCTGTGAGAATGGCATGCCTTAAAGCATGCCACCTCAATCCGGAAGTTATTCGTCGGTCGCCCCTTACAGGTAATATCCGTCGGAATTCTCGTCAACGGGCCTCGTCGTATGCCGTCCTTTTTCGACCGCTAGCCGCGTGGTCGTTCATTTCCGTACATTTTGCACGCTGTCGTACTCCGCCTGGATCTCGGCCGGCGGCAGCGCGCGGGTCCATATTTTCAATTCGTCGATCAGGCCGACGTACGGTCCGGGCGTGTCGCCCTTGGGCGGATCGCCGCCCCAGGCCTCGCGGCCGAGAATCAGCGGCTCGTTGTTTGGCACACGGTCCAGCACGGTCTTCTTCTCCGCGACCTGGCGGCCATCAGCATAGATGGCAATCCCCATGCCGCGGCGGACCGTGACGGCCACGTGCGTCCATTGCTTGGCCTTGAGAACCGCCGGGGAGGTAAAGTTGAAGGGCCAGCGCCCGTCAGCGTCGGCCGCCTCGAAGCCGATACAGGCCCCCTGCTGCGTGATGACCAGCGGCGTCCCGCTGCCGGCAAATCGCTTGGCCACCAGACCGCGGCGGCCAGACAGCATGGCGGGCTTGATCCACAGCGAAACCGTGACGTCGGGGGCGTTGAACACGGCTGGCTCCTCCACGCGGAGATAGCCCTTGCCGTCGAAACGGGCCGCATGGCCCCGCACACCGTCGGTCACGCTGACGCCACCCTCCACGGCGGCCGCAAAACCGTTGCCCGAGATGTCGGCAAAACTGCCCTCCTGGATCGCGTCGAACGTCCACATGGCCACCGGCTCGCGACGGCCCAGGTAACGCTTCATGCGCTCCTCGGCCGCCTTGCGGACCGCTTCTTCGTCCACGACCGGGTGCTTCACGCCACGGAACGTGTTGTTCACCGAGAGCACGTCGCGGGCCTCGCGGCTGATGAAAATGCCCTGATCGACGTCTTCCACGCGGTTGCCCTCGATGACCGCGTCGCGGCATTGGCCGGCGACACGAATCTGGGCGTGGTTCCAGAGATGGTTGCCCCGCACGACCGCGCCGCGATTCATCGTGCCGGTATACGGCGGCGGCGCGCTGCTGCTCACTTCTATGACCGCGTCGCTGGCCGAGTCCCAGTGGTAGTAGTTCCCTTCGAGGATCTCGTTGCCCAGGTACTGGCAGAACCAGCTTGGCTGGTAGCCGTCGTACCACATGCCCGCGCCACGGATGCCCTGCATCCGCGTGCCGCGATTGCCGACCGCCAGGCACTCGATCGAGGTGCCGTAGAATTGCAGCGCCCCCGTGTCCGTGAAATCGTTGTCCAGGATCAGGTAATGGCCTTGGAACATTGTGATGCAAAGGTCCGATTGGGCGCCGGGCGGCACGGCCCAGGGCCGGTCAATCTCGATTGTCGAGCCCGCATGCCCCACGATGCGGCGATATTGGCCGGCCCCTTGGCCCTGGAGCACGAACAGGCCAGCCCCGATCCAACTCCGCCCATCCCATTTTGGCGCGGCGGCCAGGACCACGGTGGTACCGCGCGTCGAGCGGATCTTGCCGAAGTAGGCGTCGCCGCCGGCATCGCTGGTCATGGCCTCGCGGTCCCAGCCGTGCATGAGGCGGAGCCGGTTGTGGGCAAAGTACACGTCTTGAGAATAGGTCGAGCCGTCGAGGCAGTTCAGGCCGCCGCCGGTCGACATGAGATCGCCACCCGTGAGGAGATTGTTTTCGAAGATAAGCCCGTCGCTGCCGGAGATACAGTACCAACCCCAGCGGCCGTTGACCAGCGTATTGCCGCGGACGCATCCGCCGCGGACCCGGCTGAGGAACAGGGCGCGGCCGCTGCCGTAAAGGTCGCAATCGGTGATCTCGACGTTCGGACCGCCCAGCCGTACCGTATCGCCGCCGCCGGTGGAAAGCTGCTGAGCTTCACGAAATCGCGCGTCCACCTCTTCGATCGTCGGGTGGCCGCGGAACGCGTTGGCGCGGACCCGCACGCCCCGCAAGAATACGTCGCCAGCCCCGGGCTGGTCCCCCAGGTCGCCGGCGATCACGTGACGATAGTTCTGCGCATAGATCGTCAGTTCCTCGATACCGAACGAGTTCGTACCGCCCAGGAGCACGTCGGGCGGCTTGGGCAGATTAGCCCAGGCCAGGCAGGCCCGTTGCCGGTCCTCGCCGTGCAAGACGGTCCAACGCGGAATCTTGAGAGGGCCGGAAAGCCGGTATCGGCCCGCCGGGAAGAAGACCTGCCCGCCGCCGTTCTGGCGGGCCTTCTCCAAGGCGGTTTGCACGGCCTGCGTATCGTCCTTGACGCCGTCGCCCTCCGCCCCGCAATCTCTGACATTGAAGACCGCCTGGGGCCAGGGTCGAGGCACGACCACGCGCAGCGACAGCGGCTCGCTCCAGGCTGCGGCGCCGCCCAATCCGCTGTGGAAACGGACTTTGTATTGACCCGGCAGAAGTTCCTTGGGCAGCGCTAGCCTGGCCGCATGGTCATCGGCGGCAGCGGGAAGCACCAATGTTTGAGGGCCGGCCAGCCAGGCCGTGGCCGTCGTCGCTTCCTTCTGCTTCAGAGGCTCTGACAGAACCTCTGAAAAGCTCGGTGAAGAACGAGTAGTGACTCCGGTTTTGCCAGACGCTCTCAAGCCGAGGTTCTTGCCGAACAGACGAATCCAGCCGCCCGCGCTGGCATCGACACCCAGGTTGCCCTGCGCCCACCAGACTTGCGGCACGTTCAACAGCACGACGACCGAATTGCTTGGGCCCGTGATTCGCGCCGCGAATACGCCCGGCTTCCAGTCGGCTGGCAGGGCGAACTTGAGCGACTGCCGGGTAGCTTGCGCCGCTTTGAGATGCTGTCCGTTGCCAGGCCAGGCCACGGGCGCGGCGGCCGGTTGGCCTGCCGACCCATCTGCCAGGCGGACGACCTTAATGTCGGGGTTCTCGCCAAACCCTTCGCCGATCATCAACACCGTCTCGCCCGGGCCGACCGGATCGCTGGCCCAGAACACGGCAGTCTGGGCGCCGTCCGGCTTGTCTCTCATTGTCATTTGTTTCGTGGAGGTGGCCGGATCGGCGGCGTGGGCAAACGCGAGGGGGAAGAGAAGACAGGAAAGCAGTGCCGAGATTCTCATGGTGTGTGTCGGTTGTTCATTGGGCTTGGGTGGCAACTGCTTGAGTTTGCATGGACAGCCCCGGGAAGTCAAGCCAATAGAATCCGTTCACCGGTGCATCAACGGCTTGTCCGCACCCCGACGATATGCACGTCTTCCACGTAGAGGTTCTCCAGGACGAACTCGAATTCCGCGCGTTCCCCACGGGCAACCGTGCCAAAGTCGTGGCTGGTCGTTTCAAACATTTTCGTCGCCCAGTCCTGGCCGAGGGCGGGCGCAGAGAGCGCCAATACCGTCACTGCCGTCCGGACCATTCTGCCAAACATGCTTACTTGCTCCTCAACAAAGGGTGAACACTCGGCGGCTTGCTCTGCCGACAGAGCGGCAGAACTTCCTGGCGTCGGACGCAGACGCCGCTGGGCGCTTCAATCCCCAGCTTGACCTGGCGCCTGTGAATGGCCAGGATCCGTATGGTGATGTCCGAACCGATGCAGATCTCCGTTTCACGACGGCGCGATAGCACTAACATCTTCATCCTCCTTGACCGTGTTGTCAGGCCGGTTAACCGCACGAGGTCTATTGCAAGAAGCATGCCGAACGATCGGATCTGCGTCTGAAACGTCGGCCGGCCAACGTGCGCTCACGTGTGAATTGATGGAACGGCGTGCGGTCGGCCATTACTCTTCCAGCAACCACGATGCACGCGGGACTTGTCGTAGCGATGTGCCGGCTCTCGGTGTTCGGCAGGATAGCCCACGGGGACGAGCGCGAACGGTATCACGTTCTCGGGCAGGCCGAGCAGCCGGCGGAGGCTCTGAACCCTGCCCTCTGCGGGATAGACTCCCAACCAGACCGTTCCCAAGCCTAGCAAGTGAGCTTCAACCAAGATGTTCTCCGTTGCCGCCGCACAGTCTTGCACCCAAAACCCCGCATGCTTCTGTAGCGTCGGATCGCCGCAAACGAGAATGGCCGTGGGCGATTGCGGAACCATGTGGGCGAAGAGATCTATTTCGGCGATTCGATTTCGGACATCTTGGTCTTGGATCACGACAAAGTGCCAAGGCCGCTGGTCGCCGGCCGAATGCGCCGCCATGCCTGCTTGCAGCAACGTACAGATCGCCTCTTCAGAGACGGGCTGCGGCGTATAGCTACGGATACTGGTCCTCGACAGTACGGGGTCCATGGAACAACCTCGCTAGATGGTGTGTCGCAAATTTCATTTGCAATCGCCATGCCAATTCTCTTTCTTGGGCCGCAGACCCAAAGCCAGACTTAGGCCACCCGCATCTTGTTGTTTTCGGACACCTGGAGTATCATATTGACACGCCGCAGACTCAATTTGAGACAGATAACTATGAAAGCCGACGAGCTTCGCCTGGAAGAGGTGGTTCGATTCACCAAAGGGGTTATGGACTTGCATGGTCGGCGGCTCGTGATTCACGATCTGCACGCCCTGGGGCAGTTCCGGCGAGACATCATCGATATGATGGGCCGAGAGCAAGCCCGACGTATTTTTACCAGAATGGGGTACTTCTGGGGCCAGGCGGACTCTGCGGCCATGAAACGCCTATTTCAATGGGAAAACACCAGCGAATGGTTGAAGGCTGGCCCAGTTCTCCAGAGCCTGCAAGGAATTGGAGCTGTGGAGGCACGGATTCTGGAGATCGATGAAACGACAGGACACCTGCACATGGAGGTGACGTGGTGCGATTCTGCGGAAGCCGACGAGTACCTCAATGAAATGGGCCTGTCCGAGGATGTCTGTTGCTGGGTCCTTGTCGGCTATGCCAGTGGCTATTCCTCCTACTGCTTGGGAAAGAGCGTCTATTTCATCGAGCGCGGTTGCCGAGGCAAGGGCGATCAAGTCTGCATCGCTATGGGCAAAGACGTCGATTCGTGGGGAGACGAAGTGGCGTCCGTGCTCCCTTACTTTCAGGCCGACGACATTCAGGGCAAGATTCTGACTCTGACCGAGGAATTGCGGGAGAAGGAACTTGAAGTGGCCAGGCAGCGGCGGGAGTTGGAAGTGGCGCTCTCGGGTTCGCGGATCGCGTCCACGGAAGTCCGCAGCCGCCGTTTCCTGCGGGTCCTGGAACTGGCCCAGCGGGTTGCACAGTTCGATTCTTCCGTGCTGATCGTGGGGGAAACCGGCGTCGGCAAGGAGGTGCTCGCACGCCACATCCACGAACTGTCGGGACGCTCCCAGGCCCCGTTCGTCGCGGTCAATTGCGGCGCGCTGCCGGAAACCCTCCTGGAAAGCGCCCTTTTCGGGCACAAGGCCGGGGCTTTCACGGGCGCGACCCGTGACCAGGCAGGATTGTTCGAAGAGGCTCAGAAGGGAACGATCTTTCTCGACGAAATCGGCGATACGACTCCCGCCGTACAGTTGAAAATGCTTCGCGTCCTTCAGGAACACGAGATTATGCGCGTCGGTGAAACGCGGCCGCGCCCGGTCGACGTTCGGGTCATTTCGGCCACCAACCGGAACCTGGAGCGGGCCATCGGCGAGGGATCCTTCCGCGAGGATCTCTACTATCGTCTGCGCGTGGTGGAAATCAGCGTCCCTCCCTTGCGCGAGCGTCAGGACGACATTCTTTCACTCGCCCGGGAGTTTGTCGCCAAGACTGCCCGCCGCCTCGGTTTGCCCGAACTCCGTTTGGATGCGAGTTGCTTCGACTACCTGTTGACGCACGACTGGCCCGGGAACATCCGCGAGCTCGAAAACGCCATCGAACACGCCGCGGTCCTCTGTCGCGACGGCACCATCCTCGCCGAACATCTGCCGCCGCAGATCGTTCGCAGAACGCCGCATGCGGGCCGGCCGGGCGTTCCGCGTTCACTCGATGACATGGAGCGCGAGCACATCCAGCGCGTCCTGGAGTTCACCCGTGGCAACCGTACGGAGGCCGCGAAGGTGCTTGGCATCGGCCTCGCCACTCTGCATCGGCGACTTCGCGAAACGCGGCAAGAGAAACCGCCGGGAACCGCCTAATTCGGCGTGTTATTTTCCCGCAGCCATCTGGCATCAGAGTTGCTTGGCTAGGTTTTCTGGAGCGGATACGGCATTTTCGCTTGTCGTTCGCTCCCTTGGAAAGGGAGACGCAAGTACCTATGGTCGCCGTAGTACAAGAACTCGGGCCAGCAACCGATGTGGAATACGCGCTTGTGCCCTTGCGCACGGAAACGCCGGTCATCATGTTGTCGAGTTTCCCCGTCCGGATCGGTCGCGGATTTGGCGCCGACGTGCAATTGGACGGCATCTACGTCAGCCGGAGACATTGCGAAATCGTTGCGGCCAAAGGTGTTTTGGTGGTCCACGATTTAGGCTCGAAAAATGGCACGTTTGTCAACGGCGTCCGCACGGAACTCTCCCCGTTGAGGCATGGCGATGTGTTGACCGTGGGAGGGCTGAACTTCACTGTCCAGGGTCAACCCGCGATCGCCAGGTCGGTTCCACGTCCGCTGGCATCTGCTGTGCCGTGTTTCGATGCTCGGCGGTCACTCTGAGAGACGGCTTCTCATTCTGAGACACTGCCGGTGACTACGATCATTCAAACGCCGGCAGTTCACCGCGATCGGCGGGCCTCGCAACTGCCTTCCGGGATTGGTACGCAGGTTGCATTACGTCATGTCGAGATGGATCACTTGAGAATTTGACAGTGTTTCTCATGAGGAGAGAAGATCATGCCTGAGAACACGGTATCCAAGTGAGGAGTCAGAATCATGGGTATCAATCCCACTCAGAATGCACTTGTCATCGAAGCCGTGAAGGGGCAGCACCACTTTCGGCTCGTTTACCCCAACACACCTGCCGGTCGCCTGGCAGCCAAGCAAGCCGTGCGGGACTGGCTGCTGGACTGCGAACTGGACTTCAATCGTGAGGACGCGGAGCAGCTCTGGCGGGAAGTCGGCGCACGTCGGTTTGGCGGACGATTTGATCGCAGGGGCGAAGGAAGCATCCAATGGACTAGGCGAGGGAAGCCATGAGAGATGGGAGAGTACCGGGCTCCAGACCTGCGATTCCACCGGGCAAACCGCAACTGGAATCCTGCCGATGCCGAGATAGTTTGTTTATGTTCCACTTTTTCTAACTTGGTCGTATTGGCATGGAACGTGCTAAAGAGCAACAAAAATGGAAGCTGACGACCCAGTGGCTGTCTACATGCTGAATGACCCTTATCAAGCGGAACTCATCAAGACTGTTCTACGCGGCGAGGGCATCTTCTGCGAGCTGGATGGAGAGCGTCAGGCCGGGCTCTCGGACATTCTGGAAATTGGCGTGCTCGTACGCGCACGAGACGCCGACCGCGCCTGCAAGATTATCCGACGGCACGCGTCGCCGCGGAAAGAACATCATGGTCCGGGCGCGATTTGAAATCGAGATGCGCTCCGCCGATCGCTGCATGGGACGGGCTTGCAGCCGATATCCGTGCCCGTGCGATGCCGGCGTGGTCCAGGCGCTATCCGAGCGAAGTCCAGATTGAAGTAATCGCATTCACTATCTGCCGGGAGGTTGCCAAGTGAACATTGTTCGCCAAATCGGGCCGCATACGAATAATCGATCTCGGCAAGTTGTCAAGTTGGCGGAGGAATGTTTGCAGCAAAGCGCTCACGATAGCTTCCGAATGATCACGTGCCACTTCGAAGATGGTGTTCTGACTCTCCGCGGAAAGCTTCCCAGCTTCTATCTCAAGCAGCTTGCCCAGGAGGCAGTTCGGGAGGTACACCGAGTCCGGCGGGTAATCAACGAGATTGAAGTGACGCCCGACTGATCACCAAGCAACACGCCCTCGACCAGCAGCATCGCCCAACTGTCCTCACACCAGGCCGCGGCTGGATGCCCATGCCTGTGGTATGGTATTGTAATCAAAGTTCTCTGTTTACGCTGTTTCCCATTCCTGAACCTCGGACCATTTTCCCTGCCATGCCCAAGACATACTTCCAACGTGCCGACGAGTTGTTGCTTCAAGCCCTTGCCATCCCTGGCCTCAGTGGCGAGGAGGGGGCGATCATGAAATTCCTGGTGGATCTGCTCCGTCAAGCCGGGGCCAGCGACGAGATGCTCGCTTTCGACCAGGCCCATCGCAAGATCCCGCACGGCGGCGAGATCGGCAACCTCGTCCTCAAACTGCCCGGCAACCGGCCGGGACCGCGACGACTGCTCATGGCCCACGTCGATACGGTACCCATTTGCCGGGGGGCACGCCCTGTGAAGAAAGGGAAATATATCGTTCCGGCCGACAAGCAAACGGCGCTGGGCGCCGACGACCGCGCCGGCACGTCCGCAATCCTGGCGGCCGCGCTCAACGTACTGACTGAAAAACCGCAGCACGGGCCGCTCACCTTCCTTTGGACCGTGCAAGAGGAAGTCGGTCTCTACGGCGCTCGCTATGGCACGATCGGCATGCTCGGCCGGCCAAAGCTGGCTTTCAATTTCGACGGCGGATCGACCGACAAGGTCACGATCGGGGCCACCGGCGGCTATCGCTTCGCCATCAAGATCTGCGGTACTGCCAGCCACGCCGGCGTGCAACCCGAACGGGGCGTCAGCGCCATCACTATCGCCGCGCTGGCCATCGCGGAACTGCACCGCGACGGCTGGCTGGGAAAAATCGACAAACCGGCCGGCAGCGGCACGTCGAACGTGGGCGTAATCCAGGGCGGCGAGGCCACGAATGTCATAACCCCAGAGGTCCGCGTCCGCGCCGAGGCCCGCAGCCACGACCCGGCTTTTCGCGCAAAAATCATCAAGGCCATCGAAGGGGCCTTTACGAAAGCCGCGCAGGGCGTCAAGAACGTCGATGGCAAGTGCGGCAGCGTGGAAATCGACGGCCGGTTGGACTACGAGTCGTTCCGATTACCCGGCGACAGCCCCTCGGTCCTTGCGGCCGAAGAGGTAATCCGTTCTCTGGGCGGCAGGCCGCTGCGTGTGATCTCCAATGGCGGCCTGGACGCGAACTGGATGAGTGCCCGCGGAATTCCCACGGTAACCCTCGGTTGCGGGCAAGAGAATGCCCACACGCCGGCCGAACGGCTGGATTGCGCCGATTTCCACCGCTCATGTGAAATTGCCTTGAAACTGGCGACGGGGGAATGATCCCCCGCCTCCTCTGGTCCAATCTTAGTTTTTCGGCTAAAATGTAGGTCCACCGTCCGCACTCTGCGCCGGTGACCTGTTCTTGGCTTGTTTAGAGGAAGAAAATGGCTCGCAAGATTCTTAACCGCAAGGAGTTACGTGAGGAGAACGATTCGGCGGAACGCAACGAAGAGCAGAAAGCCGAGGGTGCTCCCGCCAAGACCAAAGAGAAAAAAGCACCCGCCAAGCGGAAGAGCCGCGCCAAGGCCGCCAAAGAGGTTCGCCTCAAGGCCACATGGGGTGTCTTTAATCAAACACTGCGGCGGATTACCTCGTTCGAATACAATCAGCGAGCTGAGGCCGACAAGAAAGCGGCCGAACTCTCCGAGTCGCAGAAAACGCCGCACTTTGTCCAGCTTGTTAAGGAAGCTATCGAAGAGTAGCCGACGTTATTCGTGCCTTAACGCCTCGATGGGATCGAGCCGCGAGGCCTTCCAGGCCGGATAGAAGCCAAAGACGACGCCCACGCCGCCAGACACAAGCACTGCGATCACGATGGTGGGGATCGACGCGCTAGTGGCCCAATGCTCGAACTCGCGGACCAGGATCGAGGCGCTGCGGCCGGCGAGGATGCCCAGCGCCCCGCCCACCAGACACAATACCACGGCTTCCACGAGGAATTGCTGCAAGATGTGGTGGCTGCGGGCGCCGACGGCCATCCGCAGGCCGATCTCGCGGGTGCGCTCGGTGACGGAAACGAGCATGATATTCATGATCCCCACGCCGCCCACCACCAAGGAAATACCGGCCACCGTCATGAGCAGCAGGCCCATCATCTCGGAGGCCTTCGCCGCCGTCTCGGCGATCTCGGTTAAATTGAGAATCTTGAAATCGTCGTCGGCATCCTCGGCAAGATGATGTCGCTCGCGGAGCAACGAAGTGATCTCCTCGATAGCCGCGGGCACCTGCTCGGCGCTGGCGGCCTTGGCCTGCACAAAGTCCACGCTCGTCAGTCGCACGGGTTGCGGCGTATCGGTCGTCTCGCCAAGCAAGGCCACAGGATAGAGCGACGTGGGCGTTACATAAGGATTGTTCAAGGTATTGATCGTCGCCGTGCTCGTCGACGTCGAGGCCATGGTCGATCCGGCGCCGACCGCATTGACGCGGAACTTGATCGTCGTCCAGGGGGCGATGATGCAGTCGTCCTGGTCCTGGCCCATCATGTTCGCGCCCCGGCGACTCAACAGCCCGATGACCCGGAAGGGGACGTTGCGGATGCGGATCATTTTACCGGTGGGCGATTCGTCGTCGAACAGTTCGTGTTTCACGGTGTCGCCGACCACGCAGACACGGTTGATCGAGTGGATGTCCTCGTCGGTGAAGAAGGTGCCTTCCTTCAGGTCCTCCCAATCGCGCGTGGCCAGGTAGCCCGGCCCCGTCCCCAGTAGTGTCTGCGGCACCCAGTTGCGGCCCCCATAGACCGCCTGGGCCCTGGCCCAGACCATGGGCACGACCACGGAAACGTCAGGGCACTGCCGGGCGATCTCGTCGACGTCGTCCGGCTTCAGGGTTTGGACGGTGCCGACCCCTTGGCTCACACCGGCGGTGCTGGCCGCAAAAGGGAAGATGATCAGCTTGTATGCGCCCATGCTGGCGATCGACTTTTCAATGGCTTTCTTGGACCCCTCGCCGATCTCGGTCATGGCGATGACAGCTCCCACGCCGATGATCACGCCCAAGGCCGTAAGCATCGAGCGCATCTTGTTTCGACGCAGGTTGCCCAATGAAGTCCGCACGGTGGACGGGAGCAGGGAACCGACAAACGACCGTCGGTGGGCTGGTCGCGCCGAGGTTTCGACTGCCGAATCGTGTTGTGCAGCCGCTTCCCGGGCCGCAGGTTCACTCCGCGCTCCGGCCGGAGCGACCAGTGTCGACGCGTGCCCATCGTTGGCCGGGGCCACGGCGGCCCCGTCACCACGATGGTATCGTCGCGATCCAGCGCCGTGCGAGTCTACCACCTCCGGCGGCATGCCGGCCTGACCTGCCTTGCGGGAAATATTCTTGCCAGGGGCCCGGCGTTCGCTGGCGGCCGCTGCGCCTTCCAGTAGTCCGCATTGCTCGCCGGCCGTTGGCCCACCGTTGGGCTGTCCGCCCTGCTGGCCGGCAATCAGTCCATCGGCAATACGAATCGTGCGATGGGCGTAGCCGGCGACTTTGGCGTCGTGGGTGACGAGGATGACAGTGATGCCCTGAGCATTCAGCCGCTGAAACATCCGCAGGATCTCGTCGCCGGTCCGCGAATCGAGGTTTCCGGTCGGTTCGTCGGCCAGAAGCAGCGAAGGGCGATTCACCAAGGCCCTGGCAATGGCTACCCGCTGCTGCTGGCCGCCGGACATCTGGGAAGACTCGTGGTCCATGCGCGTGGCCAGCCCGACCTGATCGAGCAGCGACTCGGCAAATGCCCGCGATTGACTGCGCTGCGGACGCCGCACGGAGTAGTCCAGCGGCATGAGCACGTTCTGCAAGGCCGACGTCCGCGGCAATAGATTGAAGCTTTGGAAAACGAAGCCCAGCTTGCTCGTCCGCACCAGTGCTCGCTGGTTGGCTGTAAGGCGGCTCATTTCCTGGCCGTCGAACCAGAATTGGCCCGAACTTGGGTGGTCCAGGCAGCCCAGGATATTCATAAGCGTCGTCTTGCCGGAACCGGACGCCCCCATCAGGGCCACCATTTCACCGTGGGCGATGGTCAGGGAGACCCCTTTGAGCACCGGCACGTCAACGTCGCCCAAGTGATAGGTCTTGGTGATGTTCTCCAGGCGAATGAGCTCGCGACAGGCGGCGTCTGGATGTGCCCCTTGCGGATGGCACAAGTCGGTGCGCGCCGTGGCGTGAGAAGGCAGGCTCATCATGGTTCTGGGGATACGGCGGTAAGGAAGGCGTGTGTGGCGGGAATGTTTATATTAACAAGAGGATGGAAGGGTTGCAACTTCTTTCGCGGCCCTGTAGGGAGAACTGTAAAGTCCTACGTAGACCGGAATTTATTCCGTTACCTTGCGTACTTCGGGGAAACGGAATCAATTCCGTTCTACGTAGCGAACGCCCGGCGTGAATTATTCGCCGTAGAGCAAGAATTTTGAACGTCACGAGGGGTGGCCACTTGAATTGTTCGCCCCACCGGCATAGATTTCTTTATATATGCCGATTCATTGCCACAAGGAGGAATTGCTATGTACCATCGCTTGCTATCCAGTGTTGCTTTGACTTTGCTGACGGCGTCGACTTTGCCGGCCCAGGATTGGGCGCGGAACTTGTTTACGACGACTGAACACGATTTCGGCTCGGTGGCCCAAGGTGCCAAGGCCGATTACGCCTTCACGATGACGAACAAGTACCAGGACGACATACACATCGCTTCGGTTCGCACCAGTTGCGGGTGTACCACTCCCTATGTCGCTAACGACAAGCACACACTCAAGACCTACGAAACGGGCGCCATCATCGCCCATCTCAACAGCGCCACGCATCTGGGGCAGCGGGCTGCCACGCTCACAGTGACCATCGATCGGCCGTATTACGCCGAAGTGCAGTTGCAGATCCGCGCCTTGGTCCACAGCAATGTTTTGATGGACCCGGCCAGCTTGCAGTTCGGCACCATCGAACAGGGCAAGCCCAAGGAAGCTCGCGTGCGTCTCTACCGCGCCGACTTCCCCAACTGGCAAATCCAAAGTGTCTACTGTTCCGATCCGAATTTGCAAGGTCAAGCGGTTCTCGTGGCGCGACAGAACGGGCAAGTCTGGTACGACGTTGTCGTCCGCCTTGCCGCCGGGGCCGCGCCGGGCTATATCAGTAATCACATCATCCTCACAACCGACGACCCCGGCATGCGGCAGATGCCCATCCAGGTGGAAGGGCAGGTGCAGCCTACCGTGGTTGTCAGTCCCGCCGACCTGTTCCTGGGCGTCGTACACAGCGGGGATAAGATCACCAAGCCACTGGTGGTGCGGGCCGACAAACCGTTTCGCATCAAGTCCATCACCAGTGACAAGGCCGCCTTTGTGATCGCCAACCCGTCCGACGAGGCCAGCACGATGCATGTCGTGCCGGTCACGTTCGTCGCCGGGGCCGAGCTTGGCAGGGTCGTGAAGACGATCCACATCGAAACCGATCTAGGCGATGCCCGAGCCACCTCCTATGCCGTAGTGGACGACCTCGTACGCAGATAGAGTTAGCCGGCAGGCGTAGGCCGGAACAAGCCTGCGCAGTTCCGGCAATTCTGATAGCGTACTGATTGGCGGTCTTTCCGTATTCCTGTAGGGAACGCCCTCCGTGGCGTTCCGAATCCGGGACGCCATGACTGGCAAGCGAGTGCCCCGCGCTCCTTACAAGGTTCTGCCAACCATATTTCTGCCAGTTCTTTCATGCGAAACTTGGAAAAGGCCTGTTTCGCCCGTGGTGTACGGCCATTAGTTCCCCTTAAGGACCGGCGAATAAATAGGTGTCGTGTTGTAGGGGTGACTTTAGTCGCCCTCTTCGACAATAGGGCGACTAAAGTCACCCCTACAGCGTCGACTTCCGACAGTTATTGATTCGCCGGTCCTAAGCTCGTGCTAAGCTCCCTTGCCAGCCCCCTGATTCATACTCTATGATATGGGGACGAAACATTTTCGGAAGAAGTTTCGAATCGGCCGGCCGGGACGAAATGTCCAGGTTGCCGGGCCGGTTTCAAAGCAGTTTTTCCCTCTAGGAGAGAATGGCCGTGTCTCAGGTTGAAACGAAATTGCCGTACAAGGTTGCCGACATGTCCCTGGCCGACTGGGGCCGCAAGGAGATCGAACTGGCCGAAAACGAAATGCCCGGCCTCATGGCCTTGCGTCGCAAGTACGGAGCGAGCAAGCCGCTGACGGGTGCCCGCATTTGCGGCTGCCTGCACATGACGATTCAGACGGCCGTCCTCATCGAGACGCTCGTCGAGCTCGGCGCGGAAGTGACCTGGACGAGCTGCAACATCTATTCGACCCAAGACCACGCCGCCGCCGCCATCGCTGCCACCGGCGTGCCCGTTTTCGCCTGGAAGGGCGAGCAACTCCAGGCCTATTGGAACAATATCCTCACGCAAATCCTCAGCTTCAAGGGTGAAGAGGGGCCAAACCTGCTCTTGGACGACGGTGGCGACCTCACGTTGCTGGTCCACATGGGCGTCGATTTCGAGGCCAAGGGCGCGGTGCCGGACTCCGCCAAGGCCGAACACGAAGAGGAGCAGGCCTTGCTCACCACGCTGGCCCGCAGCCTGGCCGAGGATCCGCAGCGGTTCACGCGCATGGCCGCCAATATCCTGGGCGTGAGCGAAGAGACCACCACCGGCGTACACCGCCTCTACGACATGCACAGCCGCGGCGCGCTGCTGTTCCCGGCGATCAACGTCAACGACTCGGTGACCAAGAGCAAGTTCGACAATCTCTACGGCTGCCGCGAGTCGCTGGCCGACGGCGTCAAGCGGGCGACCGACATCATGGTCGCCGGCAAGGTGGTGGTAATCTGCGGCTACGGCGACGTGGGCAAGGGCTGCGCCCATTCCATGCGATCCTACGGCGCCCGCGTGATCATCACCGAGATCGACCCCATCTGCGCCCTGCAAGCCGCCATGGAAGGCTTCGAGGTCACGACCATGGAAGAAGCCTGCTCGCGGGGCAACATCTTCGTCACCTGCACTGGCTGCCGCGACATCATCCTTGGCCCGCACATGGAGAAGATGCCCAACGACGCCATCGTCTGCAACATCGGGCACTTCGACTTGGAGATCGACGTCAATTGGCTCAACGTCCACAAGAACATCAAGAAGACGAACATCAAGCCGCTGGTGGACCGCTACACCTTCCCCGACGGCCACTCGATCCTCCTGCTGGCCGAAGGCCGCCTGGTGAATCTGGGCTGCGCCACGGGCCACCCGTCGTTCGTGATGTCCAACAGCTTTACCAATCAGGTCCTTGCCCAGCTTGCCCTATGGACCGAGACGGAGCAGTATCCCTTGGGTGTCCATTGCCTGCCCAAGCACTTGGACGAGGAGGTTGCCCGCTTGCACCTGGAACAGCTCGGCGTGAAGCTCACCAAGCTGACGGCCAAGCAATCCGAGTACTTGAAGGTGCCCGTCAACGGCCCGTTCAAGCCGGATTATTATCGGTACTAAAATGAGAAGCCGGATTTCGAGCCGTCTGGCCGGAAAAATCCCGAATTTCGGAAAAATCCATTCATTGCGCGTTCGCGCAAGGAACGGCTGGCCCTCCTTCTGTTCCCGGGAGATCTGCAGATTTTCAGGCAAACTGAAAATTCCTCCGTCAACCTTGGACGGAATCCGGCCTATCACTACGGGGACATGTTGAACGATCGGGAGTTTGAAAGACACGGGTGGAAAAAGAGCTGCAACAAAACCGCGGCACGGCATGCCCCCATCACGAATCGAGGCCCGACCTTGGCCTCGGAACGGGAGTCAAAGATGTTGGTTCTATCACGTACCTGGTTTCTCACTCCGGCGGTCCGCCCAAAGCGGCGATTGCGGCGCGGATTTTCGCCTGCTGCTTCTCGGTCGCAATCACGATAAGCCGGCTTGTCCGCGCGTCGAAGGCGAATCGTGCCTCGGCCTTTTCGTGATTGACGACGACAAACTGCGACCGGAGCTTTGAGACGAGTTGCTCGCCGTCGGCCTGTTCGAGCGTATAGAACGTGGTGGGCCGCTGCGGGTCGTGGGCGATGGGGATGGCGGAGATGGGCGGCAAGCCCCGGCGGATCTCCTGCCGCGTGATCTCGGGACTCCAGGCAATTGTCGGCGGGGAATCCTCTCGGGCCCCGGCGGGATGCCAGGGCAGCCCAATTCGCACGGCCTCCCAAGGCCCGGCCGGCACCCAGACCCCGAAGGTGGCCGAGGTCTTCGGCGCGAACTCGATGTCAGCCATCCCCGTACCGCACCACCCAATCGGATGCTGCCGCCATTTTCCGGCCTGTTTCAACTCGACCCGGTAAATGGGCTGCATCTGCCCCTTGGGGATGGGCGGATCGAAGGAATCAGGCCGGTAGCCGTGATACCATAGAGCATGCGTACCCGGATTCGAGACCTCGACGGCCAGCGAGAAACCCCCTTGCTTCCCCCATATTTTGGCGTCCCGCCATGTGCAGACGCAGTTCGGGGGCCTGTTGCTTGGCAGGTGGAGATTCCGCCAGGGCAATGCAAATACTCGAAAAGGAGCCCACAATCAATAGCGCAAGAGACACGACTCGGCGATACAGTGGTCATCTTCTATAGGTTCATTGGATGAGGGAGCAGCCCTTCATTTTAGACGTTGGCCGACGGCAAAAAGTTCCCAGCCGCCAATCCCCACGAGATGGCAGCCGCGGAGTTCGTCTGGCTGGAAATTCGGCCGCGGTGCGGATCGATCGGCCGAGCTTCAGAAAATGAACGATTTCTGGGAGTTGCCGGGGGTTGGTTTCGTGGAAACAAGAGAGGGGCAAATCGGTTGAGCGATGAGGCCGTTGCCCCTTCCTGGAGCTGTGCGGCCTTCTCCTTTGCAGAAACTTCTGCATACCCCCTTGACAAATCGGCGGAAAAGTGCAGAATGATCTGCATACCTGTCGTCTGCTTTCTCCACAGAGGCCTTATGGCACACTTCACCGCCGGCGAAATGGAAGTAATGCGGATTCTCTGGGAGCACGGCGAATTGAAGCCGGCGGAGATCCAGGAGCATTTTCCCCGCCCGATCAAGAACGCCGCCCTGCGATCCTATCTCACAATCCTTGTCGAGAAAGGCCATTTGGCGCGGCGAGGCAAGGGGAATGCGTTCTATTACCGCCCCAAGACGAAGCGCGAATCGGCGTTTCGCTCGATGCTCAGCGATCTGGTCAACACCTTCTGCAATGGCTCGATTGAACCCTTGTTATGTCACCTGCTGGCCAAAGAAAAACTTTCGCAAGAGGAACTGCTTGAATTACAGCGACTGGCCCAGGAGCACCCGCCCTCCGCCGATCCCATAAGGAGAACCACGTCATGAACGCATGGCTAACGACGATGCAGGGAGTTGAACAGTCGATCGTTGACGCCCCAGGGTGGGTCGTCCTGCTGTTGAAGATCACGGCGATTTTAGTGGCCGCGTGGCTGGTCCACCTAGCACTCAGGGGCGCTAATCCGCGGTGGCGGGTCTTGTTGTGGCGCGTGACGGCGGTCGGTTTGATCGCACTGCCGACGGTGGCCTGGTTGCTTCCGGCGATAAAGATTTACGTCGGGCAAGCTGCAGCGGTCACGGAGACGGTAGACATTCCCGTGCCGGCCCCGGTTCTGGCGGTCAATCGCGACATAGCCACGCCCGCCCAAGGCGGCTTCGCCGTCGACATCTCGGACGGGCCGCCGTTACATCAGTTGCCGATGCGGCCGGATGAAGTTGGCGTGCCGCACCCTCAAGCCAATGTGCCGGCGCCTGAGAAGCCCCTCCTCATCACGGCATCCCGGGTTCTTCTGGCCGTCTGGTTGGTTGGCGTCGGGGTTCTTGCCTGCCGCTTTTGTGTTGGGTACTACCGCATGTGGCGTATGGCCCACGGCGGCAAGCAACCGCCACAATGGGTCCGAAGTGAGTGCCTGCGCGTTGCCCAGGCCATCGGATGCCGGGGGCGAGTCGAGGTGCTCGAATCAACGGCAGTCCAGTCGCCGTTGTTGTGCGGTCTTCGTTGCCAGCGTCTGCTCTTGCCGGCATCCCTGTGCGAGGATGCGTATCGTACGGACTTGCCGGCCATTCTCGCCCATGAGCTTGCGCATGTACGGTCACGCGATGTGCTATGGAACTTCGGATTGCACCTGATCTCGGTGGTGCTCTGGTTTCACCCGTTCGCCTGGCGGATGCGAAGGGCCCACCTGGCCGCCTGCGAGTTGGTTTCCGACGCCGTTTCGGTTAGTTTCGTCGGCGACGTGACCGAGTATTGTCGGACCCTGGCCCGGGTGGCCGTCCAGTCGTACGCGTCGATTCCGGCAACGGGGATCGCCATGGCGAGAAGTTCCAGTATCAGCCGTCGGCTCGGCGCCCTGAAAAGAAAGATCTTCTCACTGCCGTTGCGCCGCCGGAGCGCGATCGGGTTCGGGTTTGCCGCCCTGCTGACGGTGGCGGCGCTGGGCGTGTTGCAATTCGCGCTGGCCGCGCCACCGCCCGCCGAACCTGTCGCGGCCGGCAAAGCAGAGACGAAGACTGTGGCGAAAGAGGCAAAACTTGCCATTGATCCCAACGCCACGCCCAAGACCGCTTCTCTCCGGGTTCGCGTTGTCGACGAAGCTGGCAAGCCGCTTGCCGCCACGAAGCTCGCTGTAAAGTTCTTGGGCCATGAGAAGAACTACACCACGGATGTCGAGGGAAAGGCCACGGTGGCCGCTCCCGGCCCCAACCGGCTGTTTCTCAGCATGATCGCGTATCCAGAGGGATACCCACCCGTGAGAAAATGGTGGCGCAATGACTCCGGTAATGAGTTGATTCCCGACGAATTCACCTTCACTTTCGAGCGAGGCCGCACGATCGGCGGCTTCGTTCGGAACGAACAGGGTGAGCCCATCCAAGGCGCGAAAGTCCACCTCAATATTCCCTTAGAGAATTACCAACAAGTTGGCATGGGTCTGGCCCTGTGGGATAGCGTTTTCCTGACGGACGCCGAAGGACGATGGCATCTCGATCATTTTCCGCGGAAGATTGAATCTATCTATCTCGGGCTGGAACATCCGGACTACATCAGCGTCACTGGTCCGGCGGAAATTTCCGCCGCGGAGCAGAGACAAGTCCTTGGTGGCATCGCGGTCATGGTCATGAAAAGGGGAATTCCCGTGACCGGTACGGTGACCGATCCGGAAGGAAAGCCAGTGGCGGGCGCGACGGTGCTTTTGGGAGAATGGAACGGCTCCAAGCAGCCCGCGGTAAGCACGGACGAGAAGGGACATTATCGCTTCGCCAGTCTTGCGCCGGGCGGCGCCGTGTTGACCGCCACTCGTCCGGGCTTGTCCCCCGCGCTGTGCAGCATCAACGTAGAGCCGCAGATGAAGCCGGTGGATTTCAGCCTGGAGAAGGGCAATACGCTCCGCGTACGCGTCGTCGATAAGGATGGCAAACCGATACGCGGCATTTTTGTTACGCCGGACACCTGGCGCGGCCGACGCGTTTTGTGTGATGTCGGGGTCAAGGGCCGAACCGACGCCGAGGGGCGTTGGGCTTGGACTTGGGCTCCCGAGGATGCCGTGCAAACGTCCTTCGGTTTGACCGGCTACGTAAACTACATGAGTATCTACGGCCTACCGCTGGCAACGCAGCAAACGGAACATGTGGTCACCCTGCATTCGGCGCTTACAGTCTCCGGGCGGGTAGTCGATGCCAAGACGAAGCAACCCATCCCGAGTTTCCGCGTGGTCCGGGGCTATCGGCAGGCAGGGAGCTTTGAGAACGACGTTTTCTGGGACCGGCACGAGGTAGTAGAAGGGGAAAATGGGCAGTATACGCTTACGATCACACAACCTTCACTGGCTCATTTGGTGCGGATTGAAGCCGGCGGACATGAGCCGGCAGTCTCGCGGGAGTTCAAGAATGACGAAGGGAGCGTGACTTGCGATTTCGCCCTGAGAACGGGGAAAGACCTGAATGTGATGGTCCGGTTGCCCGACGGCAAACCGGCGGCCGGGGCCGACGCGTGCCTTTGCCCGGAGAGTCCCGGCAAGTTCATCCACATGGCCATGTTCGTCAGGAACGGCCGCTTCGCATACCGCGACATGTCGCGGCCAAACCTGAAAGTCGGTTCCGACGGGCGATTGCCGATCGAACCGCAGGACAACGGCTTTCTGCTCATCATCGTTCACGATCAGGGCTTCGCCCAGACCACGAGCGAGGAACTGGCCGCTAAACCCGAGATCACGCTACAGGCTTGGGCTTGGTTGGAGGGCGTGGTCCGCCACGGCGCCAAGCCCGCGCCTAACGCAAAGCTCGACGTCTACCCCATCGGTTCGGACGGCGGCATGCGGTGGAGCTTCCTCAACTTCCAGGATCGAACCGAGGCTGATGCCGAAGGCAAGTTCGTTTTTCCGAAGCTTAAGCCGGGCAAATGGCAGGTCCGCTTGCAGCCGGTCGACGAAAGAGGGCGTTCGCCAAATGAAAAACCCGTGGAACTCGGGCCGGGCCAGACAGTTCGCGTCACGCTTGGCGGTGAAGGCTGACCACCGGTCGTCGGGCGTATTCGATGGCCCGATGGTAAGCTGCCCATGCATCCAGGCGGTCCCTCTTGGCGTCCCTCCGACGGGACGATACAATCTCGTCAATGTGGGAAACTGGGCACTACTCCAGAAAGGCATGGGTGACCGAGAATGTCAAAGGAAGTTGAAATCAAATGGTTGGGCGAACCAGAAGAACACGATTATCCCGCAGCTCTGTCGTACTTGTCCTTGCACTATGACGAACAGACCGCGGCGACCTTTGTGGATAAATTGAGACTCGCCGCGATATCAAAGTTCAAGGCCAAGGATATCTTCAGGGCATCCGGTTTGTCGTTGCTGGGGATCAGCAATGCTCATGTGGAAAAAGATCAACAGAAAATACAGTCGGGGCGCCAGTTAGCGCCTCTCCTCCTGGTAAGAGATTCGGCCAATGGGAGGGTTGTCATTGCGGACGGGTATCATCGACTCTGTGCAGTCTACTCTTATGACGAAGATTCAGTAATTCCATGTAAAATCGTCTAGTGCCATCAGCCGGCAAAGTAGACTACTGGCTTCCGGGCAAGTTACAACACCGAACGGGAGGTGGTAGGTATGCGACAACTGTGGATTATCCTCGTCGGCGTCAGCTTTTTTCTGTGGGCCGCCCTCGCCTCCGCCACGACGCACAGGGTAGTCTGGTCCGAAGCGGCGGAGAAATTCGCGACTCCGGGCGGCATGCACCTCGGCGCCGCCGTTGCCGACGATCCCGCGGCTTCGGGCGGCAAGGCCGTACGCATTCCCTGCCAATCCGGCTCCAACGGCTGGAGCATGGTCTTCAGCGTCCCGCGGATGGAGATGCGCGGACAGGTTTTGTTCACCTTCTGGCTGCGTGCCGAGGATCTCCCACCACTTACGCCGGGATTCGTGCTGACGCTGGTCGCCCACGACAAGCAGACCGGGCAATGGGCCTTCCACCGCCAAACCCGCGTCTATGGCGCCAACCTACAGACGCAGGGCTACACCCCGGTCACCCTGACACTCGACGCGCCTTGGACCAGCGATATCTACGTCCCGGAAACGATCCTCCAGTGGGACGCGCCTCCCAAGGGCGTCGCGCCAATCATGTATCTGGACAAGGCCGAGATTTCGGTCCCGGTTCTCGACGTTCCATGCGTGTTGGAGGTTTCGCCGGCGAAGATTCGCTACCAGCCCCTTGACGACGTGACGGTGCTTGCGTCCCTAGTCAACCCCACCGCCGCAGTGATTGAGGGAACGCTGCTGGGCGAGGAGATACTCGCCACCGATACGCGCCGGGAGGTCTTCCGGAAGAAGATCATCCTTGCCGCCGGCGAACAGAAGCCGGTGACTTGCTCCTATTCGCTCGGCGCTGAAGAGTACGGACGGGAAATCCGAGTTCGGTTGTTGGTGGGCGGACGGGAAGTCTCCAGCGGACGGGACTTCTTCGCCGTTTCCAAGCTTCCGCTCTGGGTCGCTGGCGGGGCCAGCGGCGACCGCTCCGACTCGGCGGGCAACAGCGGCGCCGGCAGCTTCTATGTCGGCCCTGCCTCCAGCCAGGATTCCTGGCAGGGCGTGCAGTACTGGAAGAAGATGCGGCGAATTTATTTTGAGTTCTTCTCCTGGGCTCCGGGCGACATTTCCGACTTGGCCCCCATCCAAGACCTTTTCCCGGGCGGCGAGGGACGGCTGACGTACCGCAGCAGGGAAACCATCATCCAGCAGAACCGGATGTTCCGGTCCGTGGGTATGTGGCCGGTCTCTTACGTCAACGGAACCTGCTGGGCCGAATCGGGCTACAAACTCTTCCAGCAGCACCCGGAGTGGTTCCTGTACGATGCCAACGGCGAGGTCGGCGGCTACGAGATGGATGGCCGCGAGCGTTACCGCCGCAAGGACGATGCCGACTTCCATCCCAAGACCTACGACCACATCTTCTTCCAGGCCTGTCTGAACCACTCCCTACCTGCGGTGCAGGAGTACGTGGCCCGGCAATTCATCAATTGTGGCAAGGTCATGGGCTTTGCCGGCGTGCGCCTCGACGTCCGCTACCTGGAAGTCTACCCGGGCGAGCGGGACCTCGACGGCAAGGAGGTCGCCGCCACGTATCCCCAGGCCGACCGCATCAGCGCCGCTGCCGTCAAGCGCATCAAGGCCCTCGTCCATAAGGAGCTCCCCGACTTCACCTTTGGCTACAACTACGCCTCGCCCGAAGAGGTCAAGGACATGATGGAGACCTTCAAGGAACGCTGCGCGGGTGGGGCATGGATGCTCGACGAACTCCCCTGCACCTACCAGGAAAAGAGTTCGCCTTACCACGTCTGGAAGACCTACGTGCGCCGCATGATGTCCTGGGGTGACCGGGTCAATCGCTGCGGCGGCGTCTACAATCCCTACGACTTCAACCGCGGGAGCATGGAGTGCCCTATCGACCTGATCTACTCGGCCATTTTCCGCGTAATCTGCGGCGGCCGAGACTATGGCGGCTGGTACTACAACTCCCGTCAGCCGGTCGGTGATCTGGGCGCCTTCACCACGCGTTTCAGCGAGTACCTGTACAACGTGAAACGCCAGTGGATTGCAGAACTCCAGGGTGAGGTCGACGTCAAGTCGGCAGCCCCGCTGTGGTGGCGGGATATGTGCTTCTGGACCCAGGCGAGCGACGGTTGCAGGTACCTGCAGGTAAACCTCGTCAATCCGCCCAAGGCGGCCGAGGTCATGGAGAACCCCCGCTCGGAGATCAATGCCCCAGTGCGCGACATCAGCGTGACCTGCTCGCCCCGCGAAGGACAGAAGCCGATGGCCGCCTACCTGCTCACGAGCGAGCCGCTGGAACTCGCCGGACTGAACGAGGTGCAGGCCGTGAAGCTCGACCTGCGCGACGCCGGCGGCGGCAAGGTCGCCGTTACGGTGCCCAGCGTGCTTTTCTGGAAGATGGTCGTATTCCAGTTCAAGGAGCCATGAAGATGATGCCCCACACCCGGCGCGTACTTGCTCTGGTTGCACTGGCACTGGCGATAAATACCCAGCCCTGTCTATCCGCTGGATTGGATTGGGTCGGCGCCAACCTCCTGGCCAACCCGGCCTTCGAGATCGCCAACGACCGCGACCTACCGAGAGATTGGACGGTCACGGCGACTCCCGTCGGGAGTGCCCGGTTCAGTTTGGATCACCAGGTCTTTCTGGTTGGCAAGGTGTCCTTCAAAATCGAGGTGGCAGACGCGGGCGCGACGGCAGTCCGCTCGAAGCCCGTCCCGGTCGAGGGCGGCAAGTGGTACCTGGTTTCTGTCGGGTATCGCAGCGAAGGTTTTGGCCAGCGCGACAAGTACAGCGGCGTGGACTCGTACGTAGCCGTCACTTGGAATGACGCTAGCGGGAAGCAGATCGACTCTTCGCCCGGGATCAGCTTTCCTTACCATCCCGTGGACTGGGACTTGGGCGATCGTTTTGTCCTGGCTCCTGCCGGGGCCGCGGAGTTGGTCCTGACCGCCAGCCTCAACAATCACTCGCGGCAACAGATCGGCAAGAACATCCCCTCTACGCTGTGGCTGGGCGGTTTTCAGATTCGCCCGTACAACCCACCGCCCACACCGGAGTGGGCCCGGCAGAAGGTCCCGCGGATTGTCGAAGGCGGTCTGAGCACTTCTCGTGCCCATGCCTACCAACTCTCCAGCCAGAACATGGCCGGAGGCAAGTGGAGCGCTATCGTCACCGACCCCCAGGCCATCTACGACTCGGTCATCTCTAGCCCGCAGGGCGTTGGCTCCGGTATCATGGCCCATTCGCCCTATTTCACCAATCCGCCGCCTGGACTCTATCGCGCCCTGTTGCGTGCGAAGGTGGCCAGCAACGCAGGCGACATGCAAGCTGGGGCCCTGGATGTGTTCTCCGAGTTCGCCGGTACCCGGGCCGAACTCCGGCTCTTTCCCAAGAGCTTCCTGGCGGCCGATGCCTATCAGGAGTTTCCCGTGGACTTCGTCCTGCGATCGGCAGGCTACTGGGGTTTTCGAGTCTACACGCAGGGCAATCAGTCGTTTACCGCGGACGTCGTGAAGATCTTCCCGCTCGCCCTGCTGGAGGATAAGCAACTCCTGGATCTCTACCCGGGCAGTGAAGGCACGATTCCCGCCAATATCCAGCCCCGCCGCAACGCCTACCCCTTCACTGGCTTGTTGGTCGCCGGGGCTTTGTACGACTACTACCGTATCGCGGACGCCCATCACCTCAGTGGCTATGAGATGAAGCTGAAGATGGTCCCCATCCGCAAGGGCCGTTCCCAGGTTTACGTGGGCTTCCCCGAAACCGCCCCGGATCTCTTCGACAACAACGTGATCTATCTGTGCGGCGCCGACCTCACCGCGCTCACGCTCCGTCAGAAGAACATGCTCGCCGAATACGTGCGGCGCGGCGGCGGGCTGATTGTCTTTGGCGGCCACAAGGCCCTGGACCGCGCCGGGCTGAAGGGTTCTCTCCTGGAGGAGGTCTTGCCTGTCACTGGCGGCGCGGGCATCCCGCCGCTGGTGGCCCTGGCCGGCGGTGCGCCTCTGGCTCGGGGCGTCGCGCATCCCGTCACTCAGTTTGCCGACTTCGACTCCCGACCGGTCTGCTTCTATATGCACGACCTCCGGTCGCGGCCAGAAGCGCAAACCCTCATCACGGTAGGCGGCCGGCCCGGCCTGGTTGTCGGCAAGTCGGGCAGGGGCCGCGTCGTCGTCATTGGCATAACCTGCTTTGGCTCACCCGCCGAGTCGCAAACGCCCTTTTGGCAGTGGCGCTCGTGGGTGCTACTGCTTCGCGACCTAGCCTGGTGGGCCGCCGGTCAGGACGAGCATTTTCAACCCATTTGACCGCACCCCGCAGGCCGTATAAGATTCTGGCGCACCCGGGTGTCACAAAAAGTCCCTGCGTGAATGATCGCATTGTCCGCAATTATTACCCCGGCAATGAAGTTGATCAATCGTAACCCGAAGCGTAAGCGAGGTGTCCTCGCTTACCCTTCGGGTTACTATCAGGTGTTTTCATGCCGGGGTAATATCAACGGCGCAGCAAGAAACCGGCTGGAGGTCTTTCGATGTTACGACAACCGCTCTTCGTCCCGATCGCACTCCTGACGATTGCGGCACTAGCCATCAACAGCCAATGGGCTGCGCCGATCGGCGAGAGGAACAAATTCGCGGGCAAGACCAGCTATAGCAAACAGGTCCAGCCGTTGCTTCAGGCCAATTGCTATGGATGCCATCAGCCGGCCAAGGCCAAGGGCGGCTACCAGATGACCTCCCTGCCAGGTCTTCTTCGCGGTGGCGAGAGCGAGTCGCCGGCGGTTGTCCCGGGCGACCCGGAGAAAAGCCACCTACTGGAGTTGATCCAGCCGCACGACGGCAAGGCGGAGATGCCGCAAGGTCACCCGCCACTGGCGGCAAGCGATCGAGACCTCATCCGTCGCTGGATCGCTGAGGGGGCCACGGACGACAGCCCCCAGAGTACTCGCCAGAGTTTCGATGCCAATCATCCTCCCGCCTACTTTCGCGGCCCGGTGGTCACGTCGTTAGATTTCTCGCCCGACGGAACGCTGCTTGCCGTGGCCGGCTTTCACGAGGCAATTCTCTGGAAGGCTGACGGCTCCATGCCCGTCGCACGACTGGTGGGGATGTCCGAGCGCATCGAAACCGTGCGATTTTCCAGCGACGGCAAGAAACTGCTGGTCGTAGGCGGCAATCCCTGCCGCAACGGCGAGATCCAGGTGTGGGACGTTGCCTTGCACAAACTCCTTGGATCCAGCGCGATCGGCTTCGATACCTTGTACGGCGGCAGTTGGTCGCGCGACGGCAAGCTGATTGCCGTGGGTGGGGCCGATAACACCCTGCGGGCGGTCGACGCCGAAACCTTCCAGCAAGTCGTTTTCATGGCGGCCCACGACGATTGGATCCGGGGTACGGTCTTTTCCGGCGACGGAAAGTCGTTGTTCTCGGCCAGCCGCGACATGACGGTCAAGATGACGGACGTGGTGACGCAGCGGTTCGTCGGCAATTTGACGACGCACACGCCCGGCATCCTCCGCGGCGGCATGCAGGCGATCGATCGCCGCCCGAATCGCAACGAACTTATCGTGGGCGGGGCCGACGGCGCGGCGAAACTCTTCAAGATGGATGTCCAGGCGGCGCCGGCGGGTGGCGGCAACCCGAACCAGATTCGCGAGTACGCGGCGCTGCCGGGTCGCATCTACGACGCCCGCTTCGCTGCCGACGGCGCGCGGTTCTTCGTTGCCGCCAGTCTCGACGGCCGCGGCCATGTCCGCGGCTATGAAACGGATAGCGGAAAGACGGCTTGGCAACTCGACGTGCCAGAGGCGGCCACGTATGCCCTGGCCTGTTCGGCCGACGGCGCGACGCTGGCTGCCGCCGGCGCAGACGGCCAGGTGCGGCTGATCGACGCGGGCAAAGGCACGGTCCGCAAGATGTTCATGCCGGTCGACATCACGCCGCCGGCGCGGGATGCGGCGCACTGGTTCGCAGGGCCGGACCTTTCCAGCACGACATCCCTGCCTCCACCGGCGCACGAGATCAACGTCGTGCAGTTGCAAGTCGAGCCTTCTTCGATCCGCATCGAGAAAGCGACCGATTACGTGCAACTGCTCTGCACGGCCGTCTCGTCCGGCGGCGCGCGGACCGACGCCACGCGGATCACCAGATGGAAGGTCGAAGGCGCGGTCGGGCAGGTCTCGCTGCAGGGACGCTTCACTCCGCTCCAGAGCGGTCGGGGGCGCGTCGTCGGAGAACTCGCGGGGCGCCGCGTGGAAATCCCGGCCGAAGTCGCCGCGGGCCTCGACGATTACGTGCCCAGCTTCCGCCGCGACGTCGAGCCTGTGCTCTCGCGCGTGGGCTGTAATGCCGGCACGTGCCACGGCGCGGCCAAGGGCAAGAACGGCTTCAAGCTCTCGCTGCGGGGCTACGACACAATCGTCGATCATCGCGCCCTTACAGACGACCTTGCCGCTCGGCGGATCAATATGGCCTCGCCCGACGACAGCCTGATGTTGCTCAAGCCGACGGCCGCCGTGCCGCACCAGGGCGGGCGCGTGTTCGCGGCGGACACGCCCTATTATCGTACCCTGCACCGCTGGATTGCCGCGGGCGCCAAGCTCGATCTTTCCGCGCCCCGCGTGGCGAAGATCGACATTTTTCCCAAAGACCCCGCGATCGACGCGATCGGCGACGCCCAGCAGATGCGCGTCGTGGCTACCTATGCCGACGCCAGCACTCGCGACGTGACCCGCGAGGCCTTCATCGAAAGCGGCAACACCGAGGTGGCGACCGCCGACCGGCAGGGCGTGCTCACTGCCCTGCGGCGGGGCGAGGCCCCGGTCCTGGCCCGTTGCGAAGGCGCCTACGCGGCGACTACACTTACGGTCATGGGCGACCGCAGCGGTTTTGTCTGGCAGCCGCCGGAAACCTGGGGCCGGATCGACGAACTGGTCGCCGCCAAGTGGCAGCGGATGAAGATCTTGCCCTCGGAGCTTTGCGGCGACGCCGAATTCCTCCGCCGCGTCCATCTCGATTTGATCGGTCTGCCGCCGACGGTCGCCGACGTGCGGGCGTTTCTCGACGATCGCCGCGACACGCGCAGCAAGCGCGACGCCGCGATCGACCGGCTCATTGGCAGCGACGACTTCGTCGAGCATTGGACGAACAAGTGGGCGGACCTCTTGCAGGTCAATCGCAAGCACTTGGGCGCGGAAGGCGCCGCCGCCTTGCGAAGCTGGATTCGTGGCCAGGTGGCGGCCAACACGGCGTACGACGGGTTCGTCGAGAAGATTGTCACCGCGAGCGGATCGAACCGCGAGAACCCGCCCGCCTCCTACTTCAAGATTCTGCGCGAGCCGACGGACGCGATGGAGGCCACCACGCACCTCTTCCTTGCCGTGCGCTTCAACTGCAATAAGTGCCACGACCATCCCTTCGAGCGATGGACACAGGACCAATACTACCAGACTGCCGCTTACTTCGCCCGCGTGGAGCTGAAGCCCGACCCGGCCTCCGGCACGCGTAAAATCGAGGGCACGAGCGTCGAGAGCGACAAGCCGCTCTACGAGATCATTGCCGACAAGTCGCAGGGCGAGGTCGTTCATGATCGTACGAAAGCCGTCGCCGCGCCGACGTTTCCCTTTGCCGTCGACTATCCGCATCCCGAGCATGCCACGCGCCGCCAGGAGTTGGCCGCCTGGCTCACAGCTCCGGCGAACCCTTACTTTGCCAAGAGCTACGTCAACCGTCTGTGGGGCTATCTGCTGGGTACGGGCATCATCGAACCCCTGGACGACATCCGCGCGGGGAATCCGCCCAGCAACCCGGATCTGCTCGATTATCTCACGCGGGAGTTCATCGAGCATCATTTCGACATGCGTCATATGCTGCGGCTCATTTGCCGCTCGCGGACCTACCAGCTCTCCATCGACGTGCAACGCTGGAACGCTGACGACAGGCTCAACTATTCGCACGCCATCGCCCGGCGGTTGCCGGCCGAAGTGCTCTACGACGCCATTCACTGCGCCACCGGTTCGGTCTCGCGGATACCGGGTGTGCCGGTGGGAACGCGTGCCGCGGCCCTGCCCGATGCGGGCGTCAATCTGCCTGACGGCTTCCTCGCGAACCTTGGCCGCCCGGCGCGGGAGAGCGTCTGCGAGTGTGAACGGACCAACGGCTTGCAACTTGGTCCCGTCATGGCCTTGATCAGCGGACCGACTGTCGAATCGGCCATCTCCGACCCACAGAGCGAGCTTTCGAAGCTCGTCTCCAACGAAAAGGACGACGCCAGGCTGGTCGCCGAGATCTTCCTTCGCGTCCTTAATCGCCCCGCGACGACGCAGGAGATCGAAGTAGCCCTGGCTGCGCTGCGACGACTGCCGCAAGAGCATAAGCAACTGGCGGTACGCCTGCAAGAGGGCCAAAAACAGTCCGCGGCAATGGCCGCCCAGCAAGAGCAAGAACGGCAAAAGGCGATCGCCCGTGCGAAACAAGAGGCGGATGCCTACGAAAAGCAAATCGCTCCACAGACCGCAGCCCAGGAGCGCCAGCGGCAGCAGCAGATTGCCGCCGCCGAGGCCGCCCTGCGCGAGTCGGAGAGAACGCTGCCGCAGCGCATGGCGGCATGGCAGCAGCAGGCCAGGCAAGAGACCGCCTGGTTGCCGCTGGTGGCAAGCGAGCTTGCGGCCTCGAATAACGCCAAGCTGGCGCAAGAGGCCGATCGAGCGGTTGTCGCCGGCGGTCCCAACGGCAAAGCCACCTATGTGTTCGTCGCCCTCAGCGATCTGCCGAACATAACCGGACTGAGGCTCGAAGCGCTGGCCGACGAGCGCTTGCCCGCGAAAGGCCCGGGCCGGGCCCCCAACGGCAATTTCGTCCTCTCCCAGTTCATCGTCGACTGGCATCCGCTCAAGGAGCCGAAGAGGAACTCCCGCGTCGCGTTGCAGAACGTTCGGGCCGACTTCAGCCAGGACAACTACAACGTGCAGACCTCCGTTGGCGAGTCGCCCGACAACGGCTGGGCGGTCGCGCCGCAGACGGGCCAGTCGCACGTGGCCGTCTTCGAGACGCACGACAACATCGCCGGTCCGGGTATCTTCACGATCCGCCTGGTGCAGAATTTCCCCGACGGCCAGCATACTCTCGGCCGTTTCCGCATCTCGGTGACCAACGCCCCGAGGCCCATCTCCGTCGACGGGCAGCCGGCGAGCATCGCCAACATTCTGGCCACGGCTGCGGACAAACGGACCGACAAACAGAAAGCCGAGTTGCTCGCACACTACCGCAACCTTGACCTGGAATTCAAACAGCGCGGCGAGGCCCTGGCCGCGGCCAAACAGCCGTTGCCTGTTGATCCCAAGCTGGTTCAACTGCGCGACGCGCTGGCGGAAGCTAGTCGCCCATTGCCTCCGGACGCCAGGCTCCAGCAACTGCACGGCGACGTCGAACGAAGTCTCAAGCAGTTGGAAAACGTGCGCCTCACGTTCGCCCAGGATCTGGCCTGGGCCTTAATCAACAGTCCCGCGTTCCTATTCAACCATTGAGGGAGAGACCGTCATGCTCATCGTACCCGGGCAGCCCGGCAAGGATCTTTGCGATCGAGAATTGGGAGTTACGCGGCGGGCTTTGCTCCGCGTGGGCGGGGCCGGCATGCTGGGCCTGACACTTGGCTCGCTGTTGCGCTTGCAGGCCCGTGCGGCCGAGGCCGGTGGGGGCCGGGGCTGGGGCAAGGCAAAGAGCATCATTCTCGTTTATCTCCAGGGCGGGCCGAGTCATATCGACCTTTGGGACCCCAAGGAGAATGTTCCGGACAATGTCCGCAGCGCTTTTAAGCCGATCGCGACCAAGATCCCCGGAGTCAAGTTCACCGAGATCCTGCCCAGGCTTTCGCAGGTCAACGACAAGTTCACGCTCATTCGCTCTCTGAGCTACACGCCCAACGGACTGTTCAACCATACCGCGGCCATCTACCAGATGATGACCGGCTACACGACCGACAAGGTCAGTCCTTCGGGCCAGCTTGAGCCGCCGAATCCCAAGGATTTTCCTAATTTTGGGGCAAATTTGACCCGTCTGAAACCGACCGATCAGCCGATGTTGCCGTTCGTGATGTTGCCCCGGCCTTTGCAGGAAAGCAACGTGGTCGGCAAGGGCGGCACCGCCGGATTCCTGGGCCGGGCCTTCGATCCTTACACACTCTACCCGCCCGGCGACGATATGGACATGAACAAGCTGGACCGTATCCGCATCGACGACCTGCAATTGCAGCCCGAAGTCTTCGCCGATCGGCTCAAGCGGCGGGCCAGGCTCCGCGAAGCAATCGACGCCGGGATGCCGGCCATCGACAAGGCAGTGGCCTCGTACAAGCTCGACGAATACTACCAGCAAGCGCTGAATCTGATTGTCTCCGGCCGTGCCCGCGAGGCGTTCGCCTTGGACCAGGAGCCGGCCAAGGTCCGCGACCGCTACGGCCGCAACACCTTTGGCCAAAGCTGTCTACTGGCGCGACGCCTGATTGAGGCGGGCACGCGCGTCGTCGAGGTCATCTGGCCCAAGCTTGCGAATTCCGACAATCACTCCTGGGACCACCACAGCGACCTGACCAAGCGGATGAAGAGCCAGTCCGGCCCGATGTTCGACACGGGGCTTTCGGCCCTCATCGAGGACCTCGACGCGCGCGGGCTGCTCAAGGAGACGCTCCTGGTGGCTGTGGGAGAGTTTGGCCGCAGCCCGCAAAAGGGCGTCAGCACCTCCGGCAACGGCAACAGCGCCGACGGCCGCGATCACTGGCCCTATTGCTACACCGGCCTGATTGCCGGGGCAGGCATCAAGCGGGGCTACGTTCACGGCAAGAGCGATGCGACGGCCTCGGCCCCCTTGGACAATCCGGTGCATCCCAACGAACTGCTGGCGACGGTTTATCACTCCTTCGGAATCTCGCCCGACACGATCGTCTACAACCATCTGAACCAGCCCCGCGAACTGGTGAAGGGCCAGGCGGTAAGTGCGCTGTTTAGTTGAAGTAACCCGTAGTGATCCGATAGGCGTGTGGGCCAAGCCGATAAGCACGCCGGATTTCGCTCCTGTGGCAGCGGCGACAGAAACTACCGACTCCACGGCAGCGTAATGTTCATCCTCGCAATTTGGTTGCCTCGGCTGTAAAGTCAGGGGAGAGCGTCAAGTTGCCGGCCGAGCGTCAAGAAAAACCGTCGGTTTTCTGACTTTTTGATGTCTACCCTGCCGATTGCGCGCGGCGGTGGGGGTGACGAATGGCACTAGCTTAAGCGTGGAGTTCTCTGCCAGACTACAACCGCTTGCGTTATCAGCCGAAGCTGGCCTCAACTGCTTGTGATCGCCTTCCTTAAGCTAGTGCCATTCGTGGGGGTGACCGCCGCAGGCAAGTCGGCCAGCCGCAGTGGGCTGTCTGGCAGGGGGTATTCCTCAACTTGATGCCGATCGGGAGTTGGCACAAACTCGCCGGTCCACGCTCCACGACCGTCCGGTTTTCTGTTTCAGTGAGGCGGCCACCGCCGCGAGTATTTCCAACCGACCCAGAACAGGGCGGGCGAGCAAAAGACACCCGAGATCAGCGGACCGGCCTGGGGCCAGAGGGCTTCCAGCACGGCGGTGAACACACAGGCTGCCGCCATGACGTAGAACGAGCCGCCAAGCAGCGCCGCGATGCAGCCCATCGCGACGGCAAGTTCAAGAACGAGAATCGAGGGGAGACCCACGATCGGTGCGCCGACGCGGTGGTACTGCCACGCGGTGAGAAAAAAGCCGATCCAGAAGAAACACAATATCTGCAAGCTCTGGCGCTCAACCTGAGACAACCTTGGGCCGCTGCGGAACCTGTAGAACCAAAACAATCCGACCACCGTAAGGCACATCGCAACCCAAATGCCGAAGTAGGGGCCATGGCTTTGCACTCCAAACCATACCAGCAGGCTCTTGGCGAGGCAAATCAAGAAATAGGCGACCGCGATCCCCATCCAGACGCCGCTCCAGAGTGTCATCACTTCCGTGTAACGCGTCTCGCGCAGGACCGCCCCGAATAAACGGCTTGCCGTTCCTTGGTCGGCACGAACCGGCTCGCCGCGAATGTACGCCGCCAGATCTTCCGCCAGCGCTTCCGCCGAAGGGTAGCGGTCCCGCGGGGCTTTTTCCAGGCATTTCAGGCAGATCGCCTCCAGCGCCCGATCGACACGCGGATTGTGGACGCGCGGCGGCTCGGGTGCTTGTTCTTCCACCGATCGCAAAGTCTCCTGAATGGATTCGCCGCGAAACGGCGGCCGGCCGGTCAGCAACTCATAAAGGATCGCGCCCAGCGCGTAAATGTCGACGGCCGGACCAATATCCTTGGCCTTGCCAATTGCCTGCTCCGGGGCCATGTAGCTCGGCGTGCCCAGGATCACACCGGTACGGGTCGTGCCGCTGTCTTCGCTGAGGAACTTGGCCAGGCCAAAGTCCGCGATCTTGGGAATCCCCTCTCCCGTCAGCAGGATATTGGCGGGTTTCAGGTCGCGATGTACGATGCCGCGGCCGTGGGCATAGTGGACGGCCAGCGCGAGCAATTCGACAAGCCGGGCGGCCTCCATGTCCGACGGCGGTAAGCCCTTGAGCTTCGCAGCGAGGCTGCCGCCATCCAGATACTCGAGCGAAAAATAGGGCAGCCCGTTGTATTCGCCGATTTCATAGATCTGCACAATATGGGGATTTTGCAAGCGGGCGACCGCCCGAGCTTCGGTGAGGAAGCGTTCTGTCTGCTGGGCGCTGGCATGGTCGCCGGCGAGAATCATCTTCAGCGCGACCAGACGCTGAAACTTGAGATGCTGGGCCTTGTAGACGACTCCCATGCCGCCGCGGCCGAGCTCCGCCTCAACGTGAAACTGCGGCAGCCGGCGGTTTAATTCTTCCGCCGTCGAAGCTGCGATGCCGTTGCTCGCCTGGTCCCGGTCCGAGGTTGTCGCCAAGCTCGGGCTGGAACCACCCAGCGCCCCGTGGACTGGGCGGCTCGGCTCGTGCGGCGGCTGGAATTGCAGGCTGGCCGGCGCTTTCACGGAAGGTTGGGGGGCTGCTGCCCCTGGGGTTGCAAATCGCGCCAGTTCGTGGACATCCGACGGCAGGTCTCCGATCTGTTGACGCACGATATGCTCGAGCTTGGCGCGACAGTGTTCGCATTCCTCGGCATGCCGCTCCAGGGCCGGAAGGTCGGCAGGGATCTGGTCGTTGGCAAATTCCGGACAGTCGGCCATATTTCTACCGGTCTTGGGTTTCGGGGTCATCGGCTTCCAGTTCGCGCAGCTTTGCTACTTCCTCCTTGAGCATGTCCTGCATCTCCTTGGCGGCAACCAGTACCGCCGCGACGGACATGCCGAGCTGATTCGCGACGTCGCGGCTCGAACGGCCCTCCAAAATACCCCAGAAAGCATCCCAGCGTTTCGGGTTGCGAACACGCAGTAGGACCCGCCGCTGCGCTTCACGGAGGAGCATCATGCGCCCCAGCTTCTCCGGGTCGAGAACCCCCTCGATGCTCTCCGACAGTTGGTCCAGATTCGGCGAGGAGCGGGCGGGAACCTGGTACACCTCTTCCAGATTAGCCGTGCCTCCCACCCCGGCAAAGCCGAGCGGTTTCGGCCTTCTGATGTAGTCATAAACTGCGTTCTTCGTAACTCGGCGGAGCCATGCGCGAAACCTACCGGGTTTCTCGCCGGCGGCGTAGTTGAATTGGGGTAGCGCCCGCTGGAGTTTCTCCAGCACCTCGCATGTCATATCCTCTGCTTCGTCGGGGCCCATGCCACTGCCCCGGCAGCAGCCGTAAATCAGTGGGCGGTAGCGCTCCACGAAGCACCGCCAGGCATCGTGGTTCTCACGATCCCTGAGGTCGTCGAGCAACGCCGCATTGGTTTGTTCGAACATGTGTCTTTTCTCCGGCCCTTTTCGGGAAGTGCTTGAGACAACGTATTCTACGCTGCTACCGTGTAAGAATCTCTCAGGCTTGAAAACGCCTTTGGCGGAACGAAGTTTTTTGTGGCGATGGAAACGACCGCGGAAGGTAAACGCCAGCCGACGGAGGTTCCGAGAATAGGGGGTGTCCTGACACGTCTCAGAATACGGATGAGTTGCTGGGACGCCGGTTGAAAATTGAAGCGGTTAGCGCTCGACACCGCCACTTTGGACAATGAAAAAACACGCCGCGCGGTCGGCGGTGGCGGTGAAGAGGCGTAAACTCTTCATCATCGGCCGTATTGGGCAAACACGGCATCCAGGGCCAGGATCGCCACATCCTTCTTGCGCTGCTGGTCTGGACTATCCCAACCGTTTGCAGTCTGCCCGAGCCAGACCAGGTTCCCCGCCGCGCTTTCGGCGATCGACGACCAGACGACCCGCTCTGCGGCAGTCGTGCTCACCGCGACGAAAGAGGCCGACCTGCTCGGCTTGTCCTTTTGCGGAGCGGGCGCCGCTGCCGGCACGTAGGACAGGTTTCCAACCTGTCTTGCCAGCGCTGGCAGGTTTTCAACCTGTCTGGCAAGCGACGGCAGGTCATCAACCTGCCTTGCAAGCGATGACGAAAACGTCGCCATCTCCGTCACCGCCAGCGGCGCGTTGGCCAGCCCGCCAGCCGCAACCAACGGTGGGGAAACGTCAGAGGCCGCGGCAATCTCCGCAGTGGAAACGGCAGATCCCACCGCCAACGGCCCCGTCATCTGGCTCGGATCGAAGATGAAGGTTCCGCCGGCGCCAACCGTCAGGCTGCTGCCGTTCGGCAGGGCACCCGAATTTGTGACCTGCAAGACCCCGGCCAGGACCGTCGTGCTGCCGCTGTAAGTGTTCGTGCCGGAGAGAACCAGGACTCCCGGACCAATCTTCGTGAGGCCGCCGTCCGATGAATCACCGCTGAGGTTGCCGTTTAGCGCGACGTTAAAGCCGGTGCTGTCCAGGACGGCCCCAGCGGGGCCGATGGTCACGGGCACCGCAGTCGAGAACGAGGCGGCGGCCTGGAAAGTACCGCCGTCCAACAGCATGCTGGCAGGTTGGGCCGCCATGTTGAGTGCGGAAACCGTGAGGATTCCGCCCCCTATCACGGCAACCGTGCCGCCGCCGCCAAGCGTGAGGCTGGCGCCAACCACGAGGCTGCCGCCCGCGCCGATTAGCACTTGGCCGCCACTGCTGATTTCGAGCGACTGGGCCGCCTGGGCGGAGTTCACCGCGACGGTGTAAGGCGTGTCGACGAAGGCATCCACCGACGCGTCAGGCCAGTACGACATGGCCCCCCAATTGTCGCTGTTCCAATTGCCATCTCCCGGCGCGCTCCAGGTCATCGTTTGCGGCTTGGACCCCAGGTTGACCACTTGAATGAGCATCCCGCTGGCGGTGCCGAAGTTTGCATCGCCGTTGTACCACGCCAGAAGCGTGTCCAAGCCGGCCGGCAGGGTCGAAGTGCTCAAGCTGGCTTGGCCTGAAGCGTCCAGAGGCGCCGTGCCCAACAGCGTCCATGTCGCCTCGTCCCAGAAGTCTACAGTCCCGGTGGGGATGCCAGTGCCCGGATTCGCGGCGCTGACCGCGGCCGTAATCGTGAGGCCCTGCCCCGCCTGAGACACGTTGGCGGAAGAGGATGCTAGCACCGCATCATTCGTCACTTGCAACTCGTACACGGCACAGTTCCCACTCAAGTTCCCGTCACCGCTGTAAGTTGCCTGAATCAGATGCGGGCCGGCATCCAGGGACGAGATGCTCAAGGCGGCCAGGCCGTTGCCGTCCAGCGGTGCGGCGCCCAGGTCCGTCTGCGTGCTCTCGTCGTAGAAATCCACGGTACCCGTCGGCGCAGGTCCGCCCGAAACCAAGGCGCTCACCACGGCCGCGAGCGTGACGTCGTGGCCGGCCTCCGCGGGACTGGGCGAGGAAAAAACGTCCAGCGTTGTATTGCAGACTTGTTGATCGAGGACCGCGGAATTGGCAGTCAAGGCGGCATTGCCGCTGTACGTGGCCCTGATTTGGTGTTCCCCCAGTCCGAGCGTCGCGATACTGAAACTTGCTTCACCGTTGCCGTCCAACGGGAATGTGCCCAAGTCGGTCTGGGTGCTGGCATCGTAAAAGTCTACGCTGCCTGTCGCCGGCGTGCCCGGATCCCAGGAGTTGACTCGTGCAGTGATCGCGATCGTCTCCCCGAATGCCGCGGCAGAGTTCGAAGAGAAGAGTTCTAGGGAGTTGTTCACTTCGACCTGCTGCAGGAGGAGTGCCGAGCCGGGGTTGAAGTTCGCGTCGCCGCTGTAATCTGCGCGGATCGTATGTTGTCCGGCGCCGAGTGTCGAGAGGGTGAGGGTGGCTTGGCCCGAAGCGTTCACCCCCGCCGTGCCCAGGTCGGTTTGGGTGCTCTCGTCGAAGAAATCGACGGTGCCGGTCGGCGCCGCCGCGCCGGCAGGCCCACCCGTGACGCTCGCGGTCAAAGTGATCTGCTGGCCTGCCTGGGAAGGATTGGCGGACGAGCCGATAAGCAACGGTTGGTCCGTCACCTCTTGTACACACTCGCCATAGGACCACGAGAAGGCCGCAGCGCCGTTGTACCATGCGCGAATCATGTCCTGCCCGATCGGGAGGGCCGCGGTCGTCAGGGTGGCACAGCCCGAAGCGTCGAGGGCGGCCGTACCCAGCAGGGTCCAGGTCGTCTCGTCCCAGAATTCGACCGTGCCGGTCGGGGTTCCTGCCAGGGGATACAAAGCCCTGACGGTGGCCGTGAGCGCCAACTGTTGTTCGGCCAGGCTGGGATAAGGTGATGCGGAAACCTGTACTGCCGTGTTGCAAACATACAAGCCGTCGACCGTATGGTTCCCGGTGAAATTGGTGTCCCCGCTATAGGTTGCCTGGATAAGGTGGGCGCCGGCGTCGAGCGTCGAGATGCTGAAGCTGGCCGTCCCGCCGGCGTCCAGGGCGGCGCTGCCCAGATCGGTCTGCGTGTCCTCATCGTAGAAATCGACGGTCCCCGTCGGCGCCGGCATTCCGGGAACCAGGGCGCTGACCTGGGCCGCGAAGGTGACTTCCTGGCCAAGCTGGAGGGGACTAGGGGAAGCGGAGAAGTCAATCGAGTCGTTGTCGGCGGACTGGCCGGCCGGCAGCACGATGCCCGATCCGCTGTCGGCCGCCTGGGTGGAACCTGGAGCGGCTTGAGAGTCCTCCGCTGCGACACTCAGCGTCACGGGCGTCGAGCCGCTGGCAGCGAAGTTGCCGTCGCCGGCGTAATTGGCGCTGATCGCGTAGCTGCCCGCGCCCAACGACGACACGCTCAGCACGGCCGTGCCTCTGCTGTCCAGAATGCCCGTGCCCAGGGTCTGGCCGCCTGCGGTGAACATCACCGTCCCGGTCGGCACGGGCGACCCGGCAAGACCGGCTGCCACGACGGCGGTGAAAGTGACCGGCTGGCCGGCGACCGCCTGGCCGAGCGAAGACGTGAGCGTCGTAGTTGTGGCGCCCGCGGCGATCGTCTCCGTCAGCGAACTGGCGGTGGCGGCAAGGTAGCTGAGGCTGCCCCCATAGGATGCCGTTATCGAGTGCGTGCCTGCGATTAACGTCGTGGCGGTGAACGTGGCTACGCCGTTGGTAAGCGGCACGGTGGCCAAGGTCTGGCTGCCGTCCTTGAACGTGACGGCGCCGGCCGGCGTGCCGGACCCTGGATACCGGGCCGCGACGGTGGCCGTGAAGGTGACGGACTGGCCGTAAGGGGCCGGGTTGGCCGACGCGCCCAGTGCGATCGACGTCGCGGATGGAGCGACCGTCTCCTTCATGCTCGCGCTGCTGGCGGCGAACTTCCCGTCGCCGGAATAAATTGCCGTTATCGTGTGGGGGCCCACCGCGAGCGTCGAAAGATCCAGGCTGCCCATGCCGCTGGTGTCGAGCGTGGCCTGGCCCAGGACCTGGTTGCCCTCCTTGAAGGTCACCGTGCCTGTCGGCGTTCCCTGGCCGCTGGCGATGGCGCTCACGGTCGCAGTGAGGGTCGCCGACTGGCCGAAGACCGCGGGACTGGCCGAGGCGCTGAGCGCGACCGTCGATTGTTTCATGGTGGCCGGCGCCGTGACGTTTTGCGCCAGGCTGGCACTGCTGGCCATGAAGTTCTGATCGCCGTCATAGGCCGCCATGACGAGATGGCTACCGGGAATCGCGAAGCAAGTGGTAATGGTTGCCGTGCCCGAACTGTTCAGGGTCCCCGTGCCCAAAGTGGCGTCGCCGTCCGTAAAGGTCACCGTCCCCGTGGGCACGCCGTCGCCGGGTGCAACGGCGCTGACCGTGGCCGTATACATCACCGACTGGGCCGTGGTCAAGGACTGCCCCGAACTGGTGACGGCCGTGGTGGTCTGCGCTTGCGCAACCGGCACGTCCAGCGTCATGTTGCTCTGGCTGAAGTTCTGGTCGCCGCTATAGGAAATGAGAATCGACTGGTCGCCGGCGTCCAAGTCGTCGAGGTCCACTGTTGCCGCGCCCGTGGAATCCAGATCGTATGTCCCCAGGTCCTGGTCCGTCGTCTGGTCCATCAGGTCCACTGATCCGGTGGGGACTGCCGTCACCGCACTGTTCGCCGGGCTGACCTGGATGTCCACGCTGGCCGGCTGGCCGTAAACCGGCGCGGCGGGCGTGCAGGTCGCGTCGGTGGTCGTGTCCGAAGGTTGGATCTGCGCGTCGACGCTGCCAACACTCTGCTTGAAGTTGTTGTCACCATTGTAGGTAACCTGGAAGGTATGTTTGCCGACGGCAAGATCACTCAGGGGCAGATTCGCCTTTCCCGAGGCATCCAATTGAACGCTGCCGAGACTGGCGCCCGTCGTTTGATCGACAACCGTAATCGAGCCGGTGGGGATGGCTTGCACCGAGGAACTGGCAGGGGCTACGGCAATGCTCACGCTCAGCGGCAGCCCGAAGCCCGCCGGATTGGGCGTGCATGTCACCTGCGTGGTCGTATCGGCCAGGCCCACGTTCCAGATGATGTAAGTGTCGTTGTCCGCGAAGTTGTCGTCGCCCAGGTATATGATGGTGATGTGGTGTTGGCCTCCGCCGAGATTCGGGACCGAGAGGCGGGCGGTCCCCGTACTGTCCAGCGCGGCCTCGCCAAGAGACGTATCCGTCGTGTCGTCGTCGTAAATCACGGTACCGGTGGGCACAACGCCGATCGCCGAGTTCACGGGAACCACCGCGGTCGTCAGGTTCACGGTCTGGCCGAAGACTGTCGGGCTGGGCGCGACCGTCGTTTGGGTGGTGATCTCGGCGGGCAGCAGGCTTACAACCAGTTCGACATAGCTCGACAGGTAGTTGTTGTCGCCGCTGTAGTCCATCTTGATGTCGTTGTCGCCGCCCGCCAGGGCCGTGGTCTGGATCGTGGCGATGCCGTTGCTCAGGTTCACTGTGCCCAGGTCGGCGTCGGTGGATTCGTCGAAGAAATCAACGCTGCCGGTGGGCGGCGCCAGGTTCGAGTTGGCGGAGGCCACCGTGGCCGTCAGCGTGACCTGGCTGCCGAAGACGGGCAGACTGGGCGAGAAGGAGGAGGTGGTCCAGGTCTGGGCCTGGTTGACCTGCTGCGTACACTGGCCCTGGCTTTGGGCGAAGTTGCCGTTGCCCGTATAGGTCGCTTGGATCGTCTGCTGGCCCGCGGCCAGCGCGTTGGTTGCGAGGAATGCCTGGCCGGCGGAATCGATCGGCACCGTGCCGAGATTGACGCCCGTCGTCACGTCGAGGAAAGTCACGGAGCCCGCCAGCGTTCCCACCCCCGGCGGCACGACCGTGACGGTGGCGGTGAACAATGCATACTCTCCGTAGGTCGTGGGACTGAACACCTGGGTTAGCGTCATGTTCGTCTGCGCCTGTCCGACCGAGAACGTGCAGGTCGCGGTGCTGGGCAAATAGTCGACGACGCTATCGCCGGAGTAGGTTGCCGTGATCACCTGGGTGCCGGCGTTGAAGTTCGACACGGTCAGTTGCGCGATGCCCGCGCTGTTGATGGCCACCCTTCCCAAGTCCTGATTGGTGGTCTGGTCGAAGAAGTCGACGGTCCCTTGCATGAGGCCGTAGGGGTTTGCTGTGCTCACCTGGGCGGCAAGCGTGACCGGTTGTCCGTACACTGGGGAAGCGGGTGATGCGCCAAGCGCGGTGGTGGTGGCGTTGGGGGCAATGATCTGGAAGTAGTAAACCCCCTCGACAAAAGACCACTGGCCGCCGGGATAGGGCCCTATGATCTCGACGTCCGCCAGGCCCGACTGGGCATTAGCAGGTATCTGGAATACGAGCGTACTGGGGCCGAGGGGGAGATCGACGTGGAGGTTCCCTGAGGGGATGTTGCCGGTTATGGCATCGTTGTAGTACCACGAATCCAATCCCGGGTTCGAGATGGTGTTGCCGGAGACCAGCGTGATCCCCGGCACGCCGCAAATGGCGACCGTGCCGGCGTTTTCGTTGTAGTCGTACCATCCCTGGTTCCAATTCGGCTCGAAGTCGCAGGAGACCGTCAACAGGCTGCCGGGATTGAGGATTCGGGGGCCGACCGACGGATTTAGGACCTGCCAACTGTAGTAGCCGACGTAGTATGGCGTGCTCGCATAAGTGGTTGTTCCAGTGGAGTAGGTGTTCCACCAGCCGACATAGCCGGCCGGAGGAGGGACCATTCCCACCGGTAAGCCGCTCGGGTACTGGTATCCCGGGCCGGCGACGAGATAGGCATAGACATTGTCGCCCGGCGCGCCGGGCGGCGGGGCAAAGGTGACGGTTTGCGTCGGGACCGGGAGCGGCGGGCTGGGGGCGGGGACGAGGGTGCCGGGCGGGCAATGGGCGTTGGCTATAGCCAGCTTCTGTAGCGCCGTATAGTACGCTGCTCCGGCGGCCAGGTAGTTCAACCGCGCGTCGATGACGATGTTCGAGACATTGTTGTACTGCTTGTACTGCTCGAGCAATGAGCTAATCAGGCCAAGGAAATCGGCCGCCGCGCCGACATAGCTGAACCCGCGCAGCAGCGGGTTACTTGAGCCGGCGTTGGCCAGCGCTTGTTGGAGCTGGGCGAGTTTGGCGAACCCAGCTATGGTCGACAGAAGACTCCCGGCCAGGTTCTTCAGTTGCTGGGAAAAACTCGCTCCCTTCTCGATGGCGTTGACGGTCGCGGTAAGCAAATTCGCCGCGGACGCTGCGAACTTGAGTCCCAACACGGCGTCTGCGGACAGCTCTGCCCATTGCGATGGGGCAGTCCATTCCGCCACGTACGGTGCGCAGGCTATCCCGACCGCGTCGTTGAGCAGCGCCAATAGCCTAGTAATCACCTCAAGGCTGCAGCTCCCCACGGTCGTTTTGTATGCCATGTCGTTTTGTTCCCACCGCTCGTAGGCGTTGACCAGGTTGTCGTGCGCGCGGTAGGCGGCGCTCCAAGCCGGCCAGGCGGCAGTTCCAACCGGTTGCGGCGGCATCTGGTTCTGCAGTCCGATCATTTTCGGCGTCGGGTCGCTTGGGTTAGTCAGGTATAGATTGTTAGAAGAGTACCAAAGCTGGGACACGTATCCCAGAAAACCGGCGACGGTGTTGCTTGCCCAAGCGTCGTCGGTGGCGGCGGCGGCAACGGTCAGGGACACGGCTTGCGAACTGCCCGCGGCCAGCGAGACGGCCACCGAAGCGGTCTGGTAGCCAATCGCCGATGCCGTCGCCGTGTAGTTGCCCGGCGGCAATTCGTCGGTCGACCAGGTTCCATCGATGGCGGTGGTCGCCACAAACATCGTTTCTCCGCGGGAATTCACCACCGTGACGGTCGCCTCGACCATAGGGTGCCCGGTCGAATCGGTGACCGTGCCCTGCAAGAGCGTCGACTTGGCGGCAAGCGTGCCGTTGACGGTACACGAGCTGCCGCTGACGACGACGCCCGTCAATTCGGTCATCTGATGCGAAGGCTCCTCGATGAGGACATCGTACGTGCCGGGCAACACGTTGGCCGCCTGGTACTGGCCGGAGGCGTTGGTTGCCGCCGAGGCCGCTACCGAGTGCGTCGCCGGGTCCAAAAGGGAAACATTGGCGCCGGCCACCGGCAAGCCGGTAGAGGCATCGGTGATCGTGCCCTGCACGACCCCACCCGCGAGCAGGACCACCGACTGCGTTAGGTTGCCGGCCACGGTCAGCGACTGCTGCCAGGCGGCAAATCCCGCGCTCTCGACGGCGACCGAGTACTGGTCGGGCGTCAGCCCCTGGACGACGAAATCCCCGTTGGCATCGGTGACGGCTGTCAAGGACTGCTCTTGGGCCCCGGCAGCCAGCGGCAGCACTTCCACCGAGGCCCCGGAGACCGGCACGCCGCCTGCCGTCACCGTGCCGCTGACCTCCAGCGCGCCCAATTCCAACGGCGCCGCGGAGACATTGGCGCCCGCGGCGACATTGACGATCTGCACGGCGGAGACCCCGTCGTCCGTCCCGGCAGAGAGCAGGTATTGGCCGGGCTTCACGACGCGGAAGGTGTAGTCGCCGTTGCTGTCGGTCTGGGCCTCGGCGACGACGTCGCCGTCGAAGGTCAGCATGACGGAAGCACCGGCCACCGGCGTGGCGCCGTCGGAGGCCAAGACCTGCCCTTGGAGAACCGAGGCCGTCAGCGTGACATTGACGATCTGCTGACGTTGCCCCGGCGCGACGGTGACGTCCATGGGATCGATGCCGCCGTCGTTGCCCACGGTCAGCGTGTAGGTGCCGCTGGGCACGTCCAGAAGCTGGTACGTTCCGTCGGCCGCCGTCGTGGCCGTCCACGTGACGGGGTTTCCCGCGACGTCCTGGCCAAGGAGATCGACGGTGATGCCGGCAATCGGGTCCCCGCTGCCGTTGCTCACCGTGCCCTCGACCATGGCGGCCGGCGACAACGCGTAGGCTTCGGAGACCGTCTGTCCGGCGGCGATCGAGACCGTGTAGTCCGTCGTGCCGTAACCTTGCTGCCAACACTCGACCGTATAGCTCCCCGGGCCGAGATTCGGGAACACTGCCTGCCCGTTGGCGTCGGTGTCGTCCATGCCCACAGCCTGGCCGTTAAGCGAGAGCGTGACCGTGACGCCGCCGAGCGGATCGAGCGACGTATCGGTCAACACCACGTTCAAGGTGGCGGCCGTCTGCATGTCAACGGGAGGAATGACCGTGCTGCCGCCGGCGCTCAGCACGATGCCCGACAGGTTGGCGGTGGCGTAGGCCGCGTCGGTGACGATGAGGCTGTACGTGTCGGGGTTGAGGCCGGAAAGCGAGAAAACGCCGCTGGCATCGGTGACGGCGGGGAAGCAGTCGCCCTCCGCATCGGTGAGCAGCACGTTTGCGCCGGCGAGGGGCAAACCGGTCGCCGCGTCGAGCACCGTGCCCTGCACCGCCGCGCTGGCCGGCAGGGTGAAGTCGATGCCCGTGACCTGCCCCTCGCCGGCGACCACGACGGAATCGGTCTCGGTCGCCAGGCTGCCGCCGCCCACGGTGACCGTGTACGTTCCCGGCACGAGCCCGGTCATCGTGTAGCTTCCGTTACTGCCGGTCGTTGCGGTGTACGTATCGCCCTCTCCGTCGTCGGCGGTCACGACAACCCCGCTGGCCGCGCTATTGTCGGCTTGCTGGATGACCGTGCCCGAGATGCTCCCGCCCGGCGTGACCGTCAGCACCAGCCCGGTGAGCATCGTCGTGCCGGAGATCGTCAACTGGCTCGAGCCCGAAATGAGATAGCCCGGCACGCTAAGCGTATACGTGCCGGCCGGGATCTGGGGCAGGTGGAAGGAGCCGTCGCCGGCGGAAGTCCCGGACACCATCACCGTGCCGTCGCTGCTGGAAGCCACGACCGAGACGTCGGCCAACGGATGGTTTTGGTCGCCGAGGTAGAGAGTGCCCGAAGCGCTGCTGCTGACTTGCGCGATGATGTCCTGTAGGGCTGTTTCGAGGACCACCGAGCCGGACCACGAGCGCGAAGCGCCCGGGACCATCCCCAGGATCGTGGCGTAGTGGGAAAGCAGGTCCAAGTAGCCGCCCCACGTGTCGCCCACCTCGGCCTGGAACTGCTGCCAGGCGGCCGCCCAGACGGCATCGCTTACATTGGCCGGACGGACCTGGCTTTCCAGCGACGTCCAGTCCAGCGACGCGGTCGGGTCGGCCAGGTAGACCTGGTAGTCGCTCGCACACGACGAGTTAATGGGCTGGAAGTCGACCGTCATTTGGCCCTGGTAGCCGGGCGGAAGGATGCCCGCCGGCCCGTCAAGGTTCGTGCCCAGGATTTGTACCGTGTCCGGCGTCCAGGTGGTCTGGCCGGGGAGCTGAAACTCGCCGTTGTCCGTTTGCAGGAAGAGCATGGGGGCCACGACGTCGCTGTCTCCGGTATTCGTGTAGTCGACAACCAGTTGGACGATGCGGCCCGATGAAAAATTTCCTGGGCCGCTAATTTGGGCCACGACCTGCCCCGGCTGCGCGTTGGCCTCGGCGAAAAACGCGGAGGGGAGGTCCGCGCTCGCGCCGCTGGGAGAGGTCGCTTGCAACTCGTACGATGCGCCGCCTGGCAGGCCAGTGAGGTCGAAGGTGACGTAAGTCAGCGTGGAATTGACCGGGTAGACGGCGGTCGGCTGAAGCGGCTGGACCTGCCCGGAGGGGTCGATGACCTCGTACGTCGTGCCGGGATCCAGCCCGCCGCCCTGGATCGTGAACGTGACCGGCCCGACGTTGCCGACCGTCGCGGGAGAAACCGAACTGAGGCCGAACGCGGGCACGGTTGCGGTCAGTGAAAAGCGGGATCCGGCGCCGCTCAGCGTGCTCGCGCAAACCAGGACATAATAGGTTGTGCCGGCCGTGGCGGAAAACACGGCAGTGTCCTGCGGCGAATCCGTTTGCGTCTGGCAGGCGTCGTATTGCTGGGCATCGGGCATGTAACCGTTGCCGATATAGATCTGGCCCGCGGCGTTGGGCTCGGCCATGCTGAGCGTCAAGAGGACGTCTTCATTTTCCGCCGGCGTGAGTTGGAACCATTGCGCTTGGCCCGGCGACGAGAATTGACCTGAGGCGGCCGGACCGTTGACGTCCAACGAGGGCACGGCGAGACTCACGGGCGTCGAAGAGACGAGCGAGTCGTTCTGCGAATTGGCGCCCACGAAGATGTCGCCCGCCGAATTCGCCGTCACTTCCCAGTAGTAGTAGTTGCCGACGACGCCCCCAGGGACGCGGAGTTGGGCGATGGTCGTAAAGCTCCAGCCGGGACCGAGGGTCACGCCCTGGCCGACCAGCACCTGGCTGACCAGGATTTGCGTCTGGAACGGTCCGGGGTTGTTGACCAGGTAAACGCTGTCGTGCCAGGGGCCAACGACCGTACACGTGCCGATGTTGGCGTCAGTCCATTGGACGGCGGCCTCTTGGCCGGCCATCGCAGTCGCCGCGCCGGTCAACGAGGTCACGGTCATGTCCACGTCGGAAGGGGCGGTGTCGGCGAACTCGAAGGCGCCCATGTCGGGGATGGCGGTGCTGCCGGGCAGCGGCACGCCGTTGCCTGCCACTGCCGGATCCGTATAGCGCGGGTAGCCGCGGAAGTCCGTGGCCGGGGCTGCGGCGCCGTTGGCGGTGTCGATGCAGGGACTCGAAGCGGTCAGGCAGTAGTCGTTTGCGCTGGCGTCCACGTACTGGGGATCGGCCGAGATGTTGCCGCTGGCGCCCGTGAGGTCGGTGCCGCCGCCATAGTTGGAGCCCGTCGGCGACCAGATGTCACTGTAGCTTATCGTGATGGGATAGCCCGAGCTTTCCATGCCGGCGTCGGTGCTGTCGCTCACGATGCTGTTGGTGAGCCACACGGTTCCGCCGCCTTGTTGGATGCCGATCCGGTTGCCGTCCAGCGTGCAGTTGACGACGTGGAGCTTGGCCGACATACCGGCATAGACGCCCGTATCGCAGTCGGCAATGACGCAACTCGTTACTGTTACGTTGCTTTGGCCTGAGGCGATGATGCCGTCGAAGCAGCTGTCGAGGATAGTACTGTCGGAGATTGCGACAGAGGCGTTGGCGGCGGCTGCCAGGGGCGCGGAGGTGGTGTCCCACGTGCCGGCCGTGGTCTTGCCGCCGTACAAGAACTCGACGTGGTTCAATTGCGCCATGCCGCTGACGAGGATGCCGCGCCAATCGCCGGCCGCCGGGGAGGTCAGGTTTCCATTGCCGTTGGTGTCGCCCCCGTTTGCATCGTCGTTGATCGAGGTGAAAACGACCGGATCGACGAGCGTGCCGTCGGCGATCAGTCGGCCGCCGTATTGGACCGTGATTCCCGCGCCGGGCAAGAACTTTACCACGGTCCCCGCCGCGACGGTAAGCGTCAGACCACTGGGAACCACGATCTCGCCAACCACTTCGTGCAACGTGGAACTTGCCCACACCTGGTTCTGAGTGAGCGTTTCCGCGCAGGCCGTCAGGCCGGCAGAAAACTCCGAAGTGTCGCCGCCGGCATCAGTGGCGGTGGAAGTGATCCACTCGCCCAAGGCGGCGGCGCCCGGAAGCGAGAGATTTGCGAACGAAGCGTTGCCCCCGCCGTCGGTCGTCACGGTCGTCGAACCCACGTACACCGCACCCTGCCCGTAACCACTGGGATCAGCGGCCGTGCTGGCGTAGAAATCAAGAGTAAACGTCTGGTTGGGATCGCTGTGGAGCGTGCCCGAAACCATAAGCGAGCTGCCGGCGACTGCAGACGTAAGCACGGGGTAGTTCTGCCGGTTGTTGGGGCCCGTGTCGGGGTTCACAGGGTCGTTGGGCGTTGGTACCCCGCTACCGCCCAGGTCGATTCCCAATCCGGAGTTGTCGTGGATGGAATTCAGACGGATGGTGTTGCCCGTGGAATCACCGGTCACCCTCACCCCCCCATAGTCGTTGTAGGCAATCGTGTTGCCGTCAGCGGGGTTGCTGCCGCCGATCGAGTTACCCGATGCCCCGCTGTCGATCTGGATTCCTCCCCCCCCGTTGGGCACGCTAGCGGTCCCGCTTGGGTTGACGCCGACGTAGTTCCCCTCGACCACGTTGCCGGTCGTGCCCGCGCCGCCGATGTCGAGGCCCGCATTGCGGTTGCCGGAAATGACGTTCCGCGCCGCGGCCGTCATGCCGCCGATGGTGTTGTCCGACGCGCCGTTGCCAATGGCAACGCCCGAGGAATTGTTGGCATTCCCGGAAGCCAGAGGCGCGTCGCCCGACGCATCGGTGCCCAAGTAGTTTCCTTCGACAAGGTTGTTTACCGTGCCGGGACCTGCGATGAAAACACCGTAGCCGTCGCCGGAGATCACGTTACGGGCCCCGGCGTTTGTCCCGCCGATCAGGTTGCCGGAGGCGCCGCTCTGGATCACCACGCCGCACGACGCGTTGGCGGTGATGGGGTTGCCGTTGGAATCCGCCCAGCCCATCGACTGGCCCGAGGCGTTGGTGCCGATGTAGTTCCCCTCCACCACGTTTCCCGTCGCTCCGACGCCCTGGATCACGACGGCATTGTAGTTGCCGGAGATGAGGTTCCGCGCCGTGGCCGTAGTCCCGCCGATGATGTTGTCCGAGGCGCCCGAATCAATGGTTATACCAGTCCCGTTGCGCTGGGCGATAGTCCCCGTGGCGTCGGCGCCAATGAAGCACCCGGCCACCGTGCTGCCGCTGCCAAATACATGCACGCCGCTTCCGGAGAAATCTTGAATTCCCAGGTCGAGGACAGTGGTGTTCGTATAAAGCTGCAGGCCGTCCGAGGGCGCGCCGGATTGCGACCCGTCGAGCACGATCGTCGGGCCGCCGGCCGGATTCGGATCGCCGCCCAGGAAGGCCGCCTCGCTGCTTCCATCGATGGTGATTGGGCAGCCCGGACTATTGAGAACCAGGCTGGCCAGGGGCTGGATCTGAAAGACGTTCGGGCTCGCCGCCCCGCCTACGGCCAAATTGGCGGCCGATTGAGGAATCTGGAAGTCAATGGTTACGCTGCCGGCTGCCGAAGCATCGGCCTGCGCCACCGCCCAAGGGAGCGAACCGGTCACTGAGGCATCGCCCGATGTATTTGTGACGAGCAAGGTAATTGTCGCAGTCCCGCGTTCTCGCAATCCCGCGGAGAACTCCGAGGTGTCGCCGCCGGCATCGGTGGCCGTGGCGGTGATCCACTCGCCCATGCTGCTGGCGCCCGGCAGCGAGACATTCGCGAAGGATGCGTTGCCTGTGCCGTCGGTCGTCACCGTGGTCGAGCCCAGGAAGACGGCGCCCTGCCCATAGCCGCTGGGGTCGGGAGTTTGATTCGCGTAGAAATCAAGGGTGAATGTTTGGCTGGGGGCGCTTTCGAGCGTGCCGGAAACCAGGGTCGAGCTGCCGGGGACCGCGGCTGTGAGCATAGGATAGTTCTGGCAGTTGTTGGGTCCCGTGTCGGGGTTGATCGGGTCGTTGGGCGTCACCCCGTCGTTGCCCAGGTCGATGCCCAATGCCCCATTATCGTGGATCGAATTCAGGCGGATGACGTTGCCGGTCGAGTCATCGGTCACGCCTACCCCTGCGCCGCCGTTGCAGGCAATGACGTTGCCGTCAGCCAGTTGGCTGCCGCCGATCGTGTTGCCCGATGCCCCACTATTGATCCAGATGCCGTTCCAGGCGTTGGGGACCGGCGTCGCGCCATCGGCGCCGACGCCGATGTAGTTCCCCTCGACCACATTGCCGCTCGTGCCGCTGCCCCCGATGTTCATGCCGTTGTAGTTGCCGGAGATGACGTTCCGCGCCGCGGCCGTCGTGCCGCCGACGGTGTTGTCCGACGCGCCGTTGTAAATCACAATGGCCGAATCATTGTTGGCACTTCCCCTGGCCAAAGGCGCGTCGCCCGATACGTCGGTGCCCAAATAGTTTCCCTCGACAAGGTTGTTTACCGTGCCGGGATCTGTGATGAAAATGCCGTTCCCCCCGCTGCCGGAGATCACGTTCCGCGCCCCCGGAGCCGTGCCACCGATTAGGTTGTCGGACGCCCCGTTCTGGAGCACCACGCCGTTCCCATTGGCGGCGACGGGGTTGCCGTTGGAATCCGTCCAGCCCATCGATTGGCCCGAGGCGTTGGTGCCGATGTAGTTCCCCTCCACCACGTTTCCCGTCGCTCCGCCGCCCTGGATTACCACGCCGGCGTTGTTGCCGGAGATGAGGTTCCGCGCCGCGGCCATCGTCCCGCCGATGGTGTTGTCCGAGGCGCCCGAATCAATGGTTATGCCAGCGCCGTTGGGCTCAGCGATCGTCCCCGTGGCGTCGGCGCCGATGAAGCAACCGGCCACCGTGCTGCCGCTGCCGAAAACATGTACGCCGCTTCCGGAGAAATTCTGAATACCCAGGTCGATGACGGTGGTGCTCGAATAAAGCTGCAGGCCGTCGGAGGGCGCCCCGGGCTGGGATCCGTCCAGGACAATGGTGGGGCCACCGGCCGGGTTCGGGTTACCACCCAGGAAGGCCGCCTCGCTGCTTCCATCGATAGTGATGAAGCAGCCCGGATTATTGAGAACCAGCGTGGCCAGGGGCTGGATTTGAAAGACGTTCGCGCAATTCGCCGCGCCGACAGCCAGATTGGCGGCGGATTGAGGAATCTGGAAGTCGATGCTCACGTTGCCGGCTGTCGTCGTATCGGCTTGTGCCACGGCCCAAGGGAGCGAACCGTTCACCGAGCCATCGCCCGATGTATTCGTGACGAGCAAGGTAATTGTCGCAGTCCCGTGTTCTCGCAATCCGGCGGAGAACTCCGAGGTGTCGCCGCCGGCATCGGTGGCCGTGGCAGTGATCCACTCGCCGAGTCCACTGGCGCCGGGAAGCGAGACATTTGCGAAGGATGCCTTGCCTGTGCTGTCGGTCGTCACCGTGGTCGAGCCCAGGTAGATCGCGCCCTGTCCGTAGCCGCTGGGATCGGCCGTCATGCTGCCATAGAAATCGATCGTATACGTCTCATTGACGGCACTGTGGAGCGTGCCGGAAACCAGGGTCGAACTGCCATGCATTGCCGCCGTGAGCACGGGGTAGTTCTGCCAGTTGTTGGGGCCCGCCACCGGATTGGTTGGTTGGTTGGGCGTCGCGCCGTCATCGCCCAGGTCGATGCCCAATGCCCCATTATCGTGGATCGAATTCAGGCGGATCGTGTTGCCGGTCGAATCATCGGTTACCCCTACCCCTGCGCCGCCGTTGTAGGCAATGACGTTGCCGTCAGCCGTGTCGTCGCCGCCGATCGTGTTGCCCGATGCCCCAGTGTTGATCCAGATGCCGTTCCAGCCGTTGGGAACCGGCGTCTCGCCATCGGCGCCGACGCCGATGTAGTTCCCCTCGACGAGGTTCCCCGTCGTTCCGCTGCCCGTGATGTTCATGCCGTTGTAGTTGCCGGAGATGACGTTCCGCGCCGCGGCCGTCGTGCCGCCGATGGTATTGTCCATAGCGCCGCTTTCAATCACAATGCCCGAATCATTGTTGGCGCTTCCGGAAGCCAGGGGCAGGTTGCCTGATGCGTCGGTGCCGATGTAGTTGCCCTCCACCACGTTTCCCGTGGCGCCGTTCGCCAAATCAACGGCATTCCAAGTGGTGCCGGAGATCACGTTCCGCGCCCCCGGAATTGTGCCGCCGATTATATTGTCAGAAGCCCCGCTCTGGATCAGCACGCCGAAAGACGTATTGGCGGCGACGGGGTTGCCATTGGAATCCGTCCAGCCCATCGACTGGCCCGAGGCGTTGGTGCCGATGTAGTTCCCCTCCACCACGTTTCCCGTCGCTCCGCCGCCCTGGATCACGACGCCGTTGTTGTTGCCGGAGATGAGGTTCCGCGCCGTGGCCGTAGTCCCGCCAATGATGTTGTCCGAGGCGCCCGAATCAATGGTTATGCCAGTCCAGTTGCGCTGGGCGATGGTCCCCGTGGCGTCGGCGCCGACAAAGCAACCGGCCACTGTGCTGCCGCTGCCGAAGACGTGTACGCCGCTTGCGGAGAAGTTCTGGATCCCCAGGTCGAGGATCGTGGCGCTCGAATAAAGCTGCAGGCCGTCCGAGGGCGCGCCGGATTCCGACCCGTCCAGCACGATCGTCGGGCCGCCGGCCGGGTTCGGGTTGCCGCCCAGGAAGGCCGCCTCGCTGCTTCCATCAATGGTGATGATTGGGCAGCCCGGATTGTTGACAACCAGGCTGGTCAGGGGCTGGATCTGAAAGACGTTCGGGCTAGTCGCCCCGCCCACGGCCAGGTTGGCGGCCGATTGAGAGATCTGGAAGTCGATGGTTACGCTGCCGGCTGCCGCGGCATCGGCTTGTGCCACCGCCCAAGGAAGGGAATTCGCCACCGAAGGGTCGCCCGACGTATTCGTGACCGAGAGCGTAACTGGCGGGAGCACCGGCTCTCGCAATGCCGCGGAGAACTCCGAGGTGTCGCCGGCGGCATCCGTGGCGGTAGCCGTAATCCACTCGCCCCCTTTGCTGGCGCCTGGAAGCGAGACATTCGTGAACGAAGCGTTGCCCCCGCCGTCGGTCGTTACCGTCGTCGAGCCCACGTAAACCGCGCCTTGCCCGTAACCGCTGGGGTCGGGAGTCGGACTGGCGTAGAAATCAAGGGTATAGGTCTGGTTAGCGGCACTGTGCAGCGTGCCGGAGACCGTAGTCGAACTGCCGGCCCCGGCCGCCGTGAGCACGGGGTAGTTCTGCCAGTTGTTGGGGCCGGCCACCGGATTGGTCGGATGGTTGGGCGTCACGCCGTCATTGCCCAGGTCGATGCCCAATGCCCCGTTATCGTGGATCGAATTCAGGCGGATGGTGTTGCCGGTCGAGTCATCGCTCACCCCCACCCCCGCGCCGGCGTTGTAGGCAATGACGTTGCCGTCAGCCGTGTCGCCGCCGCCGATCGTGTTGCCCGATGCCCCAGCGTTGATCCAGATGCCGTTCCAGGCGTTGGGGACCGGCGTCGCGCCGTCGGCGTCGACGCCGATGCAGTTCCCCTCCACGACATTTCCCGTCGCTCCGCTGCCCTGGATTACCACGCCGGCGTAGTTGCCGGAGATGACGTTCCGCGCCGCGGCCGTCGTGCCGCCGATGGTGTTGTCGGAGGCGCCCGAATCAATGATGATGCCGTCTCCATTGGACTCCGCGACGCTGCCGGTGGCGTCGGCGCCGATGAAGCACCCGGCCACCGTGCTGCCGCTGCCAAATAAGTGCATGCCGCTTCCGGAGAAATTCTGAATTCCCAGGTCGAGGACAGTGGTGCTCGAATACAATTGCAGGCCGTCCGAGGGCGCCCCCGGCTGCGATCCGTCCAGGACGATCGTCGGGCCGCCGGCCGGATTAGGATTGTCGCCCAGGAAGGCCGCCTCGCTGCTACCGTCGATAGTGATGGAGCAGCCCGGATTGTTCAAAACCAGGGTGGCCAGGGGCTGGATCTCAAAGACGTTCGGGCTCGCCGCCCCGTCCACGGCCAGATTGGCGGCCGATTGAGGAATCTGGAAGTCGATGATTGCGCTGCCGGCTGCCGCAGCGTCGGCCTGCGCCACCGCCCAGGGAAGGGAATTCGCCACCGAGGCGTCGCCCGAGGTATTCGTGACAAGCAGGGCACTTGGCGCAGCCGCTTGCTCTTGCAATGCCGCGGAGAACTCCGAGGTGTCACCGCCGGCATCCGTGGCCGTGGCGGTAATCCACGCATCCTGCGCACTGGTGCCAGCGAGCGAAACATTCGTGAAGGAAGCATTGCCTGTGCCGTCGGTCGTCACCGTGGTCGAGCCCAGGTAGACGGCGCCCTGCCCATAGCCGCTGGGATCGGGAGTTTGATTCGCGTAGAAATCAAGGGTGAAGGTCTGGCTTGAGGCGCTTTCGAGCGTGCCGGAAACCACGGTCGAACTGCCGGCGGTCGCCGCCGTGAGCACAGGGTAGTTCTGGCAGTTATTGGGTCCCGTGTCGGGGTTGGTCGGGTCGTTGGGCGTCACGCCGTCATCGCCCAGGTCAATTCCCAATGCCCCGTTGTCGTGGATGGAATTCAGACGGATGGTATTGCCGGTCGAGTCGTCGGTCACACCTACCCCCGCACCGCCGTTGTGGGCAATGATGTTGGCGTCGGCCGTGTCGCTGCCGCCGATGGTGTTGTCCGATGCCCCACTATTGGTCCAGATGCCGTTCCAGGCGTTTGGGACCGGCGTCGTGCCATCGGCGCCGACGCCGATGTAGTTCCCCTCGACCACGTTGCCGCTCGTGCCGCTGCCCCCGATGTTCATGCCGTTGTAGTTGCCGGAGATGACGTTCCGCGCCGCGGCCGTCGTGCCGCCGATGGTGTTATTCGAGGCGCCGTTGTAAATCACAATGGCCGAATCATTGTTGGCACTTCCCGTGGCCAGGGGCGCGTCGCCCGATGCGTCGGTGCCCAAGTAGTTTCTCTCGACAAGGTTGTTTACCGTGCCGGGATCTGTGATGAAAACGCCGTTCCCCCCGCTGCCGGAGATCACGTTCCGCGCCCCCGGAAGCGTGCCGCCGATTATGTTGTCAGACGCCCCGTTCTGGATCACCACGCCGCACCACGTATTGGCGGCGACGGGGTTGCCGTTGGAATCCGTCCAGCCCATCGACTGGCCCGAGGCGTTGGTGCCGATGTAGTTCCCCTCCACCACGTTTCCCGTCGCTCCGACGCCCTGGATCACGACGGCATTGTAGTTGCCGGAGATGAGGTTCCGCGCCGCGGCCGTCGTGCCGCCGATGGTGTTATTCGAGGCGCCCGAATCAATGGTTATGCCAGTCCCGTTGCGCTGGGCGATAGTCCCTGTGGCGTCGCTGCCGATGTAGCAATCGGCCACCGTGCTGCCGCTGCCGAAGACGTGTACGCCGCTTCCGGAGAAACTCTGAATACCCAGGTCGAGGACGGTGGTGCTCGAATGAAGCTGCAGGCCGTCCGAGGGCGCGCCGGATTGCGATCCGTCGAGGACAATGGTCGGGCCGCCGGCCGGATTGGGATTGCCGCCCAGGAAGGCCGCCTCGCTGCTTCCATCGATGGTCACCGAAGGGGCCGGACTGTTGAGAACCAGGGTGGCCAGAGGCTGGATCTGGAAGACGTTCGGGCTAGCCGCGCCGCCGCCGGCCAAGTTAGCGGCCGATTGAGGAATCTCGAAATCAATGGTTACGCTGGCGGCTATCGATGCATCGGCTTGTGCCACCGCCCATGGAAGGGAATTCGCTACTGAAGGGTCGCCCGACGTATTCGTAACGTACAGGGCAATCGGCGAAGCTGGCTCTCTCAATCCCGGGGAAAACTCCGAGGTGTCGCCGCCGGCATCCGTGGCCGTGGCGGTGATCCACTCGCCGGGGCGACTGGCGCCGGGAAGCGGGACATCGGTGAAGGAAACGTCTCCCGCGGCGTCGGTCGTCGCCCCCATCGAGCCGAGATAGACGTCGCCCTCCGCGTTGCCGTTGGAATCCAGAGTTGCATTGGCATAGAAGTCGAGTGTGTACGTCTGGTTGGGGGCGGTGTGAAGCGTGCCGGAAACCAGGGTCGAGCTGCCGGGGACCGCGGCTGCGAGCACTGGATAGTCCTGGCAGTTGTTGGGTCCCGTCTCGGGATTGATCGGGTCGTTGGGCGTTGGTATCCCACTACCGCCCAGGTCGATACCCAATGCGGAGTTGTCGTGGATCGAATTCAGACGAATCGTGTTCCCGGTGGAGGAGTCATCGGCCACTGCCACCCCTGCGCCGTTGTTGTCGGCAATCGTGTTGCCGTCAGCGAAGTCGCTGCCGCCGATCATGTTGCTCGCAGCGCCGCTGTCAATCTGGATGCCATTCCAACCGTTGGGGACGGGCGTTGTGCCATCGGGACCGACGCCGACGTAGTTCCCCTCAACCATGTTGCCGGTCGTGCCTGCGCCGCCGATGTAGGAGCCCGCATTGCGGTTGCCGGAAATGATGTTCCGCGCCGCGGCGGTCGTGCCGCCGATGGTGTTGTCCGACGCGCCGTTGATAATGGCAATGCCCGAGGAACTGTTGGCATTTCCCGTGGCCAGGGGCGCGTCGCCCGAGGCATCCGTACCGATATAGTTGCCCTCCACCACGTTCTCCGTCGCGCCATACTGGATCAAAACACCATTCCCGCCGGAACCGGAGATCACGTTCCGCGCCCCCGGAACCGTGCCACCGATTATGTTGCCAAACGCCCCGCTCTGGAGTACGACTCCGCACCATGCGTTGGCGGCGACGGGGTTGCCGTTGGAATCCGCCCAGCCCATCGACTGGCCCGAGGCGTTGGTACCGATGTAGTTCCCCTCCACCACGTTTCGCGTCGCGCTGCTGCCCTGGATGATCACGCCGGCGTTGTTGCCGGAGATGAGGTTCCGCGCCGCGGCCGTAGTCCCGCCGATGATGTTGTCCGAGGCGTTGGAATCGATGGTTATGCCGGTGCCGTTGCGCTCGGCGATAGTTCCCGTGGCGTCGGCGCCGATGAAGCAACCGGCCACCGTGCTGCCGGTCCCGAACACGTGTACGCCGCTTCCGGAGAAATTCTGAATTCCCAGGTCAAGGACAGTGGTGTTCGTATCAAGCTGCAGGCCGTCCGAGGGCGCACCGGATTTCGACCCGTCGAGCACGATCGTCGGGCCGCCGGCCGGGTTCGAATTGTTGCCCAGAAAGGCCGCCTCGCTGCTTCCATCGATGGTCACCGAAAGGGCCGAACTGTCGAGAAGCAGCGGGGTGAGAGGCTGGATCTGAAAGACGTTCGGGCTAGTCGCGCCGCCTACGGCCAGGTTCGCTGCGGATTGAGGAATCTGGAAGTCGATGACGACATTGCCGCCCGTCGCCGCGTTGGCTTGCGCCACCGCCCAAGGAAGCGAACCGGCCACCGATGCGCTGCCTGTAGGATTCGTGACGAGCAAGTTGATCGTCAAGAGAGTCCGTTGTTCCAATGCCTCAATCCGCAGTCTGCGCTCGCGGCCGCCCAGGCGGTCGTACCGATACTTCTTCGGCGAAGAAAACCTGCGACGATTCTCAGCACGTGTTGTAGCGGAACCCATAATTGCCCTCCCAAAGGTCTTGCTGCAAAGTAACGACCGGCGCCAACCGCACGTTCAGACGGGGATACACGACTAAATGGAATGTAGCCGTCCAACTCCTGGTGCATGCCAAGCAATCAGGTCGAATGGTACAGGTACCCTTTTATGTGTCCTCCGCCGTGTGCAGGGAAGAGATACATTGAAGGCGCAGCCTCACAACACAAATTCAACCGGGGGCTCGAAAAAATGAGCCTCGAAAATGGCGCAAGATAGAACCTCGCTGGGGCATTCCAACGGGTAAAGGCAGCCATTCACGGCCGTTACACCATCTGATCGGCACGCTTTAGCGATCATGGTATCGGTCCTAACGATGGGTTCGTAATTCGCTTTTGGCGTCCAACTACTTCATGGGTAGCGTCCCGTCGTGCCTGCCGAAGCCAACAATATTACATGAACGCGGTTTACCGTAATCGGTCAAATTCAGTTTGTCAAGTACCCCCCAAGATTTTTTGGGTACGAGCGCCGCTGAAGGTGAAATGAAGACCAATACCAATCTGAACCAAGTCCCGACAATCCTTCCTTTTCTGACGCTGGGTGGGCGATTGGTGACCGCCCCGCACTTTTCCGGCCGCGGCAGTCCGAGACCGCCATCTCGGTATTCAAAGTGCCGCATCGCCGTAAAACCTGAGGTTTCCAACAACGAAGCCACAGGTACCTGTGGTGGCAGCAAGAGCCACTTCGCCCGGATGTGCAGCGGTGTCTTCTGCATGCCATGCCAGTTCGGCGCCGCAGAAGTCGGGCAGGCCGGTGTCGACGACCACTCTACAGTATGGCTGCTGGCCGTATCGAATCCGAAGCATTTCGCGACTGCTTGCCTGCGGAGGAGGGGCACTTCTCCGCGCGCAAGGAAATGCCCTCTAGCCCCCACGAGTGACCATCCGGGTTACCCGTCGCGTGATAAGTTCGTCGCGAAGCGCCAGATTTTTTTTAACATCTCCTGCACAATTCGCCGCAAACCGTCGTGAAAACCGGCAGTTCCATTACACGGTAATGGCCATCGAGCCACTGCCTTTCCGCGTGAGGTCCGCCGCCGATAACCGGCTCGTCAACCCTCCCTCATGTTCGGAGATGCCAACGTTTCGCGCAAGACCCACTCGATTCCGCGTCGGCCAGGCGAAAGGCATGGTGGACCCCGGGGTGGCCTCCCGCCAAAGGATGCCGTTTAGCAGTCAGATAGAGTAAAAGGGTCTACACCCAGGATGACCGGGCGGGTGGCCTGGCTGCGGAACCTTGGCGGGTCTGCCCCGGCCGCCCGCTTCCTTAACCGTTTGGGCCGGCCGGTATTTTTCGATCGACGATTATTTTTCTGACCTGCCACCTTTGGAACTCCCCCGGCTGCGCAACACTCCGTTTCAAAAAATTCAACATCGCGCAACAAATCATCATTCCCCGAGCGGGTCTGAGAAGGCCCAAAAGCCGGGGTTTCTCTGGCGAGAATTTTCCGAGGCAGGCTGATCTGTTTCAAATGGTGTCCAGCGGATGGACTGATTTCATCGCGCCGCCGCGGGAAGCGCGCTGCGCATTTCCATCGGCTGAACGGGCGTTATAGGAAATTCCGCTCCGCGTAAATTTCGCACCTGATTTGCACTTTGCAATTAGCCCCACCCTACTCCCGCATGATCTTGCACCGCGGCAGCGCGGCACGAAGCCGGGCAGCGCCTTGCTCGGAAATGCCCGTTTGCCCGATCGCCAGCGTTTTCAACCCGGCAAGTTTGGCCAAATGTGCGACTGAGACTTCGCTCACGCCGGCGTTCGCTCCCAGGTCCAGCCAGTCGAGCTGCTTGAGCGGAACTAGCTCGGCAACGCCCGCATCGGTGATTCCGTCCTCGCCCACGTCCAGCGACTTCAGGCCCGGAAAGCCGGCGACCGTCTTCAAGCCGCGGTCGCTGATCCGCGTTTGCCGGAGATCGAGCTTTGAAAGGTCCTTCAGCCCGGCGAGATGCTCCAGTCCCGCATCGTCCACACCGCAGCGGTTGATGGTCAGGCTGCGGAGCGTCGTCATTCGGGCCAGGTGGACTAGCCCGTCGCTGGTCACCGACGTGGCCCTGAGCGCAAGTTGCCTGAGGCGGAACCGCGCAAGGTGCGCGATGCCGCTGTCGCCGATGCTGAAGCACCGCACCAGGGCAAGATCCTCGATGGGCAATCCTTCCAATTGAGCGAGGCCGTCGTCGCTGACGTTGCAGTCCTCGATGGCCAGGCTTTCCAGCCCGCTGAAGTTCTTGAGCACCGCCAGGCCAGCGTCGCTGACGGCGGCCCCGCCGAGTTTCAGGCCCTTGAGGTTCTTCAGCCCCTTCAGGCGGGCCAGTCCGGCATCGCCCACGCCCGCGCATCCGCGCAGATCGAGCACGCGCAATTGCGTGAGGTCCTTGAGGTGTTCCAGCCCCTCGTCGGAAATACCGTCCTCGACCAACGATAGCCGCGTCAGGACCGGAAACTCCTTCAAGCAGTCCAGGGCCTCGTCCGTGAGGTTGTTCGCGCGCCGCAATAACAGGGTCTGAAGCTTCTTGAGCGTCGTCAGCTTGCGCAGCCCGGCGCTGTCGATCTGGGCATCTTGCAGGGCCAGTTCGGCGAGATCGCCCAGGGAACAGAGCCGTTCCAGGCCGGCGCTGGTGAGTTGGCTGCCGGAAAGCCGCACGCTACGGAGGCGTGGCAAGGCGGCAATCGCGGCAACATCGGCGTCGCTCACCGAGACGCGATCTCCGGCCAGATCGACACCCACAAGCCGGCCTGCAGCGTCCAATTCCATCTTCCCGCGCAGGGCATCGATCCGCGCGATGGCCGTCGCGACCGGGCGATCGGCCGCGACAACCGGTTTGCCGGCCCGCACGGCGGCCACCAGGGCCGCGTCGCTGGCCGCCGGTTCAGCGGCCAGCGCGAGCGAGCAGAACAACAGAGAGAACAAGGGCAAGGTTCGGAGGATCATAGCAATAGACCGCCTGGGCCGGAACAAGTGCACGATGTAGGCTAAACATGTCCCCTCTCCCATCCTGCTGGGTACAGCAGGCGGGAGAGGGGAGACTTCTCGGATAGCTTCTAAATCGTCCACGGCGCCCGCATGGGCCGGCTGAGCAGCTTCGTCGCCTCGGCATCGCCGACGATCTGCTCTTTCTTTGGATCCCAGGTGATCTTCCGTTTCAGCCGAATGGCAATGTCGCACATGTGACTGATGATGTCGCTGCGGACCGCGTCGGCCAAGGGGCTGACCGCGCCTTTGCGGGCCTTCACCGCGTCGATGAAGTTCTGGCTCTGGCTCTGGCTCTCGATCAGGTGGACGTCGTTGGGGCCGAGCTTGGCAGTCAGCAGCGATTTCGGTTCGGCGTCCCAGCCGCCCCGCCAAATGCGGATCCAGCCCTCGCTGCCGATGAATTTCGTCGAATCGCCGCCGGGCAGGAAGGTCATGGCCACACCGCCGGCCATCTGGATCTTCACGTTCCAGTTGAATACCGTGTCATACAGGCCCTTGGTGGGGATCTCGCCCGTGCCTTCGAAGGTCATCGGCCCTGCCAGGTCGTTGTCGCAGCCCCAGACCAGGATGTCCAAGGGATGGGCGCCCCAGCCGGCCAGATAGCCGATCGAGTAGTCGTAGATCCAATAGGTTCCGGGTGGATGGCAGCGGTCGGCCGTGAAGGGCGTCTTGGGCGCGGGGCCTAGCCACATGTCGTAGTCCAGGTTCGGCGGCACGGCGATTTCCTTGGTCGATCCGCCCTGGCCGCCGTTGGGGGCAATGACCTCTAGCCCCGCGATCTTGCCGATCCGGCCGCTGCGGACCAGTTCGCAGCCCAGGCGGCAATGGTTCGAGCTCCGCTGCTGCGTGCCGTACTGGAAGATGCGGCCGTGCTCTTGGAAGACCTTGCGGCAGGTCAGGTCCTGCTCCGCGCTGAGGCCCAGCGGCTTCTCGACATAGGCGTCCTTCTTGGCCCGGGCTGCCGCGATGGCGATCGGCACGTGCCAGTGGTCCGGCGTGGCGACAACCACGGCATCGATATCGGTGCGGGCCAGCAGTTCGCGGAAATCGACGTAGGCCTTGCCGCCGCACATCTTGGCGTGGGCCTCGCGGCGGTCCTTGTAAGGATCGGCAACAGCCACGCTCTGGCTGTTGCGGCAGTGCTGGAATTCGTAGAAATTGCCCCGCCCGCCGACGCCGATATGGCCGACGGTCACGCGCTCGCTGGCCGCGGGCTTATCGGGACCGCCCAAGGCGGTGGAAGTGATCACATAGGGGGCGGCCGCAAGGGCCCCTGCGCTTTGCAGGAATGCGCGTCGCGTAAAACGATGGCTGGCCATGATTGGTTCCTTGTGGGTGGGGGAGGGGGATGACGTTATACTGCTCGCGGCTACGACTGACACTAACCCGAAGCGCCAGCGAGGGCGTCAAGTCGTCCCATCGCTTGCGCTTCGGGTTTAGTATGAATTGTGCCAATCACAACCGATCGCAATAGTGCCTATTCTATCCTAAAACGCGGCAATCTGCATGTTCTTGGATGCCACTGTGGCGGCATGTCGACGCCGCTAGGCTTGCATAGAATAAAAGTGTGGTCTGTTTCGCGGCCTGTGCGCCGCAGCCATTTCTACTGTGCGGGCAGAAATACGCTTGTTGGAGTCCCGGCTTTAGCCGGTAATCCGGCACAAATTCCGGCTAAAGCCGGGACTCCAACGTACCATTTCTATCCGCGCGAACTATCTCGCCCAGAGGAGGTGTGCCATGGACAAAACATTGAACCTGTCGCCCGACCAGTGGGAACTAATCGTAGAACTTCTGCAACGCGAGCACGACGATCTGCCCGTCGAAATCCATCACAGCCGCGTGGCCGGGTATCGGGAAGAACTCCGCCAACGGCAGGCGGTCGTGCAGCAGTTGTTGGACCGCATGCAGGTGACGGTTGAGGTCTGAGGCTGGCCGCTCACGATTTGGCTCGAAATAACTTCCCTGCTTTCCGCAGAATTTGTAGGGTGGGACCAGCGAGCCTCGGCGAGCGCCGGCCCACCAAGAACCAGTGTTGGTGGGCCTGCGCTCGCAAGCTCGCTGGTCCCACCCTACAAATCGGGAAGTTACTTCGGACCCAATCCTTACCAGAGCGCCCACTGCTGCCAAGTCACGACATAGATGCCCAACAATAAGTTGGTCACGGCGTGGGCCAGCACGCAGTCCCAGGGATTGCGGCGGCGGACCATCAACCAGGTGACCATGCCGAACCAGGCGGCGGCGGCCAGCGGCTCGCCGGCGTGCGAGAGCACCGCGTAGCCGATGCAAACGGCAACGGCAACCGCGTTGACGTCGCCAAAGGGCACCTTCCACCAGTCCTGGGCGATCACCATGCGCATGAGAAAACCGCGGAGAAAGAACTCCTCGATCACCGGCACGACGGCCACTAGGCCGAAGAAGCGGATCGCCAGGAAGGCCCAGGCCCAGGCGGGCGTGGCGGCCAATTGTGCCAAAGGATTGTAGGCCGGACGCCCCGCAGAGCCCAGCCAGCCGGCCAGCAACTTCGTAATCCCCAACGTGCCCGACAGTTCGCAAAGCCCGACCCAGACCACGATGCCCACCACGCCAACCAGCACCGCCAATGGTCCCGGCGGACAACGGAACTGCCAATAGCCGGGCCGGACGAAGGCCATGGCCGCCAACGTCAGCGCGATCTTCACCGTGTAGACCAGCGGATAGGCCGAATAAGGGACCGCCAAGCCCAGCATCTGGCCGCCTGCTTCGTCCGGCGACGGCTCAATCGAGCCGACAAGCAGGTAGACGGCCAACGGCAACACGTAGATCAGCCAGGCATGCCGCTGCAGGAGCGACTGAGACCGGGCCGAAGACGTGGGTTCAGTTACGGGCACGATGAAGAATCACGAGTCAATCGGCAAAGTCGTAGAAGAGGTCGTCGGGCAGCATGCGCATGGCGGCAATGCCCAGTTCGTCCAGCCGGCGGCGCTTGCCGATGGCGTGCCAGCCGCTGAGCCCCTGCAACTCCGGCATGACCTTGACGAGCTGATCGACCAGCGACTGGGCCATCTTGCGCGTGGTGTCGTTGTCGGCCTGCTCCAGGATGGCCATGGCTGTTTTCATGAGGCGGACCAACTGCGCCCGCTGCAGGAGCGGTCCCGAAAGCCTGTCGGACGTTTCCACGAGCAGTTCCGCGACCGGCACGTCGAGCACCTTTTGCCATTCGAAGATGATGCTCAGCGGCAAATCAGAGGTCTCGTCTTCCTGCCGGCGGATTTCCGCCACCTCAACGTTCAGACGCCGCGCGAGCGTGCGCCGCGATATGCCTTGCAAACGGCGCACCGAGCCGAGCCGGTGCAAGACGCGATGATTTGCCGGCAAACCAACTTCCCCGGAGGCATCAGCGCCCACGGAACAATCGACAATGCTCATGACCCGTTCCCCACGTGGCCATGACCGCTGGGAACCTGTCACCGATAATAATTGCCCGAACGGCGAAAGAGTCGAGACATCTACTTCCCCAACCGGTCACGATCCAATCTACCGCAAAGCGACGAGGGCTCTCTTCCAGCCCGCGCCGCGCGATTCTGGCCCTTCGGCGAACGCCAAAGTGGAGGCCGCGAAACTTGTCCGCCGCCGGGTAAGCTCACCCGATCTTGCCCCGGCAGGATTCTCGAACAAATCCTATACCTTGTTCGACGAGCCGCAATGCGAGTCTTCCCCTCGCTGGTTTCCCATCACTGCAAGCCGCGCACGGTATAAGGTTCCTAAACCACTCGTTTTCCCCAGCCGCCGACTCCGCGAAATTATCGCCTGGTCAACGGCACTCGAGGCAAACGATTTGAAGAGCCTTCGTGAAGAAGCTCCCCTTCCAACGTCCATGATACACTGGACTGGAACCGTTCGCAAGCAAAAGCGGAAAATTCGTTCTTATGAGAATAGAGCGCACAAAGCCCGTGCGACGATCGCAAACTCAAGCCACCTATTGGGGCTACAAGCCTTCCCGGGCGAAAGTCCGGGCACGGCCGAGATAATTGGGGCGGGCGGGCGGGCTGGCCAACGACATGCGCTCGAACGTGAGTCGCGGATTATTGCGCACGAAAATCACGTCACCCCGACTTTGGGCCAAGCCGACCCGCAGTGCCGCTTCTTCACCCATCGATTTGCCTAGCCGAATCATGCGGATCTGCGGAAAATTCCGGGACAGTTCGACGGCCACTTCGTAAGTAGCATCCACCGAGGCGTCGTCGATAATGAGAAGTTCGAAGCGATCACTCAAGTCCGCGGCCATTTCCAGCACTTGGGTAACCGTAGCCGTCAAAGTAGATTGTGCATCGCGGACGGGTAAGAGAACAGTCAGCGATCGATTCACGGCCATACCTTTCCTCAGAGAAGCTTTCGCCCAGGGTAGCGTGTAAAACAACCAAGCCTTTGCGGGGCAATGTTTTGCGCCCGTAGTTAGTTCGGCTTCGCTTGCCCACAAACTCAACTCAAGCCTATATTTTGACACATGCGCAAGATGAAGCGGAAGAGACGGAAATACCGATTTCATCCGGGCATGGAAAAGCCGAATTCTCCTCTTTTGGGTGGAACGCGTCTTCCCCCCTGGAAAATTGGGCTATTGGGCGTTATGCTGATGTTCCTTAGTTGTTGTCTGTTTCGTGTAAAAGCTGTACGGAAAAACCTACCTATGTCTGAATCCTCACTGACCGCTACGGGGCCTGACTTCACGCGCGGCGACGGCCTCGTGCCAGCCATCGCCCAGGATTCTCAATCCGGCGAGGTTCTCATGATGGCCTATATGAACGCGGAAAGCTATGCCGAGACCGTGGCCACCGGCCGGGCGGTCTATTTCAGCCGCAGCCGCAAGAAACTCTGGCGCAAAGGCGAGGAGAGCGGCAACGTGCAACTCGTCAAATCGATTTACGTCGATTGCGACCAGGACACCATCCTCCTGAAGGTCGAGCAGATAGGCGGGGCTGCTTGCCACGAAGGCTACTCCAGTTGCTTCTTCCGCCGCGTGACCCCGCAGGGCCTGCAGATCGAAGGCCAACGGGTCTTCGATCCCGCGAAAGTTTATAAAAAGAGTACTTAGTACACAGTACACTTCTCATCCTTCACCCCTCATCCCTCCGCCCATGTCCAGCATCCTCAAACTTGGCATTCCGGCCGGCAGCCTGCAAGAGGCGACCGGGGAACTTTTTCGTCGTGCGGGCTACAAGATCACCTTCAGCTCGCGCAGCTACTACCCCACGATCGACGATGACGAGATCGAATGCCTGCTGATCCGCGCGCAGGAGATGTCGCGCTACGTGGAAGACGGCGTGTTGGACGCCGGCTTGACCGGCTACGACTGGATCGTGGAAAACAACTCCGACGTCCACGAGGTTGCCGAGTTGGTCTTTTCCAAGGTCAGCCGCCGACCCGTCCGCTGGGTGCTCTGCGTGCCGGAGAATTCGCCCATCCGCAGCGTCAAAGACCTGCAAGGCAAGCGGATCGCCACGGAGGTCGTCGGCCTGACAACGCGTTACCTGCAAAAGCACGGCGTGACAGCCAAGGTCGAATTCAGTTGGGGCGCTACGGAGGTCAAGCCGCCCAAACTGGCCGACGCGATTGTCGAGGTCACCGAAACCGGCAGTTCGCTGCGGGCGAACAACCTGCGGATCCTCGAGGAAATCTGCCAGAGCACGACCCGTTTCATCGCCAACCACGCCGCCTATGCCGATCCCTGGAAGAAGCAGAAGATCGACGACATCGTCATGATGCTGCGCGGCGCGATGGCGGCCGAGGGCAAGGTCGGCCTGATGATGAACGTGCCGCGCGACAAGCTCAAGCAAGTGCTCACGCTGCTGCCCGCCTTGCAGCAGCCCACGGTCTCGAACCTGGCCGACGAGCAATGGGCCGACGTGAACACGATTGTCGACGAATCGGTGGTCCGCGTCATCCTTCCGCGTTTGAAGGCGGCGGGAGCGCGGGGCATCGTCGAGTATCCGCTGAGCAAGATCATTGACTGAAAGGACCGGACGTGAGCGCTGAAGATCGCCTGGCTGCGAAGCTTTCGGAACTGAAGATCATGCTGCCGCCCGCCCCGGAGCCTAAGGGCGTCTACCGGCCGCTGATGATCGTCGACAAGCTGGTCTACACCTCCGGCCATTTGCCCGTGCGTCCCAGCGGCGAGTTGGTGACCGGCCGGCTTGGCGGCGAATTGACCATGGAAGCCGGTTACGAGGCCGCGCGGTTGGCCGGGCTGGGCATATTGGCATCGTTGCGCAAGCAGCTCGGCACGCTGGACCGCATTCGCCGCGTCGTGAAGGTCTTGGGCGTCGTCAACTGCACGCCGGAATTCACGCACCAGCCGGCGGTGATCAACGGCTGCAGCGAGCTTTTCGGGCAGATATTCGGCCTCGACGCCGGCATTGGCGCCCGCAGCGCCCTCGCCGCTCCCAGCTTGCCGTTGGGCGTGGCCGTGGAGATCGAGGCGATTTTCGAGTTGGAAGGGTAGCCAATGCCGACGACCATTCAATGTGCAACACTGCGCGCGCTCGGCAAGCCTAGTCCTGGGGCTGACGGTACTGCATCCACAGGCTGCAATTGAGGCCGAATAGGATTTCGCCCGACGGCCTTTCCGGCTCTTCTTGACCGGAGAGCAATCTTTGATCTTTGGCGGCACGTTTTGCCCTAGGGATCTTGCAGATCACGTCTGTCGTAGGCGGTCGATGCGCGACCAAAGCAAAAAAGCAAAACAGTCTATCCCGCAGGTCGTTGCACGCGGCCCAATTGACCATGCCAGTCAGACTTGGTCCTCAACTCTGCGTCGATCCGACCTGCCAACGCGCTTGCATCGTTATCAGCCGTGCAAGCGAGAATGCCGGCGTGTTCCGAGTTGCGGGAATGAAGGCGGATAAAATGCCGACGGTTGTGTGTAATGACGATCCGATCCTCCCCGATCGCAGTCGCCAGCACCGCCTCATCCGGCGTTCCCTGACCCGCGATTCCACTTTCAGCGGTTGTCCGAACATCATGGCCCAATTCGCGCAAGATCTACACGACGCCCAGGGGGAAATTTTCGTTTGCGTAGAGCAAGGCCATGGGTCACGCCGTCTTGTTGTCGACGATTTGTTGCTCGATCTCCTCGCGGTGCTGCCGTGCGTAGGCCCAGGCATTGGCCAGGTCTTCCGCGCGCAGGGTCGGGTAATTGCGCAACAATTCCGCTTCGCTCATTCCCAGTCGCTGCAATTGGACGAGGAGCCAAACGGGAATCCGGGTACGAACGATACAAGGTTCGCCGCCGCAAACCGCCGGGTTGCTTTCGATCCGGGGAGTCAGGATTCCCAGGTCGCGCACGACCCGCTGGAGCACCAGCGTCTTTTCACCGACCGTCATCTGGTCCAGCAACCGCTCGACTTCTTGAAGATTTGCCATTTCGCGCCTTGCAAGGCTAAAGGTCGGATCCTGTTCACAACGTCTCCCGCACCCACCGTCAGAACCGCGGACCAGCATCTGTTCCCGCGCCCGTCGCTAATTATAGCAGATCCAAAGGAGCGTAGCCAACGGCAGTGGGAGGAAAGGAAGATGGGGAAAGACAAATGAATTCAATGTATCTTCCTTTCCAACATTTTCCTTTCTAATGATTGCTTGGTCTTCGATTTCCGTCACGGGCGACGTTTCCGCGGTGTCTTGATCGAATCACGATTTTTGGCTTTTGGTGGCATGTTTGCCCATTGGGAACTCAGGGTCGGCAAACTGTCACGGGCTGGCGAACGCTTCGGCTTCAAGCCGCACTTCAGCCGCTGCGCAACCGGCCTTCTGCACGTCGGCAATCGCGGAGCGGATGGCCGATTCCAGCGCTTTCGGCCTGGCGATCAAAGAGGATGGATGCCGCCTGGTTGCATGGTCCCATCGTCCCGTCATCGCAGCCGGCCTTGTGCAGGGCCTCGACAAGATCGTCGGTCAATTCGGTTTGCGGGCTCAGCATCAACTCGAAATGGAATGTCTGCATGTTAACCTCTCGTTCCGGATACCAGAACTAGATTATTCGAATCAAGTCTTGCGTCTGGAATCAGTTTCATCACGGCAATTCATACCAATTCGTATCATCAGGCGGATCCCAAGTCACGAGCACTGGCTTCTCCTTGCCTGCTTGCATGAATAGCAGTACATCAAAGACTCTACCCGGCTCCTCAAAAAGCGTCGAAAAACGACTATTCTCAATTCCCTGTCGAAGCTGCGGAGCGCAACTTGCCCAGCACTCGCCAAGAAGGAAGGGCAGTCGCGCCACCTTCTTTCCGTCTGTGCAATTGGTGTCTTTCGGGAGGAAGAATTGAGTTTTATTCATTCCACGGAAGCCGCCACGTTGAAGGCCAGTTCGCACGTGGCCGTCGAACGCCGGCATGAAACCCGTAACCAGGAGCACGGCCTTCATTGGGTACGCGGCGTTGGTGTTTCCGATGAACAATCGCTCACCAGCGGCGCGTAGTGCGTAGAAGAAGTTCAAATCAAATGTGACAAGTTCCTCCAGTGTAGCTGGTTTGCCATGCAGATATCGATGTTGTTGCACGACGTTGAGGGCGGAAAGCGGTGTACGCGCAAGGACGGCGAGCGAAGCGTGTATTTCGGGCCTGCCCAGCAAATCCTTAAACTCCTGCACGTTCTGCACGTTTGGTGCCCCGCGATTTCCGGCACCCCAGCACCTGAGCACACATCGAAGGGCCATCGCAAGATCTGACACGACATTGTCTGTCGGTTGGGCTCCAGCCAGATACTGTCGCGCGATCGCCCGAACCTCGGAAAAGTCGGTCTGGTAATTTGCCGGAAAACCGTTAATCGCCTCAGTAATTTGGCGAGTCTCGCCCGTTACTCTTATGGGCACAATAGTCTCCTGCAATCGGTGCAATCCTCTCATTCGCACAAAACTGGCAGAAAATCGCGGTTTTGAGCACCGGGAGGCTTTCTGGTTATCCCATTATACCAAGAATTCAGTTCACCAACGCAAGGGGCGCATCTTTTGATTTCTGACCGGCCAAGCGCTTACAGATCCCCTCCTCCCGCCAGTCCGACGCCCTTCAAATGTGCCACCTCGTTGAGCGTGTGCAGCCGAACAATCGCCTGGTCGATCTCCAGGCGTGAAACCGACGCGTTCTCAAGCAGGAACGGATGCCGGTGGGCGGGGACCTCCAGGAGCGACTTGAAAGCGGCCGCCAGGATGGCGCCGTGGCTGACGACGACCACTCGCTGATAATCGCCTTGGGCAATTGACTCCAGGACCTCGCGACCGCGCTGCATGAGGGCGCGGCGCGACTCGCCGCCCGGCACCACGTAGTCCGGATCGCCGCTCCGCCAGCGGGCGTACTCCTCCGGACAGATCCGATCCAACTCATCGCGGCTGTGGCCCTGAAAGACGCCCACCCGGATTTCGATCAGGCGGGGTTCCTCGCGGACTGCAAGGGCCAGGGCTGCGGCGATCGGTTCGGCCGTCTCGCGGGCGCGCTGCAAGGGGCTGCAAAAGATCGCCTCGGCGCCCCAGCCCCGGCTGACCTCGGCCAAGGCGGCCGCCTGCCGTCGGCCCAGCTCCGAGAGGGGAATATTCAAGTGTCCTTGGACACGTCCTTCAGCATTGTAGGTGCTCTCGCCGTGGCGAATGCAGTACATCAACATCGCGATTTCCGTCGGTTTATAAAGAAAAGAACCATTTTCGCCGCATGCCGCCGTCTTGGCAAGTCGGTGGAGGCGGCACATTTTGGCGGCCCGGTTCTGTAGGAAATAGGCCACACCGGTTGACATTTTCGTCCCGGAAAATCAGAATGAAGATGAACGTGATTATCTAGCGAAATGGAGGAATGGATCCCTGGCAGGGGTCGTCCACTTCATAACGTTAAATGTTAAAGACAACCCTTTTCGCCGCCACCGCCCTTTGAAGGAGCCTCGATGTCTGCCCCCTGGATCACCTATCGGCCCGAATTGAAAGTTCTCGATTGCACGATTCGCGACGGCGGCCTGTGCAACGACCACGGTTTTGAGGACGGTTTCGTCAAGGCGGTCTATGAGGCCTGCGTGGCGGCGGGCGTCGATTACATGGAACTGGGCTACAAGTCGTCCAAGCAGATCTTCGCCCAGAACAAGTTCGGCGCCTGGAAATTCTGCGACGAGTCCGACCTGCGGCGGATCGTGGGCGACAATCACACTCCGCTCAAACTGGCGGCCATGGTCGACGCCGGCAAGAGCGACTGGCGGACGGACGTGCTTCCCAAGAAAGACAGCGTGTTGGACTTGATCCGCGTGGCCTTCTACGCCAACCAGGTTTCCGAAGCCGTCGACATGATCAAGGACGCCTTCGACAAGGGCTACGAAGTCTCGGCCAACCTGATGGCCGTCTCCACCGTCAAGGAGCAGGAAATCGATCAGGTGCTGGAGGAGATCGCCAAGACGCCCGCTGGTTGCGTCTGCGTCGTCGACAGTTTCGGCTCGATGTATGCCGAGCAGATTGAGATCCTGGTCAAGAAGTATCTTCGCTACGGGGCCGACACGAAAAAGGAGGTGGGCATCCACGCCCACAATAACCAGCAGTTGGCCTTTGCCAACTCGATCGAAGCGATCATCCACGGGGCCAACCGCGTGGACGCCTCGATGGCCGGCCTGGGCCGCGGCGCGGGCAATTGCCCCATGGAGCTTCTCATCGGTTTCCTGCGGAATCCCAAGTTCAAGATGCGGCCAATCTACCAGGTCCTGCAGGAGCAACTCTTGCCGCTGAGCCGCAAGCTCGAATGGGGTCCGCTGGTGCAATACATGATCACCGGCCAGCTCAACGAGCATCCCCGCAGCGCGATCGCCGCCCGGGCCAGCGACACGGCCCGCGACCAGTACGTGGCCTTCTACGACAAGATGTCCAGCGATTTGGACATGTGAGCAGGGCCTTCCCAGATTAGCGATTCGGCCTACAGCTTGACTGAATACTCGATCCCGTCCCCAAGCGGCAGTGTGGTCGTCACGAAGCCGTTGGCGGGATCACGGACGAAAGCCAAGTAACTCGCCACGTCGTCGGGGAAAAGGGTCACGTCGTCGGCCAGAACGACGGACCCTCGGCGCAGGCTGGGCATCAACAGCTTCAGTACGTCAGGGTACATAAGCTTCCAACCGTCAAGGAAGAGCAAGTCTATTGCCCCGCCCACGTTGCGCAGGGTTTGCATCGCGTCGCCAGCACGGATTTCAGCGAATGGGGAAAGGCCCGCGGCCGCAAGATGCCGGCTCGCCTTGGCGACCTTGCTCCCCTCAAGCTCGGAACCGATCACCACGCCGCCGCCGTTGTCTTTCAGAGCGGCGGCAAAGTAGATGGTAGAGACGCCGAACGATGTGCCGAACTCCACAACGCGTTTGGCCGAAATGGAACGGGCGACGGCATAAAGAAATCTTCCCGCATCGCTGGAAACGGGCAGCAATGCGTCTTGCAACATCGCCGCCTTTTGCTGCGAAGAAGCGGCATTCCAGACCGCTTCGTTGCCGCGAACCTGCTGGACAATGGCCTCGTCGCGGGCATCGGCCAAGCTATGGAGCTGCTCAAGGACATTTTGCACCTCGGGGAGCAATAGGGAGTTCGTCATCTGTGCTTTCTCATTTGGGCACGGGCATCACGTGAATTTCGGAACTAGAATCCGTAATTGTAAGATGTTCAACGGTTGGCTACCATCCATCCCGAAACTTCTTGTCTTTAGGCATGGGGTCACTTCCCAGCGATGGCGGGCCTTGGTAAGGTAGTGACGCGGGCTGCGATAATCAAACGGGTCCAAATAGCACGGGAGGTGAACTATGGCGGCGAATCGGAGTTTCAGAGTACAGGCTGACCGATGCTTTGCCGCAGGAATTGAAGCCCAGCCTGCCCACAATCGAGCGGGCGTTCGCGGCGAACCGCGTGGCGGACGACATCAGCGGTTCTTGGGGCGCGGTCCGACAAGAACTTGGCGTGGCGGGCTTGGGGCTGGCAGCCGATGAACGGCCGCTTCCGCCACTTCCCCCGTCGGGAGGATTCGGTTGGGGCATGGGGACCCAGGACCACGGACCACGCGATCGGAAAAAGGAAAAGGCGGCCAAGGCCAAGCGCAAGCAACAAGCAAAGGCCAAGAAGCGGAACCGGAAACGAAAGTGAGGCGCCGTAAAGAAATGAGTTGCACCGTTTGCCCGGCCTACGAACGACCGCCTTTCAGCAAGTCCTCGCCAATAATGGTCGGACACCAGAACTTCTCGATGAATTCGATCACCAGGCGCGTGCCTTCCCCGTGGCTGACATAAGGCGACCGGGCGGGGTTGTACATGGCGTCGGTCAGGTCGCGCGCCAAGAACACGTGCATGCCGCGCCGGACCATGGCCTTGATGGCGAACGGTCGGTTCAGCACGCACATGTTCGTATGTACGCCCATGATGATCAGATTCTTGATATGCTTCTGCTGCAGGAAATTCCAGACTTCCTGGCCGCTATCGCTGATCCCATCCTTCTGCCCGTCGATCTCAATGGCCGCATGCTGCCGGGTCCAAGCCCGATACCAGGGTGCCTCGCCCGTATCGGAACCGCCGTCCGCGGCATCGACCGGCTGCGGCGGATCGTCGTGCGCCGCCTCTTGGGGCATCTCCGCGCGGGGGGCCTCGATCATCCGCTTGCGGGCCGGATGGTCCTTGTAGAAGGACATGGTCTCGGAAGGGCAATGGATGATTGTGACTCCTTGGGCGCGGGCCGCTTTGACGACGGCGTTCATCCGCGGCGCCATGACGGCTACGCGCTCGCTGGCGCCACGCGACCAATGCTTGTCCCACATGTCGCAGATGATAATGGCGGTCTCTTCGGCCCGCAGCGACTTCCGGCTGGCGACAACCTCCCAGTGATTGTGTCCGTCGGTATAGCGATTCAACGCCTGAGTACGTTGCGTAAACTGAAGTTCCGCGGCTGCTGCACAGCTAGTTCCCGCGGCCAGAAGAACGGACGCTACACCAAGGGCATCTCTGATATTCATCGACAAGTCCTGTGAAGGGGTAAATAATGGATGGAGGTATCCCGATTGTACCCTGGGTAGGAGGCGAGGGAAATGTCCTCCTTGCTGGCTTGGGTTATATGAGTATTTAGCCCCATGGCGGGATAAAACTTCTCCAGCTTGACTTGCTTGCAGGGCCGTCCCTGCGTGGGTAAAATATCGTTTTCCTCGGAGCCTATTTCAGAACCGATTCCGAGCCGGCCTTTCTTCGTGCCGCCCGGGGGTTTTGAAATAGGTTTCAACAAATGAGGCGTTACGTGCAGGCGTTCGCGCCTGCGACATTCCCATGACCACCGCTACGCTCCCCCCGCCTGAATACCTGCCCCTGCTCACCACTCACATTCGTCAAGCCGAGGGCGACGACGAATCAACCCTGGCCCGCCAATGGCGGCTGCTGAAACTCTTGACCTTTGCCCCTAAGGGATTCACCGTCAAGGAATTGGCGGCCGTATCGGGCGTTTGCGAGAAGACCGTCCGACGCGATCTGATCCTCTTGAAACACGTGGGGTTCGACCTGACGGAGACGGTGGAGGATTTCGGGCGCAAGGCCTGGCGCGTTCGCCGCCTTTCCGAATCGGCGGGCGGAAAGGGCCGGAAGGGAGAAAAGTATTGCGTGATCCACGACGCCTTGCAGCAGATCCACGACGTGGCCCTGATGCTCGGGGATGAACCGCTCGCCGCCAGCCTGAAGCGCCTCCAAGCGTGGGTGCAGGGGAAATGTCACGGCCAAAGACCCAAACCGCGGTGAGAGGCTATCTACGACTGGCTTTCCGCGCGATTGTCGTCGTGCCAATGATAGGTCCGCTGCAGGGCCTGCCGAACCGCGCCGGTGATCTGCCGCAAGGTGACGGTCTTGGGCAACACGAGAAAGGCGTGCGACAAACGGGCCTGTTCGATAAGCAGGTCATCCCATTGGGCAGACAACAGAATGCAGGGCAGCATGGCCTTGAACTGCTTGACCAGCCGCAAGGTCTCCAGCCCGGTGAGCTTGGGCATGTGCATGTCCAGCAGGGCTAGGTGGACCTCCTGGGTGCGAATGATGTGCAGGGCCTCCTCGCCGTCGCCCGCCAGGAGAATGCGAAACCCCCGCGGCGCAAAGACACTCTCCAACGTCTCCCGAAAATTCAGGTCGTCGTCGCTGATCAACAGGGATGGATCGGTGGTGAGCATGTTCGCGTGCAACGCAAAAAGGTTTGTTTTTCCAATCTTCTGCAGTGCAACTTAGGTGCCAGGGCCGCGATCTTTTCGGTCGCACCCTAAACGGCGTCAGTAAGTCTCAGCTATATAATATGTTACGCTTGAGAGACCAGCGGCCGCAAGAGAAAAAACGGGCCTCCGATTGACAACCCACCCAAAAGATCGCCGTGCGGCTGCCAATATGGCAGGAAAAGATTGTGAAAAACCTCAGGCCGCCGGTTTCGGGCTACGAAAGCTCCCGCCGCGACGTGGGCCCAGCATGGCTTCCGCGTATTCCACGACCTGCTCGGCCGTTTCCCAATAGTGGTCGTAGACCCAATCCGCCTCGTATTCGCACTTGTCGGTCGTATAGTCGCGGCAGATCTTGGGACGCGTTTCGTAGATGCCGCAGAGGTTGTCCGGCTGCAAGTGCCGGCAAGGTGTGTGGACCAGGAGGTACCAGGCGCCCTCTTCTACGAAAACGCTGGCCTTCTCGTGCATCAGGAACCAGCGCATGTGGTCGAAATCGCGCCAAGTGGTCGGCTTGTCCATCGCCAGCGCGAAGTAGCGGCAGCACTTGGCCGTGCAATAGGTGCATAAACACTCGCCGGGCTTGAGGTCCTCCCGGCGAGGTTTGCCGCACTTCGTGGGCGACGTGTCAAGGATGTTCAGCGTGAGTTCGGGCATGCTCTCACTTCGCCGCACAATGCCCGCTGCAACACGCCGGCTTGCGCAACATCACGCGGCTGTCGGCCACCGAGCAACCCTTCCCCCGGTCATGCACGATCAGCGGGTTGATGTCCAACTCGGAAATCTCCGGATGGTTGCAGACCATGTGCGAGAGCCGCAGCAGGATGTCGACGATCGCATCGACGTCCGCCGGCGGTTTGCCGCGGAAGCCGTCGAGGATCTTGAAGGCCTTGATCGAGCGGACCATGCGCTCGGCCGAGATCTGCCACATGGGGGCCAGGCGGAAGGTGACGTCCTTGAGGACCTCGACCATCGTGCCGCCCAAACCGAACATCATCAGCGGTCCGAAACGGGCGTCGCGGCTGGCGCCCAGGATCACCTCGACGCCCTTGGGGGCCATCTGCTCGACGAGAACGCCGCGGATTTTCGCCCCCGGCACGTGCTTGAGCACGTTCTCATGGATCTGGGCAAAAGCGGCCCGGGCCTGTTCCGGGCCTACCACCTTGAGCATCACGCCGCCAGCGTCGTACTTGTGAACCACGTCGGGCGACATGACTTTCATGGCCAACGGCCCGCCAATCTCGCTGGCCAGCTTCGCCGCATCGTCGGGCGTGCAGGCGACGTCGCTCCTCAGCAGTGGCAGGCGATAGCACGCCAGCAACGGCCGGCATTCGGCCTGGCCCATGTAATAGCTGTCCTTGTCGCCCATGGTCTTTTCGATGATCTTCCGCGCGCCGGCCACGTCGCAATCGGTCAGGTCGAGCATCGTACGGTGCGGAATCTCTTGCAGCGTGACCAGACGTGTGGCTGCGGCGAGTGCCCGCACGCCGTCCTCGGGGAAGGGATAGTTGGGGATGTGCGCCTGGCGGAGGATAGCCACGCCTGGGGCCACGTCGCGAACGCCCATGAATGAGCAGATGACCGGCTTGTTGATGCCCTTGACGGCTTCGGGCACGACGGCCGCAGTCTCTTCGATTTCGGTCATCGACTGGGGCGTGAGGATCACGATGCCCATGTCCACGCCCGGATCTTCCAGCACGGTGCGGACGGCCGCCTTGTAGCGATCGCTGCGGGCGTCGCCGATCACGTCCACCGGGTTGCGGAGCGAAGCCGCCGCGGGGAGCGCGGGGCGAAGCTTCTCCTTTGTGGCGTCGCTCAACACGGCCAACTGCAGGCCGTTGCGGACCGCGGCGTCGGTGGCCATGATGCCCGGGCCGCCGGCATTGGTGATGATCGCCACCCGCGGCCCCTTGGGCAACGGTTGCGTGGTATAAAGCGCCGCATAGTCGAATAATTCGGCAATCGTATCGACGCGCTGCACGCCGCTTTGCGCGAGGAGAGCATCATAGACCGAGTCGGAACCGGCCAGCGAACCGGTGTGGCTGCTGACCGCCTTCGCGCCTTCCGCCGAGCGGCCCGACTTCAGGCAGAGCATGGGTTTGTGCGTTTCCCAGAAGATCTTGCGTGCCCGCTCGATGAACTGCCGGCCGTTGCTTATGTCTTCCAGGTACATGGCGATGACCGCCGTCTCTTCGTCCTCGGCCAGGTAGTCCAGCAGGTCGATTTCGTTGACGTCGGCCTTGTTGCCGAAACTGATGAACTTGCTGAAGCCCATGTTGCGTTCCTCGGCGTAATCCAACACCGAGGTGCAAAGCGCACCGCTTTGCGAAAGGAAGCCCAGATTGCCCGCGGCGGGCATCTTGCGGCCGAACGTAGCGTTCATGCGCACGTCGCTGTGGGTATTGATCACGCCCAGGCAGTTGGGGCCGATCAGCGGAATCCCCGCCGCCTGGACCTTTTGGCGGACCTTGTCCTCCAGGGCTGCGCCTTCCGGCCCGACTTCCTTGAAACCGGCC
>CAZTPX010000021.1:0-89700 GCA_964615095.1 uncultured Planctomycetaceae bacterium | reverse complement strand
CCTTGCGTCCCCGAGGGCGGCCAAGAAAGCATGAAAACGGTTCCTGACACCTTTTACAGGTCTGTTCCAGTCTACGGTTTATCCCGACTCCCGGCCTTCTTGTACAGCAGCACGCACGCGCTGGCCGGCTTATCGAGCGAGACGGTCAACCCTTTGTCCGTCAGTTCACGGCCCGTCTGCACTTGGGATCGCCCCGAATCCATATCGGTGATGACGTATCGGGCGTCCGCCTCCAACCCGCCCAGCGGGAAGCGTGCCGACTCATAGTAACTGCCCGATCGACGAAAGGCCTGTACAACGCCCTCGCCCAGGTCGGGCCGGTCGAATTGCCAGGCCATCCAGGCCGTCTCGTCAAGATTGTAGCCGCTGAGCGGATAGTAGTCGCCGGAGTAGTAGGGGGCCACGCGCCGCAACTCGGCGATCATCCGTTGGAAGTTGGCCCAGTCGGGCCCTTTTCCGGGGATCTCATTGGGGCCGATCCCCAGCCAAGGAGACCAGTGGCTGCGGACGACGTAATCACTGACGGCCCCTACGCCCGTTCCGTAGTACGGAATCCAAAGCGCCATTCCATAGGTGTGGCTCTGGGTGCCGGCCGGCACGAAACGGTAATCGCTCCGCAACAACGGGAAGGCGCGGCGGAGCGTCTCCAAGTCGTTGCGGCGACCGCCGCTGGCGCACGTATCAATCGGCATGTCGGGATGCCGGCGGTGGAGTTCGTCCCAGTAGGCCAGGAAGCCTTCCACGTGGCGGATCTCCGTGATGCCCTGCCGGTCCGGCGGGTCGTTGTTGCGCCAGAAGCCAAGCGGTTCCATGTTGAAATCCTGGCGATACAGGTCGATGCCCTGTTCCTTGATCATCTTGTCGACGTGCTCCGTAAGCCACGTTCGCGCTTCCGGGTCGCCGAGATTCAATAGCCCGCCCTTCTTGCCGCCTAGCACCCACTGGGGATGATGCTCGGCCAGCCATGAGCCGGCGGTAACCCGTTCCGGCTCGAACCAGACCACCAGTTTCATGCCGCCGGCGTGGACGCGGTCGGCCACCTCGCGGAGTCCCTTGGGATAGCGCTGCGGGTCCGGTTTCCACGTGCCGACGTTCCACCAGCCGTCGCCGCACGGATACCAGCCGGCGTCGATCCACCAGTAGTCGAGTTTCGCCCCCGCCTTGACGTAGCGATCGATATAGCGGATCTCGTCGGCCGCATTGCTCTTCATGCCCGGGTAGGAGTCGCTCATGCAGACCATGACGGCCGGGGGCATGGACTTTCCGCCGGGGTGGGACAGATTGTGGGCCGCCATCCAGCGTCGCCAGATGTTTTGCGAGCGGATCCAATCGCCTTTCCAGAACTGGATCACGGCCAGGGGAGAACGGACCTCCTCGCCCGGGTGGAGCTTGAAGTGCGTCAGCTCCTGTCCGCCGCGGACGCGCAGGCCGGTGGAATCATTGCGAATGAAATCGGCCGCCCATTGGCCTGGCCAACCGAGGACCACGATCACTCCTTGGCCCGGCCATTGGACGTTGAAATAGGGCATGTGGGCGTCGGTCGAACGGCCGCCGGAGGTCGTGATGCGCTGCGCCGCGCGGGGTCCCAGCGGCTGGGCATGGGGTTCGTAGTCGTTGGGCGAACAGGGACTTCCCGTGTTGTAGTGCAGGGTGAACTCGCCCTCCGCGCCGCGCTGAAACTGCGTGTCGACGGCCTGGATTTCCGAAAGTAACGGTGTGTCGGCGGTCCCTTCGTTTTTGAAGGCCAGCGTCCACTCCACGGTGGGAAAGTCGTGATACTCGATCGCCGTCCAACGGACCGAGAGGCCGGTCTTCGGATCGCTATAGGTGAGCATGTGCCGCGTGCGCTGGGCGTCCAACGGGCAACTTTCCCGTTTCACTTGCCACTGCTTCAGCAGCATCGCCGCGGGGGTCCCGCCGTAGACAAACGAGAAAGGCGGATCGCCTGCCGAGGGAGGTGTTCCCTCAGCCAGCGGCAGATCGCCCAACCACACGCTTGTGCCGTCATTGAGGACCACTTTGGCGTCGGCCCAGTCCGACTGATCGCAGGAGATGCCGTCACCGGCGTCGCCAACTTCCAGGAGGAACTCGCTTGCCCCGCCCAGATCTACGGCGACGGGGACCGCCTTCATCCCTTCGTGCAAGGTCTCGGAGCGGAACCTCTGCTTGCCGGCCACGCTCACGGAGAAGACGACGCTGCCGCGGCCGCCGGACGTCTGGTCATTGGAATCGACGCCGACGATGGCCGTAAACGTCTTGCCCGGTCCCGGCAAGCGGACGATCAGCTTGCTCACAGCGTGACAATAAAGCCCGCGCGTATAGGCCGTCTTGCCGAGCGTCAGGGGCCGGCCTTCGCCGCGGGTGTTCCGGAGAACAGGATCGTGATTGGCCAGCACGACCAGCCCCGCTTCGTAGCGCGGGCCGGCAGCGGGCGGCTCAACCTTGGCGGCAAGCCAGCGATGGGCCTCGGCGATTTCCTGTGGCGTCGGAAGCGGCGCGGCAAAGGCGCTCAACCCGATGACGAGAAGAGCACTGAGAGGCATTGTTCGTTTCAAGACTTGATGGAAGTGGCTCATGGGGGTCGGTCCTTTGGGGGCGTAGCATTTCAGCGGAATGAAGTGCTTCTCGGAGGCCCCACCGAGCTTGTCTCAGTTGGTGAATAAGGTTGGATGGCTAGAAATGCCTTGCCGCTACTTATCGTCCGCCGCCTTGCAGCCTGGGTCGCCGGAGGCGGCCCAGGCTGCAAGGCGGCGGACGAAGGTTGGACATTGGGCTCGTTTAGCCGTTCAACCTCCTTCATCGACCGAGACAAACTCGGTGGGGTCGTTGCTATCTTCCGCTGAAATGTTACTTGAAGGCGAAAAGTTGGATGCAATCCTACGACTCGCTGGCGAGTTCTTCTACGATGATGTTGGTATTGGTATAGATGTCGATGCCCGCAGCGATAGTGAGGGCCTCGCGAACAATCTCGGCGGCCGAGAGCGAACTGTGTTTCAGCAACGCCCGCGCGGCGGCCAAGGCGTAGCTGCCTCCCGAACCGATGCCCAAGAGTCCGTCGGTCGGTTGAATGACGTCGCCGTTGCCGGTCAGTAGCAGAGTGTGCCGGGCGTCGACAACGGCCAGCAGGGCTTCCAGCCGCCGCAAGGCGCGATCGGTCCGCCACTCCTTGGCCAGCTCAGTGGCTGCCCGCGGCATGTTGGCCGGATAGTCCTTGAGCCGGGCCTCGAAGCGCTCCAGCAAGGCGAACGCATCGGCGCTGGCCCCCGCGAAACCGGTGATGACTTTCTGCTCGTTGAGGCGGCGGATCTTGACGGCGTCGGCCTTCATGATCGCATTACCGACGGTGACCTGTCCGTCGCCGCCGATGGCGACAATGCCTTTGTGCCGCACGGTCAAAATCGTGGTGCTATGACTTTGCAATGTATTTTCATCCTCGCGAAGTGAACTTATCCAACCGCCCTAAACCCTGTAGGGAGCGCCCTCCGTGGCGTTCCGAATTCGGAACGCCACGGAGGGCGTTCCCTACACTACGACTAATATGGCGAAAATTTGCGCGAATTGCCAGCCGTCCGAAGGCAAAAAACCGCAGTCAACCACCCACTATGGGGTGTGTTCTTGGGGAAGACGGTCAAAACAGGGAATTATTTGAACTGAGTGATTGCGAAGTCCCAGATCGCAAATTATTGTATATTAGAGCATTCTTGCGGATAAAAGGAATTTCATAGTCTGAGCGGTTTGCAGTGATCGGAATCTTTGGGATTTGCCATCACTGGGTAATCGCTGATAGTCTGTGGAATGCGCAAGTAGCGCAACTTGAACCGCATTCACACACCGAATTACAGCGGGAGGAATTGAAGTATGGCACGTCGTTTAGGAATCGTTTTGACAACAACCGTTGTGGCCTTGCTGGTCATGACCGATGGCGCTTGGGCATGCCGGTGCATGAATCGGCTGATTAACCGTTGCGGACATCACCGCGTCTACTGTTGCGGCTATGTGCAACCGATCTGCTGTCAGCCCGTTTGCTGTCAACCCGTTTGCTGCCAGCCAGCGTGCTGCCAGCCGGCGGCTGGCGAAATGAAGCCGGCGCAAGGCCCGGCGACGCTTGCCCCAACTAATCCGGGTCCAGCGCCCGAGCTTGCCCCGCCGGCCGCGCCAAAGCCGGACGCCAAGCCGGAGCTTACCGTTTCGGGACCGGCCGAAGTGCCCGCCGAACAGCGCGTGGCGCCCAAGCCGGAGGTCAAGCCGGCCGACCCCGTGAAGCCCGTTGAACCTGTTAAGGCGCCGGAGCCGCCAAAGGTTCTGGAGCCGCCGAAGGTTCTGGAGCCGCCGAAGGTTCCCGACGTGAAGCCCGACGTCAAGCCCGAGGTGAAGCCCGACGCCAAGCCCGAGGTGAAGCCCGACGCCAAGCCCGACGTCAAGCCCGACGCGAAGCCCGACGCGAAGCCCGAGGTGAAGCCCGACGCGAAGCCCGACGCCAAGCCCGACGCCAAGCCCGAACCGCCGAAGGTGGAGAAGCCCAAGGACGATCCTTTCCAGGCGAACGACAATGGCAACAGCCTGCGGATGTGGAGCGACGCCAGCGGCCAGTATCAGATTGAAGCCCGCTTTGTCAGTTTCCAGGACGGCAGCGTGCGTTTGCAGAAGGCCAATGGCCGTTACGTTCGCGTCGCCTACGATCTGCTGTCTTCGCTGGATCAGAATTTCGTGATCAATCAGGATCGAAGCCTGTTGGCCATGGAAGAATAGGCGATCGAAGTTGACACGATCGAATTGCCGATCATGCCCCGGCGCATCTTTGGACTGCGCCGGGGGTTTTTTTGCGCTCGGCAGGATGCCAGGCGTTCGTAGTCCCGTGTCACTAGAGGTGTCAGACTGGAGGTGTCAGGACTGGAGGTGTCAGGAACCATTTACAGGCAGGAAACAATGAAAACAGCGGTTCCTGACACCTTTTCGCCCTGAACAATTGCCACAGAGAACACAGAGTTCACCGAGGAGCGGTGAGCGGAACCGGCCTCCCTCTGTGATCTCTGTGCTCTCTGTGGCAACTTTATTTTCTCCATTTTGCCAATACCGGACATGTCCCCTTCTCCCCTCCGCGGCGTTCAGTTACTATACAGACGCTTTTTGAAAATCGACGTTCCGGCTAATTGATGATTGACAAGGAGTACAACATGAGTCCACGGTTCATCCAAGGCCTGCTGGCGATGCTGGTTGGAATTCAACTGGCCACAGCCGGCGAGCTGCTCAAACCGCCGGCGATCTGGAAAGACTACGATCCGGATCGAGGCGATTTCAAAGAGGAGATCATCAAGCAGGAAACTCGCAATGGGCTCTTTTACCGCGAATCCTACATCAGCGCTTATGTGCTGGACGAAGAAATCCGCGTCTACTGCAAATATGCCGTCAAAGAAGGAGTTGTCCGCGCGCCCGGACTCCTGAACGTCCATGGTTGGATGGGGACGCCCGAGATCAACAAGGAATACGTCGACGACGGCTGGGCGGTCATGGCGCATGACTACTGCGGCAAGACCGGCGACCGCGAACACTATACGAAGTACCCGGCCCGCCTCCGTCACGGCAACATGGACGACGGAGCCGGTCCCGTGATTCACGACAGTACGCGGGAGGGCAAGTCCATCACCGACCCGAAACAGACGTCCGAGTATCTCTGGTATGCGATCCAGCGGCGCGTGCTCAGCTACCTGGAGCGGCAGAAAGAGGTCGACAAGACGCGCCTCGGCGCTTCGGGCTACTCCTACGGCGGAACCCTCATGTGGGCGTTGGGGACCGATCCGCGGATCAAGGCGATTGTCGCCCATTTCGGCATCGGCTGGATCGAGTACTATCGCAACAAGCAGGTCTGGATGTACAACAACCCCTACGTCGAACCCGCGAAAAGCCCGGGCGAGGCGATCTTTCTGGCCGGCATGTCCCCGGAAGCGTACGTGCCCTACATCAGCGCCGCAACCCTGTTCCTCAACGGTTCCAACGACCACCATGGCGGATTCGAGCGCGGGCTGGAGAGTTTCAAGCGGTTTCAGCCAGGCGTGCCCTGGGCCTTCGCCGTTCAGGCGCGCGGGCACCATAACACCGAGAAGATCGAGCAGGACTGCAAGTTCTGGCTGGACAAGTACGTGCGGGGCAAAGAGGCGGTTTGGCCCGAGCACCCGAAGTCGGAAATACGGCTCGGCCCGGACGGCGTTCCGCAGTTGATCGTCGAACCCGCCTCGGCGGAACGTGTGAAGAAAGTGGAAATGTACTACGCGCTGAGGAACCCGTGCAGTTTCGCCAGGTTCTGGCGCGATGCCGAGTGCGTCAAGCAGGGTGGAACCTGGGTCGGCAAGATGCCCGTGATGAATGTCGAGGATTATGTCTTCGGCTACGCCAATATCACGTACGACACGAGCATCGTCCTCTCGACCGCGTTCAACGCCGCCATCCCCTCGAAACTCGGCCGCGCCAAGGCGACCGAAACGAAATCCGATGCCATCTCGGCCGGCCGGAAGGGGATGAACGCCTGGACGGATGTGGCGGAAGTCGAAGGACCGGGAGGTATCAAGGGTTTTCGCTCGATCAACAACCGCACCGGTTCCGGCACGGAGCAACTGAACGACCCGAAATGGCAAGCTCCTCCCAACACACAGTTGGCGTTCGAGTTCTACTGCACGGAGCCGCAGACCTTGATCTTGAGCGCCGACAATTATAACGACGTCGAGATCAAGATCGCCGCCTCCGACCATTGGCAGAAAATGGTCGTCCCTGCGCAAAAGTTGATCAACCGCTTCGGCAAGCAGCCTATGAGCGACTGGTCCACCGTGGGCACGATTCACTTCGCGCCCCAGCCGGGATCGGACATCACCAAGGTCATCTTTGCCGAGTTCAAGTGGATGAAATGAGGGGCAGGAGCGGCGGGCGGGCGTGGCCCGCGCGAAAGTCGGTTTGGGAGAGAAAGCGATGAGGGGCGCTCGCTTACCGCGAATCGTGCGCAATGTCCGTATGCGACCTCAAGATCCTTGTGCCGTAGGGGCCAGCCAACGAAATACGAAAGTCCGCGGTGCTGGCGACGGGAAGTTTGGCGCTTGCGTCCACGTCCCAAACGCCGCCGGCTGGAACGAAGCCGAGGCGGCCGATATCGATCTTGACGGCCACGTTGGTGGCCGCCTTGTTCCAACTCTGGAGCACAAGAAAGAGGCGATTGTCCTTCTTCCGCACCAGCAGCAGCCACTTGACGTTCTCATCCGTCACGCGAACCGGAGGATCATCCGACCAGTAATTGACCACCTGGCAATCCTTCGAGCCATAGCCGAATTCGCGCAAGGCCTTTTCCAGCCGGTTGGCGATCGCGTGCTGGGCGAAAGGCTCGGGTCGCAAGATCTCATGGACGATTCGCATGCCCCATTCGGTCCGGCCCCAGTCCGGCCGCGACTGCGCAGTGTTCAACCGCGAACTGACGTCGTACAGCGCGTGGCCGTAGCTGCCCGTCTGGCGGCCGGTCGTCTCGGCCAGCAGGAGGTCGGGCGGGAACGGAATGGGATTTGCCGTGGCCCCCGATTTCCATGGCTCTTCGTCGTACCACCGCCACTCCATGTCCAGGGAGGCGGTGTTCCACGTGTTCAAAGGCAGAACGCAGGTGTTGGTTACGTGCTGCGTGAAACCCAAGGGGAACGGCGAAATGCCTTTGGCCGTCAATTCGTTCATCAGCGTCCAGACTCGTTGATAGTACTCGCGTTGCTCCCAAATCGTCGCCGCCGGATGGATCTTGCCGTGGTCGTCGAGAAAGGCATGGGAGGTCAGCGGGTTCTGGCAATAATAGGGCATGGTGTTGTCGAAGTACAGGCCCACGCCGCGCTTCATCCACTCCTGGTCGTAGTACAGGCAGAAATCGCGATAGCTGGCCGGAAAACTCTGCTGCCCCAGCGATTGATTGTTGTCGGGTTTCGGCTGCGGGCCCCTGATTTCCGTACGTCCCTTCGTCCATGGCCAGAGGGCCCGCCATTCATCCTGATAAACCTCCCATTCTTCCTGGGTGACGTCCGAGCGGTGCTCCTCGGCATAGGTTTCGAGGATGGCGCCGGGCCGCTTGGATGCGCCCTGGGCAATGCCGATGAAATATTTCAAACTGCCGCCCAGCCACGGCTCCGCGCCGTCAGCCCATAGCCGCTTTCCAGGTTCGGCCCGCATCTTATCGAACCTTTCGAACACGGACATATCGACGATGCCGCTCTTGCGGGCCTGCTGGATCGCATCGATGATGGCAAAGTTGCGCCCGTCCGGGTACTTGTCGGCGCAATGGTAGCCGCCCCAGCAAACGACCGGTCCGCCGTGCGGCGGCGGCAAATTGGGGTTTCCTCGCCAGCCCTCGGGCATCGGCCGGGTGGGGCTGGGCTGCAAGCCGAAGACCAGCCGCCGGGCTGCGGTAATGGTTGCCGGTTTGTTGATCATTTCGACGCGCAGATAGAGCAGGCCCGCGCGGCGTTCAAGGCTCTGCACGCAGCCCTTGGGGTCCAGGAGATATCCCTTATCGTTGGCGGCAAAGAAGGCCAGCCCGCGCTCGCCGCCGCCGAGCCAGATGTACGGCACGAAGTCGGTGGGAATGATGTTCGCCTGGTTGGGACGGATGTCGCGGCAGGTCCAGAGCACGCCGTCGTCGCTGCCCGGTTCTGCTTTCCATAGCGGTGGCAGCCAGCCCTGGGCGGGCTGGGATCCCCAGACGATCTTGCCGCCCCGCGGGGTCTTCCCGGCGTAGTTGCGGCGCATGCCGTCCATAGCGCAGTAGTGGAAAAGCGAGGCTTCCTCGTCCCGCAGGGGGATTTCAAGCCACATCCGGCGGATCGCTTCCGGCCGCTTGCCGGGCAACAGGTCCATCTCGACTTTCATGCAACCGTCATACTGTAGGGCCGATCTTGTGCGGACCTCGACTGCCGGGGCCGCCGCCGCCGCCTCATACACGGCCTGGCACGGCTCGCACGTGATCCACTGGCCGCCGGCAAATCGCCAGTCTTGCTCCCCAGCCGCCGTCTCGACCCGCAAGCGGATGGGCGCCGCAAGGATTTCCTTGCCCTGGCTCTTGACGCTGTCCCATAGTCCGAATCCATTCATGGTGCATGTCCGCAATACCACTTCCGCTACGGGACCTGCCACCTTGACTGACCGGAAGGGCGGATAGACGGCGTTGCTCTTGCCTAACGTGTTGCCCAACCAAGGATAGTTCTTGTGCTTGAAGCGTTGAATCGCGACCGGTTGGATGCCCGGTAAGGAAAGACGCACCTCATAGACGCCGTCGGCCAGTGCAGGAAGGTCGAGCACAACTTGCCCGTCGCTCGAGGAAAGCGGCAATGTGCCTTTAGCCAGCGACTGGGCCCCGTCTTTGCGCCATACCTCGATGCCAATCTCTTTTGCCGAGCCGATCGCCGCGGTGTCGGTCAGGCGGACCGCTAGCTTGTGGAGCGACGGATAATAGGAAATGGTGGCCGCCTTCTCCAGCATGAACGGTGTTTGCGGCGACTGCGCGCGGCATGTGGAAACGGCAGGCAGCAGCAGGATCGCCATTACCCAGGAGAGAAAAGTCATTCGCATCATAATTGGTTACCGGTTACAGAATTCTCGCCAAGTTTCGTCCTTGATTATTAGCCTGGCCTGAAAGATCGGGAAGGGGACCAAGTGACACCCACTAAATTTAGGAAAGACACGCAACATGCTGCGCGTGTAATTTACTCAGACTACCTCGATTTGGTGAGTGGCACCTTTGTTTCCTTCGGCAAAGGGAAAATCCATGAGCTGCTCGACCAGCAAACGGCAGCCGGGCGAAGCGGCCTTGAAACGCAACTCGCGGTTGATCAAAGCCGTGATAGATCACCGCACTCCATAGGCCGGTGGCAATGGCGTGCCATCGATAGCGCCCGCATCACGTCGACCGTTAGGCTGACGGCCGAGGAAGTCCTCCAGGAATGGACCGGAAAACTGCCAGGCGTACAACTCCTCGATCGTGGTCTTGGCGTCATCCAAGGTCCCCAGGGCCATGCGCATGAACTGGATCGTTCCGGCCAGGCATCCGCCATCGGGCCGGCCGCCGACGTACAGATCCGCCCGGTTGGCGATCGAAACAGCACCGACACCCGCGGCGTCAGCATCGCGGCGCCCATCGACGTACAGCCTCAATCTCTTGGCCTTGCGGTCAGCCTCGGCGATGACGTGGTGCCAGCGGCCGTCGTTCAGCTTCGTTGCGCTTTGCACCTCGGCCGAATCGGCCTGGCCGGCGACCTGGAACGTCACGCCGCCGCGCGAATCGATCGCCAGGGCATATCCCGCATGGTCCTTCTTTTGCAGCAGGACACCGCCCGTGTGCCCTGGCTCGATGCGGAAATAGGCTTCGACGAGGAAGTTCGTCTTGTCGATCGCCGGGCTGCGATAGCCTTCGGCGGGGGCGACGGTCGCGGCCGGCACGCCCCAAGAGGCCGTGTCCACGTGGTCCTGCCACTCGCCGGTGGGCGTGGTGTAGGCCGTGACGATGTAGTAGGCCAAGCCAGGCTTGGGCTGCGGGGTGAACTTGAAGACATAAGGGCCATCGCCGCTGACGGTGTATCCCGGGCCGCCCCAGATGTTCATGCCGCCGAATTGCCCGTTCTCACGCTGCCAGTGCAGGTCGGCCTTGATCTTCATGCCCGGCTTGACACCGTGCAGCCGCAGTTTGACCTCGGCGGGACGATCGGGGGTGAAGCTGACCGGCGTCTCGAACGTGATCTTCGCGTGCGGCTTATTCTCGATCTTGGGGGCCTTCCCCTGCGGCGGCGCTCCGGCGAGCGACGGCTGGGCAAGCACGGCATACTGATTCACGCCGTTGAATTTCAAGGCGCCCCGCACCCAGTCCTCGAGCGGGCCCTGGACGAAGCTCTCGTCTCCCATGTGTACGGTCCGCAGCGGATACGTCGGATTCTTGTAATAGGTGTCGCGGTCCACGAAGTAGGGGGCGAGATGGAAATGGTCATCGAGGATCAGCGCCGGGTCGTTGCCGGCATGGTAGAAGTCCCACTCGGCGACGGTGGCGTAGAGGCCCCAGGGCACGAAGACGCGGACGCCCTTGCCGCGGGCCGCCGCAGTGGGCCGGAAGTCGTGATGTGCCGCATCGCGCAGTGGCGGCTGGGCGGCCACCTCGCCTACGTTGCCGATCGTGCCGCGCAGTGCCAAGGCGCGGCAAAAGCTCTCCAGCGTTCCGTACCAACGCCCGGAAGGCTCGAACACGGCCAGCATCTTGGGCACGTCGTAGAACACGTTGTTGGCGTAGACGTTCGAGGCATGGTGATAGTCGGATGCCTCGCTCTTGGCATCGGCGGCGTTGGGATCGGCGGGCAGGTCCTTAGGATCGGCATGGCGGAAAACCATGTGGCCAATCCCCTGCCAGATGTTGCCCATGTACTTGTTGCGCCCCGCGACAGGCACTTGCCGCCGCGAGCCGTTCACAAAGTTGTAGACGGTGTTATTGAAGATCGAGGCGGAGTAGCCGATAATTTCCTGGAATGCCGCCGTGTTGCCCAGGCGGTCGAAGGGGTCTTTCGATTTGCCCCAGGCAATGTTATTGAAATAGTACTGCTTGAACCCGCCGTCCATGTAATAGGCGTGGCCGAAGCGGGCACTGTCCGGCCTTTTCCCGGAGAGCCTCTCCGACCACAATTTGTAGCCGCCGGGATTGCCCGAAATGTTGTCGAAGACGTAGGCCGGCCCGCCCTGCCAGGTCTCGATGCCGCCCCAGTCGTTGTTGTTCAAGAGCGAGTCGACCACCTTGTTGTGATGGATGAGGATGCGGGTCAGGGGGCGGTCGTTGCGGGAATACGACTGCTTGCCGCCGAAGACGAAGATGCCCGCGCCGTACAGTCGGTCGAGGACGTTGCCGGCCACTTCCGCGGTTTCGACCGGCTCGATTTCGATGGCATGGCCCTGGCCGTAGCGCGTCGTGCGGTGGCCGATCTCGTGCAGACGGTTGCGGAGCACCTTGACGTCCAACAGGCGGCCGGGCGTGTACTCGTCGCCCCACTTGCCGCCTTCGGCCAGGGTGATTCCGCCGTGGTCGGTGTCCCGCATCAGGTTGTCGCGGATGACCACGCCGTCGATGACGTCGTCCTTGCCCACGGCCTTGAAATAGATGGGCAGGTGGACGTGCTCGAACGTGCAATTGGCCACCACTAGGTCGCGTCCCGGCCCCATCAAGCGAACGCAGGCCACGTCGACGTTTTTGCTCGGCAGCGCGGTCAAATCGAAGCAGACATTGGTGAACCTCATGGCCAGTCCGGAGATGTAAACGTGGTTCATGCCGTCGCTGTCGATGAGATTTGTGCGTTTGGCGACCTCGATGTGGGCGCCATTCGGGTCGACGTCGCCGGGGAGGCGGAGATACAAGCGGCCGCCGTCGCCCCGTTTGTCGAACCAGAACTCGCCGGAGCGGCCGTCGTCGAGGTACTGTGGCTTGTCTTCCAGGTAGTAGCGCACATGCCGGGGATAATGGTAGGCGCCGGCGCCGCCGCCCCATTGCCCGCCGAAGGTCAGACTGTGCCGCACCGGATCGAACTTCAGCACGTGCGACGGATAGGGAGTTCCCATGACCCAGCCGTACTCGCAGCGGATCACGGCGTCTTTGTAGTAGTCGGCGTCGTGCGTCAGGTTGACTGTGTCGTAGCCCTTGGGGTACGCGTCGCCGCCCAGTCTTTCTGTCGCGCCCCAAGCATCGCGATTGTCGGGATTGTTGAACTGGAACCACTCGCTCTTGACGTCGTCGGGATCGCTCGGCTGCCAGTTGGGCGTGCGGGCCAGCGGGATGCGAACGACGGCGCCGTCGGCGCGGATCATCCACACGTTGCGCGGAGCGAAGTCGAGGTCGACATTCCAGACTTTATCGGGTTCGGGCATCTTGGGGTGTGCTCCCCGCCGCCAGCCGGTGACGTGTTCCGAACCGACGATCGAGGCCTCGTCGAGCATCGGCACATGGTGCCCGCCCCAGGCGGGATCGCTGGTCAGGCGAATGGGATGGCCGGGCTTGCCGGACTCGCGAACCACGAGCGCGCCGCGATACATCACGCCGCGTTTGAAGACATAGGTATCAATGCCCCTGGCCGCTGCGGCCTGGTCCGTTGCGGCCGGGTCCCACGGATGGTGTTGCCAGGGTTGTTCGCGGGTGCCCGGGTCAGTGTCCTTGCCGCCAGCGTAGTCGATGAAACGAATCGATTCGCCCGCCACGTAAACAAACGGCTGCGGTTTCCATTCCAGGTCGCCGGTCGGCAGCACCTGGGCCTTCGAGTCTTGCCACGGCCAAGGGGTCGGCTCGCCGGCGGCCGCCAGCAAGGCCGGCGTGGCAACGATAAGGACAGCAGCGAACAAGCGGAATCGAAATGAACAGGTCATGGTCAACTCCAGGCGGGATTGGCGGGGAAGCAAGGGAGGGGATTGAGGCTTTGCCGATAGCAACAGTTTCGTTGTCGGTCTTGGCGTTGTCAAGCGGGCCGAAGATAGTGTCGGCCGAAGACAGCCGGCCGAAGATCCCGCTATTACCCCTCCCTGAAGATCCTCACATCCACATAATGGGCCGTGAGCTTGCCGAGATACTCCTGAACGCCCTTGGATCGCTGCCCAGTAATGTCGATTCCGAGCTCCTGCATGGCCGGTTCGACCAGCGGATGGATACGGTCGGGATTCAGCCCCGCACTATAGACGTGGAGCCGGTCGCCCACAAGCTTCCGCAGGATGCCTTCAGCCATTTCGGACTTTTTTGGCTAACGAACCGTTTACACCTCTTGAACCGATGCCTTCACGGCTTGGACGGAGAAATAACGCTTTTGAAAATAAAGGGACACATTGACCAGTCCGATCAGGGCGGGCACTTCGACCAGCGGCCCGATGACCGCAGCGAAAGCGGCTCCTGAATTGATCCCGAACACGGCCACGGCCACGGCAATCGCCAATTCGAAATTGTTGCTGGCCGCCGTGAAGGAAAGGGTTGCCGTCTTGGCGTAGTCGGCTCCGATCTTGTGGCCCATGTAGAAACTGACCAGGAACATGACCACGAAGTAGATCAACAGCGGCACGGCGATCCGCACGACATGCAAGGGGATTTGGACGATGAGGTTGCCCTTGAGACTGAACATGACGACGATCGTGAAGAGCAAGGCGATCAGCGTGATGGGACTGATCTTCGGAATGAATACCCGCTCGTACCAGTCGCGCCCCTTGGTCTTCACCAAGACGAGGCGTGTGAGCATGCCTGCCAGGAAGGGAATGCCCAGGTAGATGAAAACGCTCTGGGCGATCTGGCCCATTCTGACTTCGATGAGCGATCCCTTCTGACCGAACACCGGCAGGAGGAGCGTGATGAAGACGTAGGCGTAGACGCTGTAGAACAACACTTGAAAGATGCTGTTGAAAGCGACCAGTCCAGCGGCGTACTCTGTGTCGCCCTTGGCCAACTCGTTCCAGACGATGACCATCGCAATGCAGCGAGCCAGCCCGATCATAATCAGGCCGATCATGTACTCGGGGTAGTTGTGCAAAAAGATCACGGCCAGAGCGAACATCAAAATTGGACCGATGACCCAGTTCTGAACCAGGGAGAGGCCCAAAATCTTCCAGTTGCGAAAGACATCTCCAAGTTCCTCGTACTTCACTTTGGCCAGCGGCGGATACATCATGAGGATCAGGCCGATGGCGATAGGGAGGTTCGTCGTTTCCGCCTGGAAATAATTGATGAAGGACTCGACCCCGGGGATGAAGTAGCCCAACCCGACGCCCACGGCCATTCCCAGGAATATCCAGAGGGTCAGAAAACGGTCAAGGAACGACAGTTGCTTTACGTTGCAATTGCTCATGGGCATGCTACTCCTTTGGCTCGCTTGGTTGAGTGGTTGTTACGGATTGCCGCATTTCCTCTAAGATCTCGCAGGCATCCCGCACGAACTCTGGACAGGTCTCCTTGAAAACACCCGATTCCATCGCCTGTTTCATCCCCTCGGGAGTACTGATGTCGCAACCCAACAGTTCTCGACAATCCAGTGAGCCGTGGCGTGCCTTGAAACGATCTGCAAACTCCCGGATGCAGGCGTAATTCGCCTCCTTGGTCTGCCGGTCTGCCGCAGCACCCGCATATTGCAGGCCCAAAGCCATGAATGCCCCCGTGATCGCACCACAGGTAGATGCCATGCGGCCCATCCCACCGCCGAAACCAGCGGCCACTTTCAATGCTGTGTCGTGATCGAATCCAATGTCCTCGGCATAGACAGAGAACACAGCCTGGGCACAGTTGAGTCCTTCGGCAAATCGAGTGACGGCAGTGGCTATACGGTCCTTGGAAGACAGCGTGGCCGGTAGCCCCTGGACAAAGCTCCTAATCTCGTCCCGTACACGGCGGTACGGAGCAAGGCGTTCTTCCTCGGTGGTTGCATTGGCAGCCAACCGGGGCGGGTCATCAAAGCCCACGTGAACAACCTTGGCCTTGCCCAGGAACACCGGGCAGTTTTCGTGAGCATCGCTGCATACGGTTACGACGTAGTCGAAAGCGATATCGCGCAGTTCCGCCACGTGCTTGGATCGCTGGTCGGTGATATCGACGCCCGCTTCGGCCATCACGCGGACCGCATCAGGATTCAATCCGTGCGTTTCGATTCCAGCGGAATAGGCTTCGATGGAATCGCCCTTGAGTTGGCGCGCCCAGCCCTCAGCAATCTGGCTGCGGCACGAGTTGCCGGTGCAGAGAAAGAGAATCTTCGTCTTCTGGTTCATTGAAATCTCCAATAATTCTGAAGGTCAGGCTGGCTTCATGGCAAAGACACGGACACTGGCCGCAAAGTCGTTAGGAGAGGCCCATATTGGCCTCGGCGGGGATCGAGGCCAATTGTTCCGGCGTATAGCCGAACGCCTCGGCCACGGCCTGGACTCCGGAGTGCTTGGTTGAAAGGCCGCTCTTGGCGACGGAAGCGTATTTCGACTGAACCACCTGGGTTACGGAATCGGACATGGTTTATTCCTCTGGGTTTCGTTTGTAGTATATTCGCTTAGGCGGATGTTTATGGCAAAAAAATTAGCTACGGCAAGACCCTACGCCAGTCCGCAGCCGTTCGTTGTCTTTGGCGTAGACACCTTCTTCACAAAAGCACTGGGCAAGACACTGCAGCAGCATTTCGTGCGACTTGCTATGTGCCGGCGCCAGGCGGTAGTGCATCCACAGGCCCTCTTTCCTGGCAACCACCAGCCCCGCCTTGCGCAAATAGGAGAGGTGCCGGGAGGCGGTGGGCTGCGGGACGTCCAAGACGTCAACCAAATTGCAGACGCACAATTCCCCGCCTTGGAGCAGATTGAGAATCCGCAGCCGAGTTCGGTCGGAGAGTGCCCGGAAAATCGTCTTGGTCTGGGGTTGAGCAGTTTTGGTCTTCATATTCGCTTACATGAATATATCGGTTGTTTGCCAGCGAGTCAATAGCGGGTCTTGGGAGAATCTGAACTGCCCTGCGTATTCGACGTTTTCGGCTTCCTCGTCCACCCTTTTAGGGATAGCGGCACATTCGTCTAACGAAATGACCTATCCGCCGATGTGGGCCGTCTGTACGATCATGCCGACCGCAGCCCCCAAGAATCAGGCAAAGGAAGGGATTGGGGCTTTGCCGATAGCGATAGTTTCATTGTGGTTCTTGGCGTTGTCAAGCGGCCCGAAGATTCTGCTATGCGGGTGATTCCCATCGGTGGCTGGCAGAGGAACGGTACATGGCTTCCATCACGCTGACCCGTGCAGCCGCCTCGTGGGGAGTGACCAGACCGAGATTTGGTTTGCCGGCCAGGGCGGCGATAAACATCTCCAGCGGCGGCGGCAAAGCTTGTGGCAGCTTCGTCCAAGGCTTCTGACCGTCGGCCCCGGCAACTTTGCCGGCCTTGAAGTAGAGTTTGCCCTCGAAGATCGCAGCATGGCCCTCGGTGCCGGAGATCTCCAGCGTCAGTGGATTGGCGACGTCGACCCAACCGGCCGCCAACGTACCCGTGACACTGCTCTTGAATCGAATCAATGCCTCGCCGCTTTCGTCGCATGGGCCGTAGCGGCCGGTGACCACCTTGATGTCGGCCGTCACGCTTTCGATGTCGCCGATCAGCCACATGAGGAGGTCCAGGGAGTGCGTCCCCAGGTCGCCGAAGCCGCCACAGCCGGCGATCTTGGGATCAGCCATCCAACGTATTTCGCCGTCGAACCAGTGGCCTAGCGAGCCGTTGTGGCAGGTCGATCCACGGATGCGAGTGATCTTGCCTAGCGTGCCCTCAGTGATCTGCTGCTTGAGGAACAGGTGTTCCGGGGCGGTCCGCATCCCGTAGCCGGTGGTAAACAGAACACCGGCCTGCTGGATGGCCTCGGCCATCTGGCGGCACTCGACCGCGGAGACGCCCAGAGGTTTCTCCACGAACAAGTGCTTGCCTGCTTTGGCCCCGGCCAGCACGAGCCGCTGGTGCAGGTTGGTCTGCGAGCAGATGACGGCGCCTTTGACCTGCAGGTCGGCCCAGACGGCGGCCGGATCGGGCACGGCCGTACCGCCCAACTCGTCGGCCCACTTCTTCGCCCGCTGGGCGTCGGTGTCCCAGACATACTTGATCTGTACATCCTTGTGGGCCTTGAGCATGTGGATGTAGCCTGGCGCGTGGGAGTGGGCACAGCCGACCACGGCCAATGTCATTTTGCCGGCCGGCTCGGCCGTCCCGGCGGCAACAACCACGCTCGGCACAACCGCCAGCGCGGCGCCGGCGGCTCCCAATTGTTGTACAAAAATCCTTCGGGTCAACGGCTTGTTCATGATCTCGGTTCTCGTTTCGTGGGGTCTTGAAATCGTAGAATTGTCGAACGCATCCGTTCCAGTGTACGTTGCCGTGGATGGCGGAACAATCGGCATCATAGAATTGGCTCCTCGTAAGGATCGGCGTATCAATAACTGCCGTATTGTCGTCTTTCGCTCCGCGATAATGGAGCTGCTTTCGCGGAGCGAAAGGCGACACTTATTTCCGCGCCGATCGTAAAGCAGCCCCACTGAGTCCATGAGCGGGGCCCATGAGCGGGGCCTGAGCGGGGCCTGAGCGGGGCCCGGCATGAGCGGGGCCAGACTTGCGTTTTGTACTTTGCTTGGCAAAGTACAAAACGTAGGCGTGATTGTGCCAAGAAGCTTGGAAGAGGAGGATAACTCACATGAAGTAAGTTGTGACCTTTTGTCGGAATCAGGGCGGGCAACCGCCCAGGGCCACCTGGCCCCGGGCGCAGGCGAACGCGGACCGGCAGAGTCCGGGCGGAGGGAACCGGTTGTGGGAAACGCCACCTCGGACCTTGCTCGCGCCGGACTCAGGGCCGGGATCTAAGGCCGGCGTTGACGCGGCGTGTGCCGTTGTCTATCCTGTAGGAAGTGGGAGTAGCTGCCCCCAGTTCTGGCCATCGACTCCCGCAAACCGCTTTTTCGCACAAAGGAAACGAGGTGTTTCGAACATGGTGACGATTACTTTTGCGGATCGCGAGATGGAGAAACGCGCCCTGGCTTTCCTGCTGGGCCGTTTTTCCGGACGCGTATTGAAGACCGGAGAACACCTGTTTCCCGAAGCGGCGTTGGAAGCCCTGGCTGACCAGAACATCCCCTTTGCAGTCAAAGGCAAGGCAAGCTATGCCCAACAAGTGGCGGCGATTCGAGGTGCTGCTCCCGCTCCAGTTTAATGACGCCCGCGATGTACCGCCGGAATGGCTCGCCGACGCCGTTCTGGAGGTCGTTGATTATTTCGGGGCAGCGAGCTACGAGACGCAGAAAGTCGAGGGACAGTGGCGCTCGGGTGGCGTGCTTTACCGCGATACGCTCGTCAAGGTCGTTGTGGACGTTCCAGATACGCCGGAGAATCGCCAGTGGATGAAAGACTCATCCGGTCATTGCCGCCGGCGAACGGAGATGCTATCAAAAAGTCTGTGGTTCCACCCTACGTTTTCCTTCGGAACGCCGCGGAGGGCGTTCCCGGCAGTCGTTTACTCCAGCGTCTGTTCCGGGCCGGGAAAGCTTCCTTGTCGCACGTCGTCGCGATACCGCGTCACGGCGTCCAAGACCGTGCGGTTCAATTCAGCATAGGGCTTCACGTGCCGCGGCATGCGGCCAAGCGTGAGGCCCAGCAAGTCGTGATAGACGAGAATCTGCCCGTCGCAACCGCTGCCGGCGCCGATGCCGATGGTGGGGATCTTCAACTCGGCCGTGATCCGTGCGGCCAGCGCGGCGGGAATGCACTCCAGCACGATGCCAAAGGCCCCGGCTTGCTGGGCCGCCAGCGCATCGGCCAGCAGACGCTCCGTGTCGCGCTGCACGCGGTAGCCGCCCAGTTGGTGTACGCTCTGCGGACACAGACCGCAATGGGCCATCACAGGAATGCCCGCGGAGACCATGCCCGCGATTACCTCGGCCTGTTCCACGCCGCCTTCCAACTTGACGGCCTGGCAGCGGGTCTCCTTCAAGATCCGGCCTGCATTTTCAATCGCGCGGTAAACGCCCAGGTGAAAACTGGGAAACGGCATATCGACAACGAGCAAGGCGTGTCGCACCGCGCGGCCCACCATCTCGGCGTGATAGATCATCTCTTCCAACGTCACCGGTAGCGTGTTGGCGTGGCCCTGCACGACCATCGACAGGCTGTCGCCGACCAGTATTCCTTCGATCTCCGCCGCGTCCACCAGCCGGGCCGTAGCGTAATCGTAGGCGGTAAGCATGGTGATCTTCCGCCCAGCGGCTTTCATCGCCGTGAATTGGGGAACCGTGATCGCGCGTTGCTGGGAGTTCATGGTATAGTTGCAATGTCCAAAACCCGTCTATTGAGGGGGGCTGCCAGAAAAATCACTTCCACAGCCCCCCTTTTCGCACCTATTGTAAGTCGGTTGGCCGCCGTTGGCTAGCCGGTGCTTGCAAATCGACTGTTCAAACGGCGTCCAAGGCGATATGCTGAAAGTGTCCATTCCGATTATGTCCCGCCCTCCACACTCGCCATGCACTATCCAGCACGAAAGGTTTTGCCCATGTCCCTCCGCAATTATTCGTTTGGGGTGATTGTCCTTGCTATCGCAGTTCTGACGGCCTTGCCCGTTCTTGCCCAGCCCCCCGGTATGCGCCCGCAGGAGATCAAGACCGCAGGGACGGTCGTGGCATTGAACCAGAACCAGCTCCAACTCACGACGAACACGAATCAGACCATTTATGTCATGTTCGGACCGAATACGCAGGTGAGCGTCAGCGGCAAGGCGGAAGAGTCTTTCCTGAAATCGAAGGTGAACGTTGAATTCGTGGCCGACATCGAGAAAGGGGGCGCGGTCAAGGAGAAGATTTTCAAGATGTTGATCGTCTCGCCTACTGCCGACCGGCCCCTGGGTTTGTTCGCGCCGGAGTTTGCCACTCCCACGAAGGGCAAGAAGGGCGACAAGGACGACAACGCCAAGCCGGCGGCGCACGACCCGGGCTTCGGTGACACCATGCCGGCCAAGAAGGGAAAGAAGAAGAGCGACGACTCGTTCGGCGATTCGTCGACCAGCAAGTCCGCCAAGCCCGGTTCTATTCCCGGCACCTTCACGGTGCGGGGGACGATCAAGACGTACAAGAACAACCAGATCAGCGTTTCCACGGGTCATCCGCCGACCATCAAGGCCGAAGTCGCCAACGACGTGACGATCGACGTCGAGATGGCCGATCTCAGCGCTGTGCAGCGCGACGATCAGGTCAAGGTGACTGGTCTTACCACCCAGGCCCGCCCCAACATCGTGATGGCCAAATCGATCACGGTGGAGTTGGCCAATCCGCTCTCGGGAGCGAAGAAGCACACCACGAAGCCGGCTAAGACCCCCGCCAAGCCCGCCAAGGCCAAGAAGGAAACATCCGAGGGCGACGATCTCCTGGGTACTGGAAAGTGAGTGTCGTCAGCAATTTGTTCAACTGCAACCGTGCTTGACCAACTTCTCGCGGAGCGCGTCGGGCGTGAACGGTTTCAGGAGATAGTCGGTGACCCCTGCCTGGACGGCCTGTACGACACGTTCCTTGTCGGCTTCCGTCGTGATCATGATGATGGGGACCTTCGCGTCCTGGGCGCGAATTGCGCGGGCCACGTCAATGCCGGCTTGACCGGGCATGTTCCAGTCGGTCAGGACCAGGTCAAATTGTCCGGGCTTGAACAGGGCCACGGCCTCGTTGCCGTCGGCGGCCTCCGTTGCTTCGTTTACGCCCACTGCTTGTAAGGAACGCCGAATGATCGTGCGCATCGTCTTAGAGTCGTCGGCCATCAAAACGCGGATACCCATGATGTCTCTTATCCTTTGTGATCCAGTTCCCCAGGCGCCCGACTGGGCCCTTCCAATCGATTTATGCTCCTCAGCGCCTGTCTTACAAAAGCTAGGTCATTTTTCGGGACCGTCAAATTTTCGCAAGCGGCACGGCTTTCATTTGGTCTCTACGGATGGTCAATTCGGCCCAATTTGTCGGCCGGCGCTGGATTGATTGGCAAAATCGTTCTAGTGAATCGAGGGGGACTAAAGTCTCATGTAAACGACAACCGATTACAAAGATGCCATCTTCCCCCCTAGATAATCTGCTTGATGGTCGCAACCCAACGGAGTGGCAATAGATTACCTTGAAACGTATATAGATCGCACGAATGGGTTGTACGCCCGCTCTGTGGCCGGACGCGGAAAGTGCTTTGAACCATGAATACCGTTGGCAATGTTCTCTTGGCTGACGACGAGGACCTTTTTCGGGTCTCGACGGCGGCGCTCTTGCGTGCGGACGGTTTTGCTTGTGACTGCGTGGAAAATGGGCAACAGGCCATCGAATTCCTCGCCCGCAACTGCTATGACGTTCTGATTGCCGACATTCGCATGGAAGGCAACGACGATTTGGCCTTGGTGCGCAACACCAACCGAATCGCACCGGGTCTGCCGGTGATTCTGGTGACTGGCCACCCTTCGCTGGAGACGGCGATCCCCTCGGTCGACCTTGCGGTCATGGCCTATTTGAAGAAGCCGGTGGACTACGCCCAGATGCGCGAGCATGTGCGCCGTGCGGCGGAGCACTCGGAGGTGCATCGCCTCATGAGTGAAATCCATCAGCGGCTGAACTCGGCGGCCGCGGAATTTGCGACGGGCCGGGACCAATTAGCGCTTCACACCGACCCTTCCCGCTTGGTTCCTCTTTCCCTGGTCCGCGACGTTTCCACGGCCCTCACGAAAATCCTGCGCTTACGCGCATCGCTGGGGTGCCAGGACGGCCAGCAAACGCTTTGCCGCCTCCTGGATTGCAATATGCATCCGAACTACGAGCAAGCGATCACCGAAACGATCGAAGTTCTCCAACGAACGAAAAGTTCCTTCAAATCGAAGGAATTGGGGGCTTTGCGGGTGCGGCTGGAATCGATCCTCGATAAACCGCATTTCTTGCCTCCTCCACACATTTCCTGTGCTAAAGTTTCTCAGCGACCTTCCTGACGAGCCGCGGCTTGTCAGGAAGCAACCGGACCAATGCCTGGCTTGCTTCAAGGCGCAACGGTTTGATGGCCGGCGCGCTCCGTCGAACTGTAACCTAATGGGAACGAATGCCCCTCCCTCGCACCCTTGTCCCTTGCTTTCATACCAAGGGAGACCAATGAATGAAAGTCGAATACATCAACCCGTTTATCGCCGCCACCATCAATGTTTTTGACACGATGGTAGGGACCGAAGTGCGCCGCGGCGTCCCCACGCTAAAAGACGGCTACCAACCCAGCCACGAGGTCTCGGCGGTGATCGGACTCTCGGGCAAGGCCAAGGGAACCGTGGTCCTCACGGTCGATCGCGAGGTGGCCATCCAGGTGGCGGCAGCCCTCTTGCAGGAGGAACAGTCGGGACTGAATGCCGACGTGGCCGACGCCATGGGGGAAATGGCCAACATGATTGCCGGTCAGGCCAAGGGCCAACTCGAACACCTTTGCATGAGTTTGAGCCTGCCGACCGTCGTGACCGGCAAAGGGCATTGCATCGAATTCCCTCGCAATGCCATGCGGATCTGCATTCCGTTCAGTTGCGGATGGGGCTCGCTGGCTCTGGAAGTGGCCCTGGTCGAGGTTTCCAGCGCGTCAGAGAAACTCCAAGAGGCAGCGGCCGTTCAGTCGGCGTAATCTGCTTTTGCCCTCGGCCTGCCAAGTCTCAGTAGATATTACCCCGGCACGTAAGGATCTTCCATGCCGAAGTAATCATGCCAGGCCCATCTCGTCGAAAGCGGGGTGGGTCTTGTTGCATTTGACGGGGAGATTACAATCTACAGATACGATAATCCCTCTGCTAGGGAGCCGGGGAGCCAAATTGCCAGCAGGAAAGCGTTCATGAAAGAGGTGGCCGAGGACCGGGGAAAGATACCTCAAACCCTGTCGGTATTGTACGCGCCCATTCAGGGGGAGCTGCGTCAGGTTGAAGACGTCTTTCGCGAAATACTGCGCAGCCGATACCCGTTCGTCGATGACTTGGTCAAGTACGGATTTCGCCTCGGCGGCAAGCGGTTGCGACCGGCGCTGGTTTTGCTTAGCGGCCTGGTTTGTGGCGGTTTTGGCCGGGAGCACGTCGTCCTGGCGGCGGCCGTTGAGATGATCCACACGGCCACGCTCATCCATGACGACGTGTTGGACGAAGCCACCATGCGCCGCCATCTCGATACGGTGAATGCTCGTTGGGACAACGAAACCAGCGTGCTCTTGGGCGATTATCTTTTTGCCCGGGCGCTCTGCCTGGCTAGTTCCTTGGACGACGTCTTCGCCAGTCGCGAATTGCACAATGCCAGCCGGCTGATGTGCGAAGGCGAATTGCGACAAATTGAAAGCCGCGGCGACTACGGCCTTACGGAAGAGCAATATTACGACATTGTGCGGGGCAAGACGGCCGCATTGACGGCGAGTTGCTGCCGCTTGGGCGCCCACTTCTCCGCCGCCGATCCGCCACTCGAGGAGGCCCTGGCCCAATACGGTTTATACTTGGGCATCGCCTTTCAAATCGCCGATGATTTGCTCGACGTCCTGGGCGACGAAGGCAAAGTGGGCAAGTCGTTGGGGACCGATCTGTTGAAACAGAAATCGACGCTCCCCATCATTCGGCTCTTGGAACAGGCCCCGGTCGCAACCCGCAGCGGATTGATTGCGCAGCTCAAGAGCTCCAATAATCATCATCGCGAGATACTGTGTCCGTACATGGACAACTCCGATTCCATCGCCTATACGCGCGACAAGGCGATTGCCTTCAGCCAACTTGCCGTGCGGCAGTTGGACGCGCTTCCGCCCTCGCCCGCCCGCGATTCATTAGTCGGGCTGGCTGAGTTCGTCGTCAGCCGGCAACACTAAGAGTCTGTTCCAAAAGGCTGGGGACCGGTGTTGGAGTCCTGGCTTTAGCCGGCTAAAGCCGGGACTCCAGCACCTTTCGGAACAGACTCTTAGCTGGCCTTGCGTTCGCCGGCCGTCAGGCTGAAATGTGGTGGCGGCACGACGCGCGAGTAGGGGATCGCAACCGGACTTGTCGCCGGCTGCGAAATTTGATCCTGGGTATGGCTGGCAATACTTGCCAGGATCTGCTCGGCTACGGCCAAGGCGTCGCGGCCGGCCGCGCCCGTCACCCAAGGTTGTCGTCCGGAAAGAATGCTGTCGACAAAGTCCTGCAGTTCCAGGCCCAAGGCGTCGACGGCGTCGAATGTCTGCTGTTGGCGAGGCAAATGCTCTTCTGCCAAATGCGTCTTGTAATACTCCACTTGCTCCGGCGCAAGCCGGTCGGCATGAAATTCGCCGCGGAGCAGCGCCTCGCTGGGCCGCACTAGCGTCATGGTCCGTGTGCCGAAATCGATGTTGGCATAAGCCCGCGGCGCCCACACCTGCATCTTGCGGGCCGGTTCGTAGGAAACCCGCGAGGCCGACAGGTTCGCCACGCATCCCGATTCGAACTCCAGCCGGGCATGAGCAACGTCCTCGTGGCCGCCCAGGACCGCGGCGCCCAAGGCCTGGACCGACTGTACGGGCGAGCGGACCAGCGAGAGCACGACGTCGATGTCGTGGATCATCAGGTCCAATACGACGCCGACATCCATCGAACGGAACGTAAAGCCGGATGCTCGCACGGCCTCAATGAATCTCGCGTTTCGCGCGTGGGGAACGGCCGCGGCAAGGGCCGGATTGAAGCGTTCCACGTGTCCGACTTGGAGCACAAGTTGCTTGCGCCGGGCCAGTTCGACCAGTTCGTCGGCCTCGGCCACGGTCGTACAGATCGGTTTCTCGATGAGCAGGTGCGTGCCCGCTTCGAGAAGATCGACGGCCAGCCGGTGGTGCAAGACCGTCGGCGCGGCAATCACCGCCGCATCGATCCGGCCTCGCAGTTCAAGGTGCGAGGAGTACGAGCCGGTGTGCAGTTCGGCGGCCAAGCGGTCGCGATTGGCCGCCAGCGGATCGACCACGCCCACGAGTTGTACGTGGGTCATGCGGGCCAGTTTCTGCGCATGGAAGCCGCCCAGGCGGCCGGCCCCGATTACAGCAACGCGGATGGACATGGCAATTCTTCCCCTACGCTGCCCGCCGGTGTTCGCGACCGCGGCCATGCATTCCCTCGTGCTGACCTTGCACGAAGCTCAACAGGTGGTTCACCTGGGGAACCAATTGGCCATTGTTGCGCAAGATCTCCCAGGCGTTATCCAAGCCGACTTTCGCCCGGTAGAGAAGGCGATGGGCCTCGGACAACGATTGGATCACGTGCGGGGGAAAGTCGTTCCGCTTCAGCCCCACCATATTGATGCATCGCGGCTTCGCCGGATAACCTTCGACGAGCATGTAGGGTGGCACGTCGTGCCGCACGGCACTGAGGCCGGCCACGAAAGAGTAGCTGCCGATCGTGGCAAAATGGTGTACGCCCACGCCGCCGGAAAGCCAGGCATGGTCGTGAAGGTGGACGTGTCCGCCTAGGAGCGTGCCGTTGGCGATCACGATCTGGTCGCCGAGCTGGCAGTCGTGGGCCACGTGGCAGCATCCCATGAGGAAATTGTGGTTTCCCAAACGGGTCACGCCGTCTTCCTTCTCCGACGCGCGATTGATCGTGACGCATTCGCGGATGATGTTATCGTCACCAAGGATCACGCGCGTGTTCGATCCGCGGTAGCTAATGTCCTGCGGCTCGCCACCGATCACCACGCCCGGGTAGATATGATTGCGCTGGCCGATGGTGACGTCGCCCATCAAGGTAACGTTTCCCTCGAGTTTCGTTCCCCGGCCGATGCGGGCCTTGGGACCGATAATGCAGAAAGGGCCGATCTCGACGTCGTCGTCGATTTCCGCGCGGGGGTCGATCGAAACATTCTCGGCAATGCAGGTCGCCATCGCCGTCACTCCTTGTTCTTGAAGAGCTTACCTTCGAACCGCTTCCCGGCTTTTCCTCCGGCCCGTAAGCGATTTTGAGGCAAGTTCTTGATCCTGCTATGCACACCGTTTCCAGACACTACAATTATTCAACAGCGTCCGCACCAACTCGGCGTTGAGGCGGTGCCCGCTGCGATAGGCGGCGAAGTGCCCGGCCAGATCGCAGCCGGCCAGGCCCAAGTCACCAACCATATCGAGAATCTTGTGGCGGACGCACTCGTCGGGAAATCGCAGCGAGTTGCCGATCGGCCCGTCCGCATCGAAAATCAGGAGATCGTTGAAGGTCGTCCTCTGTCCCAGCCCCCGCTCTTGCAAGGCGAGCGCTTCGCGCTGCAGCATGAAAGTGCGGCTACCGGCCAGGCTCACGTGGAAATAACGGGGAGAAAGCGTCACTTCCAGCGACTGCCGACCGATGGGGTTTCCGCTGCCGTAATCCAACTCGTATTGAATTACGGTCTTGCCGCCGGCCGCCGGACGGGCCTCGATCCAACATTCCTCGTTGCCCAGCCGCAGCACCTGTTCCACCGCGAGCAGCTCCCGCGGCGCGTCCTGTTCGGCGGTCTGCGCTTGCTCGATCGCCGCTACGAAGGCCTGCGCCGAGCCGTCGCAACCGGGCATTTCGGGCTGATCGACCCAGACCTCGCAATTGTCGACATGCATGCCGGCCAGCGCCGCCATGATGTGTTCGACCATCTCGACCGCGACGCCACCGGACGAAAGCACCGTTCGCCGGGGCATCTCGATCCGATTTGCCACGACTGCCGGAATGCGGGGCCGCCCCGGCAGATCGGAGCGTACGAACACGATCCCCGTATGCGGCGCTGCGGGCCGGAATTCGACACGAACGTCGCGCCCGCTCCAGTAGCCAATTCCCTCGATCGCCGCCGTGCTGCGCAACGTGCGCTGGTTTCGTGTTACGTCCATCCCCTGCCAGTCATCCATGACAAAAGGTGCAAACCCTCATGATTTCGGCCAGGCTTCCTTGCCGGACCTGGAACGTGTAACGAGGAACTGTGGGCTACTTCTGGGGATAGTAGCCGGGACCACCAACGCCCACTGGTCCTGCATCCCTGTTCGCGCTGATTGGCTGCACGAAGCGTGGCAGGATTCTCTCGGTAATGTCGAGGTTCGGGTGGTAATAGACTACCGATTTGCTCATACCGCGGCTGATATCCTGAGGACTGTCTTCGTGGACCCCCTCGCGATTGACCTGTAACACCAGGATAATGCCCCACTCCCGGCATCGGACGTTGACCTCGTCGGTGACCTCGCGATAGGCGTTATAGTAATACTTGGCTTCCCGCTGCTCGAATTCCTGACGCTTGCGGGCGAACCCGCTTTGCAACAGGGCCTTCCGGCTCACCAACTTCTCCTCCAATTCCTGGTATTGCGGCGTGCCGGTCTTGAGCACGGTCAACTGCTTTGCATCGTCTTGCAGTTGCTGGGCCTGCTGTTCAAAGTCCTTCTTGACCTGTTCGGCTTCGGTATGCAGACGCTCCAAGGCGTCACGCAGGCGGACGTGTTTTAAGAGAATGGCGTGGATGTCGACCAGGGCAATGCCGCTGGGGGCCTGCTGGGCGGCAGACATCATCGGCGGTTGGGCCGTGGCCTGGCCGCTGGTAAAGCATGCGCAGGCAAGACACAGGGCGAACATTACGGCCGCGATGGCCGACGAGAGAAGAGTTTTTTTCACGTGCAGCGCTCCTTGCTGTGGCGGTGGGTCTTCCTTGACCGGCGCATTTCTCCCCGTCGTGCGCCTGGCTCGTGCGACCCGCTCGGTAAACCAGATACGGCTTCAAGGGAGGGGCGTATTCTGCCCACTTGTCCGCTTTTCGTAAAGGGCAGTTGAAAAAATTTTCGGAATCGAAACGTGGACTCCTCTTGTAATAAGCAGAACTTATGATAAGATAGGCTTATGAACATAGAGACCGTGCGCATCTTTTGCGATGTTGTTCAGCACCAGAGCTTTTCCCGTGGGGCCGTAATCAACGGCGTGAGCCAGTCTGCGGCAACCCAGTCGGTGCATCGCGTGGAAGAGCATTTTGGGGTGCAGTTGGTCGATCGCAGCAAGCGGCCGTTCGTCTTGACGCCCGAAGGGCAGGCCTGTTATGAAGGGTTTCGCGAGGTCCTGGAGCTCTACGATTCGGTCGAGGCCCAGGTACGGTCGTTGCGCATGGATATCAGCGGCCTGGTGCGTGTGGCGTCGATCTATTCCGTGGGGCTGCACGACATGCGGCAATGCATGCAGGATTTCATGCGGCGCTACCCCAAGGCCAAGGTGCGGCTGGAGTACCTGCGTCCCAACAAGGTGTACGACGCGGTCAATAACGCCGAGGTCGATTTGGGCATCATCTCTTATCCTACCGCATCGCCGGACATCGACGTGATCCCCCTGCGGAGCGAGCGCATGGCGCTGGTGTGCAGTCCCCAGCACCGGCTGGCGAAAGAGAGCGCGGTGACGGCCGAGCACCTGCAGAGCGAGGATTTCGTGGCCTTCGATCGCGACCTGAGCATCCGCAAAGAGGTCGACCGGTACTTGCGGCAAAGGTCGGTGAACATCAGGATCGTAATGGAGTTCGACAATATCGAGACCATCAAGCAGGCGGTGGAAATCGGGGCTGGGGTCAGTATTCTGCCCGAGCCGCCGATTCGCGAGGCCTGTCGCAACGGCAGCCTCGTCGCCGTCCGCCTGATTGCTCCCGAATTGTTTCGCCCTATCGGCATTATCCACCGCCAGCGGAAGGTATTCACGCCCACGGCGGCCAAGTTTGTCGAATTGCTCAAAGAAACCCAGTTGCACAAACCGGAGGAGACATGAGTGGGCAGGAGTTTCCAATCACCTTCCTGCCGGGCGACAAGACGGTCTATGTGCTGGCTGGGACCCGGTTGCAAGAGGCGGCCACGGCGGCCGACCTGGTGTTGGATGCCCCTTGTGGGGGCGAGGGAACTTGCGGCAAATGCCGCGTGGTCGTCTGCGAAGGCACCTTGCCGCCCACGGAGGAGGAGCGCCGGCGGTTGACCGATGAGGAACTCCGCGCCGGTTGCCGATTGGCTTGCCAGGCGACCGTCGGCGGTCCGATGACGGTATTGGTGCCTGAGACTTCGTTGGTTGACCGCCCCCACCAGATCCTGGTCGACTCGGTAGCGCCGGTCGCCACGGAGGGCGCGCCGCTGATCTGCAAACGCTATGTCGAACTTTCCCTGCCCGATCGGGGTGACGACGTGCCGGACTTGGCCCGACTGCAACGGCAACTTGGCCCGGTCGAGGCTGACTTGGACCTCCTCCGCGAGCTTCCCCGCCGCCTGCGAAACGCCCATTTCCAGGGCACCGCCGTGTTGGACGGCGACCGCCTCATCGATTTTGAGCCGGGAAACAGTGAATGGGATTCCTATGGAGTGGCCATCGACCTGGGCACTACGACACTCGTCGCCGCCCTCTTGGACCTGGCCACCGGCCGGCAAGTCCGCATTGCTTCGCGGCTCAACCCGCAGACCCGTTTCGGCGACGACGTGCTGTCGCGAATTCTCATGGCCCGCAGCGGATCCGAGGGACTGGAAAAGCTCCAACAGGTCGTCGTCGAGGCCCTTGACGCCATGATCGGCGAACTGTGCGACGCGACGGGTATCGGCCGGCGGCAAGTTTACAGCGTGACCTTGGCCGGCAACACCACAATGCAGCAACTTTTCTGCGGTATCGATCCCGGGCCGCTGGGCGAGGTGCCTTTTGTGCCCGCGGTGCAGCACGGACTGGTCTTTCCAGCCGCAGCAGTTGGCTTACAGATCCATCCTCGCGGCCGGGTCTATGTCCTGCCAATCATCGGCGCGTTTGTGGGCGGCGATATCGTCGCCGGTATTCTGGCGACGGGGATTGCCCAATGTGCGGGTCCGACCCTGCTGATCGACATCGGCACCAACGGCGAAATCGTGTTGTTGGCCGACGGCAAGCTTACGGCCACGTCGACCGCTGCCGGGCCGGCCTTCGAGGGGGCACGAATCGCCCAGGGGATGCGGGCCAGTTCCGGCGCGATCGAGAAGGTCGTGGTGGACGACAAACTGCACGTCCATGTAATTGGTCGCGTTCCAGCGTTGGGATTGTGCGGTTCCGCCTTGATCGACGCCACGGCTGAACTCTTGCGGCACGGCATCGTCTCGCCCCAAGGCCGACTATTGGCACGCGAGGATCTGCCGGCAAACGTGCTGCCGGACCTTGCCCGCCGGGTCGTGACGCAGGATGAAAAAATCCACTTCGTGCTTGCCGACTCGGCGGCCGGCGGCAGGCAGGTCGTGTTGACCCAGCGCGACGTGCGAGAAGTGCAGTTAGCCTCGGGAGCGATTCGCGCCGGCATCGAGCTGTTGTTGAAGCGGTGCGGCCTACAGCCCAAGGACCTCGACCGCGTACTGCTGGCGGGCGGATTCGGTAACTATATTCGCCGCGGCAACGCCCAGCGCATAGGACTCTTGCCCCCGGATATCGAGCATCAGCGCATCCGCTATCAGGGCAATACCTCGTTGGCCGGTGCTCGACTGGCTGGCCTCTCAAGGCTTCAGCGGGAGGTATGTGAGGAGCTTGCCGCACGGACCGAGCACATCGATCTTTCGCTGGAGCCGGATTTCGCGGCCGCCTTTACAGAGGCGATGCTCTTCCCGGAACGGTAATCTTCTTTTGTCTTAGAACACGTAGCGGTTGACGATGTTCTCCAGCAGTTCCTGGCGGCCGCTGGTGTTGGGCGTGACTTCGCCCTTGGCGAGCATGTATTTCTCCAGCGCGGCGAAGTCCTGCTTGCCGGCCTCGATCTCAGCGCCGACGCCCGAGTCCCACGAGGAGTAGCGCTGCTTGAGCATGCCCGCCAACTCGCCTTCGGCTCGGATGGCCGCGGCGATCTTCAGGCCCTTGGCAAAGGCGTCCATGCCGCCGATGTGGGCGTGGAACAGATCGACCGGCTCGAAGCTCTCGCGGCGGACCTTGGCGTCGAAGTTCAAACCGCCGGTGGTGAAGCCGCCATACTTGAGGAGAATGAGCATCATCTTGGTCGTCACATAGACGTCCGTGGGGAACTGGTCCGTGTCCCAGCCCAGGAGCAGGTCGCCGACGTTCGCGTCGACCGAGCCGAGGAACCCCTGTGCGCCGGCATAGTCCATTTCGTGCTCGACGGAATGCCCTGCCAGCGTCGCATGGTTCGTTTCGATGTTCATTTTCACGTGATCCGCCAGGCCGTAGGCGCGGAGGAAGTTGATGCAGGCAGCCGAGTCGTAGTCGTACTGATGCTTAGTTGGCTCCTTGGGCTTGGGTTCGAAGTAGAACTGCCCCTTGAAACCGATCTGCTTGGCATAGTCGACGGCCATGTGCATGAACTTGGCGAGGTGCTCGAACTCGCGCTTCATGTCGGTGTTCCAGAGGGTCTGATAGCCTTCGCGGCCGCCCCAGAACGTGTAGCCATGGCCGCCAAGCTCCTTGGTGACCTCCAGGGCCTTCTTCACCTGCGCCGCGGCGAAGGCGAAAGAATCGGCGTTGGGACTAGTGGCGGCGCCGTGGACGTAGCGGGGATTGCTGAACAGATTGGCCGTCCCCCAGAGCAGCTTGATGCCGGTCCGCTGCATCTCTTCCTTGATGACCTTGACTACGGCGTCGAGGTTCTTGTTGCTCTCGGCCAGCGAGGCGCCTTCGGGGGCGATGTCGCGATCGTGGAAGCAGAAGAACGGGGCCGTCAATTTCTCCATGAACTCGAAGGCCACGCGGACCCGTTTCTGGGCCATCGGCACGTCGTCGCAGCCACTCTCCCAGGGCCGGAGCATGGTGCCGGGGCCAAAAGGGTCGGCACCACTGCCGCGCATGGTGTGCCAGTAAGCGACACTGAAGCGGAAATGATCTTTCATGGTCTTGCCGGCCACGACCTCGGATTCGTTGTAGTGACGGAAAGACAACGCGTTTTTTGACTGCGGACCTTCGTAGCGGATTTTCTGGACTTCGGGAAATGCGGACATAATGGCTTCCTTGGGTAAGTAAGATTGAGTTTTGCTGATTATTGCGCGCGCAGAGTGAAAACGAGTTCCACCAGCCGTGCTGAAATTTATAGTTTGCGCGGGAGGAACTGAGCCGTTGGAGTCCCGCCCGGGCACCATGTACTCATGGTCGGCGGCTGTTCCGGGAGGTTTCCGGCTAAAGCTGGGACTCCAACGGTTGAGTTCTACTCGCGTGCAGTATAGGCGAAGTGCGTGACTCGAGTCACCGACCGTGCCACTGCCGGCAGTCCTCTATGTGGGTAGCTTTTGAATCATGGCCGTTTCTGCGGCCGGCTCCTGTTTCTCTTTCAGGCTGCCGCTGTATCCTGCAATCCCCGCGGAAATGAGCAACAGCAGCAGGCCCAGCATCAACAACCCGCCGGTGCGGCCGCTCGTGCCTTTCCATTCGCCGAGAATGATCCCCAGCAAGCCGCTGAAGAAGATCGAACTGCCCAGGAGCACAGCCCAGCCGATATATTGGACGCTGCCCATGGCTGCCACGCCGGTCTTGAAGGCGATAAACTGACAACACCAAATGGCCCCGGCCAAGGCGGCAAAGACCAGGTTGGCGAGCAACACCGATCCTTCCGGCCTGACGTAGTCGCCGAAAGTGCGGTTCTTGGCGTTCAAGAGAGCGCACCACAAGAAGTTGATGGTGAAACCGCCCAGCAGAACGACGACCAGCACGGGAATGCCTTTCCAAGTGGCCGAGGTTTCCGGCGCGGTGGCCAGTGCCAACGACTCGATCTTCTCGCCGCCGTTGAGGCCCAAGCTCATGCCGGCGCTCATCAGGCCGGAAAAAATGGCGATAATAATCCCCTTCTTGAAGTTGTACTCGGCGATCGCTTTCTTTTTCTCCTCTTCCGGAAGGTCGCGTTCCTTCGAGATGCCGGCCAGGCCGACGAAGATGATCCCCAGCAGTGAGACACCCACGCCCAGCAGTGCGGTCCTTGCGGCGGCATCCTTGCAGAGCGAGTGTACGCCGGCCTGAATTGCCTGCGACGGGGTCAGGCCGGCCGGCGCTGTGTGGAAGACAATCTTCAGGTAATCTCCCAGGATGGGCGGCAGGAGCGTGCCCGCGGCCGAGCAAAGTCCACAGCCGATCGCCAACCCCAGGCCGAAGCCCAGGTAGCGGATCATCAGGCCCCAGGTCAATCCACCGATACCCCACATCGCGCCGCACAAAAAACAATAGGCTATCTCGTTATGGGGCGCATGGCGGAGAACATTACACGTGTTGGGCGACGTATATACCGCCAGCAACAGCGGCACCACGATCAGGCCGAACACCGCATAAATCATCCAGTAGCTTTCCCACGCCCATTCCTTGACCTTTTTGAAAGGAAGGTAAAACGTCGCCCCGGCCAGTCCGCCCAAAGCGAAGATGGTGATTCCCAAGGCCGAGTTCGAAGCGGCGTCTGCGAGCAGTAAACTCATGGATCTCTTCCTTCTTCTTTTCCAGGTTTAGGATGATGGTGGGATAGCCCAATCTCAAATCTCCCTTCAACTCCGTTTCGACAGCACGTCCTTTTCATACTGCTTCACTTCGCCGATCCAGGCCGGCCCGACGGGCACGCCCTGCCGCAAGCAGTAGTAGTCCCAAACGGCCGCGTACGGCAAAGTCTTCAACTCTTCCAGCAGGGCCAGCCGCGCCGTGTAATCACCGGCATTCTCCAGATCGCGGAGCAACTGGGTCGGCTCCAGCAAAGCGATCAGCAGGGCCTTGATCATGGCCCGCGTGCCAATCACCCAGGCGGCCACGCGGTTGATCGAGGCGTCGAAATAGTCCAGGCCGATGTGGGTCCGGGCGAGGAAGTTGCCACGCACCAACTCCTGGGCGATGGCCAACAGCGCGTCGTCGGCAATCACCACGTGGTCGCTGTCCCAGCGAATGCCACGGCTGACGTGCAGCAGGATTTCATCAAGCTGAGTGAAGACTGCCGAAATCTTGTCGACGATTGTTTCCGTAGGATGGAAGTGGCCCGTGTCCAGACAGAGCAGTTTCTTTCGCGAGATAGCGTAACCTAGGTAGTACTCGTGCGAGCCGACAACGTAACTTTCCGAGCCGATGCCGAAGAGCTTGCTCTCGACGGCGTCGAGATTGTCGGCCCGATTGACCGGAAAGGCGAAGATCTCGTCCAGCGCCTCGGTCAAACGCTGCCGCGGGGCGACGCGGTCCACCGGCAGGTCTTTCATGCCGTCGGGAATCCACACGTTCGTCACGCACGGCTTGCCCAGCGCGGCGCCGATCGCCGCGCCGATCCTGCGGCAGGCAATGCCGTGCTCGATCCAGAACTTGCGAATGCCGGTGTCCGGATGGGCCAACGTCAGACCGTCGGCCGCCTTGGGATGGGCAAAGTAGGTAGGATTAAAGTCCATGCCCAATCCCTGCTCCTTGCACCAGTCGATCCAGCCCCGGAAGTGCTCCGGGCAAAGTTCATTCCGATCGACCCGCTTGCCGCCGGTCTCAGCGTAGCAGGCGTGCAGATTGAATCGGTGCTTTCCGGGAATGAGCGAAAGGGCCTTGACCGTGTCGCTGCGAAGTTCCTGGGGCGTGCGGGCCTTGCCGGGATAGTTGCCCGTGACGGCTAGTCCGCCGCCCAACTCTTCACCGGCCTTTTCGAACCCACCCACGTCGTCGCCTTGCCAACAATGCAAGGAAACGGGCACGGCGGCCAACCGCTTCAGGGCGGTTTCGGTATCGACTCCTAATGCGGCATAGCGTTCTGCGGCGGCCTTGTACGCGGACTCGACCGCTGTCGTGGTCGTGGATTGGGTGAAGACTGTCGTGGACATGAAGGTATCTCCCTCAAGCGGTTTGAAACGCGTCAATACGATGGTTTGCATCCCCTCGGAAGCAGTAGAGACGCCTCGAATGACCGCGACGTGCTACTGTTGGCCGATTATAGCCGACGTGCCGGAGTTTCCAAGTACCCGATGCGGGGGAATTGCAAATTCTCCCCGGGGCCTGGAGAACTGGTTTCTCAGTCGGGCAAAACCTTGACGCGGATGTTCTTGAAGCACGCCTTGCTGATGTGGCCGGGCATGGGGGGATGCCCCTGGAGGCAGAAAGTGCCCCGCGGCAACCAGGTCATTCCGCTGGGGAGCACGTGTTTGACGTCCGCCTGGGGAAGCTTATAGGTGACCACGGTCTTGCCGTCGAGCTTGACTTCAATGTCGCCGTTTTTGTAGATCACTTCCTGGGTGTACCAGACGTTGTCGGTCACCGGGGGCTTGGCGAAAATGGTGACCTGTTCCTTGTTGTTCTTGTCCGGCGTTTCCGGACCCCACGAGATGTTCTTGATGGCATACAGGCTGCCGGTCCTGCGCCAATCGCCGTGGCTGTTGTCGACCTGGCATTCGATGCCCTTCCGGGGCCAGCCGCCTTCCTGGAACGCCGTATGGAAATAGATCCCCGAATTAGCGGCGGGGAAAGTCATCACGTCGACCTTGAGGTGAAAGTTCTTGAAGTCGTGGTGGCCTACGTCGCCGGCATAGAAGAGGTGTGCCGGTTCGTGGTTCGTCTTCGGACACTCCATCACGATCATACCGTCGCGGACCGTGAAGACTTCGGCATTCTGGCCGATCTTCCAGCCGTCCAACGTCTTTCCATCGAAGAGGCTCACAAAACCGCTTTCCGCCTGCGGCGTATCGGCGGCGAGGGAAGCATGGACACAGAACAACATAGCAAACACACTAACAAGAACTCTCACGGAAAATCTCCTTTCAAATGAGGATCACAACTTGGCAGCTATTGTACTTGGAGGAAGAGTCGATTACAAGCAACAATCGGTTTTCCCTCGCGCAGCAGTTTCCATTGCTGGGCATCGAACGGGCCGGGACCGGCAGCCGGCAATGATTCGCCCAATCGGGCCACAGGCACGCAGATCTCGGCAACCCCTGCGCATTTGAAGCGGAGTTGACCGTCCGCATCGCCTCGGGTAGCTTCCATCGTTACCGCCAGCGAACGCCGGTCCTGGCCGAAAGTGGCCTGCCACGCGGCGAGGCGCGGCTTGGGATTCGGCGCAGGGTCTTGCACGTCGAACAGTCCGTCCTTGTCGCCGGCGTCGAACAGGTTGCCGTCGCACCGATTGCCCTCCGCACGACCGAGGAAGATCCGCCGGGGAGAGGCGAAAAAGACATTGTTGAGCACCTGGTTGCCGCGGCACTCGCCCAGGCGTCCGCCCACCCAGCGGTTTGCCTGGAAGTTGTTCACGCAGGCCGCGAACGCGCGGACGTTTCCGAAGAAGTTGTAGGCAATCACCGTGTCGTTGGAGCTGTCCGTGCAGACCGCCGAGCCGTCCTTGGGGCTGGTCGGCTCCCTGCCGCCACTGGGCCGGATATTCCAGAAATAATTGTGGTCCACGAGATTGGGCGCATGGCTGACTTCCACGAACATTGCCCCGTTGCAGGAAGCGATGTCCTCGAACAGGTTGCCCGTGACGCGGCAGTTCGCGTTCAAATAGTCCAGCCAGACTCCGGCGGCGCGGCGCATGTCGCGGAACGTGTTGCGGCGGATGAGCACGCTCTGGGCGGTGTGGAACTTCAGCCCGGCGACTTCCCACATCCGTTCGATGTCCAGCCCGCCGACGCGCTGGACGAGATTGTCCTCGACCAGCGTCTGGTCGACACAACCGCAGCCGGCAATGCCGCACACGCCGCAGTCGCTTACGCGGTTGCCGCGGAGGATGTGACGGCCGAACTCCGCCGACCGGGCGGCCTTCCAGTCCTGGTTTCCCACGTCGACGCCGCAGGCATTCGCCCAGCGAGCCTCATTGTTCTCGATGATCCAGTGATGACCGCGGTTCGTACTGACCATGGCCCGCTGCGGCACGGGCACTCCATCGGCCGCACACTGGAAGCAGAAGCCACGGACGCGGATGTAGCCCAGCCCTCGCTCGCTGGGGGCGAACACTTGTTCCCGTGCGGTGATCTCCAGGGCCGCCTGCCGCGGATCGGCGTCACCGGGAAGCCGGAAGTGGATCCGCAGTCCCGGCTCCTCGACCCAGAACGCGCCGCTATGCTGGGCGAGTTCGGCATAGCGAAAGACTTGCTCAAGCGGTTTGCCGTTGACGAAGACGTGGCCGCGCCGCAGCAGGTACTTGGCGGCGTCCGCATCGTTACGGTAGATTACGAACTCTTCGTGGATGTTCCTAGCCAGGAATGGGTTGTAGCCCCCGAATGTCTCCACCGGCAGATCGGCCATCCAGGCGGTTTTTACGGACGGTTCCCAACCGGAACTCGGTTGGCAGCGTGGCTTCCATGAGACGGCGCCGGTGACAACCACCCGCTCGCCGGCGGCGGCCTCGTAAGCGATCATGGCTTGCGGTCCCGTGCCGCCGCGGCGCGGGCGGACACACTCCCGGTAGACGCCCTCGTGGACGACGACTTTCTCGCCAGGCTGAAGAATCTTCGCCGCACAATCGATCGTCCGCAGCGGTTTCTCACGCGTGCCGGGATTGGTGTCGGATGCCTGCGGATCCTGGCAGGCGACGTGATAGGTTGTCCGGTAGTTCGTCGCGTCGTCCCAGAACGGAAACGCAGTTCCGTCGGGGAGTAGGACCTTTTCCGCGGCGGCCAACGGCGCTGTCGCGAGGAGGACGCACAGCGCCATCGCTGCGGCTGCCAAACGTCCCCTTGTGCCGATACTCGATTTCTGTTGTGGTGAATTCATGTTGTTATTCCTACCCTAAATTGACAGATGAAAGCGAAGGTGTACTTTGCACTCAGTTTCCGTCCGTGTCAATTGGCAGGGGCGGGCCATCGCGGCCAAAATGCCACGGTCCCGGTATATGAAACCTGTTTCCCGTAGGGAAGGCCCGCCGTGGCGTTCCATAGATCGTCGACGGCAACGACGAGTCAGAAAAAATGCTACCCGCGGTGTTTCTTTCGCGTCGGCCGCCGCGACCAATCCACCGTATTGGGTTAGGCAGTGGTGTAGCCACATCGAAAAAATGGGCTTGTTGGCTTTTTGGCGGCGATTTTGTACGTCCACGGGTGTACTCGGCTTCCGCTAAAGGTATTGCTCGCACGGAGAAAACCGCGGGAAAAAAACGCTTGACACTCTAATGATTGTTTTGGCACAGCCAAAGGCCGTTGGCAATTTGTATCCAATTTGTATCCAATTTTTTGGCCAATGTTGCCATTTTGTATCCATTTTGTATCCAATTTTTGGGAACGTGGTCATTTGTATAGTATTTAGGAGTAGGACACAAGGAGTTCTCTTTCGGATATTTAAGTGCAGAGTCAGAAATATAATTAATTGCTGCTAGCGCAAGTGCGGCCGTTCGCGACCGTTGCCGGAGCCGTAGGATGGGACCAGCGAGCTTGCGAGCGCCGGCCCACCCTACAGTCCCATCCCCGATATTGTTTCTTAAACTGACCGCCTTAGGCCAGTTTCCGCGCAGCCGCCGGCGCGGACGCCGACTTGTGCAAGTCGGCGCCGCGCATTGCTAATGGCCCCCGGTTCGCTACGCCGAGGGCCCGGTTAAATTGTCAAAGAACAAATGTACGCGCCGAGTATTCAGGCGTAGCCTGAATCTTCTTCAGCGCGCTTCATACCCACATAATACGCAACGAAACTCCGCCCCATTGCGCGCGGGACACGAACTTGCGTCGCAAGTCCAATCGCTCGTTGCACTTTTGCCATCTGTTGGCTGGCATGTTTCCAACACGCGCTCTCCCCGCTCCCCGCCGTTGAAGAAAATTTCACGTCCCGACAAATAATCATCGGACCCGAGGCGTATTGTTCTTATGTGAGTCCAAAAATGGAAACCTTCATCAACCCCTAAGTACAAACCATGAAAGAAACGAATGAGACGTCGGCCGATACCCGGCAACGGAAAGAGGACGTGCTTCCCAAGATTTCCAAACTCGCGGAGGAGGGTCTCGGCTCGCGGAAGATCGCGGCCAAGCTAGGTACCTCCCTGAGCAACACCGCGCGCTGGCTGCGCGAGATTCGCAGCGATCCGTCGGCGCAGGAGCCGCCAGACCCCGCCGAAAGGATCGCCCGAAAGATCAAGCGTTACCGCTCGATCTATCGCAAGTTGATCGCGGCCTGGCGCCGCTCGCAGGAGGATAAGCAAGTGCGCGTGATTGAGAACAGCGGCCCCGCCGACGCCCCGGCCGCCGCCAAGAAAAAACGCTCCGTCCGCAAGGAAACGCAGACGGGCAACGCCGCCTATCTGGCCAAGGCCCTGGACGTCCAGCGACGCATCGACCAACTCGAGGACCGTCTGGCCGCCCTTCACGATAGCGGGGCCGAAAGCCCGAACGGCGACCGCTCCCCTCTGGCGGACCTCAGCGACGAAGACCTGGAAAAGCTCACCTACGACGACATGGACACGATGAATGACGACGAGCTCTTCACCGTCTCCGCCCGGCTGCGGGCCAAATACGAACGCGAGGGCGTGAAGAATCTGCGGCCCTTGATCACCAACGAAGAGCTCCGCGCTATGACCAGCGAACAGCTTGACGCCTTGGTCAATGAATTGCGGCAGGAAATCGCCTGTAGCGAGTAAGTTGCCGCCAATTGATCGCAACCTGTCAAGTAGGTCCTTTCTGCCGGAAAGGACTATTGTGCGCGGCCCTGGGGGAAGGCCTGGACGTTTTCCCGCGGCCCGGAGCACATTGGTCTCTCTCGGCAAGAGAGACCTACATTCCATCCACTAACCATTTTTCCACGATCATGACCCAAACGTTTTCCCAAACCAATTTTCGACGCGCGTGCCGAGAACAGGCCCGCCTCCAACTCCTGCCGTTCACTATGGGATGAGAGATGAGGGGCGAGCTGTAGGCCGGAACAAGCCTGCGCAGTTCCGGTAGGGGTGCCGGCAGGCCTCGGTGCAGCCATTGACCCCATCCCGGGCACCATGAACCCGTGGTCGTGACGCCGACCCAGTGCTCATCAGGGGTTTACGACGACTTCGTTGGCCGGCCCACGGAAGAGGATCTCAAGACGATTGAGAACGTCTCGGCCCAGGATGCGATCGTTCCCAACGAAATCCGCTTGCAACCGGCATGGGTAATCCTGGCCATCGAGCAAGGCCCAGACGCGAAAAGCGAGCGTTGCCGCGGAACTGCCCGCAACGCCGCCGATCAATCCTTGCCTGCCCAAAGCCGGCGTAAGTTGAAGGAGTTGACAATCCGCCTAGGGCAAGACGCTCGCGTCTGCGCCCGTATCAGGGATTATCCGGTCTAGGACGATTCCCGGCGATCCGCTGGCTTGGAGAAACTCGACGGTGACGGTCGGTAATGGTTCCCCAGCGTAGGTCGTATCGTACGCGAAGTTGGCGCGGCGAATGCGGCACGGTTGTTCTTCCTTGCCAACACAGATGAAGAACGGACGCAGTCCCGTCGCCTCCGCGGCATGGAATACCGTCACGGGACTCGTGCCCGAGGCGACCACCCGGCCGTCGGCAAAGCCGATCCACTTGCCTCGGTATTCATCGAGAAGTTGGTCGCGGACGGCCCAGTACTCGACCTCGTTCTTGCGGCAGTCGGGGTGCATCTGCCGGGCAATCTCGGGAGGAAGTTGGTCGACAATGCTCTTCATCGGTCACCTCGCGTGTATTCTTGGAACTATGGTAATTCTATCACAATCCGCATCTTCGGGCGAGATACCAGGCACCGACGACACTCGGCAGGCAGTCAATGCCGAGCAATAGCCGCGGGCGACAGTTTTGAATTTTTCCGCCTTTGGATTTCCGATTTGTTTCGTATTTCGTACTTCGAATTTCGGATTTCCGCTCCGGACCGGTTCGTCACATCGCCTCGATCTTGATGGCGTGCCGGGTACCATGCGGGCACTGTCTACCCATAGTCGTGGCTGCCGGCTGTTGGACTTGGAAATCGCTCTGACGGCTGCTCATCGCTCCTCTCGCCCAATTGCCTTGTTCACCAGTCCAACCCAAATCCGCGTAAGGCAAACACCCCGGCGAACCTACATGCCGCGGTTAGCAGTTAAAGTCAGGCCCCGATGCCCACCGATGCCCTGCCCCGGAACTGCTACCCGCTCTCGCACGGTTCGCTCCCAACCCAAATCCGGAGTTCTGGGCGGCTTTGCAGGATAGCCAAACTTTACTATGCGATGGAGAACAACCTTGGCCGGCATCAAAGCCTACGTCGAAAGCGCCAACTTGGTGTTCCGATCACCATCATTACGTATTTGGTAGAGGTGGACGGGCTCCGTTTCGGATGGATTGAACTCGCCGTGCTGGATGCCCGTGCCTGCCGACATGCGTGCATGGATGATGGAACCATTCCCCATGCTGTCCCGATGTTCCAGGGCCCCCTCCAGGACATCAGGTGACGATCTCCATGTCCCGATGGCCGTGCATCCCGAAACCTTGCCCAGGCTGCACTCGATCCTCGTTGATCACCCGCAACGAGCGGAAGCCCATGTTGGCCGGGTCGTGGTACGTATCGAACGAAAGCTTCTTTTCGGGCATAGGCGATGCTCCTGCGTGGTCCTGTCACAATAATTGTATTCATGCGGGAAGGAGCGGAAATCGCTTATTCTTCTTGCTGCTGTTCCACCACCGACAATTCCACGACGATGGAAGTTCCCTTTCCGGGCTTGCTCTTGATGCTGTACTTTCCTCCCAGCAACCGGGCACGCTCACGAATGCCCTCTAGCCCAAAGCGATTTTCTTGGACTACTGTCGGGTCAAACCCGACGCCCCAGTCCCGGATCTCGATCCGCAGGCGCTCGCCTCGCTGCTTCAGGCTAACGAGTACCTTGTCGCTCTTGCTGTGATGGCGGGCATTTGTCAGCCCCTCCTGGACGATACGGTAGATCACGTTCTCCAAGACGGACGGTAACCGACCGAACGTGACCCGGTTGCGCAAATCGATCTTCGGTCCCTGGGCGAAAGTCGGATCGTAAACCAAGTGAGCGATGGCAGCTACGACGCCCGATTCGTCCAGGATCGGAGGTCGCACACCGCTGATTAGTCGCCGGGCCTCCATGTGGCCTTGGCGAAGCATGGTCATTGCTGCATGGAAGGCGTCCGTGGCTTGCTCGGAGTTGGCCTCCTTCAAATGGTCGAAAAACTCAAACTGCATGAGCGCCCCAGCCAATTCTTGAGCCAGTCCGTCGTGGATGTCGTAAGCGATCAATTGTCGCTCGTGGTCGCTCGCCCGCAGCATGTGCTTGAGAGTTCGGCGTTCCCGTTCCAACGCTGCCTGGGCCTGCCTGCGGGCCGTGATATCCTCGACCAGTGTAACGATATGGTCAATCGTCCCATCGTCCTTGCGAAAGGCACGGGTATGGATCGTGGCGTGGACGATGCTCCCATCCTTCTTCAGATAGCGTTTGTTGAGCGTGAAATGCTCGATCTCGCCTGCCAAAAGCCGATTAAGCAACTGGATATTGGGTTCCAGGTCATCGGGATACGTCAAGTCGGGCCAAGTCTTCTGAAGCAGTTCCTCCCTGGAAAAGCCCATGATCTCGCACAGCCGGTCATTGACTTCCAGCCAGCGTTTATCCACCGAGGTCACGGCCATTCCGATCAATCCCTGCTCGAAGTAGTTGCGGAACCTACGCTCGCTCTGCCGCAGGGCCTTCACTGCCCGTTTTCGGTGATCGATGTCCTCCACAACGCCGAGAGCAAAAGCCACCTTGCCATCCGGGCCTTGGATCGCAGCGGTCGTCGCCTGAGCCCAAAAAGGTTGGCCGCCCTTGCGAAGATAACGCCTTTCCAGCGTGAAACTGGGGATTTCCCCAGCCAGAAGCCTCTTGACCAAGGGACCACTCAAGTCCCGGTCTTCGGGATGAGCAAGGTCACGGACATGCCGCCCCACCAGTTCCTCTTCGGTATAGCCAATCATGCGGCAAACGGCACGATTGGCTTTGGTGATAACGCCATCGCCCACGCCGATCACCATCCCCACGGGAGCTTCCTCGAAGGTGACACGAAACCGTTCCTCGCTGGCCCGCAGAGCATCCTCTGCCGCTTTACGCTCCCTGATGTCGGTTATCACTACGGCCAGACGGAGTGGGCTTCCGCTATCGTCTCGGAGCAGGAAAGAATTGTGCCAAGTCGGGATCGATATCCCCTGGCGTGAAAGCATCGACAGTTCACCCTGCCAATAACCGTCTCGCATCAAGGCAGGCTCGATCTCCTGCTTTCCCCAGCGATTGGATTCTTCGGAATAGCAGATTGACAAGTGCTGGCCGATCCAGACTTCCGGCCTCTCTTCGCCCAGCATTCGACACAATGCTGGATTCAGGTAAATAAGGTGGCCGTCGAGATCGGCCATACTGAATCCTTGCCCCGATGCCTCGGCAAAACGTCGGAAAATCGCAAGCTCTTCATTGGCCTTTGCGAGTTCCGCAGTACGTTCCTCCACTCGCCGTTCCAGTTCGTCATGGGCCTTTTGCAGTGCCTCCTCTGCCCGCTTTCGATCCGTAACGTCCACGTTGACACCAAGGATTCCAAGAACTTCATCACCGTCCCGAATGGGGGTGATGATGTTGTGGACGTGGCGTTGCTCACCCCTAATCGCCAATTCCACGTCCCCTTCCACCCGTTCACCGGCAAACGCTCGCTGGTTCTTTTCCAGCCAGCGGGCGAGGTTTCGTGGATCGGGACACACGTCTTCGGTCGTCTTGCCGAGGGCATCCCCATAGTACCGCCTGGAGACGGCGTTTTGTAGAATGCAACGCCCATCCGGGTCCAAGGCAAAGAAGTCGAACGGGAGGCACTCAACGGCAGCAGTGAGGATAGCCTTGCTCTTCGCCAATTCTTCCTCCGCTCTCTTGAGGTCGGTGATGTCTGCGACGACAGTAACTAGGCCGGTCACTTCTCCCGTTTTGTTCCGCAAGTAGTTGCAGTCACCCCGGATTTCAATCCGTTCGCCATTTTTCTTGACTCGGGAGCCAAAGACCGGGCTAAGTGACGGCTGGTCCGACATGGTGTGAGAGAACCAAGCCCGAAACGCTTCCCGAGTGGGCCCCTCTTCTATCCGATCCCAGGCACTACTGCCGATCATTTCCTCCGGCGTATACCCATACATCTTTTCTGTTGCAGCGTTGGTAAATACGACAACGCCATCCCGATTGATCTCACCAATCGTCAACGGCACCGTATCGATGATCGTGCGAAATCGTTGCTCGCTGGCCTCCAGTGCGGCAACCTGCCGTCGCAATTCTTCATTTTCTGCGATAAGCTGTTCTTTGGTTGTGTCCTCATCCCGCATAATCGATCTTCCCATCGTTCGACAGTTTCGCAACTCCAAAGCGCAGATTGTACGATAATCTGCTCACCTTTGGGAGATCGGCCATGCCGCACGTTTGTCCGCAGCGGGGCGGCTACGTCATCGACACAACACCACCGCTTGACGATCCGACGCATTTGCCAGTCCGTCCATGTATTGCCCTGACCCCCACGCGCCCCCACGCGACCGACCCCCACGCAGAGGCGGCTCCTGGTTCGATTGGCCGAGCGACTGCCGTTCCGCCCTACGCTCCTGGCCCATGCTGGTCACGAAGTACTGGTGCATCAGCACCGGCTTCCGCGTTGCCATGACTCAATAATGCGGTCTGCCAGCCACCCCGAATGCCGAATGGGGTCCCGAATGTCCGAATGGGGTCATCCGAATGGGGTCAGGCTTACGTTTTGTGCTTTGCAAAGCAAAGTACAAAACGTAAGCCTGACCCCGGACTGACCCGGACTGACTCGACCCCGGACTCCGGACTGCTTGACCCCGGGATGAGGATGCGGGATGAGGGCTGATCGCCTGAATCGAGGGGCAGATGGAACATCATCGCACGCGATCATTTCAGGAGGAATACCAGGCATTCCTAACGAAATATGGGATCGAATTCGATGAGCGCTACGTATGGGATTGAACGATGGGGCGGGCCTTTGGCCCTTATACCGCAGGGGTGGCGATGTGGACCTGGGGCGATGCCCCAGGCTGATATGGTTGTGGGCCTTCGGCCCGGCGGAAATGCCGGCGTCAGTCGCTTCGGTATCGATTTCCATCCCCAGCACCGAAGGTGCGCCTTATACCAGCCTAGGCCAACGGCCTAGGAACAACACGTCGTACCACCACCAAGCACCGAAGGTGCGCCTTATGGAAATTCCGGACACATGACTTAATTCGACGGAATTTAGTTGTCTCTCGATTGCGGTTGCATGCCGTCGAGATGGATGGAAAAGTCCTCTAGCTTGGCGACGAGGACGTGGATATTCTCGCCCTGCCGTTGTAAAGGACCAGCGGCGATAAGAATCGTGGCGCCGAGCGCGGCCGTGCGGTAGCGCTTCCACACTTCGGGACGGACGATCAAGTTGGCCGTCGACGTTTCGTCCTCCAAGGTGACGAAGGTGATGCCCTTGGCCGTCGAAGGCCGTTGCCGCACGAGCACCAGGCCCGCGACGCGGACCCATTTGCCGTTGGGCCAGGTCTTCAGTCCGCTGGCCGGGATGACGCGGAGTTTCTCCAATTCGCCGCGGAGGAATTGCAGCGGATGGGCCAGCAGCGAAAGCCCCGTGGTACGATAGTCGGCCAAGACTTCCTCGGCCTGTGTCATGGTAGGAAGATAGGCGGTAGAAGATTCGTCGTTTGACGGGATGGTTTGCGATGAAGACGCATCCGACTCGGCCGCCTCGAACAACGGCATCGGGGTTTGGTCTTGGATCAGCGCGTCCCAGAGCGATTGGCGGCGAGTGACTTCCAGCGAGCCGAAAACGCCGGCCTTGGCCAGTCGCATGATCGCCGCGCGGCCCAGGCCCGTGCGACGGGCGAAATCGTCGATCGATCGATACACCCGCTCGCCGCGGCATTCGACGATCCGTTCCGCGTGCGCCCGCGGCAATCCCCAGAGCATGCGAAAACCGAGGCGGAGGAGAGGAAGAAGGGGGGAAGGGGAGAAAGGGAGAAGGGGAGATCTCCGCGTCTCCGTGTCTCCGCGTCCCCGCGTCTCCCCTTCTCCCTTTCTCCCTTTCTCCCCTTCCCCCCTTCTCCCCTCCCCGCCTTCCTCCAGCGTACAGTCCCACTGGCTATGATTCACATCGACCGGCAGCACCTTCACGTCGTGCTCGCGGGCGCTGCGGACAAGCTGCGCGGGGGCGTAAAACCCGAGCGGCTGGCTGTTCAACAGCGCGGCGGTGAAAGCGGCCATGTAGTGGTGCTTCAGCCAGCAGGAAACGTAAACCAAGAGGGCGAAACTGGCCGCGTGCGACTCGGGAAATCCATACTCGCCGAAGCCGCGGATCTGATGGAAAACAGCCTCGGCCCACTCCGGCGTGAACCCGCGGGCGAGCATGCCTGCGGTGAGCCTGCGATGGAACTGGTCGATCACGCCCGGCCGCCGCCACGCGCCCATGGCGCGGCGAAGCTGGTCGGCCTCGCCGGGCGTAAAGCCGGCCGCCTCGACCGCCAGCCGCATCGCCTGCTCCTGGAACAAGGGCACGCCGAGCGTCTTTTCCAGCACGCGGCGGACCGCCTCATTGGGAAACTCGACCGGCTCCTCGCCGTTGCGGCGGCGGAGATAAGGATGGACCATGTTCCCCTGGATCGGGCCGGGGCGGACGATGGCCACTTCAATCACCAGGTCGTAAAAGCACTTGGGCTGCAGCCGCGGCAACATGCTCATCTGGGCCCGGCTCTCGATCTGGAACACGCCCATCGTGTCGGCCCGGCGGATCATGGCGTAGACGCCCTCGTCGCCTTCGGGGATGTTGGCCAGCGTCAGTTCTCTGCCCTCGTGTTGCTTGACCAGGGCAAAGCACTTGCGGATCGCCGTCAACATGCCCAAGGCCAGGCAATCGACCTTGAGGATGCCCAATTCGTCGAGATCGTCCTTGTTCCACTGAATGACCGTCCGCCGACCCGCCACCCGCACGCGGGTACCCGGGGTGCCCCGCATAGCCGCGTTTTCAATCGGCACCAGCTCACACAACGGCCCGCGGGTCATGACCATGCCGCCGGTATGCTGCGAGAGGTGACGCGGGAATCCAACCAATTGTTCAACCAGCTCAATCCACTGCCGCCCGGCCGTCGATTGGACATCAATGCCTGCCTCGCGGCAAAGCAGCGACATATCGGGCTCAGTACGAAAATGCTCGAGCCGCTTGGCCAGGCGGTCAATCTGTTCGGCGGGTATACCTAGCGCGCCGCCCACGTCGCGGACGGCGGAACGGGGGCGATAGGTGATCACTTCGGCCGTCATGCCAGCCCGCTCGCGGCCGTATTTCCGGTAAAGATACTGCAAAACCTCCTCGCGGCGCTCGTGCTCGAAATCGACGTCGATGTCGGGGGCTTCGTTCCGCTCGCGGCTGATGAACCGCTCGAACAGGAGATCCATCCGCTGGGGATCGACAGAAGTCACGCCCAGGCAGAAGCAGACGGCCGAATTGGCCGCCGAGCCGCGGCCCTGGCAGAGGATGCCGCGGCTGCGGGCGAAGACGACAAGGTCCCAGACGGTGAGAAAATAGGCCTCGTAATGCAGCTCTTCGATCAGTTGCAACTCGTGCCCGATGAGGCCCCGCACCTTGTCGGGCAGGCCTTCCGGGTAGCGGTTCCGCGCGCCCGCCCAGGCCAGCCGGGTCAAGTATTCCATCGGCGTCTGGCCCGCGGGGGCCAGTTCCTCGGGGTATTCGTAACGTAGCTCGTCCAGCGAAAAAGTCGTTTGCCGGGCGATTTCCAGCGTGCATCGGACAGCCTGCGGATAGCGGGCGAAGAGCTGGGCCATCTCCTCCGACGAGCGCAGGTATCGCTGGGCATTGGGAAACAGCCGTTCGCCCGCCGTGGCCACTGTGCAACCGTGCCGCACAGCGCAGAGCACGTCGCTCAGCGGCTGCCGCTGGGGTACGTGGAAGTGAACGTCGCCCGCCGCGGCCAGCGGCAGGCCCGCGCGATGTGCCAGTGCCGCCAGCCCATCGAGCCGCTCTTGATCGTTGCCACGGTGGTGTAGTTCGGCCAGAAGATAACAGCGGCCGGGAAAAACGTCGCGATACTTTTGGAGGGCAGCGAACAGGAGAGAAGGGGAGGAGGGGAGAGGGGGAGAAAGGGAGATCTCCGTGTCCCCGCGTCTCCGTGTCCCCCTTTCTCCCTTTCTCCTCTTCTCCTCTTCTCCCCTCTCCCCGTCCGTCACTCCCGCCAGCAGGCCCTCGCTATGTGCGGCGATATCATCCAACGTCAGGCGGCATGTGCCTTTTTCGGCCCGGCGGCGGCCGCAGGTGATGAGCCGGGCCAGGCGGCCGTAGGCCGCACGATCGCTGGGCCAAAGAACCACGCTTGGGGCGTCTTCTGGAGTGATCTCCGCGCCGACGACGAGTTTCAGACCATGCTCCTTGGCCGCCACGTGGGCACGGACGATGCCAGCGAGGCTGTTCCGATCGGTCACCGCCAAGGCCGCGTAGTGGAGTTCCACGGCGCGCTCGACCAGTTCTTCCGGATGCGAAGCCCCTTCGAGGAAAGAAAAATTCGATTTGGCGTGGAGTTCGGCGTAGGACATCGTCAGTCAAACATTCCATGCAAGAACCAGGGACCATCGGGCAGGCGGCGGAAGACCCAGTAGCAGCGGCCGGCGGCGGTCTCGATACGGTAATAGTCGCGGGCCACGCCGACCACGACCATGGGTACATGCTGCCCGACATGGTGCCCGCCGCGCCACCAGCCGGTTTCGATCCGCTCAGGCCCCACGCGGCGCACGATCCGCTGCTGCCGGCCGCCAAAGGAGAACAATCCGTCAATTCCGCCCGGCAACCGCAGCGGTTGCGTCAGCAGCCGCAATGGTCGGGGTGGAAGCAACCTTGTCGCGTTTCCTCGCTGCGAGGGGCGCGATGCGCGGCGCGCCCGCGGACCTGCCGTGGAAAACCTTGCTCTTCTTGATCCAGCCTCGATTCCCTGGACCAGGGGTGCATAGTAGCAGGCCAATTCCGGCTGCGCGTCGGGGACCAGGCGTATCTGCGTAACACAGGTGTGTCCCAGGCGATTGCTGAGCCGATCGATCAGGCCCGCCAGGTGCCGTGGCTCCGCACGAGTCTGTCCCTCGGAAAACATCTCTTGTTGCCGCAGTTCCAACGGCGCAGTCGAGGCAGCGGCCAGACGGATCGAATCGACCGGGCCGGGCAGTTGCAGCGACTCAAACCGCACTTGCAGCAATTGCACGAGATGGTTCGCCCAGGCCGTGGGGCGAAACAGGCCGACGACCACTTGCAGCGGTTCACTCAGGTTGCATTTCAAGAGGCATTCCAACCGCATGGCGCCGCGGCCTGCCCGGTTGAGCAAGGCGGCCAGGCGGCGGGCGAGGTGCGACAATGCGGCTTCAATCGTTTCCCGCCGGGTTGTGGAAAACTCGGCCGACCAGCACACTTCGAACTGCGGCGGCGGCTCCCAGGCCGGCAGCGGTTCGCTCAAGCGGCCCGTCACACGGTCCAGGCAATCCAATAATTCCGGCCCGAAACGCGAAGAAAGCTCACGCCGCGGCAAGGCCTCCAATTGGCGAATCTGCCAGACGCCCAGGCTGTGCAGTAGCGCCACGGTCGGTTCGCTCAGGCGGAGCGATTCCAGGGGAAGGGAGGAGAGGGGAGAGGGAAGACACGGAGACGCGGGGAGGGGAGAGGAGGTGATCTCCACGTCTCCGTGTCTCCGTGTCTCCGCGTCTCCCCTCCCCTTTCTCCCCTCTCCGCCTTCCGCCTTTCCATATCCCGCCAAGGCCCAGGCCGCTCCGGGCGTGTTGGCCGCGGCGGCCCGAAGCCGCCAACCGCGGGCTTGCAGTTCGCCGAGAATTCGCTGGATGAGGGCCGCTTCACCGCCGAAGAGATGAATGACGTTGGTGATGTCCAGCAGCACGCTTTGGGGGAAAACGTTCGGATCGATTCCCACCAGGGGCGTGAACTGCTTGCACTCGGCCGCCACGGATTGAAGAGCGGCGATTGGCTGCGCAGCAAGATTTTCGATTCTAAGACAGAGGATGCGTTTCATGGTCGATCTCCACTTCCACGGTTTGCTCGCCGCGACCGCCGCGGCAACGCAAGAGCACTACGCGCATCCGTCGCGGCCAGCCATAAGGCGAGGGACTCGGCAACGACTCGACCAACAGACGCATGTCGGCCCAGGAAGGCTCGCCGCGCACGCCTTCCGGCCGGATCAACAAACCCAAGCCGCCGCCTTGCTCCACGGCCAGTTGCAGTCGCCGGAACGTCCGGCCGTCAAGCTTTCCATCCAGCGCATCGGGCCAGGCGACCACCGCGGCCACGGCCGGACAGCGCAGGGCCTGGTCCAGCGCCCAGGCGTGGTCGGCCTTGTTACCGGGATGAACCACGATCAGCCGCGCGGGCTCAATCCCTTGGGCAACCACCGCGGGGGGATAGAACTCACCCGTTCGATCGAGCACGACCACGGCCCCGCCACCCCGGCAGCCCTCGGCCGCGGCGAGAAAAGCCAGTGTGGCGGTGCCGTCGCCCTCGGCACAAAAAAGCCACTCCACCAGCGTGCCGGGTCGAAAGCCTTTTTCCGGCAAGGCCTGGTCCAGTTGCGGGCAACCGCTCGAGAGGGCAGGCTTCCGCGGGGAAAACGACGTATTTTCTCCTTGCGACCGCCAGGGCATGGCCCCTTCCCATTGGGCAAGCTGCTGGCGGAGGGCCTCGATACGCAGGGGTTGGCAAGGGATATCGGCCATGCAATGTGTACCTCCGCGCTATAGTGTACACATGTACAATTCACGTGTCAAGCGGAATTATCGGCCAATGCAGGTGGCGGCCATGAGAGAAAGCGGAGGCCCAGGCATATGTAGGACGGACTTTAGTCCGTCAATGACGGGCTAAAGCCCATCCTAGTGAAGATATTCTCATGCCGAGCAATGGTTCAGTCGCTTCTTTACCGACGTAGACGACGTCCGTAACAGGTCATGCAGCCCGTCGCAAGCATGCTGCAGCCTTCGGCCGTTTCTGTTCGGCCAAGAGCGCGTCCACCAGAAACTTCACGCACGCTTCGCAAATGGGCAAGGACTCGTCGGCGGTAGCGCAGTCCATGTCGTCAATATGCCAGTAAGTGATGCGATCCGCCCAAGCGGGAAATTGCGACACCATCATGGGATGGTGTTCGGTCTTCTTGAGGGCAATGACCAGATCGGCATCTTCCAGATCCACCGCCGCAAGCTGAATGGGAAATCGCTGGCCATCGAAGGGGATGTCCAGTGCGGTCAATCTGTACGCGGCGAACTCGGAAAGGGGGCCTTCGTGCGTGCCCACCGTCCACGTTTTCAAGCCCCGCGACGTGGCTCGCCAATACAGCCCCCGCTCCCTGGCCAGGGCATTGAAGAGATACTCGGAAAACCGAGAACGGTAGAAGTTCCCCGTGCAAATAAAAACGACAGTCTTGAAATTCTGGAACATTTTCGCTGCTCTCCGCGGTGGAATGAAGAGGGGCAATCATACGCAGATTCGAGCGGCCGGAACAGAGGAGTTTTCTTTAACAAGACCAGTTGCTGGCCCCAAAAAATGACCTTGCTGGGCAAAAATTGTACACTTTGCTGGGAAACATCGGCCGTTTTTGCCTTTTTTTCTTTGGCACAACGTTTGCTAATTGCCGCATCGTTCGTTAAGATATTGAGGGCAAGGCGTATCGAGGACGTGTCAACATGCGTCGGAAACTGATCTATGGAATCGGCTGTTTCATCTTCGTCATCGCGAGCAGTCTGGCGGCCAATGCGCCCGCTTGCCATCCGAGTAATCAATCCGTTTCCCACCATTCGTATCAGTCGTTGGAAAGAGCGTTCCACCACATGGACCGCAACCACGACGGCATCCTCACCCAACGCGAATTCGTTGCTGCCCACCGCCAGAAGTTGGGTACGGCCCAAGCTGCCGCCCAGTATCGTCTGCTGGCGATGCGCGGGGGCACTACGACTCGAAACGGTACGACAGGGATGACGTTGCACCAGTTTAAATTGGCCCACGGCGTACGGTAAGAGAAAAACGCCGCTCAGTCCATTTCCGCACAGGCGCCTGCCGTCAGGTTCAGGGACACCCGATCTGCCGCAACGCGCTCTCATTATGCCTGGTTTGTGGAATGTAACCCAGGTTCTCCCGAATTGTCGGACGCGTTGACGTGCAGTCATTGCGGATTATACTGGCATCACGCCAAAAGCGGTTTGCCAAAATGCGCTATCGCTATATCACTTCCCCACAGACTACACGACCATGAAAACCATCACCTACTTGACCCTGTGCTTCCTGGGCATCTTCGCCCTTCTGCAGCCGGCGGCGGTCTACAGTGCCCCCAAGAAGGTCGAGAGACTCCACGGGGAGGCCCCGCCGCCGGAAGAACGGCTATCGCTCTGGTATCGCCGTCCCGCCGTGCAGTGGACCGAGGCCCTGCCGATCGGCAACGGCCGGCTGGGTGGGATGATCTTCGGCGGCATCGATAGCGAGCGGATCCAGCTTAACGAAGCAACCCTTTGGGCGGGCGGCCCTTACGATCCCAACAACGCTGACTCGGCGACCTTGCTGCCCGAGGCCCGGCGACTGATCTTTGCCGGGAAATTTGGCGAGGCGAACCACCTCGTCGGCTCGCGGATGATGTCCCGGCCGGTGCGCCAACTGCAGTATCAAACGCTCGGCGACTTGGTACTCCAGTTCCCGGAAACCAAGGAAGTGGAAAACTATCGCCGCAACCTGAACCTCGACACGGCCATCGCCACGACCAGCTACACAGCCAGCGGTGTCCGCTTCACGCGCGACGCGCTGGCCAGCTATGGGGATGGCCTGATCGTTGTTCGCCTCACCGCCGATAAGCCGGGCCAGATTTCTTTCACCGCCGCCTTGAAGACGCCGCACAAGGCCACGGTCAGCACGCGCAACGGCGACACGCTCGTCGTAAAGGGCGTCAACGGAGAGTCGCAGGGCATCGCCGGGGCGTTGAAATTCGAGGCCCGCGTCCGCATCATGGCCACGGGCGGAAAGACCGAGGCCGCCGCCGACACGGTCGCGGTGCAGGCCGCCGATTCAGTCGTCCTGCTGATCGATGCGGCCAGCAGTTACAAGAAGTACAACGATACCAGTGGCAATCCCGAGGCGTTGGTCTGCGCCCGCCTGGACGCGGCCGCCAAGCAGCCGTATGACGCGATCCGCAAGGCTCACGTGGGCGCACACCAGCGGCTTTTCCGCCGCGTGGCCTTGGACCTGGGCAAAAGCGACGCGGTAAAACTTCCCACCGACGAGCGGATCAAGGGCTTTGCCGCCGGCAAGGACCCGGGGCTAGCCGCCCTCTATTTCCAATACGGCCGCTATCTGCTCATCAGTTCCTCCCGGCCCGGCGGACAGCCGGCCACGCTGCAGGGCCTGTGGAACGACAGTTTGACCCCGCCCTGGGGCAGCAAGTACACGATCAACATCAATACCGAGATGAACTACTGGCCGGCCGAGCCAGCCAACCTGGGCGAGTGCGTCGAGCCGCTGATGGCCATGGTCGAGGACCTGACCCGGACCGGCGCTCGCACTGCCAAACTGCATTGGGGGGCACGGGGCTGGGTGGCGCACCACAACACCGATCTCTGGCGGGCGGCCGGGCCGATCGACGGTCCCTGGGGCTTCTGGCCCAGCGGCGGCGCCTGGCTTTGCCAGAACCTGTGGGAACACTACGAGTTCACCCGCGACAAGCAGTTCCTCGCCCGGCTCTATCCGGCCTTGAAAGGCGCCAGCCAGTTCTTCCTCGACACGCTGGTCGAAGAGCCGCAGCACAAGTGGCTCGTGACTTGCCCCTCGACCTCGCCCGAGAATGGCTATCCCCGTGGCGGTTCGGTCTGTGCGGGTCCGACGATGGACATGGAGATCATCCGCGACCTGTTCGCGCACACAATCGCCGCGGCGGAGATTCTGGGCAAGGACGAAGCACTCCGCGAGGAAATTGCCAAGGCCCGGACGCGGCTCGCACCGTGCCAGATCGGCAAGGCGGGGCAACTCCAGGAGTGGCTGGAAGATTTGGACATGCAGGCCGGCGACCTCCATCACCGGCACGTCTCGCATCTTTACGGGTTCTTCCCCAGTGCCCAGATTTCGCTCCGCGGCACGCCGGAATTGGCCGCCGCGGTCCGCCGCTCGCTGGAGATCCGCGGCGACAACGCCACCGGCTGGGGGCTCGGCTGGCGGCTGAATCTCTGGGCACGCCAGCAGGACGCCGAGCACACCTACCAGATCCTGCGTCTGTTGCTGCATCCGGACCGCACGTATCCGAACATGTTCGACGCCCATCCGCCCTTCCAGATCGACGGCAATTTTGGCGGCGTTTCCGGCATCGCCGAGATGCTCTTGCAAAGCCATGCCGGCGAGCTCGAGCTTCTGCCCGCCTTGCCCAAGGCCTGGCCCAACGGCTCGGTCAAGGGCCTGCGTGCCCGCGGCGGTTTTGAGGTCGACATGCACTGGAAGCAGGGCCGGCTCGTCGCGGTCACAGTCCACAGTCTCGCCGGCGAGCCTTGCACAGTCCGCTACGGCAAGACAATCATGAAGCCGAACATTTTGAAAGGCGGGGTGTGGGGTTTCGCCAGTGCGGTCGCCAGCCCCGCGACCCAGGACAAGACGCGAACTACTGGCCAACCATGAAAAACCTCGATGCACGTCTATTCACAACCGCTTCCGTGGCCTAGAATTGATTGCGCAGGAATCCTGCGCGACATCACAATTCACCCCGCCTTTGGTAAAATCAATGCTCATTCGGCTATTCGGGAGAAACTTCCGCTCGCTTAAGTCGCCTTTTGAACTGTCGACGGTTGCGGCCGACCTAAGGCGGAAGGAAGACCGTGACCGTGGCGTTATCGAGGTGCCGCTTGCAGGTGCCAGCGAACCGTTGCGACTATTACGAACGGTTGCAATTTACGGCGCGAATGCTTCCGGCAAATCTACGATCCTAACCGCTGGCAGGGCTCTTAACTGGCTTGTGACTGGTTCGAGTGCGAGTTCCAAGCCAGACGCAAAGATCCCGCTATACGAGCCATTTCTATTGGATGATGAATCGCGAGTCGCGCCTGTCGAACTGGGTTGTGACGTGGTTTACGACGAGTCGTTATTGAGGTATGAGATTAGATTCCAGGATAAAGCCATCCTGCGTGAAACACTCACGGTCTTCGACGAGAAGGGCGAAGTCAAACTCATCGATCGCAAACCTTCGGGCGAAGTTTGTGGAGAACTGATCGCACGGAGCGACGCAAATCGGCTATATGTGAAGGAAATGCAACCGAACGTCGCAGTGCTCTCAAAACTAGCCCAGCATGGGCCCCACAAGGGCGCAGAGTCCGTCACTCCATATTATAGGGCCATCCGGAATGCGACACGGTTTGAGGACTACTCCGTCGCTACGTTGATGCAGGTCAACCCCGGGGGCTCTGAGAGCGAGCGATTCGCCGACGACCCCGAATATCGTGAATGGATCATGCGTCACCTTATTCGTTCTGCAGACGTAGGGATTTGCGATGTCCAAACTCATCGCGAACCGTTCGAGGTCCCCAACCTCATTAAAGAACAATTCACGAAGCTCGGCAGTGGTAACAAGTTACCGGACAATAGGGTCGTAGTTTCCTTCGTGCATGCAGGAAGTTCAAAGCAGCCGGTTGACTTCTCACTCGAATCGTCTGGGACGAAGAAGCTCTTCAACCTGGCGAGCGATTGGTGGACTCTGGCTAACAAATCCGTCACGATCCTCGCCGACGAATTGAGCGCAAGTCTCCATCCTCGATTGCTCGACGGTCTTATTCGCGCTGTCAATGATGCCCCTCGCGACCGCGTGCAATCACAACTTATCTTTGCAACGCACGACACCGGGCTCCTTGAGGCCCGCGACGGCCTGCCGCCGGCGCTGCGACGCGATCAAGTATATTTCACGAAGAAGGATGCCCAGGGAGCTTGCGAACTCTATTCCCTCGCAGAATTCAGCGACGAAGCCCGACCTGTCCACAACATCCGGAAGCGCTACCTGTCCGGGCTTTATGGAGCGATTCCGGCGGTGGAGAAGCTCTCGTTATGAGCAAAGGCAAGAAACCGCAGAAGCCGCTGTCGAAGGCGACTGTCGCGCTGCTTGAACAACTTCAGCGGCGGCGCGGCGTGCGACAGCTTGCGAAACGATTCCTGATCGTGTGCGAGGACAACAAGTCGGCCCCGAACTACTTCAATGCACTGAAGGAACACTTCAACCTCTCCGCGACTTCGGTAGAAGTCGCAGGCAGTGGCGGGCATACTCAGCCCGTTCAAGTCGTTCGACGTGCCGTCGACCTCAAGACAAGTGCGGAAGATCCGGACAGTGGCACCGAACCGTTCGAGCAGGTCTGGTGCGTGATCGACGGAGACTATGGCAACAAGATCGACAACGCGCGAAACAAGGCGAACGCGAACGGCATCCAATTGGCAATTTCGACCAAGTGCTTCGAGTATTGGGTTCTGCTCCACTTCGAGGAAAACGACAAATCGACCGTAGACTGCGATTGCACGATCCGCAAATTGAAACGGTTTATTCCTCGGTATGAAAAGGGCAAATGCGAGTTCCGGTCGATCGTTCCCTGGGTGCGTGATGCCTGTGCGCGAGCGGAGAAGCTGCGAAAGCCTGGCATCGCACGAGGCGACCTCCCGGAAGCCCAAAATCCCTGTAGCGAAGTCTACCTGCTTGTCAATGCAATACTTGGAGCGTTCGCCTGACGCAAATCCTGGCGCCTCGTACGCATAGGATCGAGAGAATTCGCGGAATGCGCGATGTCGCGTTCATCCTTTTCAGAAGGACAATTCTTTCGCATTTTATCCTTCGCAGAAGGATAAATGGCAGGCATTCCGCCTACCGGTGCCACGGTGGGGCCAGGAAACCGGTAGCTTCGTCGAAGGTCGCTTTGCGGCGGAAATCGGCCGGATCGTAGGCACGGTTGCTCGGATCGGCGTTGACCCATTGCGGGTGCTGGCGGCCAAAATAGCTGCCGTAGAATTGGTAATTGCTGTCCACCCAGCGACACAGAACCATCAGTTCCATCGCCGTGAGCATCTTGGAATGATCGGCCTTGGCGTTCTTCGCATGTGCAGGACGGGTCAAGACGGCAATCAACGGACTGGCGGCACAACCCAGACTGTGGGGCGGCAAATACGCGCCGTTGTAATTGCCCTGGTCCCCCTGCCGCAACGTGGTGAATTCGGCAATCAGCGGACCGGCCAATTCCTTCATGGCAAGTTGTTCGTAGGAAGTGTTGTAATAGAGTGTGACTTCGCCGGTCAACCTCAATCCTCCGGCGGGGTCCTTCACGCCGTGGCAGGAAACGCACTTGGCATTGAAGATGGGCTGGATATCGCTGGGGTAATGAATCACTTGGCCCGCGCGGCCGTCGCCGCCGTTGGCCTTCAAGTCGCACGGTTGCGGCTGGGGTATGCTCGGCGGCCGGCTCAACGCCAGCGGCGCCGCCGCGTGCAGCGCCGCCGTGCGGTGGAAATGCCCGTGACAGCCCGTGCAGGAACGCACTTCGCCGGGCGCGTAATTCACGTACGTCCGCTCGCGCTGGATCTCGCGGAAGTTCTCGTCCAAGGCCTGCAAGAAGATGCTGCGGTTGGCCGGCGCCACGAAGTGGGCGGAACCGTCTCTTTCCACGGGCACCACTCCCCACTGCACGCGCGGCCAGAGGGCGGCCTTCCAATTGGCGCTGTCTACCGCCGGCGCCCAGCGTCGGCCCGTCGACCAGTAGCGCGGCAGCGACTCGTTGATCCGCAGCCACTTGATTTCGCCCGGTTTGACGCCCTCCATGTCCTGGTAGATGTCGGCGACAATGCACAGGGCCTGGTTATCGGCCGCATACTTGGGATCGCGCACCGCTTGCACCTGCGGCGGAACAGGCCGGGCGACCAGCGGCAGGGGATGCCAACAGGAGAGCTTCGAATCGGCGTGAACCACGCGCAAGCGCCCCGGCGTGTCGATCAGGCACAGGGCATAGGCGTTGGCGACGTTCTGGAATTGGTCGGAAGCGTTGAGTTTGCACGAAACCAGGAACTCGTGGTCGCTGACGGGATAGGGATGCGTGTAGAGACGCCCCTTGCGGCCCTGATCATCGTCCACGAATTTGCCGTCTTGCAGGAAGCGCCAGCCCATATAGGACCGCCGGGGGATGAAGACCTGCGGCGTGATGTTGACTACCGGGTACCGCTTATCGCCTTGGATATAACCCGCTTCGTCCGGGTCTGGACCGCGCACGGGGACGCCCATGCCGTAATCGACCAGCAGGATCGGTCCCAGGCAGCCGCCTTGGGGATAATGGCAGGTACCCACGCACACGAAGCGGTGGTTGCTGCCGGGCAGGGGCTGGGGGTACATGCAGACGGTCGTGTCGTCGTGGGCCAGGCCGAAGAGTTCCTGGGGCATGGTCCCGTCCGTGTTCATGGACCACACGCTCTTGCCGACCCGCGAGCCCTTGTCGATATATTCCCAGCGGTGATACATAATCCGGCCGTCGTCGAGGAGCACGGGGCAAAACTCGAGCACAGGACTGTTGGTCAGCGGTTCGACGTGGCTGCCGTCGGCATCCATGCGGTGCAACCCGGGCGCGACAAGCTGGGCGGACCCGCCACAGAGCACCGTATGCTCGTTGCGGGTCGAGGAGAAGATGATCTTGCCGTCGGGCAGATAGCAGGGGTGGATGTCGTCGGTGTGCCAGCCCGTGCGCCAGCGGGCCGCTTTCTCGGCCTCGTCGGGCGGCGGGAAGGAGAGCTGGCGGAGGCCCCTGCCGTCGACGCGCAGCTCCCAGATGCGGAATCCGGCCCCGGGATCCTGGCGGAAGTCGAAGACGACTCGCTGGGCGTCCAGCGAGAGGCTGATCTTGCCGATGAAGCCCCTGCCGCCCGGCATGTCGGCGGCCCTGACGACGGGCCGCTCGGCGCGCGTGCGCAGGTTGTAGACGTAGATGCCGTTGTCGGCAAGGAAGCGATCGGGGCTGGTACCCTGATTGATGTCCGTGTAGTAGTGGTCCGAGGAGTAGGGCTTGCGCTTGACGAAGACGATTTCCTCGAAGCCGAACTCGCCCGGCTTAACAGCGGCGTCTGACGGAATCGAGCCGGCGGACGCCACGGTGGCAATAGTGTCGCCAAACGCTCCCGGCGCGCTGCCAACGACCGCGATTGCCAGCAAACCGAGCAGGGCGGAAGCCGCCCGGGGAATTCTTGCTGCATGGGACATGGGGGAACTCCAGACAGGTTGGTAAGCGCGCACGGAAGTAATACCGAAAATGCCCGATTGTTGGAGTTCCGTCCGGGCACCATGTATTCATGGTCGGCGGCGGTTCCAGGTGTTCCGGCTAAAGCCGGGACTCCAACTCCTCAGTTCTTCGCAACACTCTAAGGGCGGCCTGCGGCGCGTCGGTCCCTTGAGTCTAGCTGCCCGCGCCGCGGTGTCAAGCGCGGGACGATGCTCCCATCCAGTAATATCTTCCGCGTCCTCAAAACATGAACCTGTCCGCGTGGCGATTGTGACCATACGGCGAGTGCGGCGCGATCCTCCAACACAATTTACCCAGATTCAGTGGCTGAGGGGGTATTTTCGCAAGCCGCCTCCCGCAGCCGTTCGCCCATATCCGGCAACTCGGGAAGTTCCGCTTCGGTTTTGCGCACGGCGCGCTGCCATCGTTCGCGCAACTCGGGCGTCATGGGAACAGTTTGGCGATCGCTCATAATTCGACCTCATCGCCGGGCATCTCCGACTTCTACCGGAACAGTTCCTCCAGTGCTGTGCGGAAGCCCAACACAACCCATTTCGTAGGTTGCCTAGCTGCCCGTGGCGGGAAGTCGTTTCCAGGGTCTGGAAAAGAGGGCAAGAAAAAGAAGGCCACGGATGAAACACGGATCAAACACGGATCAGTAATCCGTGTTTGATCCGTGTTCAATCAGTGGTTGTGGAAGAAAATGGGAGCAGAACGGCTGGGTTATTCGTAGGACAGATTTGTAATCTGTCACGACAGGTTGAAAACCTATCCTACATGGACAACCGCAGTTAGGTTATTTTCAGTGCTTCACGGCGCAACCGCCGGCGGACGTTGGTCGGCCTTCTGGCCCCAGGCCTTGTTCGGCTCGGCGCCCATCTTCAAAACCAGCTCGCCGCCGGCAACCAACTCGGCATGCGTGATCCAACTCCGCAACAGCGGCCTGCCGTTGAGCAAGGCCGATTGCACGTAGAGGTTCTTGGACGAGTTGTTCTCGGCCACGATCGTGAAACTGCGGCCCTTGTAATACTTGCCGTCGAGATGGATCGTGGCCCGCTCCACCAGCGGACTGCCCAGCACGTAGACGGCCGCCGCGGGATTCACCGGGTAGAAACCCAAGGCGCTGAGCACGTACCAGGCCGACATCTGCCCGCAGTCGTCGTTGCCGCAGATGCCGTCGACCTTGTTGGTGTAGAGCGTGGTCATGACCTGGCGGATCCGCTCCTGCGTCTTCCACGGCGCTCCGGCGTAGCTGTATAGATAAGCCACGTGGTGGCAAGGCTCGTTGCCGTGTACGTACTGGCCGATCAGGCCGGTCATGTCGGGCACGGCGGCCAGGAGCGTCGAGTCCTCGCCGAACATCTGGTCGAGCTTGGCGATCGTGACCTGGTCGCCGCCCAGCAGGCCGATCAGCCCCGGCATGTCGTGCGGCACAAACCAGGTGTAGTTCCAGCTCGTGGCCTCCGTGAAGTCGTCCCAGACCAACTCGCGGCGATCGAAAGGCGACCGCCACGTGCCGTCGGCCTTCTTCCCGCGCATGAATCCGATGGAGGAGTCGAACACGTTGCGATAGTTCTGTGCCCGCTGGGCAAAGAGCTTCGCGTCGTCCTCCTTGCCCATGAGTTGGGCCATGCGGGCCACGCACCAGTCGTCGTAAGCGTATTCCAAGGTCCGCGAGACCGATTGGTTCTGCGGGGCCGAGGGCACGTAGCCGCGCTTGCGATACTCGCCCAGCAGGTTGCGGTCCTGCATCGACGTATCGCGCATGGCCTGGTAGGCGGCCTCGGCGTCAAAGCCCCGGAAGCCCTTCACGTAGGCCTCGACGATGATCGGAATGGAATGGTTGCCGATCATGCACCAGGTCTCGTTGCCGGCCAGCGGCCAGATCGGCAGGGCGTGCTGGTTGAACTGGCGGTAATGGGCCAGCATGCCGTTGATCAGGTCGTTGATTTGCTGCGGCCGGATGATCGTCAGCAGCGGCACTTCCGCCCGGAAGACGTCCCAGATCGAGAAGGTGCAATAGTTCTGAAAGCCTTCGGCCGGGTGGACCTTGTGGTCCAGCCCGCGATAGCCGCCGTCCACGTCGTTGAACAGCGTGGGGGCTATGCCGGAATGATAGAGGGCCGTATAGAAGGTCTCGCGGGTGTCCTTGTCGGCGGTTTGAATCTCGATCCGTCCCAGGAAATCGGCCCAACGCTTTTCAGCCGCAGCCACGCTGCCGTCGAAATCCCAGCCGGGGATCTCGGCCGCGAGGTTCTTGCGGGCGGCGTCGACACTGACCGCGGAAATGCCCAGTTTGACCAGGACCGGCTCGCTGCCGTCGAAATGGACATTGGCGATCACGTGCTTGTCCTTGGCCTTGATGCCCTTTTGCGGCTTGCCGCCGTTGACCTGCAGCTCGGTGGAGGACATCGGGCGCGAGAAGCGGGCCACGAAATAGAACGTCTTGTCGGCCGCCCAGCCGTTGCTGCGGCGATATCCGCTGATCAGCGACGGCGATTCCATCACGAAACTGCCCTCGGCCACCGGGCTGCCAATGCCGCGGTCGAGGTCGAACACCAACTCGGCGGCAACGTCGGCGGGGAAGGTGTAGCGGTGGAACCCGGCGTGCGGCGCAGCGGTCAACTCGACCTTGATCTTAGGGTCTTTCAGCGTGACGCAGTAATAGCCTGGCCGGGCCGTCTCCTGGTCGTGGGAGAACTCGCAGTGGTAGCCGTCCTTTTCCTTTTTCGGCGGGTGTGCGGCATCGATGGGCGTAATGCGGATATCGCCTAAGTCGGCGCAACCCGTGCCGCTGAGGTGCGTGTGACTAAAGCCCAGGATGGCCTTGTCGGAATAATGATAGCCCGAGCAGCCGTCCCAGGTTTCCAGGCGGGTATCGGGGCTAAGCTGGACCATGCCGAAGGGGACCGTCGCGCCCGGATAGACGTGACCGTGGGCGTCGGTGCCGACCATCGGCAGCGCGGATTGAACGGGCGAGGGTTCCTTGCCCAGGCTGGGCAAACAGCAGGCGAACAAGAAGGTGCAAAAGACGACGGATTTCATGGCGAATGGTCCTTTGAGGATAGGATTGGGCACTTAGGTACCAAGTATGGTTGGGCGAGTTTGCGCTCGACCATAAAAGGATTGTGAACTTAGGCGGGGATGGGCACGATGCCGCACGTTGCCAGCCAGCAGCCCGCATTGTACGTCGTGTACAGGAGGCTCGCAACAGCCGGCCAAAAGGCATGTGCGAAAGGGCGGAGACGTACTTCAAGAAGAAGGAAGAGCAAGACACGCTGAAAACTAGTCGACAAGTACACGATTCCGTACAGCTACATGGAGGACAAGCCCGTCCACAGTGGCAAAACCGCACGGAACGACCTAGGAAACAATCTGTTGCACTCTTACTCTACCACCCAAATGGCTAAGTTCAGATTCTTCGCCTGAACTTTCCTGGTTAAATAAAACACTCGACCAACTCTTCCTGAGGGCGACCACGGGAAAATATTTTTCCCCAATGGCAGCCAGCTTGTTGATTCCTCGAAACGAGTATGGTATCGTAATGTTATGTTTCTTGCTGGTTACTCGACTTGGTGGTATCCTGACTGGCGGCAGAGCGACCGCGCCAAGTGCGGCAGAAGGCAGGAGGAGTGCGAACATGTCAATCTTGAAGCTTCGGGCCCCAATGGATGAAGTTTTGCTTTCCGACAAGGAATGGCAGGCGATCAGTTGCCAATTAGGGTTGTCGGGGCGAGAACTCGAAATTCTGCGGTGTGCAGCCAACGGCGAGAAGGAATTGTCGATTGCCAACCAGCTTGCGATCTCTTTCCATACGGTCCACACGCACTTGCACCGTCTCTATCGGAAACTCGGCGTCAGCAATCGCATGGAAGCGGTCGTGCTGGTTTTCCGCACGTACATAGCCCTCAACCGTCAGCAAAGCTCCGTGCCCGGCAATCGGGAATATTTCCCTTCGGATCGAGCGGCGGCCTGATTGCGTTTGGGCGTGTGGTAGAGACCGGCGCATCAATAACTGGCTTGTTTAGCACGGCGAGCCGCCATGGGCGGACGGCACACGGAATGTGCCTGCTACTTTTCTTCAACGACCCGCCAAGATGTCAAACGGCTGTAGGTCAGGCTGGAAAGCCTGACCTACTTGATATTCTGGCGGGTAGTTACTTTTCTTGCGACACTTATTGACTTAGAGTGTACGGAAGAAATGACGAAGTGCTGCGTTGGCGAGGGTGGCTGGGGCACCGCCGACCATGAGTACATGGTACCCGTATGCCCCAGCGACCCCCGTTCATTTCTTCCGAACGCTCTTACCGGTCCTAAGGGCGCGGCTTCAAGGCCGACACTTTCCCTGTGCTCCTGCCCCCCTGTGGCTGTAGACTGATTAGGCGACTCGCGGCGCAAAAAGGTTGGTGGTAAGCTCAACATTGCTTCCGTGCCGGGGCAGATTTGCAGATCCACCAGGCTTACCACCCGGATTCTTGCGTGCTGGAGGTGGCAGTGATCATGAAAACAGCGTCCTTTATCAGGTTCCTCACGGTAATTGTGTTGGGCGTGACCGCTACGCTTGCGTGCGGCGTCGGGTCGGCGCAGAGCGTTCCTTATTGGGGGACGTATCAAGCGAACGCTTCGCACAACGGGTATGTGCCCGTTACGCTCAATCCAGCCGGTTTCTCCGAGTCATGGCAGGTTTCGATCGGTTCCGGGGCGCTTTCTATTGCGGAGGGCAATGGCACGGTATTCGCCGCTTCGGGATCGACCCTCGGCGCGTTCAGCGCGGCGACGGGCGGTTCGCTGTGGAATGTTACAGTGCCCTCCAGCGCGAGCATCGACGCGCCCGCCTACGCCAACGGAACGGTCTATATTGAAAGCGGCCAACAAATACCGGGCGGCTTCGTTGCCGCTTACAACGGCGCCACCGGCAGCCAGGTATTCAGGTCTGCCATCTCCTGCCAATGGGAGAACTACCTTGCTCCCACGCCCTTTGGAAACAACGTCTATGTCGATGGCGGTGAATACGGAGGCATGTACGCCTTTAACGGCAGCAGCGGATCACAGAACTGGTTCGGCAGCGTGGCGCAATACGATGGTTGGACGCCGGCCGTGGACGGGAAATATGCCTATGCCTATACCGGCGGCGGTTTCACGATGCTCAACCTGAGCAACGGCACTACGGCGGCCACAGTCTCCGATCCGGGCTACGATTGGACGGGCTACACGATGAATTCCGCCGTCGTGCTGGGTGGGTCGAACGACGCTTTCGCGATCAACGGCGGGCGGTTGCTATGCATCACCACGACCCTCAGTGCCTCGAATAGCCCGCACATTGCTTGGAGTTCGTCCGCTTCTTTTACCGGTCAACCTTCCTACGCCAATGGCATCATCTATGCCATCAACGGCGGCGTCCTGGATGCGGTCAACGAGTCCACTGGGCAAATTGCCTGGACCTGGAACCCGCCGGCCGGGAGCCTGACGGGCACGATGGTCGTAACCAACAACGAGTTGTTGGCGTCGACCGGTGGCGCCACCTATGCGGTCAACTTGAAGACGCACCAGCAGGACTGGTCCTACCCGGACGGCGGGGCCCTGGCGTTGAGCGAGAATAAACTGTATATCACCGACGCTAGCGGCAATCTGACGGCGATCAACTCCTTCTTCCTGCCCACGCCATACGTCTGGAACGTGGCGGGGGGCGGGAGTTGGGCCACGGCCGGCAACTGGACTCCCGCCGGTCCCGCTGGCGGCATTGACGGCACCGCCGATTTCAGCCAGCAGGCGCTCGCCGCCAACGCGACCGTCACGCTGGACGGCAGCCGCACGATCGGCTACATGCTCTTCGGCGACACTGCGGCGGCACACAACTGGACTTTAAGCCCCGGCACGGGCGGCGCGCTCACGCTCCAGGTCACTGCTTCCAGCGGCAGCACACCCACCATTACGGTGAATAATCAGATGGCCACGATCAACGTCGTTCTTGCCGGCAACCAGGGGCTTGTCAAGGCCGGCAGCGGCACGCTAACGCTCGCCGCCAGCAATACCTACACCGGCGGCACATCGATCACCAGCGGCAACCTGGCCATCGCCAGCGACAGCAACCTGGGCAGTGGTCCCGTGACCATCTCGGCCGGTGCCTTGGAGATCACGGGCAGCATCGTCTCGCCGCGCAGCCTGGTGCTTGCCGCTTCCACCGCGACCGTGCAGATCGACGCGAGTGGCAACTACGTCGCGGCGGCCGGGGCCACGGTCAGCGGTTCCGGCGGCTTGACGAAGAGCGGGCCGGGCACGCTGGATCTGACCAATGCCACGATAAGCTACACCGGCCCAACGTCCGTTACGGGCGGCATGCTGGACGTGGGCAGCCTTGCCGGCAGCGTTGCCCTCTCGGTATCGACCGGTGCAACGGCCAACGTCTCGGGCGGCAGCCTTAGCCTGGGCAATGCGAGCAACTTGGGCAATCTGAATTTCACGGCCTCGACCGGGACGATCACGCTCGCGAGCCTGATGGGTAGCGGCAGCACGACGTTTGCCGCAGCGACGAGTTTTCCAGCCCTGTCCGGCGGAGTGGTCACCATCGCCGGACCGGCGGCAATCGCCACGGCCAGCGGCGGGACCGCCAATCTCAACGGCCCCACGGCGACGATCACGAGCCTGGGCAATGCCAGCATCAACCTCGGCAATGCGACGGCCCTGACGGTCTCCAGCGGCAACCTCACGGCGGGAACGATTACCGGACCAGGCAGCCTGAATCTGGCCGGGCCGGGTACGTTGATCTTTGCCGTACCGACAAGTTTTTCGGGCGGCACGACGATCTCCGCCGGCACGCTCCAGATCGGCAGCGGTGGAACCGCCGGCAGTATCCTCGGCAACGTGACCGACAACTCGGCGCTGGCCTTCGACCGCAGCAATGCCTACACTTTCTCGGGCAACATCGGCGGCAGCGGTTCGATCGTGCAAGCGGGCGGCGGTGTGCTCATCCTGGCCGGCAGCAATAGCTACGGCGGGGCGACGACCGTCACCGCCGGCACGCTGCAATTCGCCACCGCGGCCGCCTTGCCCCCGACGTCGCCCTTGTCGGTGGCCACGGGCGCAACGATCAACCTCAACGGCGTGAACGTCACCGCCTCAGCGATCGGCGGCGCGGGCATCGTAGCCTTGGGAAGCGCCACGCTGACCTTGAGCGATACGACCACGACCTTGCTCTCGGCGCAAGTCGTCGGCGCCGGTTCGCTGGTCAAGAACGGCCCGGGGACGCTCGTGCTCACGGCCTCTGAGGGTTACACCGGCGGGACGACGATTTCCGGCGGCGCCCTGCAGATCGGCAACGGCGTGGCCGGCGGCAGCCTGCTGGGCAATTTGTCGGACAACGGCCAACTCGTGTTCGACCGGACCGGTGCCTCGTCCTTCGGCGGATCGATCACGGGCACCGGTTCCCTGGCGACGATCGGCGGAGGGCTGCTCACGCTGGCGGGCAGCAACGGCTATAGCGGCGGCACGACGGTCAGCACGGGCACGCTGCAACTCGGTGCGGTGGGGGCCTATCCGGCGGCCACGCCGCTCACCGTGGCGGCGGGGGCCACCTTCAATCTCAACGGCTACGCCTGCACCGTTTCCGGCATCGCCGGCAGCGGCCTGGTGACCTTGGGCAATACCACCTTGACGTTGAGCAGCAACAGCCCCTCCAGCGTCACGGCCACGATCAGCGGCAACGGCGGCATTGTCAATGCGGGCAGCGGTAATTTGACGCTCGCTTCGGTCAACACGTACCTGGGCTCTACGACTTCCCAGGCCGGTCGCCTGATCGTGACCAGCGACGGGCCGACGTCCGGTTATATCGCGGACGGCGGGGGCACGTTGCAGTTCGCCAATGCCGTTTTCAACCTGGGCACGCGTTCCATCCAGGCCCAGGCCGGCGGCAGCATTGAATACAACGGCGCGAGCGTCAACGGTGGCTATCTGCGCGGGCCGGGAGTGCATGCGACGATTGCCGGCACCAACACCTTCACGGGGGTCACCACCTACAACAGCACCAATTTCCAGCAGAATGCCGCCACCATCTTGACGAATTTCACCAACGGCGGCGCCTTTGCCAATAACGTGCCACTCGCCTGGGACGGCGGCGTCAATGCCGGCTCGGGCAATTTCGTGGTCAGCAGCACGGCGAACGTGGACGACTGGAGCAACCAAGGGACGGTCACGGTCAACAGCGGCGGGCTGCTCAACAACTCGCAGGCCAGCCTGGTCAACTCGGGTGGCGCGATTCTCACGGTTATGCCGGGCGGGCAGATCAATGTAGCCGCGGACGGTGGCGGCGAAACGCTCGATTTGCACGGGTCGCTCCTCGTAAACAACGGCACGATCAACGGACTGACGAACGTCTATTACGGCTCGCTGGCCGAAGGCGCGGGGACGTACGGCCCCGTGCATGTTTTCCAAGGCGGTAGTTTCTCGCCAAGCAATTTGCCCGGAACGGTGCTTCTCAACGGCGACCTTATCGCCGATACAGGTGCAGGATTCGCTTTCAACCTCAGTGGCGTCAACGACAGCGGCTTGATCCTGATGCCCAACAATACGCTGGCGCTTGGCGGCCAGGATTTCGACAACTTCAGCTTCGCGACTGAGCCCGACTTCGGCCCCGGAACTTATACGCTGATCGAAGCCCAAGCCATCAGCGGCAGCCTGGGCGCCAGTGCCAACGGCACGATCGACGGCCTGGCGGCGAACATTGCCATCCAAGGTGGCGATGTCGTGCTCAACGTCGTGCCCGAACCTTCCACCTTCATCCTCCTCGCCGCTGGCGCTGTGGGCCTTGTTGGCTACGGTTGGCGGCGACGAAGGGTGACGAGAACTGCGAAGTCCGCGGCTTTCGCCCAACAAGCCGGCGACCCGCCCATTCTGTCCTTCTCTTCGCACTCGTCCGTGGCGAGCGCGGCACGAAGGGCAGCTTGATCAAGCACTGCAAGAAATCCGAACACTTGTTGATTCGCCCGCAGATTATCCGTGCGTTTCCAATTTCCGGATGGCGAACGCATATGCGCCGATGGCCACGGCCTCGCTGGTGCCCAGCCGCGAGAGGCCGACGGCCGTGCGCTGCAAGGGATCGTATTGCACCGTGCGCGTCGTGCCGGGCACGACAAGCGTTCGCGTTTGGCCCTTGAGAAACAGTTCTCGCTGGGCCGGATCTTCGATATTCAAGGCGCGGGGCACGAGCCGCCGCAAATGCTCGCCACCCTTGACATAGACGTCGTTCATGGCATCGACCAAGGCCGGCAGGAACAGCCCGGCAGCGCCCGAAATGCCGCCGCCGACCACCACCAGCCCATCGATCAGCGTGAGGGCCTGGGCGATCGCGTCACCGGCTACCTCGCCCAAGCGGCGGAAGGCCTCCACCGCGGCCGCGCGATGGCCAGACGCCTGGCCGATGCCGATTTCGTAGACCGTCTTCGGCTCGGGGACCTCCTCCAGCGGCACCCCGGCGACCTGGGCATAGACGCGGCGGACGGCGCGGATGCTGGCCCCTTCTTCCGCGTTGACGGCAGGATCGAGCTTGTTGCGCAACAGCCAGGCCTCGCCGCTGACCGAGTTGTCGCCTTCCAGCAGTTCGCCGTTGCGAACGATCCCGCCGCCAAAGCCGGTACCGAGCGTAACGCCGAAGAGGTTCTTATAGCGTTTCGGACTGCCGGCCTTTTCCAGCAGATCGTTGACACAGGGCAAGAAGCCGGCGATCGCCTCGCCATAAGCGAACAGGTCGCCGTCGTTGTTGATGAAGACAGGGATGCCGAAGTGATTTTCCAGCATCGGCCCCAGGGCCACGCCGCCGCGAAAGGCCGGCAGGTTCGACATGTTGTCGATAACCCCCGACGGATAGTCGGCCGGCCCGGGAAAGGCGAAACTGATGGCCACGGGCGGTTGCGGACACTGGGCCTGCACCTGCGTGAAGCCGCCCACGATGTTCGCCAGGCAGCGCTCGAGTTGATCGGCCTCGCTGGGGATGTAGATCGGATCGAAAAGGAGTCGATTGCCGCGGATGGCGGTGAACTTTAGTCCGGTGCCGCCGGCATCCAGCGTCATGACAATGCGGGAGTCGTGCGAAATGTCCATCGTAACATGATTTCCGAGGTTGATCGCAAGGAAACGGTCAGTATAATCCATTGCGGGGGAACAAGCTACTAGCGCGGAGAGCAATATGAGCAGGGAATCGACGATCAATGCCGCACTTGGCCCATTTGGCGTCCTTCTTTTCATGTCCCTTCTTTTATTTTCCCGCACGGCCGAGTCGCAACAAGTGGCCTACGATCCGCTGGCGGTTACGCGCGGACGCCGGCCTGAACCGTTGGAACTAACCGTTACAGAGGCGGCCCGCAAGCGCGAGATTCCAATCCGCGTTTACCTTCCGCTGGACAAGACGGCGGTGCCCGTCGTGCTTTTCAGTCACGGGCTGGGCGGCTCGCGCGAGGGCTCGGTGTTTCTAGGCAAGCGTTGGGCGGCCCGCGGCTACGTGTGCGTTTTTCTCCAGCATCCGGGCAGCGACACCTCGGTCTGGAAGGACAAGCCGCCTGCCGAAGCCGCGGCTTCGCTCCGTAAGGCGATGAACCTAGAGAACTTCATTCTCCGCGCGAAGGACGTTTCCGCCACGCTCGATCAACTCCAGCGCTGGAACCAACAGGGCGGGCATCCACTCTACGGCCGGCTGGATATGAAGCGTGTCGGCATGTCGGGCCATTCCTTCGGGGCGGCAACCACGCAAGCCGTCAGCGGGCAGGTGTTTCCCACCGGTGCATCGTTTACCGACCCGCGGATCAAGGCCGCCATCATCTTCAGTCCCAGCAGCCCGCAGATGGGCACTGCAAAGGATGCGTTTGGCGAGGTGAAGATTCCTTGGATGCTGATGACCGGGACGAAGGACGTCGTGCCCTTGTTGAGCCGGGCCGACGTGAAGTCGCGGCTGGCCGTTTACGCGGCGTTGCCGCCTGGAGGGAAGTACGAATTGGTGCTCGACCGCGGCGAGCATTCGATTTTTACCGACCGCGCGCTGCCCGGCGACACGGAGCAGCGCAATCCGAACCATCACCGCGTGATTCTTGCCTTGAGCACCGCCTTCTGGGACGAGTGGCTCCGCGGCGATCCGGCGGCCAGGGCTTGGCTCGAGGGCGACGGGCCGAAATCGGTGCTGGAGAAGAACGACCGCTGGCAGTGGAAGTGATGACGGCCGCGGGAAATAGAACGTAGGATAGATTTGTAATCTGTCACGATAGCTTAAAAAACCTATCCTGCATGGAAAACCCTCTTTTTTCGAGGAAAGGCGCGAATATGCATTGTTCAGTTAGCCGACGTTTCAGGAACCGTTGTTTGCATGGTTGACTGCCTGCGAACGGCTGCTGACACGCCTTGGGAACTATGACCGACGATTTCGCCGGCGACCTCCCTGCGCGGCGCGGCGCACGGTTCTGCCAGGCTCTGTTGCAAGGCGATGAACTGCTGCTCCACAGTCAGAAAGGCCTCGACCACGCGCGAGTCGAAGTGGTGGCCGGTGCCTTGCAGGATGATCGCGCGGGCCACGTCGTGAGGCATGGCCGCTTTGTAGACCCGCCGCGTCGTCAGCGCGTCGTAGACGTCGGCCAGGGCGACGATCCGTGCGGCCCAGGGGATCTCGTCCCGTTGCAGACCGCGGGGATAGCCGCTGCCGTCCCAGCGTTCGTGGTGACACCAGGCAATGTCGCGGGCAATGCGGAGAATCTCCGCGCCGGGATGCGCCTGCAGGGCGGCATCCAAAGTCTCCGCGCCGATCTCGGCGTGCCGCTTCATGATCGTCCACTCGTGATCGTTGAGGCTGCCGGACTTCAGCAAAATGCTGTCGGGAATCCCCACCTTGCCGATGTCGTGCAGCGGACTCGCCTGATGAAGCAGTTCGGGGAAGCGGGCAGGCAACTGCCGGGCAATCACCTCGTCCTTCAGGATCTGGTCGGCGAGTAGCTTGCTGTAGCCGCGGATGCGTTCCAGATGCTGCCCCGTCTCGCTGTCCTTCGATTCGGCCAGTTTCGCCAGGCAGAAGATCGTCACCTCGGCGATCCCCAGGGAAACGACCCGCTCGGCGTTGCGAACGCGGAGCATGAGTTCCATGGGATCGAACGGTTTGGTGATGTAGTCGTCGGCGCCGGTCCAGAGTCCGGCGAGTATTTCGTCCCTGCTGGCTCGCGACGTGACCATGATCACGTAGACATAGGAAAGCCCCGGCGTTTCGCGGATATGCTGGCACAACTGGACGCCGTCCATCTTCGGCATGTTCCAATCGGAGATGACGAGGCGGATATCGTTGCGGCGCAGAATGTCCAGCGCCTCCTCACCGTCCCGGGCCATTACCACTTCGTGGTTCTCCTTCATCAAGATCTTGCGGACCATCGCACGGGCGATATCGTCGTCGTCGACAACCAGGATTTTCACGAGCGGGATTCCTCAAACAAGTCGGTTGATGATGGGTTTATAGTATTCTTCGAGGGAGCTTTCAGCTCCGATCGTGATTCGACGGCGGCACGGAAGCCCCGGGCGGCCTGCTCGACCTGGCCGACGTGCTGCGGCAGGGATTCGATCTGCTGCGCGGCGGCGGCGGATTCGAGGCGGTAGCACGCCCGGCGCAAGGGCTCGGCCGAGAGGTTCGCGGCAGTACCTTTGAGCTTGTGGGCGAGCTTTCGGGCAGCCTCCGCGTCGCAGTCGTCGACGGCCTGATGCAGCTCGGCGAGGTCCCGGTCCAGGTGGTTGGCGGCCTCCTGCAACAGTTGCAAGGCCAACTCACGATCGCCGAGTATGCGACGACAGAGCTGGTCGAACTGCAGTACTGGCTGGGAAGCGTCGAGTTCCGCAAGTTCCGGTGTCGATTCCGCCGCGATCTCGGCCTCTTGCGCCAATTGCATGGAAGCCGCCGCGCGGCTGCGCTCCGGACTGTCCGTGTCCGAGATTGCCGAGATCCAGTGCTCGATCCTCGCCAGCAGATCCGCCGGCTGTACGGGCTTGGTAAGGAAGTCATCCATGCCCGCTTCCCAGCACTTCTCCTTGTCCGCCTTCATGGCGTTGGCGGTCATGGCGATGATCGGCACACTGCGATTGAGCACGCGCGAGGCGCGGTCGCGAATGTTCCGCGTGGTTTCCAGTCCGTCCATTTCCGGCATTTGCAGATCCATCAAGACCAGGTCGTAGGGAATGTTCTCCAGGGCCCTCAAGGCCTCGCGGCCATTGGCCACGGCATCGGCCCGGATCCCCTGTTTCTTGAGAATGGTCAAGGCCACCTCTTGATTGATCGGATTGTCTTCGGCCACGAGGATCCGTACCGATTCCACGACACCGGACAAGCGCTGGTTCAGGCTGGCTTTCGTCGTGCCGCTGTCGGCGGGCCAGACATCGCCGTGGACCGCCGAGGCCAGGCAGCGGCGAAGCTGGCCGCGGCGAATGGGCTTGGTGAGGTAACCCCGAAAACCTGATTCCTCCAGTCGCCGCAGGTCGCCATGTTCGCCCAGGGAAGTCAAGAGGATCAGCGCGATTGAGCCAGCGCTACCGGCCCGGTGAATCATGCGGCCTAGTTCGATGCCGTCGCCATCCGGCATGTGCATGTCCAACAAGGCAACTTGGAACGGTTCCCCGCGTTCCGCGGCCTCGGCGATAGTGGCCAGCGCGGCCTGCGTGCCTGCGGCCTCAGCGAAACGGCACCCCCAAGTCTTCAAGAGCGTTGTCACCAGCAATCGGTTGGCGGCGTGATCGTCAACGACAAGCACGCGGAGGCCTTCGAGGTCCGCGGGTTGCGGGTCGGCCGGTCGCACCGCGGGCAGTTCCTCGAGCACGATATCGCACCAGAAGGTCGATCCCTTGCCCACTTCGCTCTCGACGCCGATCTGGCCGTCCATCATTTCCGCGAGTTGTTTGCAGATGGCCAATCCCAGGCCGGTGCCGCCGAATTTGCGCGCGGTGGAGCCGTCAACCTGGGTGAAGGGCGAGAAGAGGCCGCCAACCTTGTCGGTGGGGATGCCGATGCCCGTATCGGTGACGCGGAATTCCACGGTGACCCGGCGGTTGACTCTGGACTTGAGGTTGACATCGATGCGGACTTCGCCCGCGCTTGTGAACTTGACGGCATTGCCGCCGAGGTTGAGAAGAATTTGCCGCAGGCGGCTAGGATCGCCGCGAACCAGCGAGGGGATTTCGGGGTCGATCAGGCAGACCAGCGGCAAGCCCTTCTCGTGACTTTTCACGGCCAGCATCTCCGCCGTCTCTTCAACAACCGTGGTCAGATCGAAGTCGAGCGTTTCCAGGTCGAGCTTGTGGGCCTCGATCTTGGAGAAGTCGAGAATGTCGTTGATCAGCATCAACAACGATTCCGCGCTGAATCGCGCAATCTCGGCGTACTTGCGCTGTTCCTGCGTAAGATCGGTATCGAGCAGCAGGCCGGTCATGCCGATCACGCCGTTCATGGGCGTGCGGATCTCGTGGCTCATGTTGGCCAGGAATTCGCTCTTGGCCCGGGCTGCCTGCTCGGCGCGGCGATTGGACTGTTCCAAGGCGCGGTTCGAGGCTTCCATTGCCGCGGCGTAGGCCTGGAGCTGCTCCTCCGCCCGTTTGCGCTCCGTGATATCCTCCTTGACGGCGACGAAATGGGTGGCGTTTCCTTCTTCGTCCGTGACCGGAGCGATGACGGCCGACTCCCAGAATAGCTCGCCGTTCTTGCGCCGATTCTGCAGCTCGCCTTTCCATTGCTGCCCGTGCGTCAACTTCTCCCACATCTCCCGGTACAGGCTTGCCGGCATGTCGCCGGACTTCAGGACCCGCGGGTTCTTGCCGATGACCTCCTGTTCCTCATAACCGGTCGTGCGGCAGAAGCCCCGGTTGACGAAGGTGATATTGCCTTGCAGATCGGTCATCACGACGGAGGTGGAGGTTTGTTCGACGGCCCGTGAGAGGCGCCGCGCCAGGGCCTGGGTCTCGCGCAGGGCCGTGATGTCCAGCAAGTTCCAGACGTATCCCTTCTCCACGTCGTGGCTGTCCAACGGCGTGCCGAAAGCCGAGCACCAGAGGATGCTGCCGTCCTTGTGGCGAAACGGGTAGTCGATGCTCGCAATCCCCGATTCCTTCATGCCTGCGTATTGGGGGATGAAGTTCCGGAAGTGCTCGTCGGAGAGATGGATAAGCTGAAAGCTCTGCCCCTGCATCTCCGCGGGGGTGTAGCCGAACATGGCGCAGGCCCGCGCGTTGGCCTCCAGGATTATACGGTCCGCGGAACCGTGGAAGATCCCCACGGCGCTGCTGTCCAACAGGCTCCGGCAAAGCTGTTCGCTTGCGCGGAGCTGGGCGGTGCGATCTTGGACTTGGCGTTCGAGACCTTCCTGGGTCCTGGAAATGGTCTCGGCCATCGCGTTGAAGGATCGGGCGAGCATCCCCAGCTCATCGTGGCGATAATGGCGGCAGCGCGCCGCGACATTACCGGCGGCCATTTGCCGGGTCGCCTCGGTCAGATCTTCGAGGGGATGCAGACCGCGACGAATCAGATAGATCATTGCGCCGACGACGATCAACGAGAACCAAATCGTGATGCCGAATGTGCTCGCGGCGATTTCGCGGCCGCGAACGTTGGCCAGCGCCACGGGAATGCCGACGCAAAACTCGCCCCATAATTCCCCGTCCACCAGAATCGGCGCGCGAAACTCGCGAAACTCATAACCATCCTCGTTCTTGACCAACAGATTGCAAGGCTCGCCACAAGAACTTGTTGCGGCCGTATTTGGGTCTGGAGTAGCGCGCTTGGTTTTGGACTTCCCCGCCTCAGTATGCGCCGGAATGAAACCGTCGTCGTTGATGACGTAGGCATAGTAAATGTCGTCGTTGGCTTGAAACGCCTCGAGGATCTTCACCACGTTGCGATCGAAGAAACGATCGTATTCCGTTCCGTAGCGGATTGCGCCCCGATCGGAAACACGTTCGTAGTGTGGCTGGAAAAGCGTCTGCCGGTCAAACAGGCCGTTGTCGACGGCCCGCTCCAGGGCAAACTGTGTGAGGCGAGCGCCCAACAAAGCATTCTGGCCGCCTAGGTTCTGATAGTCCGCCTCTCGCCGCGAGTAGGAACGTATACCGATCGCCGACGCCAACACGGCCGCAAGGATCAGCATGCCGGTAATCAGATGAAATGTCAGTCGTCTGGTCATGGCTCAGCCCCTGGAAACGAGAATTATCTTGTTGTATGGCTGGCCTTCCAGCGGGATCCCCGATCGGCGCGCAAGACTGCGGTTGATCATCTTGATTCCTTTGCTCGGCTTGACGGTGGGCAGCGAACTTGGACCCAATTCCGCAAGGATGCGGAGGGCGCACTCCAGCGGTAACGATTGCGCTCAAAAAGGCATACGTCATGGCGCCCTAGAGCGTCGTCGAATAACCGGCCAATGCGGCGATCTTCAACTTCGTGGGGCCGCTTCTAACGGTTCTGCGGCCGCTAAGGGCCGAACGATAAATAATTCCGCGTTTCTGCGAGCGTGGCATGCCTTAAGCCTTCTAGGCTAGGCATGTCGGCGGCAAACATGGCTAGCCTAGAAGGCTTAGAACCGGCGAATCAATAGGTGTCGTGTTGTAGGGGTGACTTTAGTCGCCCTCTTCGACAATAGGGCGACTAAAGTCACCCCTACGGCGTCAACTTCCGACAGTAATTGATTCGCCGGTCCTTAAGGCATGCCACCCAAATCCCGAAGTTCTTCGTCGGTCGCTGTTAGTATGAATTGTGCTCATTTCAGGCCCCGCGAAGCATAAAGCCAGAACTCCGAACGGCTTTGCACTTTTCCTGCAACTTGTCCTGCCCTTCCTTCCCGTAGGAAAGGCGGGGAGCTAAAATGGAGATTCTTTGAAGAACCGGCTGCTGGCCCCCGAAAAGGGTAGAGTGGCACTTATTGCTTTGCGCGGTCTGAAACCATCCCGCCCGTCGCTGCCAGACGCATTGGGTATTGGATTGACCGTTCACAGCGTCAAATTATCGATTGAAGGGGATTCCACTTTGTTGCGGACTCATACTTGCGGCCAACTTCGCGCGGATCATGTCGGTCAACAGGTCACTCTGTGCGGCTGGGTCGATACCTATCGAGACCACGGCGGTCAGTTGTTCGCCGACCTTCGTGACCGCTACGGAAAGACACAAGCCGTTTTTACGCCGGAGCGCGGGGATGAAACTCTGCAACAGTCCAAGGCCCTGCGAGCCGAAGACGTGATCCTGGTCCGCGGCGAGGTCGCCCGGCGGCCCGAGGGCACGGTAAATCCCAAGTTGGAGACCGGCGAGGTCGAACTTCGCGTCCGCCACCTGGAGATCCTGAACAAGAGCGCTCCGCCGCCGTTCCAACCCGGCACTCCCGATCTGCCCGGCGAGGACCTGCGTCTGAAGTACCGCTACATCGACTTGCGGCGGCAGAAGATGCAGCAAACGCTGCTGCTCCGGCACCGTATCATCAAGGCCATGCGCGACTACTTCGATGAGCAGCAGTTTGTCGAGGTGGAGACCCCCATGTTGGGCCGCAGTACACCGGAGGGTGCCCGCGATTACCTCGTTCCCAGCCGCGTGGTGCCGGGACATTTCTACGCCCTGCCGCAGTCGCCGCAGCTTTACAAGCAGATTCTCATGGTCGCCGGCTACGACCGTTACATCCAGATCGCTCGCTGTTTTCGCGACGAGGACCTGCGGGCCGATCGGCAGCCAGAGTTCACGCAGTTGGACGTGGAAATGTCGTTCGTCACGGCAGAGGACATCATCGGCGTGATCGACGAACTCATGGCCCGGCTGGCGAAACAGATCCTCGGCCTGGACCTCAAGCTGCCGCTGCCGCGGATGACTTACGACGAGGCCATGGAACGGTTTGGCCACGACGCCCCTGACCTGCGTTTCGGCCTGGAACTTGTCGACATCACCGACTTGGCCCGCGAGACCGAATTCCGCGTCTTCCGCGAGGTCGCCCAGGCCGGTAATCGCGTCCGCGGCATGAACGTCAAGGGCGCGGCTAGCCGCTATTCGCGCAAGGATATCGACGAGCTTACGGCTTTCATCGTGGAGAACTTCGGCGCGAAGGGCTTGGCCTGGTTCAAGGTGGAAGAGGGCGGCACGCTGGCCTCGCCCATCGCCAAGAACTTCAGTCCGGAGCTTCTGGCCAAGATCGCCCAGCGGATGGGCGCTGCGGCCGGTGATTTCCTGGTCTTCGTGGCCGATAAGTTCGAAGTGACCTGCAAGGCCCTGTACGCCTTGCGCAAGCGGTTCGGCGTCGATTTGAAGCTCTACGATCCCAACGAGATGAATTTCTCCTGGATCGTCGAGTTTCCCATGTTCGCCCACGACGAGGAAGAGGGTGGCTGGGCCGCCATGCACCATCCCTTCACCTCGCCGCGGCCGCAAGACATGGCCATGTTATCGACCGATCCGGGCCAATGCCGGGCGGTGGCCTACGACCTGGTGATCAACGGCTACGAGGCCGGCGGCGGGACTATTCGTATCCACGACCAGCAGATCCAGCAGCAGGTTTTCATGCTCCTGGGTATCGATCAGGAGAAGGCCCGGGAACGATTCGGCTTCCTCTTGGACGCCCTGCAATTCGGCGCTCCGCCGCACGGCGGCATCGCCCTGGGCATCGACCGCGTGGTGATGCTCTTCGGCAAGCTGGAGAACATCCGCGACGCCATCGCCTTCCCCAAGACACAGCGGGCCACCGACCTCATGACCGGCGCCCCCGGCGAGGTCGACGCCAAGCAGTTGCGGGAGTTGAGTATCAAGCTGAACAAGGGTTAGGAAATCGGTCGCGGTCGTCGCCCTTTACAAGCCGCCCCTACCGGATCATCGGCCGCTTCCGCTTTGCCAACTGGAGGGGCAATCCCCACGGGTCGCGGAGCATGGCCAATTCGTCCGCGCCCAGGATTTCCGGGCCGCTGACCAAGGACGCGCCGGCGGCCATCAGGCGCTCGATGGTCCCCGCTAGATCGTCGCAAACAAAGGCCACATGCATTCGGGCCGGCTCCATTGCGGCATAGTCCGGCACAGGCACTTTTGGATTGCGATAGACTTCCAACATGACTCCGCCAGAAACGTCGGCCATGAATCGCGCCACGACGGGCTCGTCGCTGGACCTCCGTACGCAGAATCCCAAATGCTCGGCATACCAGTCGGCCATCGCCGCCGGATCGGCAACTTGAAAGGCTATGTGCTCGATTTTCATGACGATTCACGCCGGCGGCGTCTTCCACTGCCCTTCCGTTAGCGGAAAGAGACTTTTATATTGCACGCCTTTCCGTGGTTGAGCCATCCACGGTTCCACCGTTTCGCGCCAACGAGCGTAATGCGCGGTCAGCTTGTGGGCCTTGGATGCCTCCTCGTCGCGGTAGACTTCGTACAAGATGAATCGCTCTGGATCATCGGCCTGCTGGATCACGTCGAAACGTAGAGCGCCCGGCTCCAAGATCGTGTTCGTGGCGTTTTCACGCGAGGCGGCAATGAACTCCGTAATATGCTCCGGCTTTACCAATATGTGAACGCATGCCACAAGCATTTCTAATCCTCCTTAACATGCTAGTGATTTCTGTTTGTCTCCCGGCTCAACGGCCACGGGGGCATGTAATCCGCCGACACCGCCTGCCGGAAACAAGGCTTTTCGGCCGTCTATCATAACCGATTTTGGCGAGAAAAGTCCCATAATTTACCCTGAAGACCGGCAAATATCCCGGACGATACCTACTAACGGAAGAATAATCATTACTTTGTTTATCATTCTACTATTTACTTTCTCTGGCGGAGCGACTATACTGAACGGGTTCAAGCTGAGTCCGCTTGCTCAAAAGGGGAGTATTTTAATATGGCTTTCGCGGCGACCGAGGATCGGCCAGTAACCGTGGACAGGATTCCGAAACACTCCAACGAAACATTGACGAGAAAGGGTCCACTGGCAGCAGGATGTCAGGCCGAAAAACCTGTTGTCCCGGTGGAGCCGTTGGTTCGGATGGCCGAACCGGAAGAATTGGAATGGATTGGCGAGCAAAGCCGACGTTTGGACGGGCGTAGCCCGGAGGAAATCCTCGCGTGGGCGATCGAACGGTACTTTCCGCGTTTTACCATGGCAACCGGGCTAGGCCCCGAAGGCTGCGTCATCATCTCCATGCTTGCCAAGATCGAGCCGCGGGTCTATGTCTTTAATCTGGATACCGGCTACCAGTTTCGCGAGACGCTTGAGCTGCGGGAACGGATCAACGAAAAGTATGGCATGAATATCGACTTGCAGAGGCCGGATCTCAGCGTGGCGGAATACGAGCGGCAGCATGGCGGGCCGGTCTATGCCCATGATCCGGATCGTTGCTGCCATGATCGGAAGATCGCAGTTCTGCACCGTGTGGCGGTACACTACGATGCCTGGGCCACGGGCATTCGCCGCGACCAGAGCCCCACGCGTGCCGACACGCCGATCGTGAAGTGGGACAAGAAATTCGGACTCGTCAAGATCAGCCCCTTGGCCGCGTGGACGAAAAAGGACGTGTGGAAGCGGATTGTCGGCGAGGAGGTGCCATACAATCCGTTACACGATCAGAACTATCCGAGCATCGGATGCCAGCCATGCACAAGGGCCGTGCAGCCCGGCGAGGACGAACGCGCTGGACGGTGGAGCGGCTCGGCGAAAACCGAGTGCGGACTGCACACGGGCAAGGACTAAACCCTGATTGTTGGCCACGGATTGAACACGGATGAAACACGGATTTGTTTCCGTGTTTCATCTGTGTTTCATCCGTGGCTAACGATTTTTTTCTTTTCTGCGATCCACTCCGCCAGCTCCTCGGTGCCTTCTCGTTTTAGCGCCGCCACTTGAAACACCGGCGACTCAGGGGCCAGCCGCTTCATATCGGCCGTGATCCGCGGAATGCTGAAGTTCGTATACGGCAACATGTCGATCTTGCTGATCACCAGGGCGTCGGAACCCTGGAAAATGGCCGGGTATTTCACCGCCTTGTCGTCGCCTTCCGTTGCGCCAAGCACGACGATCCGCAGGTGCTCACCCAAGTCGAAGCCAGCCGTGCAGACGAGGTTGCCAACGTTCTCGACCATCAACAGATCGACGTCAGTCAGATCAAGCTGAGCGGCAGCCGATGCGGTCATGTTGGCATCCAGATGGCAGGCGCCTTCAGTGTTGATCTGCACGACGGGCACGCCCAGGGCCTCCATCCGCTCGGCGTCGATCGAGCCGGCAATGTCGCCCTCGATGACGGCCGGGCGGAGCCGCTCGCGGAGATGATCGAAGAGGGCTTCCAGCAGCGTGGTCTTGCCGCAACCCGGCGAGCCGACCACATTGACACAGTAAACTCCCGCGGCATCGAATCGTTGGCGGTTCTCGGCGGCGAGTTGATCGTTGGCTTTGAGGATGCTCTTGGCGGCGACGAGTTTCATAGCAGTTCTCTCCTCTCCCTCCAGGAGATGGGCAGGGGGTGAGGGTCTTAGTCTTCTATTTCAATGCTCTCCAGGAGCAATTCTCGGCCTTCTTCGATCACGATCTCCGGGCTACCGCACTGGGGGCAGTCGAGCACGATTTCCGTGATCTCGGTCGCGGCCGCGCACTGGCGGCAGCGAGAAATGGCCGGCGGCTGGCGAATCGACAATTCGGCCCCCTCGGCAGGAGTGCCTGGCGAGAGCAGGCCAAAGGCGAACCGCAACGAGTCACAATGCACGCCGGAGAGCCTTCCCACGGCCAGTTCCAGCCGCTTCACGGCCCCGCTCTGCCCAGCCCGATCGAGTTCCGTGCCGACCTGTTCGATCAGTGCTTCCGCAATGGCCAATTCATGCATGTAGTAATTATACAGCACAAACGTGACGGGCCAATTCAGACCGCGGCCAATTGCACGCGGGCGCCTTCCAGGCGGTGGGCCAGCAACTTGGCGACGTGCAAGGTCATCCGGTAGCCCAATTGGGGGTCGCGATTGCAAAGATCACGAAGCTTCTGGGCGTCGATCAGTGCCAGGCCGGTCTCCTGGGTAGTCGTCCCAAAGCCCGTGTACTTGTAGGGTTCAATCAAAGCCGAAAAGCCCAACAGATCACCGCCCACCAGGGTATCGACCGTGCGCATTTCACCGTTGCCAAGGAGGTACTGGATATTCACCTCGCCGCGGAGAATGATGGCCAGGTGCTTGGCAGGTTCGCCCTCGGCAAACAACTGCACGCCGGCGGCGACACTGGGTTTCTCCTCGGTAATCATGGCAAGTTGTCGCAGGCTGGCCTCGTCGATGCCAGCAAAATACGGATAGCGGCGAAGGATCTCGGGCGAAATCATGTTTACAAGGCTCCGGCTTCTTCAGGCTAAAGGGATGGAATCGACAACGGCAAGCACGTCGGCCACGGCCCGCGACACGGCGGCGGCCACGGCCGGCGTGCAAGTCTCGCCGAAGTTCAGTATATCGTCCGCTTCAATTCCCACAAGCAGGATAGCCTTGTCCTGCGGAAGCGGCAGGCCCGCATGGCGGCCCAGCGCCAGGGCGGTGGGTAAGGTCATGTCGTGCGACGAAGCGCTGCGTTGCGTGGGCATGTCGCCGGGTGCCAGGTGATGGATCGTACCCGGCGGGGCGCCGCTCTGAATAGCGTCGATCACAATCGCCCGATCGTAGCCCACCATCTGTTCCATCAGCCTAAGGCCGCCCCAATAATCCTCCGTGACCTCGACATCCGCTCGCCCGGCCAGGCGATCGCGGAGTTCCGCCGCCACCCGCAGGCCGACGCTGTCGTCGGTCACCAGCGGGTTTCCAAGGCCGATAACGAGGCTTTTCATAGATTTCACCGATCACTTGGCCGAGAGCGCGACGGCAAGCATCTCAGGCATTTTGCCGAGTCCAAACCAGACCTTTGGTATGACGAACACGTCCTAACGACCAAAGCCGCGAGTTGCTGGCTAAGCGTTTGCCGGTGCCTCTTGGCGGATCTCCATCGGTTTGTAGGGGCGAATGATCGTCTTGATCCTTCGCAACAGTATTTCGCGCCATCGGAGGTGAAGGTGCGGGTCAAGACGGTTCTTCGCGTTGACATGCATCCCGTTCTCATAAGCCCACACCTCCGAGTGCGGATAGTTTTCCTCGAGCGGCACATGCCGGGGCCCGAACGTCCAGGTGAACACTCCCATGTGTAGAAGCCTGGCCGGGATGTCGCCCACGCAGAACCCGATCACGCCCCAATCAATGCACTCGTCGCTCTCCAGTCGCGCCCATTCCGGATGACCGTACTTGCTACGGATGACCGACATATCGGGCAACTCAATGGCGTCGATATCGATGACAACGTCGCCATCGTCCCACAATTCTAACGGGACACGACGACATAAGTACTCATCCGGACGGAAATCCCGATCTTTGCGCCGCCCGTTTCTCCGCATGGCGGACGGCAAGTCAGGCATTCAGGTACTCCCGGCTTTGCCCAATTAGCGCCAAATAATCCTCTTGTCTCGCTTGAACTTGCCGCGTCTCTGGCTCGGATTCGCCATCCGAGAAGAAAGCATATACCGTCCCGTCGTTGTAGAATTCGACGTAGACCTTGCGCCGGCCTTTGCGAATCGTCAGCCCGATTCCGCTTGCGACCGAAGGTTTCAGCCTGGCCGGTTCAAGCTCGGACCCGCGCAATAAAGTCAAAAACTCCTTTGCTTTTCCGACTGCAAGCGAGGAAGGCGGCAAGGCCGAATAGCCGTCCCAATTAGGGGCGAGCCCCAGGCAAGCGTCGAGTTTCTCGAACAGGTCTTGCCATGCTCTGACGTTGACAAGTTGCTCAGCCATTTGCATTTACGCTATTGCGACTGCTATTGCCTTGTGGACCAAACTAAAGCAATTATACGGCGCAGACGGCACTTGCAACAAGTCTCAGTCCACAAACTGCGACAGCCTCTCAATCACCGCTCCGTCCGGCCCGCGGAGCCGGACTTCCAGCGGCATTTCGCCGGGCAGGCTGTGCGTGGCGCAGCCGAAACACGGGTCGTAGGCGCGGAAGGCCATCTCCACCATGTTCAATAGCCCCTGATTCACCTTGCCCTTGCAGATCAGCTTCTGGGCGGCCTTCTTCACCGACATGCAGATCGGGGCGTTGTTATTCGTCGTGCCCACGATCAGGTTGACCTTGGTGAGGATGCCGCGCTCGTCGGTCGTGTAATGGTGCGTCAACGTGCCGCGCGGGGCCTCGACGCAACCGACGCCGTCGGTCGGCGTGGCGGTGGGCAGCATGCGATACTCCTTGCCGGTGATCTCCGGATCGCGGGCCAGTTCCACCCAGCGCTCGGCCGCATAGAGCAACTCGACCAGGCGTGCCCAGTGTGTCGCCAGCGTGTGATGCACGGGCTTCCCGCCCAGGGTCTCGTACATCCGCTTGTATTCGGCGTTGGCCAGCGGCGTGGCCATGCGGTCGGCCACGTTGCAGCGCGAAAGCGGCGTGGCCTTGTAGACGCCCGATTCCTCGCCGTCCACAAAGCCCTTCCAGCCGATCTTCTTCAGGTAGGGGAATTTCAAGTAGGACCACGGCTCGACCCGCTCGGCGATATGGTCGCGATACTCGGCGCAGTCGTATTTGGCGATTTCCTTGCCACTGGGACTGGTGATGCGGACCTTGCCGTCGTAGAAGTTCGTGCAATTGTTGGCGTCGACCATGCCCATGTTGTAGGTCTTGTGCAGGTAGACGTCGCCGGTGATCAGCTCGACATAGGTCTTGTTCGCCAACACGATGTCGTCGAGGATCTTCAGCGAGAACTTGGCGAACTCGATCGCCTCCAGCCCGCGGGCTTCAATCTCTTTGCGTTGCTCTTCGTCGATGCCGCGACTCACGCCGCCGGGCAAGCCCCAGTTGGGATGGACGGCCCGGCCGCCGATCATCTTGATCAGCGCGTGGCCGTCGTGCCGCATCTTGAGGACCTTGCCGGCCACGTCCATGCCGACTTTCTTCACCACGCCCAGGATATTCCGCTCGGCAGGCGGAGCGTCGGGACCGAGGACAAAGTCCGGCCCGCTCAGGGCGTAGAAGTGCGTGGTGTGGTCGGTGGCATAGAAGATGCTGTAAAACAGTTCCCGCAACTTCTTGGCCGTGGGCGGCGGATCGACGTGGAAGAGGCGGTCCAGGGCCTTCGTAGCCGCCAGGTGGTGGGCCTCGGGACAGACGCCGCAGATGCGGGCCGTAAGGTTCGGCATGTCTTCAGCCTGGCGACCGACGCAGAACTTCTCAAAGCCGCGAAGCTCCGGGATCTGCACGTAGGCGTTGGCCACGTCGCCCTGTTCGTCGAGGAAGATGTCGATCTTGCCGTGGCCTTCCAGCCGCGTGATGGGGTCGATGGATATGCGTTTCATGGCAGTTGCAGTCTTTTCCGCAGTTAAGTCTTGATCATGGTGGGCCTGCGATCGATGACCCGCAAGCGGGTACCTCGGATCTGGTCCCACCCTACCTTCAATGTCCGTTGCCCGCTGTCGCCTTGTTACACCGCCGCAACAGGCTGCCGGCGAGGCTGAAGCGATAGAACGTGCCGACGGGATCGGGAATGCCCTCGGCGATGATGCGGTCGATTTCTTCTTCGTTGTTCGAGTCGATGACCGAGGCCACGGCGCTCATCAGCCGCGCGCCGTAGTCGTCCACGCCCTCGTTGGGCCCGTGGCAGCCGATGCAAGGCGAGTTGACCGTGGGACACAGGGCTCCGCAACCGGCCCGGGTGGCAATGCCGCAACACATCAGGCCCTGCTCCAGCAGGCAAGTCTCCGCGTCGGGAATAATCTCCCAGGTGCGATGGAACTTCTTGATCTTCTTTTCGTTCTTCTTCCGCTTGCACTCGTCGCACACCGTCGTGTCGACACCGATGGTCGCGCCCTTGGGCGGCAGCTTGCCGCTGACAATCGCCTCGATCGCCTTCCAGATGTTGTCGGCCTCCGGCGGGCAACCGGGCAAGAAGTAATCGACGTCGACCGTCTGGGCGAGCGTCTTCAACGTGTCGTAGAACACCGGCAGGTAAAGCGTGCCTTCCGGCACTTGCGTCTCGTGCTGCGGATAAATATCCTGTGGGTTGTCCGGCGTCGTGGCGGAACCCTGGTTATAAACGGTTTCGAAGATCGACTTGCGGTCGTTGAGGTTGGCCAGCCCTGGTATGCAGCCTTCCGAGGCGCAGGAGCCGAAGGCCACCAACACCTTCGACTTCTTGCGGAGCAGTCGGGCCATGTATTCCTGCTCGCTATTGCGGATACCGCCGTTGAAGAGGCAGACGTCGATCTCGCCGTCAGCCATCTTCTCGATATCGCGGACCTTGCCGTCGGCGATGCAGGGGCAGAAGACCAGGTCGAAGGCCGCGTCGACGTCCAGAATCTTGGCGTCGATCTGCAAAATCGAGATCTCGCACCCGCCGCAAGACGAGGCCCAGTAGATGGCCAGCTTGCCCTTGGCAGCCTTCTTTTCCGTAACTTGACTCATAATAACTTCTCCCGATAGCTCTTCGCTGTGGCCTTCCGTCTCCAAGTACTGGGTACTGAGTACTGAGTACTAACTCACCTCTACCGCTTCTTCGTGCTCTTTAAGGATCGTTTCCAAAGCTTCCTCGCGATGGCCGTTTTCCGACCAGTTGCCCGGCCACTTCAGCGGGCCGAGCTTGCGAACGTCGACCACGAGTTGATCGATGGCCTCGGCCAGTTGTTGCCCTTCGGCCGCAGAGGCCCAAACCAGGCGAACGCGATCCGGCTCAACGCCCATCGCCCGCAGCGTGTGCTTGAGGATCGAATAGCGCCGCATGGCCTTGTAGTTTTGTTCGATGTAGTGGCATTCGCCCGGATGGCAGCCGGCGATCAGCACACCGTCGGCCCCGGAGGCCAGGGCTTTCAGCACGAAGCTGGGATCGACCCGGCCGCTGCACATCACGCGGATGACGCGCACGTTGGGGGCGTATTTGATGCGGGCCGTACCGGCCAGGTCGGCCGCCCGGTACGAGCACCAGTTGCAGCAGAAGCCCACGATTTTGGGTTCGAAGTTTTCGTTGGCCATGGGAGTGAAATTGTCGGTTGGCGGTTGTTGGCTGGCAGTACTGAGTACTCAGTATTCAGTACACAGTCGTTCGGTCATGTCATTGTGTTACTTGCTGAGTACTGTGTACTGAGTACTCGGTATTGAGTAATGTGTACTCATTCATCCGGCCCCCACGGTGGCAGGTTCCTGCTCCGTGGCAGCCCCGTTTCCATTGGCATCCCAGAGGGCGCCCTCGATCTCGGCAAAGATCTGTTCGTTGTTGAAGTGTGCCCCGGTGATGATACCGGCGGGGCAGGCGGCCACGCATGTGCCGCAGCCTTTGCACAAGGCGGTAATCACGTGGCTCGAGTTTTTCACATCGAGGTATTCGATGGCATTGTACGGGCACATCGTGTTGCAGATGCGGCAACCCGAGCATTCCTCCTCGTTGATCGAGGCCACCACGGGCTCGATCATGACCTGGCCCTTGGTGATCATGCCGGAGATGCGGGCGGCAGCCGCGGCGCCCTGCGCCACCGAGGCGGGAATGTCCTTCGGGCCCTGGCAGACGCCCGCCACAAATATGCCGTCGGTCATCGTGGCCACCGGGTCGAGCTTGGGATGCCGCTCGGTGTACCAACCGGCCATGCTGCAGGAAATGCCGCACTTCAGCCCCATTTCCTTGGCGTCGGCCTGCGGCTCCAGGCCGCCCATCAGGATCACCATGTCCACCGGGATCCGCCGCTGCTTGCCCATGAGCGTGTCTTCCACCTGCACGATCAGCCGGCCGGCCTCCTCGGGCTGCCGGGCGGCATCGGTCACTTCGGCCACCTTGCCGCGGACGAAGTGCATGCCCTCTTCCAGCAGCCGCTGGTAGAACTCCTCGTAATCCTTCTGCGGCGCCCGCATGTCGATGTAGAACGAGTAAACCTCGGCCTGGGTCTTTTCCAGCACGAGGTGGCCGAACTTCATCGACGCCATGCAGCAGACGTTCGAGCAATACGTGTTCGTCGTCGTATCGCGGCTCCCCACGCAGTGAATAATGGCCACGCGTTTCGGCTCGGTCTTACCGTCGCGGAGCACGATCTTGCCGTTGGTCGGCCCAGCCGCGTTACAGAGCCGCTCGAACTCCATGTTCGTGTAGACGTTTGCCAGCCGCCCGTAGCCGTACTGCGGGATGCGTTTGCAATCGAATGGCTTCCAGCCCGTGGCCATGACAATGTTGCCGACCTCGACCTCGATGATCTCGTCTTCCTGGGTGTAGTCGATGGCGCTGGTGGGGCAGACCTTCGAGCAGACCTGGCACTTGCCCCGGGTGAAATAAGTACAGTTGGCCTTGTCCAGCACGGGAATCCGCGGCACGGCCTGCGGAAACGGCATGTAAATCGCCTTCCGCGTAGACATGCCTACCTCGAAAACGTCGTCCACCACCTTGCGCGGGCACTTCTCCACGCAGATGCCGCAGCCGGTGCAATTGGGCGCGTTGACCATGCGGGCCTTCTGGCGGATCTTGACCTTGAAATTGCCCACCGAGCCGCTCACCTCTTCCACCTCGGCATAGGTGTACATCGTCACCTTGTCGTGCTGGCCGACTTCCGACATCTTGGGCGTGAGGATACAGGCCGAGCAGTCCAGCGTGGGGAAGGTCTTGTCGAACTGGGCCATGTGCCCGCCGATGGACGGCTCGCGCTCGACAAGGTACACTTGGTAGCCGGCGTCCGCCAGTTCCAGCGTGGCTTGCAGACCGGCGATGCCGCCGCCAATCACCAGCGTGGCCGGGTTGACCTTCACGTACATCCGCTCCAACGGCTGCTGGTACCGTACCCGTCCCGCCGCTGCGGCCACCAGGGCCTTGGTCTTCTCGGTGGCCGCCTTCTTATCGGTATGCACCCAAGAGCAATGCTCGCGGACGTTGGTCATCTGCAGCAGGTACGGATTGAGGCCGGCGTTCTCGCAGGCCCGGCGGAAGGTCTTCTCGTGCAGGTGTGGCGAACAGGCCGCCACGACGATCCGCGTGAGACCTTCTTTCTTGATGTCCTCTTCGATCAGGCTCTGGCCCAACGAAGAGCACATGAACTTGTAGTCGCGGGAGACGACCACGTCCTGGACGTTCTTGCCCGCCCAGCGCGCGACCTCTTCCACATCGACCGTGCCGGCGATGTTGCTGCCGCAATGGCAAACGTAAATGCCGATTTTCTCAGACATACTTATTCTCCAACGGCCTTTCGCTTCGGACTATTCCTTGGCAAGCGAAAGGCTCGTCTCCAAGACTTCCAGATTCAATTCGGCAATCCTCTCGACTGAATCACAACAATGGATGATTACTGTTTTCTTGCCGAACACGATCAGTGCTTTATAGTATCCCTTAGCGCCACTCGAATGCTTCGAACTAATAGTGCAATGCGATAGTCGTTCGTATTTCTCGGGTCGATCTCGTCGAACTGCTTGCCAGCCTTTGGGACCTGCGCGGAACATGCTGTCCAGGTAATCAAAGTAGTGGTCAACTTCTGCCTTTCGTTCTTCCTGCGTGCTTGCCGATCGGTCAATAACACGCACAAGAGCCTTGATGGGAGGATCACCGCCCTTGAGCTTGACAATGTACTGTAATTCTGAACTATTGGGAGCCTTCTTCAAGCCTAAAGTCAATTCTTCCCATTCATATCCTTCGGGCACCTTCAGGGTGACGTCCTCGGAGATTTTGAGGGGTCCGCTCTCGCCCGCTCTCACGAACGTCGCTGTGTACGTGCCAATCACCGTCAAGAGCACAACACACGTCAACGCGCGATTCATCGTACTAACCTCCAAACGATCTATACCGCCGCTGCCGCCAGTTTTCCGTTCAGTTTTGCCGTCAGCACGGGCATGGCGGCGACCAGTTCCTTGCCGAAACCGAGCTTCTTGGGGTCCAGGCCGAAGGCGATGCCCAGAATCTGCGTGAAGTAGAGTATCGGCAGGTTGAATTGCGTATTGAAATAACCGTTGACCCGGGCCTGGTAACCGTCCATGTTCAACTGGCACATCGGGCACATACAGAGGATCAGGTCGGCATGGTAATCCTGGGCGCTTTGCAGTAGCCGGCGAATCAGCTCGAAGGCCTGCGGCTCGCTGATCTGCGTCATGTGTCCGCCGCAGCAGTGGGCCTTGACCGGGTAGTCGACCACCTCGGCCCCCAGCCACT
>CAZTPX010000020.1:0-94418 GCA_964615095.1 uncultured Planctomycetaceae bacterium | reverse complement strand
AGTGGTTCCCGTTCACCGACATGTCCATACGTATCGCGGGCGGCTGATAGCTAAGGACCGTGACGATGGTTGCCGACGCCATCCAAGATTAAGCCGCTTTCCATTGGTTGACTGCTACATGAGTTCCCTACTGAACCCTGTTGCCCAGGTTTGTACCGCGCCCGATTCAAAGGCGTTAACGACGCGACTCACCCGACGCGTGCGAACAGTTTCGCCAGCGGCAACTCGAATCCCGGCAGCACTTCGCCGCCCAGCAGCGAATCTTCCGGGCCGATATCGGTCCACTGCCTGATGGCGATGTACGAGCGCGCGGTGCGTGTCAGGGGATCGACGTACCAGACCATGCTTGTGCCCGCCTGGAAATAATCGCGCAGTTTGCGATTCATCTCGGCCACCGTATTGCTTTCGGAAAGAATCTCCACCGCGAGGTCGGGGGCTACGTCGTAGATGGCCACCTTCGGCAGCTTGCGATCGGGAAAGCGTTCCCAACGAATGAACGATACGTCGGGCGCGCGAATCTGGTCGGGAAGAAGCTTGACATACCCATCGGCGCCCAGCAGAATCCCTAAGTCGCGGATTTGCAGGCAGGCTCCGATGTGAATGATAATCTCCGCGGCCAACATCGATTCCAAACTCGCCATGACTTTGTCCACCAGCGTTCCATCGATCAACTCGCAGATCTGCCCGGTCTGCCGCTCCAAGTCCAAGATGTCCTGTTCTGTGGCGGTGCCCGGGGTGGGAGACACGCGAATGCGATCGATGGGAAAGCCCGGCAGCCAACCCTCGACATCTCCGGCCGTCCAGTTGCCGGGCGGAACATCATGAAGAACGGTGCTCATTTCATATTCCTCTTGGAACTTATTCCAAAAACCGTTGCGACCCCGGGAAATGATCAGTCAAAACTCATTTTTGAAATAAGTTCTCAGAACGTTCGCCGCGCGGCAATCGCCGCAACTGCGGGCGCCATTAGTATAAGCTGATCCCCCGCCGTGGTCAAATAGACCGCCCCTACGTTCTCATGTCTTCGCCGCATCGGGCTGAAGCAGCCGGACAAACGCCTGATCCTGCACGCTGAGGGTGGCCAGCGGCACCTCGATCTCTTTTCCGTCGTCGCGGCGGAGTTGCACGGCGCCGCCGCGCAAGCCAACGTACCGCGCGCGGATGCGGTGCTTGCCGCCCACGTCGAGCCACTGGCGCTCGATGGCGGCCGCCGGGCCGGAGCCGTTCACCGCTGTCGCCAAGAACGCCCCCAGGTTCTCCGCCCGCACAGCGAACCCCGCGCCCTCAATCGCTCCCTTGAGGTCCACCAGCCCGATGACCAGGCCGTTGCTGTTGAACATCGGCGCGCCGCTGGAACCGGGGTTGACGGCCGCGGAAGTCTGGATCAGCACCTGGCCCCGCAGCAGCCGCCGGGCGTTGCTGACAATCCCCTCGGTCATGGTGTACTCGAGGATTTTCCGGCCCAAGCCGGGGTTGCCGATGATGGTCACGCGTTCGCCGCTCTCGACTTTTTCGCCGATGGCCAGACGGACCGCGGGCAACGGAGGGGCGCCGTCGATCTTGAGCAAGGCGAGGTCCTTGCCGTGGTCGACGCAAAGGACCTTGGCCGGCACGGTCTTCATGGACGCGTCGCCTTCGCCGCCGGAACGGTAGGAGATCGAGAGCTTGTCGGCCTGCCGCACACAATGCTCGCAAGTGAGGATGTAGCCCGACTTGCCCACGACGAACCCGCTGCCCGAGCTGCGTTCGGTCTGCACGACAACCACGGCGTCGGTGAAGCGGCGGCCAATCTCTTTGGCCGACATTTCCTGGCCGCGGTCGCCGTTGAAGGCGTCGATTTCCGTCAAGGGCACGGTCCCCTTGCCCGGCTCGGGCGCATAATCCGCGAGCAGGTCGCGCCCGAGCGACGCGATGTCCGCCAAGCGGCGACGGACCTTGTCGGTTTCCGCGGGCGAGAGCTTCAAGTCGACGCGGCAGAGACAACGATCGCCGGACCGCGTGATCCTGTCGAGGAGCAGGCCCTTGCCGTCGGCGGAAAACCAAAGGCGATCGATGTTGGACGCGTCCGGATCGGCCGCCCCCGACGCCAAGTGTTCCGGCAGCGGCTTCCCGCTTTCCCGATCGAGCACGACGGGGAGGGTCGCCCCTGCGCACGCCGCCAAGGCCAGGACCGGATGATAGGCGACATCGACGGAAGGCGCGGATTCGAGCCGGTATTCGGTCGGCGGCTCGTCCATGGCGTCCGGATCGAAGGCCTCCAGCTTGCCGCCGGCCTGGAGATAGGTTGCGCGCAAGCCGTCGGCGGCCATCCGCAGTCCCCGGCCGCCGCCGCGAGACGCGCGGACGGCAAGGTCCGAAGGCCGCGGCGATCCGTCGTCCTGCAGGTCGTAGACCAGAACGGCGTCGATCGACTCGTATTGCGACACCACACCGACCGTCGGCCCGCTTTGCGCCGGCCGAGAAGGGGTAGGCTGGTAACGCGGCGTGGGACGGCCGGGCACGCGCGAACCTCTTGGCACAGGACGGGGAACTGCGGGCGACGGCGGCACGGGGTTGCGGCGCGGAACGACTACCAACTCCTGTCCGGCGAGACGACGGAAAGTGCCCGCAGTGACCAGGCGTTGACCGGCGGCGTCGACTTCGATCCATCGTCCCAAATACTCCTTCGCACCGTGGATTTCGCCCTTCTGTTCGTCCACGACGACATAGGAGGCGTTGACGTCTTGTCCTGCCGGCAAGACGGTCACGTAACTCAGCGATTTTGTCGGATGGACGGCCAGGTCGGCGGGCATCCCGCGCGGGCATTCGATGTGGCGGATGGCGGCGAGGGTCTTCTTGTCCAAGAGGTCGATCGCCGGCGGTTGTGCGGATATGGCCACGTAGTATTCCGCGCGTTCCGCGATTCGCTTATAGCTGGCCCCGAGTTTGTAGCTTCCCAGGATCGTGGTCCCGTCCGCGGCGAGCACGGCCAGGCGATCGCCGTCCAGGAGAAGCATGGATTGGTAGCGCAGGCCGGGCACGAGGGTGAAGTCGCTGTGCGGCACCTTCAGTCGATGGTCGTCGACCTTGGTCAATTGCCATTCCCCCGCCGAAGCGGGTGGGACAAGGGGCGGTGAAGACGGCGCCGTTGCCGGTGTAGACGGAGCGGCTGGCGGTCGTGTAGACGTGCCCGTCGGTGGCGCAACCGCTACGGCCGGTGGCGTAGATGGAGACGTCGGCGGCGACGGTTGCGCAATGGCCGGTGCCGACGGCGCGACCGCTGGCGCGGGCCGCTCTTTCGCTGCGGCGCCCGAGGCCCCGGAAACATCGGCCGCGTCTCGAATGGTCAGCTCAAAGCTATGCAGCACACCCTGCCCTGAAGCGTCGGTCACTGTGATGATAACGTTGGCGGTCTTCTCATCGGGCGGGTCCTTCACGGTCCACCGCACCAGCCCCGTCTTGGAGACATGCATTCCGCTCGGGCCCAAATCGAGGCGGTATTCGACCTTGCCCGCCTTGGAACGCACGTCGAGTTGGTACTCGAACGCCTGGCCGGGGCGGACCGTGCGCGGAGGGCACGAGGCGACCACTAGGTAATCGATGCCCGACCGCCGCAGTTCCTCTTCGAGATTGAAACGGCGGACGACCACGCAGTCCTGGGTTCCCGGCAGGACCGCGATGACTTCGGCGTCGGGAACGAGGTAGATGCGCTGGTCCATGTCGAGCCCCGGGGTCGTGGGCGGAAAGCGGGGGACCCCTAGCCGTTCGGCCAGGTCGGGCAAGACGGCCAGCGGCGCCGTTTCGCCGGCCAGATGGACGGTCAGCGTTCGCGGAAGGTTACGGTCGAAAACCGGATTGCCGCCGGCGACGCGAACGTATAGCGGCCCCTGAACGGCCGCAACCAGCGCAGTCCCTTGGGCCGGGCCGTTTCCCACGCGCTTGGCCTGGCTCGTATAGACGCCCGCGGCGGAGTAGATCCGCTGGCCGTGTTCGTCGGGGCACAAATATCCGGCGGAATTGTGCTCGTAGGCGTTGCGGACGCGGTCGCCCTCGATCGCCAGGACGTGGATGCCCGACGGCGAAACACCGAGGTTCCACGCTGTAAATAGGCGACCGTCGGCCGAGGCCCGCAGGCAAACCCTGTCGTGGATAAACGGCATGCCGTCCTGGAGCTTGTAATCCCGCGGCTGGAGGGAATCGACGTCGAGGAACACGGGCTGGCCGTTGAACCGGCTGCGGCCGAACAACAACAGCGGGCCGGAGGAGGCCGCGCCCATCGCCGCCGCCACGACTTTGCCCTCCACGGCCAGGGCCGCGGTCCGCTCGAGTTGAAGGTCGTCGAGGCGGTAGCGCTGCACGGTCATCTTTTCCGGATGGATGACGAGCAATTTCTCCGCGCCGGCGGCGAAGAGGACGTCATCGCCGCCGGTGGGCACATAGCCCGCGATCTTCACCGCGCGCAGGTCGAACACTGCCAGCTTGTCGAGCGACGGCAAGCGGAGGACCATGTATTTTCCCTTCCCTCCCAGGCAGACGCGGTCGAATGTCCCCGGCAACTTGCAAGTCACGGGCTGCGGGGCGGCGCTTGCGGCCGCGTTTTCGGCCTCGCTGCCGCCGTTGCGGGGCTTGACGCCGGCCGGCTTTTCCGCCGGCGGAGAGGACGTCCCGCCAGCGCCGGCCGCACCGGCGACCGGAGTCGTTTCTCCCCTTTCTCTGACCATCACCGTGAAGCTGTGCAGCGCCGTCTCGTTCGCCGCCCCGCGAACGCTGATGATGACGTGGGCGTCGCCTTCAGGCGGGCGAACCGCCGGCGTCCACTGCACCAATCCGCCGTCGGAGACGGTCATCCCGTCCGGCCCGGAGTCGAGATGGCACGCGGCCTTGCCGCTCTTCGATTTCGCTACGAGCTGGTACCGGAACATCTCCCCGACGGCAAGCGAGCGCGGGGGGCTCGATAGCACGACCAGATAGTCTTTATCTGACCGTTGCAGCTCCTCCTCGAGGTCGAAGCGGTGCAGCACGACGGAATCCTCGCCCGTGGGCAACAAGGCGATCACCTTGCCGCTGGGCACCAGATAGACGCGCCTGTCGAGGGTCAGCCGCTCGCGGGCGAATTGATCGGAGTAGGTCGACGGGGGAATGGGCAAGTCGCGCACGGTCGCCAGCGGCTGGGGGTCTCCGGCAAGATAGACCGTGAGCGACGCGCCGGTCTGCGTCCCGCCGCCGGCACTGCGCGTATCGACGATGCGCTTGGCGGTCTTGCGTTTTTCGCTGGTGCGGCTTCCGGAGATGCGTCCTTCATTAGGGATGCGAACGAAGAACGGGCCGTGGACGGCAGGGATCGCCGGACCCCGCCCAACCGCGTTCGCGTCCGGCGAATCCAACTGCTTCAGTTCGGTCGTGAAGATGCCGCGCGCGGTATAGATGCGGTCGCCGGACTCGCTGGGGTCCACCCAACCGCAGGTATTATGCAGGTAGAAGGCGGTCAGTTCCCGGCCGTCGAAAACCAGAGTTTGCAGACCGCTGGGCGATCCGCTGTTGCGCCAGGCGCCGAATACGCGGCCGTCGGCCGACGCTCGAATTCCGCTCCCCGCGTTCAGGTCCACTTGGTACTGCGCAGGCATCTTGCAGTCCAGCGGCTTCAAGGTGTCGAGGTCCAGCAGCAGGGATCCCCCTTTGAACCTGCCGGCGCCCAGGAGCACGGGACCATGGGAGGCCGAGCCCATCGCGACCGCACCCACGGAACCTTCGCCGGGCAACGGACGGGTGGCCTCCAGCTTCTGGCTTTCCAAATCGAAGCGTTGCATGATGAGCTTCTCGGGATAAATTACCAGCAGCTTGGTCGCCCCCGCGGCAAACAGGCACTTGCCGGTGACGGGAACGTAGCCGGCGATTCTTGCGGCAAAGACATCCATAACGGCCAGCTTTTGCAGCGAGTCGAGGTGGAACACCAGGAACCGGCCGCCGCCGCCCGCGCACACGTCCTCATAGGCGGCCGGCAATTGCACGCGGATGTCACCCGCCGCTTTGCCGCCGGACGCGGCGACCATTCTTGCCGGGTTGCCGCCAGCCGCCGGGGACCGATTGTCGGCCGGCACCACAATCTCTGGCGGCGGCTGCACGGCCACAACGACCGCGTGCGCCGTCGTACGGCCCGAATCGCTGACCGAGATCACGGCGCTGGCCATACCGGAGGCGGGCCGGGAAGCCGGTGTCCATTGCAGCAGCCCCCTCTCGGAAAGCACCATCCCTTCCGGTCCGGAATCAAGCTTGTAGACCGGTTTGCCGCTCTTGCATTTCGCCTCGATCTGGTAACGGAAGGGCTCCCCCACGCGGACCGTCTTGGGGGGCCGCGACACGACCAGCGGGGAATCCAGACGCGAGCAATCCAGTTCCGCATCGATGTCGAAGGGATGCAGGACCAGGACCTTTTGGCGGTCCTGGACCTCGGCGATCACTCTTGCGGCCGGAACGAAAAACAGCCGCCGGCAGAGGGCCGGCGCCCCGTCGGAAGGCCGTCGCACATTCCCGGAAAGCCGAAATTCGTCTAACGGAAGGGTGGCCATCGGCGCCGTTTCGCCCACCACGTAAACGGAAACCACGCCTTTGGCCGCCGGCTGCGCGCTGGAAAACGCCACGGGGGCCCGCTGGCGGCCCGCGCTGTTGACCGGCATTGCGAAGCGGTCGTCGCACGACACCGTCAAGTAATAGGGACCTGCCACGGCCGGAACGGCGAGGACCCCTTGCTGTCCCGCCGGATCGTCGTCATCAATCCTCTTCCCCAACGGATCCAGCAGACCGATGCCTGAATAGATCCGCTCGCCGATATCGTCGGGGCAGATATAGCCCGCCGAAATGTGCTGATAGGAACACTCCATTCGGCCCGCGCGCGCCAAGGCCACCAGGGCCCCGCCGGGTTGGGATCGCTCACTCCATCCGCCCAGAGCGGAGCCGTCTGCGGATACGCTCAGTCGCATGTCGCTCCGCAGATTGAGATACGGACCGGCAAGAACCGTCGTCTGGTATTCGAATAGTTCGAACGTCGCCGGATCGATCCTGAAGATCTGGTGACGGGTGCTGTCGCTGCAGGCCGCGTAGATTGGGCCGCGCGAGGCCGCGCCCATGCCGATGGCCATGATCGGGATCTCCCCGGGGACCGGTCTCGCAGCCTCAAGTTTAAGCCCCGCCAGCGCATAGCGCCTTGCGTTGCGGGTCTGCGGATCGACAACGATCAATTTCTCGGCGCCCGCGGCAAAAAGCTCCTCAGGGTCTTCCAGGGAAACATAGCCAGCGATCTTGCCTTCGTTCAAATCGACGACTGCCAGTTTCTGCAGGGAACGCAGGTTGAGCACCAGGAAGCGCCCGCCGCCGCCGGTTACGGCATCCTCGACGAGCCCCGGCAGGCTGATCGTTGTCGGTGCCTGCCGTGCCCTGAAGGGCGCTGGAGTGGGCGGAGTACCGATCTCCTTCGGCGGCGCCCCCGGGGAGCCGGCCAAGGGGACGTCGCTCGTCGTTTCGGCCGAAGCCACGTGCATTGGACCCGACTCCGGTTCCTTCGGCGACGGGACCGCGTTGTTGTTCCCTCGCTTCGCTTGCTCGCCGCCGTCTTGCCTCGCCCCTGAGCAGCCGTGCAGAAGACCGCAAAGTACCAGCGCAAACCATATGACCCGAACCGTTGAACACCGCGTCTTACCACTCTTCATGATAATGGCCCACCGTGCAAGATAAGTGTCGGATTCCCCTTTTTACCACCTCTCGCCACGATGTCAAGGGGGGCCATCAGAAGCCGGATTGGCTATGCCAGTTGCTTCCGGCGTCGCCAGATAAATGCGACAGCTTCGCGTTGGCGGATGGCAAAGTGTGCGCGCGGCGGGTTCGAGACACATGACTTGATTCTAGATGATTTAAAGAGGTATCGGCCCCGCCAATATCGACGACGCGATCTTTGTGGGTCATTACTCCCATTCCATGTTCACCGTCCCATACGCATCCAAACTCGAAACCTATGTACGCGACGCCGTCTTTCGCGACATTCAGAACATGAACGGTCCCAAGGCCGATAAGATTCCTAAAGCCATCGCGGCGAATCGCGCGGAAGTGTTTCGCCGTTTGCCGCTTGTCAAACCCATACCGTTCGGGCAACGAGCCGTAGTACTCCCAAATCGCTTCCAAGACATTGGCAGCAATCTGCTCTTCGTTGTCTTTGAGGAACTGAAATGCCTCAGATTGTTCGCTCGAGGGCGGTTCGTCCCATTTTGGCAGTTTAACCCGAATCGTGACCGTGCCGTCCGAAGGTTCACGCCTGCTAAGCGAATCGTAGCTGCCGCGCCGTGTTTGAAATCCAGCCCACGATGGCAACAGGAAATCGAATTCCCAAACGTCGAGCCCGTTGACCTCAAACACGGGGAATGGTCGTGAGGCCGAAGTCCGCGGCGCGTTTGAGTCGCTCATTATACAATCTTGGAAAACAGGGGCAGAACGGTCAGAACGATATCTCCCAACCCTCCAAATTCAGGGGAACTCGCGCCATTTTAGCGACAGACAAATGGCGTTGCAACAAGTTGGAACAATGAAATGCATGCTCGAAGTCCTCGCGGAGCATGCCGTCGCCGCTAAACAACCGCGGCATGGCCTCAAGCAATTCCCGCCGGCCGTTGAGCGGGCCCACGCCGTTGGGACCGAGCATCTTGTGGGCGCTGAGGGCCAGGAAATCGACGCCGCTGGCCCTTAGCGGTGAGCGCCCCGTGCTGCCGTGTCGCCCGCTCGGGGGTTTGACGGATCTTGTTGTCCCGCCTAGGATAGGTATGTGGCAGCCTCTGAAATACAGGTAGGCGCCGAGTAAAGGCGCCACCACGCAGCGTTCGCATTACATCCATATGCCTTGACTCGACTTTGATTGGTAATCGCTTACAATTGGTCATGCGTGCAAATAATGCGGAACCACAATCGGCGAATCCAATCCGGTCTCCGTCGTTGCAGCCAACCGATGGCAGCGTTCACAACTCCAGCCGTTTCCGGTTCGGCCTGTATCGAAAACAGGTCAAGCAGAACGAACCGAACAAAGCGGCATATCATTCTTCCGGCGATGTGCGCAGGGCAAAAGACCGCGTGCGCTCGTCCGCACATCTCGCCTGGCAGTTTCTGCGTTTGCTGATTCCTTATCGCTGGCAAAACGACGTTCAGCAATTTAGTCGCCCGCTTTTACGATCCAACCTGCGGCCGCGTGACACTCGATGGCCGTGATCTGCGCGACTATGATGTGGAATCATTTCGCTCGTTGCTGGGAATTGTCGAGCAGGATGTTTTTCTGTTTGACGGCACGATCGCACAAAACATCGCCTACGCACGACGCGATGCGACGGCAAGCGAGATCCGCGCCGCTGCCGAAGCCGCCAATGCCTGCGAGTTCATCGACCGCATGAGCAGCGGGATGCGGACGATCATCGGCGAACGAGGTGTTCGCCTTAGCGGCGGTCAGCGACAACGATTAGCGATCGCCCGCGCCATCCTCGCAGATCCAAAACTGCTCATTCTCGACGAAGCCACGAGCAACCTTGACACAGAAAGCGAACAATTGATACAGCAAAGTCTGGCAATTCTGATGCGCGGACGCACGAGCTTCGTGATCGCCCATCGACTGAGCACCATTTCCCGAGCGGATGCGATTGTCGTCATCGAATGTGGCCGCATCAGCCAAACAGGAACTCACGCACAGCTTATGTCAAAAGGGGGCAAGTACCGTTCCATGGTCGAACAGCAAATTCAAATGACCCTGGGAAGTATCCGAGGGTCTTCCGAAATCGAGCCGGTCCTCGAAATCGATCCTGCGGAGCCGAATTGACATCGCCAACCCGCGCTCGGAGAATCACAGTGCGTGTGCTACGTACGAGGACAAAAGGTGCGACCCGCACAAATCGGAACAAGAACAACAGTGAGGTTTCTCATGGACAGCAAAGTCGATCGACGAATTGCCGGTCTGCTGGCAATCGTCGCCACCGTGCTGGCGTGCGGCGCTTCCGCGGTATCATTTCCCGCCCATCTGTCTTTTCAACCCTCCCTGCACGCCGGCACCAGCGACGCCGACGGAAAGCCCATCGTGGGGACGGAGATCATGCACCTGGTGCCGCACCAAGGCCGGCTCTACGCGGGAAACAGCCTGTGGATGGAAAGCGACCGCCAAGTCCCCAATGCCTGCCAGATCCTGTTTCTCGATTCTCCACATGGCCCATGGAAGGTCGACCATCAATTCACGAAGAGAAATCTGCGGCTGGCGGCCCTGCGGTCGTTCACCTTGACCACGGATGGCAGCGGGAAAGCCATCCGGCCGGTGCCGATGCTGCTGGCAGCGCCCGATGTTACCGTTCATGGCACGGTGCAAATCGTCAGCCGCGACGACACCACGGGAACGTGGGCGCCGATGAATTTCGCTGAAGCCTCAAAATACAGCACCACACGCGCCCTGGGGCTGCACCGCGACAAGACCACGGGAGTCGACCGGATCTTCGCCGGCAACGATCAGTTGGGAATCCTTAGCGGAGTCTATGATTCTCGTGCTGCTGTCCCTGTCCGTCGCGCGAGGACTGGACTGGCCGGAGTTTCGCGGGCCTTCCGGCAACGGTCATGCCGCGGCGGCCGAGGATGCGAAGCCGGCCGGACTGCCGCTGCATTGGAGACCGGTTTCATGGCGTCGCCCGCTGCTTCGGGGAAGACCTTGTTCGTGCGCACCAAAGACGCATCTCCACCGGATCGATTGTTTACAGCCCAGCGAATGGAAGATCGGCTAAAATCGGGACAAATGGTCGCGAGGTTCTTTGCGTATTATTAGGTATAAAGCGCGCTGAACCGATTCAGGCCGGACCTGAATACTCTGCGCGTGCATTTGTTCTTTGACAATCTAACCGGCCCCCCGGCGTAGCGAACCGGGGGCCATAATTCGGGCGCGGCGCCGACCTGCCCAAGTCGGCGTCCGCGCCGGCGGCTGCGCGGAACCGGCCTAAAACCGCGGCGCGTGGGTCTCGTACCTCGACCCGCCCAAGGGCCGCGGCAACGGTCGCGATCGGCCGCACTTGCCGCAACGAGAATTAATTATTTTTATGACTCTGCATTTAAATAGCTTGAACAAAGCGCCGCGTGTCCTACTCCCATATACTATACGCATGGACACATGTGGCTAGGAAATGGTAAAAGTGGCTAGGTTGGCTACAAAAGTGGCTAGGAATGGCCAGAAAGTGGCCAGGTATTGTCTAGGTATTTCGGCTGCGGCAAAACTACCTTTGGAGTGGCAAGCGTTTTTTCTCCGCAGTTTCCGATGTGCGGCAACGACCTTTAGAGAAAGCTGGATACACCCGTGGACGTAGAAAACCGCTACAAAAACGCTAAAAGGCCCATTTTTTCAATGTGGCTACACCGCTGCCTGACCCGATACGGCGGGTTGCTCGCGGCGGCCGAGCCGGAAGAAATGCCGCGGGCAACACTTTTTTCTGACCCATGCTGTCTTCGATGCCAGCGAACCGATCGGCGGTCGCCGACCATGCCGTGCATGTTACCCGCGGCAGGCTTCAACACGCCAAGGAGCCGCAGAGAGTTTTCGGATAGCCTCTCACGGTCGAACGCCGTGCGTTCGCACCTTTCGCTGGAAGAGGGTGTCGCCGCAAGTCGCGTAGAGCGTATCGCACTGCGGACCGGCAATGCACAGCCCGGAGACCTTGCCGTTGGGTGTCGGAATGATGCACTGTGTCTGCCCGCTGGCCTCACAGACCTGGACCCCCATCCGCGTGGCCACGTAGACGCGGCCGTCGCGGTCTGCACACATGCCGTCGGCGCCGCTGCTGTCGACCGTGTCGACGTGCAGGAAATAGTACCGCTGCTTGTAGGCAAGCGATCCGTCCGGCTGGACCAGATAACTATAGACCTGGTGCATGCTGCCGTCAGTAACGCAGAGGAACCGCTGGTCGGAAGTGAAGGCAACGCTTTGGGCACACGCCAGATCGGCATCGACCACGCCTTTCTCACCGGCATGCGTGATCAGCCAGAGCTTGCTGCCTTTGGCCCCCTCCTCGGCGCGGCTGGTCACGTAGAGGATGCCGTTAGCACCGACGGCCACGCGGCGGCCGCGGACGCCCTGGGCAATGGTGGTCCGCTTGCCATCCGCATCGTAGGCCACAACCTGATCGCCCGCGATCGCATAGAGCAGTCCGCCGGGGCCGCAGGCCAAGCCGGTGGCGTGCTGGCAGCCGGCCTGGAAAACACTGACGTTGCCGTCCAATCCGATCTTGTAGATCTTGTCGGCCGGCCCGTCGCAGAAGAACACTTCGCCCTTGCCGTTCGCCGTCGGGCTGGTCGCATCGCGATACCGCCCGGCGACCGGTTTCCACGTCTCGCCGGGCAGAAGGACCTGCTGAAGATAGGCCGAGCCGATGCCGGCCTTGATGGGCTTGGGCCAGTCTTTCCAGAGCCAGCGCATGGCCTCGGGGAAGACCTTCGTGGCAAACGTCATTTCGTGGCCGCCCTTGTCCCAGGAGTGGGCCACCTCGTAGCCAGAGTAGGTCAATGCCTGCTCCATCTCCTGGTTGGCCGCCCACCAGTCGCCGTAGGCGAACCGCAGGTCGTTGGAGCCGTCCTGCAGGAAAACCCGGATCGGCTTGGGCTCGAACTTGCGAACCAGGGCCGGATAGACGTAGCCGCCGCGATGCGCGCCGAAACTGCCCACGTTGCTGAAGACGCGAGTGAAGGCGGCCGGACGTTCCCAGGCCGCCGTGAACGCGCAGATCCCGCCGCTGCTCGTGCCGGCAATGGACCGGTCGTTACCGTCGGTCGACAGGTTCAGCTTGTGCGTCTTGGCGATATAGGGCAGCAACTCATCGGCCAGGAACCGCACGTAATCGTCCGTCATGGCGTCGTACTCGAAACTCCGATTGCCGCGGCCCGCCGCGTTGCCTGGGGTCACGAACACGCCCACCGTGACGGGCATGGCCTTTTCGTGAATAAGTTGGTCGAAAACCACCGGCGCGTTGAAGCCCACGCCGTCTTGATTCACATGCACGCAAGCCGGCTTGGCCGGATCGTACTGCTTGGGGACGTAAAGCGTGTAGTTCCGCTGCGTCCCTGGAAAGACCTTACTTTGGTCGAACGTGTGGGTAGAAAGAGTGCCCTTGGGCACGGCGTTCGAGGCATCCTCCGCCGCCAAGGCGTAACCAGACAAGAGAACGGCTGCCGCCGCCAACATGCGAAATGAAACCATGACATACCCCCTGAAAGGACAAAAACGTAGGATAGATTTGTAATCTGTCACGACAGGTTGAAAACCTATCCCACAGGGAAGACCGCAGGAAGATCATTGCCTGTAGCCTGCCCTTTCGCTCAAAACAGTCAACATACCATCCGGCGAAGTACTGTCAATCGATGCGACGGCTCGCGATGGCAAGGCGGCGGAAAGGAACTAACCTACTCTCTAGAGTGGCTTGATCCTTGGGCTGAGAAATTACGGGAAAAACGACCTTTGGGAACCTTGGCCTTAAATCGCGCGCGTTTCCGGGGGGCCTCATTCCATTTAGGCCCAAAGGCTTGTAAAATGTGAAAATGAATCAATAGCCGGCCGGACAGTCCGCTGCCCGCGGGAAAGCCCCAGAGTTTCCAGCGGCACGAAGCACGTTGGTTTCTCTCGGCAAGAGAGACCTACTGTTGGTCCGGCGGTCCGTGAGAAGAAAACAAATAATCCTAGCTACTATTGGAGAAATCCTCATGCAACGAATCTGGATCTTCGTGATTTTGTTCGCGTGCCCGGGCATAGCCTTTGGGCAAGGCAGCGTGGCGGGCAGTCCGCCGTATCAACCGGCGGTGCCGGCCCCTTCCACCACGGTCTATGGTGGCGGCGGTTATGGCTACGGCGGGGCGCAAACCGCCCAGGGCGCTGCAATGCAAGGCATGTCGCAGGTCATCAGTGCCGCGGGGCAATATAACCTGGCCACCAGCGCGGCGGCCATCAACATAACGCAGGCCCAGAGCAATGCTATGCACAATCAGGTGCAAAGCGCGCAGACCTTCTGGCAGTTGCGCGACATCGGCCGCGCGGAACGGGCGAAGGAACGTGGCCCGGCCCCTACGCCGGAGGAACTTGCCCGCCGGGCACGCGCGGGAGCGCCTCGGGGCTTGACCACCAGCCAGATCGATCCCGTCAGCGGCGCGCTCTACTGGCCGGCCGCCTTGCAGGATGCCAGTTTTGAACCGCAGCGGGCCGCGGTCGGCGAGTGTACGACCAAGTGGGTCAAATACGGCGGGTTGGACTACGCCGATCAGACGCAGGTGCGCGAGAACATCGATAGCATGTTCGACGGCTTGAAGTCGCAGATCAGTTCGATCCCGCCGCAGGATTACGTGGCCTGCCGCACGTTCCTGCAGAGCCTGTTGTATGCCGTCACTCGTACTACCCTCTAACCCTAACCGCGGATGTCCAATAACGACGGGAGTTTGCCCATGAAAACAAAGAACGCGATCTTGATCCTGGCTGCTTGCGGCTTTCTGGCCCTGGGCGGTGCGAAAGTTTACGCCGACGACGCGGTCGCGGCGATCGTTGCCAAGTCATTGAAGTCGGACAACGAGGCCGACAAAGTCAAGGGGCTCGACGAGTTGGCGGGGCAGGGCGCGAAGGCGGCCGAGGCCGTCAAGCCAATCGAGGACCTGCTCAAAGACAAGTCGGCCAAGGTCCGCGCCCACGCGCTGCTGGCGCTGGGCCAAATCGGCGCGGCCGCCAAGGATTCCGTGCCGGCCATGGCCGCATTACTGAAGGACCCGGACGAAAGCGTTCGCCGCACCGCCCTGCTGGCCATTCGGGCCATCCACCCCGGCCCGAAGGTTATGGTTCCCATTCTCGGCAAGCTGCTGGAGGACGCCGATCCGGCCATCCAGGGGCGGATTTGCAACGCCATCGCCGAAGCCGGCGCGGAGGCCGTGCCGGGCTTGATCGAAGCTCTGACGAACGAAAAGGCCGCCTTTTGGGCCTTGATCATCCTCCGCGACATCGGTCCGGCAGCCAAGGAGGCGGTACCGGCAATTACGGAAAAACTCAAGGACAAGCGGCCGGAGATTCGCCGCGAGGCCGTGCTCACGCTCGGCGCGATGGGCAGCGAGGCCGCAGCGCCCGCCGTGCCGCAAATTGCGGCTCTCTTGAGCGGGGCGGACGAGCATGCCGGCACTGCGGCCACGTTCGTGCTGGGCGAACTGGGGCAGATTCCCAAGGACGTCGAGGCCACGATCCGCGCCAATACGAAGAGCAAGGACCAGATGCTCAGCACGGCGAGCCTTTGGGCCTTGGCCAAAGTCCATCCGGAAGACAAGCAACTGCGGAAAGAGACCGCCGAGGTGCTGGTCGCACGTTTGAAGGACAAAGATCAATTCGTCCGCGTCGGCGCTGCCCGGGCGCTGGCCTCCCTGCCGCCCGCCCCGGAAATCACGGCGCCGATCTGGGAAAATGCCATGAAGGACGCCGATGAGACGACGGTGCGCTATGCCATGGATGCCTTGGCCGCCTTAGGCGCTCCGGCGGTGCCGCGATTGATCGATGCCTTGAGATTCGAGAAGTTCCGCGCCGACGTTGCCTACGCGCTGGGTCGTATCGGCCCGCCCGCCGTGGCCGCCACGGGCGAGCTGGCCAAGCTGGTTGACGACAAGAACTCCCGCGTGGCCCACGAAGCAATCATCGCGCTGGGCGATATCGGCCCCGGGGCGAAGGATGGGGTTCATGCCCTGGTCAAGGTGCTCAATCAGCCGGACGACCGGGACTTGAACTTTGCGGCGATCGCCTTTGCCCTGGGCAAGATCGGGCCGGATGCCGCGGAGAGCGAGTCGGCGTTGCTCAAGCAGTTGGCGAGCAAGGACGACACCCTGCGGCTGCTGAGCGCTTGGGCGCTGGCCAAGATCGATCCGAAGTCGGCCGATAATGCGGCCAAGACCGTGCCGCTTTTGATCGACGGGCTGGCCCTGCCGGAAGTGCAAGATCGCCTCTTGTGTGCCGAGGCCCTGGGCGATCTGGGCGCGTTGGCCAAGACCTCGATGACGGCTTTGAAGAAGGCCGCGACCGACGAGGACAAGGACGTGCAGGAGGTGGCTGCCAAGGCCTTGAAGGCCGTCGAGAAGGCAGCCGCCGCGGCCGCCGCCGCCGAGCCGCTGAAGCCGGGCGATTTCGTCGTCACCCTCGAAGACAAACTTGAGATCGGCGTGAAGGGCTCGCAGGGCCAGGTCGTGCCCAAGGGGACGAAGCTCAAGGTTCTGGAGATCCGTGGGGCCTGGGTCGGCGTTCGCGTCGAGGGCACGGATAAGACCGGCTGGCTGCACGCCGAGCAACTCGGCAGGCAATAAGTGGTCCGTTTCAGAAATAATGTCACAGATACGACTGTAGGGTGGGACCAGATCCGGGGTACCCGCTTGCGGGTCGGCGAGCGCAGGCCCACCATAATGTGTTTTCCGGCCGATAATGGTGGGCCTGCGCTCGCTACGCGATCTGGTCCCACCCTACGGCTAGCGCGGGACTGTGACATCCTTTGTGAAATTGACCCTTAAGGAGCAACGATGAGCATCAAGAACCCGCGATGCCGATTGTGGTTGGCATGTTGTCTCTTCCTCACCGGGCACGGTTTACTGCCCAAGGCCGCTGCCGCCGAGACGCGCAGGGCCGCGAGCTTGACGCCGGAGGCTGTCTGGCAGGCGATCGACGCGGCCAAGGACGGCGACACCGTACGGCTTCCCGAGGGGACGGTCGTGTGGACGAAGGGCTGGAACGCCGGCCATTGGGCCAAAATGAAGGCCATCACCATCCAGGGCGCCGGAATTGACAAGACGATCATCCGCACGGATACAACCAGGGCGCCTGGAGACAAGTCGTTCGTGATCAATGGCGTGGAGGGAAAGCCCTTCCGCATCACGGGGATCACCTTCGACGGAACCGGGTTCGCCAACGCGGGAATATGGGCGGGCGAGGTCGTGATCAATGGGAACTGCAAAAACTTCCGCGTCGACCACTGCAAGTTCTTGAATATGGACCAGATGCTGTCGATCACCGGCGACACCTATGGCTTGATCGACCACTGTTATTTTCACGCCCTGGAGAAGAATCACCAGGCGCAGACAATCATGTGCCAGGGGCCAGGCAAGGTCAACTTCACCAAGCCCCTCACGCTGGGCACTGCGCAAGCAGTCTACTTCGAGGACAATGACGTCCACTTCGGCCCGGCAGTCGTGAACCCCGACGGCAACAACCCCTGGATCGTGCCGTACCAAGGCGCCCGGGTCGTCATCCGACACAACAAGATCGTCAATAGTCAACTGGAAATCTACAGGGTCCGTCCGGGCGCCTACGGATCCCAGAGCGCTGAGATTTACGACAACACATTCTCCGCCGAGGGCCTGAAGATGGGCCGGCCCCAGGGGTTCATCTTCGTCGCCGGCGGCGTGGCGATGGTGTTCAACAACACAGTAACCGGAACGACCTACAACACGCGTACGATCCAAGTCAGCCACGAAAGATCGTTCATGCCCATTGGCGAGTTTGGGATGTGTGACGGCAGGAATCCGATCGACGGCAATCAGATTCCTGCGGGCCAGAAAGGGGCCGGCTATCCTTGCTTCGGCCAACCGGGTCGGGCCACCGATGCTGACGGCGACGGCGTCTTCGAACCGTCGCCCTGCTATGCCTGGAACAACACGTTGAATGGGGCGAAGCTGAACATGGTGCTGCGCCCTTGGGCGGATCCGAAACAGACAGAGCTACAAGCAGCGCACGTCAAGGAAGGGCGGGATTTCTTCAACGAGCAGCCCAAGCCCGAATATTATATGCCCTATGTCTATCCGCACCCGCTGCAAGGCAAGGCCAAGAAATGAACTCCGTTGCTTCAGCGCCTTCGGTCCGGACTGGTTTGGAGAGTATTCCGGCATCCCGGTGCAACTGTGCATGAACCTCCCGATCAAGTTCCGCGACCATCGCGCCCGCAGCGTGCTGGCGATGGCGTTTCTGCACGACAACAGCGTCTAGCCAAAAACAGACTTTTAGTAATTCGTTGCGAAGCCCAGCGTATCGCCGGCACTGGCACGGGCGGACCCACAGCTCGATGGCAGAAATGCCGCCCACCGCGCACGATCAAGCTGCCCTGTGGCGCGCAAAAAGCGGAGGCCAAGAGGCGGATCGAGGCCGCGGCGCAGGTGCGTGCTTGAACCGGTGTGGAGAGGCAGGGCCGAAGATTGTTTGGGCGTCCGGCTCATTCGGCTGGCGTATCACGGAATGATCTGCATCTCATGAACCCAGCATTTACTTGGAGCAGCAATACCTTTGAAAGCTGCGCCGGTCTCGAACGTGAAGACGATCCGGCCAGCATGCTCCCCATCTCCTACCATCTCCACGCTGGTGACGATTCCGCCGAAGAAAGACGGGTCCGCTTTCTTTTCGTGCAAGTAGATCGTGCCGCCGATAAGCGTTTTCGCTGTCGTTTCCGCGAGCGCCCAATGCCCACTACGATAAACTCTTGATCCAGGCTCGATCGGGATAATCGGAGGCAGTTTTGGGTCACGCTTCTTGATTAAGTGTATAGCCGGCATAGTATTTGCTCTGTCAACGTGTTCTGGCTCATTGGGTAATCTCTTATCTTCGCAGCGGGACAAAGCACTGTCAACGGCACGCGGCTCGCGATCGGCTTGCCGGCCTAGAATTACACCTCCAGAGCGATTCCCGGCGAAGCCAGCGGTATCGTCGTAGTCTGCGTCTGTTTGGCAGAGATCGACAGCCCTTCGCAGATCTTTCAGCAGCACGCTGATCATAAGATTCCGCATCGCCGGGGTGGAGCATGGCCGCGAGGTCCTGCAAACGGTCGAGGAACATCTGTTGCCGCGCCGCACTGGTTCGCCATTGCAGGGTTGAGAGTGGCTCAAGGAGTCGGGTGAATTCGTCGCGCCGGACGAGCCAGTAGCCTGAGAATTTGAGCGCCTCGATTTCGCCGCGGCGGCACAGTCGCCGAAGCACTCGAACAGGCAGGCCAGTGAAACTCGCCTTCGCGCAGACCTTTCCAGCCGTATCCCTATGTGCGCGACAGCGGCGCATAGTCGAGGCGGCGCGGCCGAAGAAGGCCCGGCGTTGGGGATTTTCCGGCGGGCACCTTGGCATATAATTCCTTCGTCGAGCGGCAATCAAGCAAGGATTTCAGACAATGGACATTAAGAGAAGTGGCTCACAACCTTCCATCAAAGGACCCACCGACTGGTTTACCGGCGCGGTGCGCATTGACCCTCTGTTCGCAGCAAACGATCCAGCACGCGCGGTCGGTGCCAGTGTCACGTTCGAGCCTGGCGCTCGGACGGCATGGCACACCCATCCGTTGGGCCAGACCCTGATCGTGACGGCTGGCTGCGGACGCGTGCAGCGCTGGGGAGGCCCGATTGAGGAAATCCGGCCGGGTGACGTGATCTGGTTCCCGCCGAGTGAGAAACATTGGCATGGGGCCACGCCAACTACGGCGGTGACCCATATTGCCATTCAAGAGCAGTTGCACGGCAAGACGGTCGATTGGATGGAACAGGTGAGTGAAGAGCAGTACACGCGCCTAAAATGATAGCAGTGCGGCGGTGGCTGGAACAGCACGGCAAGGTGGTGCCGGTCAGGGGTCCGCGACGGCGAACCGCCTGGGTACGGGGGCTCCAGCCTGGGCTTGCGTGTCTCCCGGGTTCCGGCGGATAAGTAGAGCGAGCGGAGCCGGTGCGTAGCCCGGAGCGTAGGCGAGGGACAGGGTGCCGGCGGCCAGCTCTTTGCAATCGCGTCTGCAACCAGTTGCCAACGCCCCATTTGCACCCCGCCCACGTTCTGCCGGTCTTAATATCGATCTTCAGCGGCACGCTGAAGCCTGCGGGCACGCTCTGCATAGCAACTTAAGCTTGTTCGTCGAGTTGTTTGAGCGATTTGCCATCCGCAGTTTTCCACTGTCTTGTGTTGCTTGAGCCGATCACGAATGACCTCCGCCTCGCCGATGTAAGCGCGGGGTGCATTGGTTTGCGGGTCGTTGCCAATAAGTAAGTAGACGCCGGCCTTTTCGAGTTCCTCGCGATCCAGAAGCTCATCGAGTTCGGTGCGGGGAGCGGCGACAGCCTTTCCAGTCCAGTTAGAGATCTCGGCGGTGCGCAGGCTTTTCGCGGCCCCGAGCGGTAGGAAGAGTTTAATAGTCGCCGATGTCATGTGAGTTCCATAGTCCTAATGTCAGCGGTAACTTGATTGGCATGCGCCAGTATAAGCAACAGAATCCGACGCTGCAACCAAGTGCGGCCCGCTTGGTCGGAGGCGGCAACCCGGACAAAATGTCCGGGCATCGCAGGCCAGGATCGTCAGGTCGGCGGCCAAGGACAGGTCCGCTTTTTCTTACTGTAACCACCGTGCCACATCCTTGGCCCAGTACGTTAGGATAATGCCGGCCCCGGCGCGATGCACCGCGGTGAGCGTTTCCAGGACGATTGCCCGCTCGTCGATCCAACCGTTGGCGGCCGCGGCCTTGACCATGCTGAACTCGCCGGACACGTTGTAGGCAGCCAACGGCACGCCGGGAAAATGATCGGCGGCCAAGCGAATGATGTCCAGGTAGGCCAGCGCGGGCTTGACCATGATCATGTCGGCCCCTTCGGCCAGATCCAACTCGATCTCGCGCAGGGCCTGGCCGGGCGACGAGGCGGCGTCCATCTGGTAGCTGCGGCGGTCACCCATCTTCGGCGCACTCTCGGCCGCATCGCGAAACGGCCCGTAGAACGCGCTGGCATACTTGGCCGCGTAGCTCATAATGGGAATGTGCGCGAAGCCGGCCCCGTCCAGCCCTTGGCGGATCGCGCCTACCATGCCGTCCATCATGCCGCTAGGGGCAATCACTTCCGCCCCCGCCTGAGCGTGAATCACCGCTTGCCGGGCCAGTAGCTCCAAGGTGGCGTCGTTGTCCACGTCCACGCGGCCCGACGTCTCATGCAACGGCCCGCAGTGGCCGTGGTCGGTGTATTCGCAGAGACACACGTCGGTGATCAGCAGCATCTCCGGCACGGCCTGCTTGACCAGGCGGACCGCCTGGGCAATGATGCCCTGCGGGCTGGTCGAATCGCTTCCCACGGCATCTTTGCTGGCGGGGATTCCGAAGAGGATCACGCCGCCCACGCCCAACTGCTGCAAGCCGCGAATCTCCTCGATCAGCAGATCGGGCGACAACTGAAAATTGCCGGGCATGGAGACGATTTCCTGCCGCACCCCGCTGCCCGGCCGCACAAATAGCGGCATCACCAGGTTTGCGGGCGAAAGACGCGTATGCCGGACGAGCTGTCGTACGGCCGGGTTGTAACGGAGTCGGCGGAGACGGACGGTGGGAAACATGGGACTCAGGGTAAAGAAGGAATGGCGTTGGAATGAACGAACCGGTCGGCTGATCCCGATATCTTAACGAGCTTATCGCCTGGAAGCAACTACTTCTTATTTTCCAGCGCAGCACGTGCCCGCTGAACCAGGATCTTTGCCCAGGCCTTGTTTTCATAGAGCACGAGAACTGCGCGATAGATGACGTCGGCCCGCTGGGGATCGGTCTTTCGCAGTTCGTCGGCCCGGTTGAGGCGGTCCTCGACGAGCTTGGCTTGCTCCTGGCTCTGAATGTCATATCGCTGGCGGAGCTCGCTCAGCCGCCGCCGGGCCAACTGCACGCAGCGGCCGTTCGGACCGGTGGCGTCCTTGGGCGCGGCCAGGAGGTCGATCATCGCCTGGAACTTTGCCATGCCGGCCTCGATGTCGCCCCGCGACGTGTTGAGCGCGTCGAGATACGTCCGCTCGACGGGCGAGAGCGACACTTGCAGGTTGACCCCTTTGGACTGAAGTTCCAGGCGGCGTTCCAGATGTGACATTTCGATCCGTTCGGCATAGTCCTGCAAGGCCTCGCTGCGGGGATCGTGGGGGAACCGCGCGAGGAACTGGCGGATATCCTCTTCGGCCTGTAGCAGGGCGTCGGTCGACTCACCCTCGGTCTGCCGCTGGATGCGACGGTAGAGCCCATCGGCCGAGGGCGGCTGCAGGGCGTACCACGCCAGCAGCCACACGGCCACAAGTCCCAGCAGCAGGGCCCACGTCTGCGGCGAAATCCACGCGGCCGCGGGCTGCGGCGGCAGCGCATGATCAAGCTCGCCAGGCCGAACGGGAACGAACCGGCCCACGGTCTGCGGCGGCGATTCCGGCGCGTCGACGGCAGGTTCCTCAAACTGAATATGTGCGGACGCGGCCACGCCGAGCGGCAAAGCCGCCTTGGGCGGCGACGTGGGGATGGGCAAGGCAGGTGAATGCGGCGATTGCGTCGCCGCGACCGTCTTGGCCAAGGGGTCGATGGGCTGCGGTTCCACTTCCTGCGACGCACCCAGCGGCACCGGTTCGACCGTGGCTCGCGGCGGTCCGGCGGGCGCCGTCACCACGAATGTTTCCAGCATGTTCTCCAGGCGGCGCTCGAGCACGGTCGCCGTGGCGTAGCGGCGATCCGGGTCCTTCTCCAGTAGGCGATGCACGATCTGTTCGAACTCGGCGGGAACATCGGCGGCGCACTGCCCGAGCGGCGCCGGTTTCTCGAAACGCTGCTTGTCGAGCATCTCGACAAGTGAGCGGGCCACGTACAAGGGGCGGCGGGCCAAGAGCACGTACAGTACGCCGCCCAAGCTGTAGAGGTCGCTGCGGGGATCAACCGGACGCCCTTCGGCTTGTTCGGGGGCCATAAATTCCGCCGTCCCCAGCACACTGCCCACTCCCGTCAGACGCGCGTTGCCGAACAGCCGTGCGATGCCGAAATCGGAAAGCTTCAATACTCCTTCCTCGGTCAGCAGCAGATTGCCCGGCTTAATGTCACGATGGATCACGCCGCGGTCGTGGGCGTGCCGCAGCGCCCGTGCAATAACCATGCCGAATTGGGCCACCTCGCGCCAGGAAAAAGTGCGGCCACGGGCAATCTGCTCTTCCAGGCTACTGCCGGCCACGAATTCCATGGCATAGAAGAGCTGTTCCGTCTCCTCGCCGAAGCCGAAAATCTGGACGATGTTGGGATGATTGAGCTTTCGCAGCGTTTCGATTTCGGCCTTGAAACGTTCGCGAAAGTCGGCGTGTTGGGCCATTTCGGCGCCCAGCAGTTTGACGGCGGCATTCTGGCCCGACGAATCGTCGACACCCAAATAGACCGTCCCCATGCCGCCGCGGCCGACTTTGCGGACGATTCGATAAGGGCCGAGGCGAGCAGGAATCATGGGACGGGGGTGAAACGTGAACGGGAGGATTCGCACCTATTCCTTTTATCGTAACCGCGTGCTACAATTTTCGCCAGCAGCGAAAACCTATGACCGCCATGATTTGCCGTCCCATGTCCTTAATCCCTCATCTCTTGTGTCTATTTCCGGATTGCTGAATGTCGATAAACCCCCCGGGGTGACGTCGCGTGATGCGGTCGATCTGGTGCAGCGGCTGGCCCGTCCAGCGAAGGTTGGTCATGCCGGCACGCTGGACCCGTTGGCAACGGGTGTGCTGGTGATCTGTGTTGGGGCGGCCACGCGGCTGATCGAGTACGTGCAGCGGATGCCGAAGCGATACGCGGCGACGTTTCTTCTGGGGCGAAGCAGCCCGACAGAAGACACCGACGGGGCCGTAACGCTGCTTCCCGAGCCGCCCATTCCCGCGCCTGCCCAAATCGAGTCTGCCGGGGCAAAGCTGGTGGGCTGTCTCATGCAGAGGCCGCCGGCCTTTTCGGCCTTAAAGGTTGCCGGCCAGAGGGCCTACGATCTAGCGCGGCGCGGCGAGGCCGTGGAACTGAAGCCACGGCCGATCGAGGTCTACGCGCTGAAGGTCGTGCGCTACGACTATCCCGAGTTGGTATTAGATGTCGAGTGCAGCGGCGGTACCTACGTTCGCTCGCTGGGCCGCGATTTGGCCGAATCGCTGGGCACGGCCGCCGTCATGTCGGCCCTGGTGCGTACGGCCATCGGTCCCTGGACGGTGGACGCTGCCATCGATCCCCGTACACTAGCGGCAACGGACTGGCAGCCGCGGTTGGAACCGCTCGGCAAGGCAGTATCCGCCCTGGCGGTCCACAAGTTGACTACGGTCGAGTTGGAGCGTGTGCGTCGAGGGCTGTTCATCCCCCTTTCTGCTGGCGGCGACAGCCGTGAGATTGCGGCCGTGGATGCTCGCGGCCAACTTGTGGCGATTCTTGTTTCCCGCGGTCCAGGGCAATGGGGCGCTACGAAGAATTTTGCACCATGACACATACTCTGAGTGGGGGGTTGTGTAACGACCGTCAGGCAGATTACCGGCAGAAGGACCGGCCAGAGGCTGTGATTTGGCACAGATATCCCCGTGCCCAATTGGCGTCATGCCGATTAGAATGTAGAGTTCCCTGGCGATAGCAAGATTGGGTTGGGATGCAAACAGCGGAAGTTGTAATCACGGGAGTGGGTGTTGTCAGCCCCATTGGCATTGGCAGAGAGGCCTTCTGGGATGCCTTGTTGTCAGGCCATTGCGGCATTGGTCCCGTGACCCAGGCAAAACTGGGGGAGATGCCACCGCAGCTTGTGGGAGAAGTCCGCGGCTTCGACGCCAGGGCCTACGTCGTCAATCGCAAGAGCCTGAAGGTGATGTCTCGCGACGCGCAGTTGGGCGTTGCCGCCAGCACGCTCGCCTGCCGTGACGCCGGCGTCTGCGGCGGCATGATCGATCCGCAGCGGTTCGGGGTTGTGCTTGGGGCCGACCAGATCTGTTCGCAGATCCAGGAAAGCGAATCGATCTATGGCGCCTGCATGGTGGACGGCCGCTTCGATTTTCGGCTTTGGGGCACCAAGGGCCTGGCGGTCAGTTTTCCCCTGGGTTTCTTGCGGGTGCTGCCGAATATGGTCGCCTCTCATGTTTCCATCGCCCAGGACGCCCGGGGACCAAACAACACCATTCACGAGGGCGAGATTTCCAGCCTGCTGGCGGTGACCGAGGCAGCCAGCGTCATTCAACGGGGAATGGCCGACGTCATGCTTGCCGGCGGGGCGAGTTCGCAGATGCACCCATTGGATTTCGTGCGGCGGACTGCCATGGGGAACCTCTCGCCGCGCAATCACGATCCGGCAGCCGTGGTGCGGCCGTTCGACGCCCACCGCGATGGCTATGTCTGGAGCGAGGGAGCGGCGGTACTCGTCCTGGAAAGTCGCGAACATGCCGAAGCGCGGGGGGCCAATATCCTGGCGCGCCTGAAAGGCTGGGCCGCAACCTTCGAAGCGGTCAAGTCGCCGGGCAAAGTGACGGGCAGCGGCTTACGGAGGGCCATTGTCGCGGCATTGGACTGTGCCGCGGTCAAGCCGGACGACCTGGGGCACATCAACGCCCACGGCCTGAGCACGATCCGCGACGATGCCTTGGAGGCTGCGGTCCTCCATAACGTGTTGCCGCAAACGCCGGTGACGGCCCTGAAAGGCCATTTGGGTAACGCCGCGGCGGCAGGGGCAGTCATGGAACTAGCGGCGTCCGTGCTTGCCATCCAGGAGGGCTGTGTTCCGGCGGTGAGAAACTACGAACAGGCGGATCCGGCCTGCCCAATCCAAGTGATCCGCGATCAGCCGCTGGCGACTTCGCTCAGCGATGCCCTCTGCCTGACCTGGATGCCTTTTGGCCAGTCGGCGGCCGTCGTGCTGGGGCGGTAGATCGCCGCTACTTAGCCTTCGGTTCCGCCGCAGCTTTGCCTGCGGCCGGCTCGGGGTTCTTGCCTGCCGCCGGTTCCGCTGGAGCCTTGCCCGCAGCAGGTTCCGCATTCTTACCTGCTGCCGGCTCTGCGTTCTTACCTGCGGCTGGTTCCGGGTTCTTGCCTGCGGCTGGTTCGGCCGGGGGCTTGGCGGCATCCGGCACCGAATCGAGCTTGATCTCGACCGGCGCCCGAGGTTCAATGTTCACGCGCGGCGGCTTTCCGGCGGCTACCCGCGTCCTGGAGTATTGCCAGTCGTAGCGGGCAAGTTCCAGCCCGATGAACCACGTGCCAGCAACCAACACCGCGGTGCTCAACGCGAGCATGACGGTATAGATCGCGCTGATCGCCGGGCTGACCCAGCGGTCCATGGATCGCCACAGGGCGTAGGGAATAAGTGCCAGCATGAGAGGGCAGCCGATGTTCAAAATGAGGGTCACTCGGGCGGGATTCTCTACCCAAATGACCGAGATGACGACGGCCAACAGGGCACCTGCGGCAAGCACGCCCACCGCGACCCATTCGGCCGTACGGGCCCAGGGTGGCAACGTGAACTTGCGTTTGGGCTCTTCACCCTCGGCCAATCCTTCCGCCAAATCGAGATCGGCAACGCCTTCGCCGGCCAACTCAGGCTCCATCGCGGCTTCTTCGGCCGGGACAGGTTCGGCAGCCGCTTCCTCCGCTCCGAAAAAACCTTCCGCCTCGAGAGGTTCGGCCGCGGCAAACTCGCTCGACGGCTCCGCTATACCCTCGGAAGGTTGCTCTGCGGGAAAGGCAAAATCGGCCGGCTCGGTAAAATCCAATTCCTCCGCAGGGCCGGAAAAATGGAACTCCTCGGTCGAGGCGTTCATGGCCATCGCCTCCGGCAGAGAGTTCTCGCCAGGCAAACCCTCCTGCACCTCATGCAGTTCCAACGGGAATTCGTCCTCGGGCGGCTGGTCGGATTTCGGCTTTTTTCCTTTTGGATCGGTCACAATTCCCCTCCCCGGAAGCAAAGACCTGGGCGCTTCCAAAACAACACAGAGCATTCGATTCTATTATAGTTGCCCGCTGGGGTTCCTGCCACCAGAATTTAGAAAAGGCGGCCGAACGGCCGGCCAGCCGTTCCCAGAGTCTGGGGGTGACGGTATTATAGGGTGAGTGGCAAAAGCAAGGAATTTTCACGGAGCGGCCGCCGTTGCAGTATTTCCTACCACGCAAGGGCTAAGAACATGACGTACATAATGCTCGACATTGAAGCCGACGGGCCGATTCCCGGCGATTATTCGATGATTTGCTTCGGGGCTATCGTTGTCGAACCGGCCTTGAACAAGACGTTCTACGGCAAGCTCAAACCGATCTCCGATCGCTGGCTGCCTGAGGCCCTACAGGTCAGCGGTTTCAGCCGCAACGAGACGCTCGAGTTCGATGACCCCCAGACAGTAATGCAGCAGTTCGGCGATTGGGTGGTCAAGGTCAACCAGGTCCATCGGCCGATGTTCGTTTCCGACAACAACGGCTTTGACTGGCAGTTCATCAACTGGTATTTTCACCATTTCCTGGGGGCGAATCCGTTTGGGCATAGCTCCCACAATCTCGGTTCACTTTACAAGGGCGTAGTGAAAGACATGTTTGCCACGTTCAAATACTTGCGCAAGACCCGGCACACGCACAACCCCTTGGACGACGCCCGCGGCAACGCCGAGGCCCTTTTGCAGATCAAAGAGAAGCTGGGACTGAAGATCAATTTTACGTGACGATCTCGTCCTTGAGAATTGCGAAGAAAGAAGCGTAAGGTGGTTAGCGCGGCCCTTCGACCGCGAACAAAAAACCCATCAGGTCCCGGGTGCCGATGGCAGCAGGGCTGGCCAACACTTCACCTGCGTCGAAGCCGGCGGCCATGCCCTGCTGTTCCGCATACGCGCGGAAACGCTTGATGTGCTGGGACTTGGCCGCTGGGAACTGCGTCTTGTAACAGTCGATGGCGGCCATCTTCTTGTCCAGCACGTCGCTAATGTCAAAGACGATCGTACCCGGTTCATTGGTCGGTTGCAACGAGCGGAAGGAAAGAAAACAGTACAAGAATGCAGGGATGACGTGGACCGGGTAGTTTTCGAAGTATTCATCCCACTTGGTCAGCTTCGAGTAAAACACGCCCGCCTCGGTGATCTGCCGGGCCTGCCAGTGGTCGGGAGAGGCCAGCGGCGTCCGAGCGCCCAGTCCGATGACCAGGCGCGGGCGATACTTGCGGAACTGCTTGGCCAGGGCCACGCGGGCCTCGAACGTGTCGAACAGGCGGCGGTTGGGCAGGTCGAGTGTCACGCGGACCTTGGCCCCCAGCACTTCGGCGGCGGCCCGGGCCTCAGCCAGGCGGACCTCAGGTCCCGGCGAGCCGGGTGTCGGCTCGCCATCGGTCAAATCGACAATGCCCACGCGATAGCCCTGCTGGGCCAGCTTGGCCAGCGTTCCCCCGCAGGCGATTTCCACGTCGTCGGGATGCGCCCCGACCGCGATCACATCCAAGGTCTGGTCGTCCATGAGAAAATAGCCTCCGCAACGTTTCCGCCTATTATAACATGAGGCGCGGCGGGGGGCAATTTCCCAGGCCTTGCCGCAGGAGAGCTGCAAGGTCTGTCTATGGCATCCCTACGTACAACGGAATTCATTCCGTTTCCCTGAAATACGCGAGGCAACGGAATAAATTCCGTTCGACGTAGGACTTTGCAGTTTTCTCGGGCCTTGCCGATTCCGCCGACGTGCCTTATGCTAATCCAACATGAACACGAGCAACGAACTCCGCGTGCTGGCAGAAGGAAAATATCTGCGACTGGTGTCCCAATCGGGCTGGGAATGGGTCGAACGGGTGAACGCGTCCGGCGCAGCGGTGATCGCCGCGCTTACGGACGACCAGGGCCTAGTGCTCGTCGAGCAGTACCGTATACCCATGCACTGCCGCGTGCTGGATCTGCCCGCCGGGCTGGTGGGCGACGATCCAGGCGCGGCCCGCGAGGCGATGATCGACGCGGCCCGCCGCGAATTGCTCGAGGAGACCGGCTACGAAGGTAGCGACTGGCACTTTGCCGTGGGCGGTCCCGCTTCGCCCGGCTTGGCCACGGAGGTCTACTCCTTGTTCACCGTTCGTGGCGTGAAGAAGACCGGCCCTGGCGGCGGCGATGCCCGCGAGAACATCGAGGTCCATGTCGTACCGCTGGCCGAACTGGATGGCTGGCTCGATGCCAAGCGGCACGGCGGAGTAATGATCGACCCCAAGATCTACCTGGGAAGGGCTTTTCTGGCGCGTTGAACGACGCATTCTATCGTCGTGGCCGCGCGGCAACAACCGTCGCATTTCGCCTGTCTGCATTTCGCCTGTCGCATTTCGCCGACAGTCTTTTACGATGGTGGCGGCGGCGGTGGGGCGGGCGGCGGTGGGGGTGGCCCGGCGGGCGGTTTCCGCGGGCTGTTCCAGGGCCTGGCTACGGGAGAGAAAACCTTGTCGGCGGAACTGGGCGGCGGTGGCGGTGGCGGCAAGGCTGACGACGGCAAAATTGCGACCGCGGCGACCGGCGCCGGCTGCACGCCGCGACGGCGGCGCTGGTTGAAACGCACAAGATTCGTCCCCAAGCGGATGACGTCGCCGTCCTTCAGGGGCGCCGGCCCCGTGAGCGGCTGACTGTTCAGCCGCGTGCCCAATTTCGAATGATTGTCCTCCAGGCAATAGCTGCCGTCGGGCATGCGGCGAATCGTCAGATGCTCGGCCTCCAGGTCCTTGTTCGTTGGACCGAGGAAGGGCAGCGGCAGATGGTCGCCGCGTCCCAGGATGGTGACGCTTTGCGTGAGGTTCAATTGCCGGCCGGTGCGGAAGCCGTCGACAACCGTCAGCCAAGCCACGCGAAAGACGACGTGCGCCAGTCCGATGGCCGCGCCGATCGAGAGGCCCAGCACGACGAAGGCCGCCGCACGGCTCGAGCGGCCCGAGGCTGTCAACCCCAGGTTGTAGATCCAATCGAACAACAGTCCGCCAACAAAACCACCGATTGCCCCACCGACCAGTCCATTGCGGATCTTGCGGAACGACCGATCGTAAACGCCCTCGACGACGCCGACTGCCAGGCCGAGGACCATCCAGCCGATAGCACGAGGCAAGTCCTCGTAAAACATCACGCCGCCGACCATCCCCCCGGCGACACCACCCAGACAGCCGCCCAGGAACCCGGGCCACGCGCGGCGGGCCAGTTCTTGCCAGCGGCCGTTGGCCATGCCGCCCAACACATTGAGTCCCAAGCCGATGGCCCCACCGGTGACCGCCGAGGTGACCGCGATAATCAGAAACCCCAACAAGACTTGGACCGTTTTCGACGTCGTTTCCGGATCGGGCGCCACACAGGAGCGAGCACATTCCGAAACGCCCCAGCCCAGGAAGGCCGCCCAGGCGGAGATCATGGCGCTATAGTAGACGAGTCGAATCAGTGACATGACAATCGTTATGGCTGCGAAACAATGTATCCGGCACACTCCGTGTGCCGTTGTCGGCGGCACACGGGCTGTGCCGGATACATTCTCTCACCGGCTCGCTTCCAGGTAGACTTTCGCACGCGGACTCTGATACCGATAATACACTTCCAGAGTCAAGACCGCCAGGGCCGTGCTGTAGACCCGTCCGCCCTCGGGGCTCCACTGGCCGGTGGGGTCCCAACTGCCGCGGCGGCAGCCCTCCTCTTCATCGCACTGGCGGTCCACCAGCGAATCGCGGACCACGTTGTTCCAGCGCTTCCACGGCTGTCCGCCGGCCTGAAACATGGCCAGCGTGCCGTTATAGAACGTGTAGAAATCGCCCGGCACGGCAGCAAACAGCCTGCGTTTCGCCGGCTTGCCAGTGTGCTTGAACGACGATTCGGCCTCGCCAGCCAGATAGCTGGCCCCACTGGCGATCAAGGGCGAATCGGGCTGCTCCAGGATGAACTGGTGGACGAGCATGCCAATGGCCGTGGGCGCGTCACTGGGCAGATTATGGCCGGGCTGGTAGAACGTCCTTCCGGACTTCTTGTCCTCACAGCTCTTGAAGAAGCCCGTCATGCGGTTGACACAGTCTTCGCTGACCTCGCTAATCCCAGCCCGCCGGGCAGTTTTCAAGGCCAGCACCTGCCAGCCGGAGACGGAAACGTCGCTTTGTCCTCCACGATCTTCCGTGTAGCGCCAGCCGCCGTCGTCGTGCTGCGTATAGTGGATGAATTGCACGGCCTTCTGGGCCGCCTGCCGATAAGGATCGTAAGGCTCATGCTGGAGCGACGCGGCCATTTCGCAGCCGTCGGCCAGGGCGAACGCGGCGATGCCGTGCTCGTACATGTTGCATTCCCGCTTGCCGTGATCGTGGTCCATCAGGCAGCCGTCGGGCCGCTGATGGGCCACGAGCCAATCGAGCCCGCGGCGGACGCAATCGGAATACTCGCTGACGTTGAAGTCGTAATGCCCGCCGGCCTGGAAGGCCAGCACGGCCAGCCCGGTCAAGGCGACACGGTGTTCGGCGCCTTCGCCCGGACAGGCATCGCCTTCCTTGCAACGGCCCTCGGGCCGGGCGTGCAGGCAGTCGGGACCCCAATGGCCGTCGCGCGACTGGTGCCGCGCGAGCCAATCGAGTCCCCGGCGTACGGCCGCCTCCGATTCCTTGGTGCCGCCGTACGCGCCGATCCACTCCTGCCGCTGCGGGTTCTGGCGGACCTCGGCGATCGGCGCCTGCAGCGGATCGAAGAGGAACCGCGACGCGCTCGCATTGCGGGCATAGAGGGCATCGCCCGGCGCGCGGCGATCGGTGACAAACACGATACCCAGCGTCAGCAAGAGCAGCAGCACCATTCCGGCGTCGGTCAGGTATTGCAAGCGACGTTGCCGGCGGTGATCGGCCTTTGCCGGCGGATCATCCGCCAGCAACACCGGCGGCAGGATGTTTTGCGGAAGGGACACTGTACGGACTCCTGATAAACAGCTTTCAAATGAGGGTGGCACCCGCACTCATGCCTCTTGTGTGATGCGAGCGATCAACTCCCGCCTTTCACGCGATCGAACGTCAATCCCTTGTCGGAAGGCGGCGCGCCGTTGACGGCGAACGAGAACCGGTCGGGACCACCAGCCGTCACCCGGCCGACCATCGTTCCCTGCTGCTGGCTCTCCAGAACCAAGGTGTCACCCGCCACGGCCATAGGCCCGGAAATCGTCGTAGGCGGCTTGCCCTCGGTGCTGGCCTTCCAGACGAATTGATTTTTTTCGTCGATCGTCAACTCGAACGTATCCTTGCCGTGCTTCGCCTGCCAGCGGCCCATAAGGTCCGTCGTGGGTTGGGCGTCGGCGGCAACCGCGGGAGCAGGAGTATCGTTTACCGGTGCGGCGGCTTCAGCCTCCGCGGGCGGGTTGAGCGCATCGAGCATTCGCTTGGCCACCTGGTCGTTGGGCTGCTTGGCCACGACCGCCTTCAATTCGCCGATGGCGGCCTCGTTGTGGCCGGCCACCAGGTAGTGATAGGCCAGCACAAAGCGGGCGGCCGCATCGTCGGTGTGCTGCATGCGGTATTTTTCCAGCGCGCGAAGCTGGACGGTGTAGGTGTCGATGTCGGGATAAAGGCTGGACATCGATTGCCAGTCCATACCCGGCGCGGCGGCCAACAGCGCGTTGAGCACGGCCGCGGCCTGCTGGTAGTCACCCAGGGCAAACATGCACAGCGCCGAGAACTCGTGCAGCGCGGGGTCGTGCGGCAGACTGCGAATCGCCTGCTCGTCCAAGGTCAATGCCTTGCGATAATCCTGGTTTTTGAAGGCCTCCACGGCTTGGTCGAAGGGACCGTAGGCCTGTGCCTGCGCAGGCGTTTCCTGCGGCGGGGGCGCGTCTGCCAGATCGCTCGAGTCTGCCAACTCGCTTTGATCCGTGTTATAAGAATCGAGCACGAGGGGTTGCGAGTAGTTGTAAACCGTCTGCTGGACCACGGCCGGCTGATAGTACGGATTGGCATACGCATAGCCGTAGCCCCAGGCAGGCAAGGTAGCGGCAAGCCCCCAGGCCGTGACGCCATAGACCAGCGGCACATACCAGTGATTCGCCCAGTTGCCGTTCCAGCAGCCGTGGTACCAACCGTAGTGGTGATAGTTGATGTTGTGATTGTACCAGTGATTGGCCCAGCCGCCGTAACCGGGCCGAGGGCCGTAGCCCCAGCCCGCATGATTCCCGTAGAAATTGTTGTTGATCGTGGGGCGATTGACATTGACGTTGTGTCCGCCGATCACCGTGTTTCCATTGCCGCCGCCGATGATGGGCCGATTGCCTGTGCCCGGGCGGTTGCCAATGATCGGGCGGTCGCCGCCAGTCCCAGGCCACGCCGGTAGAGTACCGGGGCGATCAGCAATTCCGGGGCGCTCGCCGCCGGTCCCGGGTCGTGCCGGTAGAGTACCGGGGCGGTCCCCTATGGCCGGCCGATTCACGCCCTCCGGCCGGTTGATATTGCCGAAGCTTGGCCGACTGCCGGGCGCGGGGAGCGTCGAGGGACGTTCGGTAACGTTTGGCCGCGTGACGGGCCTGCTGGCGTTGCCTTCCGGACGGGAGATTCCCAGCGAAGGCCGCGACTCGGGCTGTGCAGGCCGCGCGTGCCCCGCCCCGCTGGCATTGGAGAATGAGGGGCGTTGTGCCGCGGGGGGTCGCGCCGCGGAGGGCGCCTGCGGCCGCGACACATTCCCGGCCGGCCGGCCGCTGCTGGGACCCATCGACGGCCGCGCGCCGCCCCCGCCACCACCGCCTACATGTCCTCCTCCGCCAGGCCCGCGGGCCCACAGCGACGCCGCCGTTATCAACGCGCCCGCCGACAGGCAGGCCGCGAGCATCATGACTGATCTCGTTTTCATGATCGTGTCCCTTTCCTGGCGCTAGCGGCTTGTACTGGAGGTTGATTCGCTCGGCTCGGGCGGCTTGCGGACGATCGTGATCTCGTAGTCTCGCTTGGCCGTGTCGCCATGAAGGCGGTCGAAACCCTTGCTGACAAAGCGGTCCTTGTCCTTCGGTTCCAGGATAATCGTCGCCGAGCCGACGTGGCCGTCGGGCAAAGCGGCCGTCGACTTGACGACCCAATGGTCGTCGACCTGTGTCCATGTGCCTTCGCCGTGTCCGCCGTCGGAATCGAAGACCCAGGACTTAATCTTCTTGGTGACCGCGTCCCAGCCAATCCGCTGGCTGCTCTTCATAGCCGGCTTGCCCTGGAACTTGGCGTCATAGTCCACCAGCAGGAAGTTCTTGTCGTCGGACCAGCGGCAGGAGATCTTGACCACGGCGTCGGGGCTTTCATCGACCCAATCGCCGACCATCCAGGCCAGCGCCTTGAGGTGGTCGTGCGGAGAGAGGTCGGAATCGTCCTCCGTTTCCTTGACGGAGGCGATCTTCCACTCGCCCTGGTCCTTCATCAGGACGAAGGTGAAATGGCTGGCGAAGGACGAGGCGCCCTCCTTCGTGCTGACAATCTTCTGTCCCTCCTCGATAGCCACGGCCGGACCGATCAACCAGACGGATTCGACCTCCAGGGAACACGTAGCCCCCGGGAATTTTTCGAAGAAGCCGCTGAGGAGCTTCTTGATTTCCGCTTGGCCTTTGTGGACAACTCCCGCGTCGTCGGTCAGGTCGGCCCCGGCGAAGAACAAATTGGCGACCTCGTTCGCCTTGCCCGCGTTGAAGGCCTTCACCAATTGATTGCTCACTTGCCGCACGGCCTGTTCGTCGCCCGATTTGGTCGGCGGAGCGGGGGCCGCCTTTTCGTCAGCGCCCAGCCCCTGGCCGGCAAATGTCAACGGCAGGATGACTGTCAGAAAAGCCAATTTGCGGAACATCATCGTCTCCTTCGTGTCGCACCTAGAATGAGGGGGGTAAGAGCTGGACGCCACGCCACGGCCGAGCTTAGCCGCGCAGTCCTATTCTACCTTAATTTTCGCAGAAGGCCAGCAAGAGCATAGCGAATCTAACGACTATCGTACGATGCTTCTGACCCCGGCCAGCTTGCCTGGCCCGTGAACGAGTCTTTTTAGCGAAGCACAAAATTTCGTGAGATCGTTCGACCCCTGCCAGCTTGTCTGGCAGGTGAGGGAGTCTTGGCGGCATGAATCGTGCGCGCCAAAAAACTTGTTCACCTGCCAGACAAGCTGGCAGGGGTCTCGGGAAGATGGTGGTAACGCCTCGTCGCTTACAAAACTTGTTCACCTGCCGGGCAAGCCGGCAGGGGTCGGCGGAAAGACACAAAGGAAATCGGCTGAAGGCGGGACTACGGTCTTTTCCCTATGCAGAACAGATTCTTCTTGCCGCGGACGATCATGCGGCCGTCCTGGAAGGCGGGACAGGTCACGCACGGTTCGCCCAAGTCGGCTTGCCGGACGCGCTTTAAACCGGTGCGGGAAGGCTCCAGGATCCAACACTTGCCGGCTTCGCCGAAGACATAGAGCAGCTTGCCCACCAGGCTCGGCGACGCCTTGCACTTGAACTCATTGAGGTCTTCCTCCCAGAGCTTGTCGCCCTTGTGGGCGTCGTAACAGGTGACCATGCCCTCGGAAGTCAGCAGGAAGACGAATTCCTCGGTGGCCAAGGGGCTGCAAATGTCGGGCGTGTTGTCCTCGCCCCGCCAGAGCACCTTAGTGGCGGTGACGTCGCCGCTGCCGTCGGCGCGGATGGCAAGCAATGGCGCATTCGCATCGACCGGCACGAAAACGCAGTCCCCCGCAGACACCGGCGACGGGGCCACGTCGCCCTGTTTGCTCTTGACGCGCCACAGTTCCTTCCCGTCGGCCGCATCGTAGGCGATGATCCAAGGGCTGGCGGCGGTCACTACCTGATCGCGATTGGCCGCGTGAATTACGATCGGGGTGGTCCAGGAACTGGGCACCTCGCGGACCCGCTCCCAGACCGTCTTCCCGGTGGCAATGTCCAGTGCCCGCAGCTTCGAGCGGGCGGCCTTGGGCAACGCCTGGTCAAAGGGGACCAGCAAAAGGTCTTTGTAAACCGAAAGCGAAGCGGCGTGCCCGTACGGATTGTCCGGGATGCCGAGGCTCTGCGACCAAGCCAGCTTGCCATCAAGATCATAGGCCGCCAAGTCGCCGTTGGCGAAGATCGCGGCTGCAAAGCGGCCGTCGCTGGCCATCGTACAGGCCGCGTATCCCGTATCGTCCGTAAGTTTCACCGGCACGCGACTCTCGGGCGTGGAGGGAACGTCACGCTGCCAAAGCAGCTTGCCGCTAGCGGCGTCGTAACAAAACACTTGCCGCTTGTTCTCGTCCGCGCCCGTAAGGAAGATGTGGCCGGCCACGACCACCGGCGAACTATTGCCGATCAGCGGTACAGGCGATTTCCAGAGGATGTTCTTGCCGGAAGCCCCGTCCCAGTCGTCGGGAACGTTGGCATACGGCGAGATCCCCGACCCACCACGGCCGCGAAAACAAGGCCAGGCGCGGGCTAGTTCTTCCTGCGAGAACGCCGCAACCTTGGTTGCCGTCGGCCTCGCGGCGTCCACGGCCACGGGCGTCTTTTCCGGCTTTGCTGGCTTCGCATTGGTCGCGATCTTTTCGCGCGGCGGCCGCTCCTCTCTAATGGACTCTTCCCGCGGCGGTCGCTCTCTCGTCGGCCTCTCCGACGTGGCCACTTTCTCTTTGGTTACAACCTTTTCCGGCGGTGGCGCCGGCATTCCGCCTGCTGGTGCGGTGGCGGTCGCTTTGACAAGGCCGGACGCTGCGGGCGCGCTGGCGGAAGGCGTTGGCTTTCCCGCCGTAGCCGTCTTGTCTGGTTCCTTGGTGGCGGGCTTATCCTCGCTGGCCGCAGTCACTTGCCTCGCTGTAGCGTCCGAAGTCTCGGCTACGCGGCCGTACAACGGCAAGATCAGCCCCGTAGCCGTTGCCGCGAGCACGACGAACAGTCCGCCGACGGTCCAGCGGGCGGCCGGGGTCCAACTCGCCTCCCAGTCCTGCGGCGTCGACGCCGGCAATGGTTGCGGGTGTTTCCGCCGCAAGGTTACGGCCCATTTCACCGCGACCAGCGAGACGATGATTCCTCCGCAGAGCAATCCGGCACCCGAAAGCGTGAATGCCTGTTGCCGGAAATATTCGTCGCGCGCCTGCTGATCGAGCTTGCGGATCTCTTCCTGCAGCGGCTCGTTATCCGGCTGCTGCTTGAGCGCCGCCTTGAGCACGTCGATCGCCACAGTTTGAGCGTGGTCCTTGATCCAGTAAGGCGAGCGGTGCAAAAACTCGTAGAACAGCAGCGCAGCGATGACGAGCGAAAAGACGGCAGCCACCGCGGCCGTCCGCATGGCGAGGCGGCAGGAAATCAGGTCCGAGGTCATAAGTTGATCAGACATCGTTCTCTTGTTGTTCCAGTTTCTGAAGTGTGATAAGCGCCTGCTGTGCATGCTCCTCGGGGCAGTACCAGAAGCAACGGCCGCAGGACACGCATGCGCCGTGGTCGGGCTGGTAGTCGACACGGCGGCGGCGAATGGAAAGCTGCACCAGCTTGGCGGCGAACACCAGCCCGATCCAGGTACCCAAGATCGATCCGCCCCATGCGAACTTGCCCACGATCGCGTCGGCCCTTTCGTAGAGCGATTCGACAGGCTCACCGGTTGCTCGGAAGGCCTCCGTGGCGTCGGTCCGCGTCTTTGCCTGTCCCGACTCCTCCATGCGGATCTGCTGTGCAAGCTGCATGGTCGGGTGCAGGCCGGCCAGCGACGATCGCATCTCATAGCCCAGGTAGGTCGCGGCGGCAATCAGCAGCGGCGCGAGCGCCAGCATGCCGAGCAACCGCCAACGGGCACCCGTCCGCGCGGTGGGGGGTGGTGCGACCGTAGGCCGCTGGATGGCCCCGTAAGGGCAAGCCTCTTCGCACAAACGGCACTGCACGCACTGCTCGGGTGGGATCGTCATGTGCCGCCACGAAACCCGCGACAACAGGGCCAGAATCGCCCCGTAGGGACAGAGCCAGCGGCAGTAAGGCCGACCGATAAACAACCCGACGACCAAGAAACCGCCGCTCAGCGCCAGCATCCAGGCGCTGGACGTGAGGCGGAAGAGGCCCACGAAGGGATCGTAGCGGCAAATGATCCACGCCGAGCCTGTAGCGGCGAACAACACGGCCGCTCCCAAATACACGTACGCCAGCAGTCCCAGGGCATGATCGATCCACGTCGGCACCTGCACGGGCCGCAGGGCAACGATCTCCTGAACCGCCCCCAATGGGCAGACCGAGGCGCAAAACGTCCGCCCAAAGAGAAGCGTGAATACCAGCGGCAAGGCGAAGATGGCGATCACCAGCCAGCCCGCCGCGTAATCCTTGTCGCAGAGGGCCTGCGTGACGTTCTGGATCGCGCCGATCGGGCAGACGCAGCCCTTCCGCCAGAACCCTAGCCAGGCCAGCGAAACGATGGATAGCAGGAACAGGCCCATCCGCGACCGCACTTTCACCGCCAAGAACGAGGCCGCCGCCATGGCCGCGACAAGATACCCAAGGTCCAGGTAATCCTGCAACGGCATGCGCGGCGCGGGTGTCTGGGTCTGCGGAATCGGGTGATTGCTGAATTCGGGCGTGGGAAACAGGTCCGCGCGAACCGTTCGTGCCGAAAGAAACATCGCCACCAGCAGCAATAGCGGAGCTGTCAACAGTATCGTCCGGAGTTTTCGCATCTTCTCGTTACCCATGCCGCCACCTGTTCCGTAAGCACGAAATTCGAATATCGAAATCCGAAACAAGCACCAAACTCAAAGAAAGGAAACTCCAGAACATTACCGACAAATCAACGTAATCACGAAAACCCGAAAGTACGAAAGCACGAAACAAGCCAAAATTCTGCAAAATTTTCACCGTTGGTTGATTGCCCTCCTTTCGCGTTTTCGTTCTTTCGATATTTCGTGATCGCGTTCCTCGTACGAAAGCGAGAAGACCCAATTGTGCCACTAGAGTCTCGAAATTCAAAAGCCTGTATGTTTCCGTCATTTGGATTTCATATTTTGGATTTGTTTCGGATTTCGTGCTTCAAATTTCGAATTTATTAGTGGTTCTCGTTACGATCCAGACGGTCCTTGATGCGCGTTTCGTTTCTTCTCCATCGCCTCTTCCGCCGCCTGAGCTTCACGCTTCAGCAGCCGCGGCGCGGCGGCTGGTACACGACGAAAGGCCTGCGTCGGACAGGCCACGGCGATCGAACACTCGTTACAGTTCAAACAACGGTCGTGACGGACTTGCAGGTACAGCGAGCCGTTCATCAGCCGGCAACCGACGACGCACTTGCCACAGGCGATGCACAGCCGCTCGTCGATAGTATATTCGAAGTACCGCTCCGAGGCCCTCTGTTCGATAAACTTCCGACTGATGGCCCCGGTGGGGCAAAGCTGATGCTCCGCGCCCGTTTCCCGTAGCTTATTGTCGCTGGGGAAATAGCCGGTGCAGATGTCGCAGTAGCCGCACAAGGTGAAGCAGTTCACCGCCTTGACCGCCGAGAGGTCCAACACGCAGTTCGTCTGGCAACGGCCGCAGGCGACGCACAGATTGGGATCGATCTGCCAGACCCGCGGCAAGTTGCAACTTGCAGACTGCCCGCATCCGTCGCACCCGCCGTTGGGGACAGGGCAAGCGGCCTGCACAGCCTGCTTGTAGACCAGCCAGGCAGAAAGCGAGCCGATTCCGCCCAAGGCCACGAAGCGAGTTACGTGGTTCATCATCTGGCGACGCGTGATCGGCACTTTTCCCTCGCTCATTTCTGTCCTCCCGTATCAGTAGGCCGGAACAAGCTTGCGCAGTTTCGGCAGGGTTTCGTCTGGATTTTGCCGGAACTGCGCAAGCTTGTTCCGGCCTACAACTTGCTCGCTCATTATTTTCCTCCCGTATTGGCGGAGTTCTTCTGGAAGATGCGGACCTTCGCCGCCCGGCCGTCCAGTACTAACACGCGGCCCTGGCGGTCGGTGGCTAGGTCGGTAGGCGTGTCGGTCAACTGCGCGGGACCGGCCACGACGGTCTGAAAACGGCCGTCGGCGGAATAGATCTTGACCCGCGGCATGCCCTTCTCGGCCGTGACAATGCTGCCATCCGGCAGTACCGCCAAGTGTGCCGGGTTGCAGCAGCCGAAGAAATCGGCCACCGACGGCGAGCCCTTACCCCAGGCGGTTTCATACTCGCCCTTGCCGGTGTAAACCTCCACGTGCAGCAGACGCGGGTTCACGACATAGACTAGGCCATCGGTTCCGGCGGCCAGATCGAAATAGTGGCTGGTGATCTGGAATCCGGGTGGGCGCTGCGACGGATCGGGCTTGCCCACCGGCCCCAGCAGTTTACCGGCGGCGTCGAATCGCCAGACGATGCGATTGCCGGCGTCGGCAACCCAGACCTCATTGTCCGTAGTCGTGATCGACGTGAAGACCGCCTCCGGGCCGCGCGATTCCCAGACCGCGATGCGCTTGGCATGCAGATCATAGACCTCGACGTGCCCTTCCAGTCCGACGTAGAGTCGACGCGGATGAACGTGCTCCGGCGTACCGACTGCCAGACACTGGGGCTGGCCCTCCAGCGAGATCTCGGCAAGCTTCTTCCCGTCGCCCGCATAATGGACCACGACCTTATCGCCGCCGACATAAATCTGCCCGTCGCCATCGACGGCCAAGGCCCGCAGTTCGTGCAGATCGACGTCAAACGTGCCCGCTTCGTGATAACCGATCATCGCCGGATCGATCGGCTGGGCCGCTTTTAGGGCCGCTGCCTCATCGGCCTGGGCGGTCGCATCGGCGAACGTTGCCACTGCCTGAGACCTTGCAAAATGCTCCAGCACAACGCGAACGGCAACGATCCCGGCAACGATCAAGATCGCGGCGGCGGCCAGCAGACCGGCAATCGGCAGATTCTTGCTTCGTTCCATAATCAGTGCTCCGCTACGTCGAGGCATACCATCCGCGTACTGTCGCGCACGATCAGCCTTCCCGCCACTAGGGCCATCGGCCCCCAACTGCTGGAGGCTTCTTCAATCACCTGCGCGCGGGCCGTGCGGTGATAAGCCGTGGGCGCGGCCTCCACGATGGACAGCACACCGTCATTGTCCAGCACGTACATCAGCCCGTCGGCAACCATGTAGGGACCGGAGCCGAACTTCTCCCGCCCGCTGTTCCAACGCTCCTTGCCATCGAGGTCCAGGCAAACCAGTTGCTGGTCCTTCTGCCGCACACCATAGAGATGTTGCCGCCAGAGGACCGGCGTCTGCTGCTCGGAGCTGAACTGCCGGGCGGCAAGCCGGAAGGCCACCCGCGGCACGATGCGGCCCTGCTCTTGCTTGAGTTGCAGCATCAGCGCACCCGCGTTGTAGCCGCCGCAGAAGAAAATCCGCCCCTCGCCCACGACGACGGGCGAAGGGCAGGTGGCCATGGCGATTTGCCACTCGGTGCTGTTCCAGAGCAGTTCGCCGGTATCGGCCGCCACACCGGCCACGCCGCCCTTGCCGCAATAGACATACATGCGCCGGCCCGCGAACTCCATGGGCACAATCGAAACGTGGGTCATGGCCCAGTGCCGCGGGTTGGCGCTCTGCCACACAATCTTGCCTGTGTGATAATCGACGGCCATCACCAGGGTCTTACCGCCAGGCGCGACGATCAAGCGATTGGTCTTGGTGTCGATGAAGGGACACTGCCCGGCATACCATTCCGGCACCGTTGCCCCGTGTTCAAGCACCAGGTCGATCAGCCAGCGAGACTTTCCCGTGGCGGTGTCCCAGCAGGCAAGTTGGCACTTGGGCCCCAGCGTGATCACGCAATCGCCGATCACGGCGGGAATGGTTCGCGACATGCCGTGACTCTGGGCGATGACCACGCGGTAGCCGTTTCGCCAGATCTCGCGGCCGTCGTCCAGCGAGAGGCAGCGGAGCGTGTCGGCCGATCGATCGATGTCGTCGATCGCGCCGTCTTGCAGCGATTGCAAGAGAAGGTCGCGGCGATGAACTAGATCGTCGGCGAGGTTCTGCTTAAGCGCGTCATATTCGGCCTGCGAGACGGTTGGCTGCGACGACTTGCCACGCTGGCCTTCGACGGGAAACAGCGGCGCAAGCGCGGCGTCGAGTTTCGCCGGATCGCCCGGAGGGACAGCGGCCAAGGCCTGCGCCAAGGCTTTGCAGTCGGCAGTGGGCAGTCGGCGGAGCAAATCGCCGGACGCATCATGGACGTGATCGAGCACGTAGACGCGGCCATCGCGGACGGCAGCGGCGGCGTAACCATCGCCCAGCAGCACGGTCCAGAGCCGCTTGGGGCCCGTGGCCGGCCATGTCCGCGCCAAGTGGACCGTCTCCTTGCTGATGGCGTCGTTATCCGGGCCGCGAAACCACGGCCAGACGGCCGTAATCGCTGACGGCCGGCCCGGGCCGGGAATTGGCTCGCCGGGCTTGCGCCGCCCGGCAATTGGACGGGAGACCCCGGCCGGAGTGTCCGCCGGCACTTCATCCAGACCCGGCACGCGCGCAGCGATTGTAACGCTAGGGCCGGAACGGACCCAACGGGCGACCAACAAGAGTCCCATCAGCGCCAGGAGCGCGGGGAAGAGGGTGCTGCCGAGTTTTAGCAACCGGGGCGGGGAGAGGTGCGACATGCGAGGACATCTCAGGGTGGGTTCCCTCTTTCATATCCTGCCCAGACTGCAAAGTCAACCCCGCAAGTAGTCCTTTCTGTCGGAAAGGACCAATATGCGCGGCTCTCGGAAGAAACTCCGAGTTTTCTCGCGTCGCGGAGCACAATAGTCCCTCTCGGCAAGAGGGACCTACTCGGTAGCCTGCAGGCCGTAGAAAAAAAGCTGAAGACAGTACTACAAGCGTCTTTTTCGATCGCGCCGGCTCGCTGGTCCCTATTTTTCCGGTGCAACAGGCAGGCATCCGCGCTGTCGGGGCAACCGGTCGATTTTTTGTTGGAGTTCGCTGGCTTTCTTCTCGATATCCTCGATCGAATCGCGGTGGAAAGTCTCGCCGCGGGTATAACCGACATAAGGCAGCCAGCCGTCGGATCGCAACTTGCGGCGCTGACTGATAAGAGCCAGGCGTGGATCCATGCAGACGCCCTGCAGTTCTTGTTCCGCCTCGCTGGCCGAAAACTTCTCGCCCAGCCCGTTGAGCACTACATGGGCCATGATCAGGTGCCCCAGGTCGTTGGGATGAACGCCATCGCCTGCAAAATGAAATTTCGGATCCTTTTTCCGTCTTTCGGCCAGGGCGGCGGCCATCGCCGTGTGCAGATCGATGGTCGTGACGCCCTGAATCCGTAGCGACATGATCCACCGGGCATAGTCCGCCAGAACATCGTCATACTTGAAATAGGGGCGAAAATAGTGCCACGCCTCGCCATCCTTCATCACTTGCGTAAAGGCCGTGATGTCGAACACCGGCGGTGTGAGCAACACGATTCGCTCGACCTTATGTTCCTGGGCCGTCCGAATCAGCCGCATCACGCCGTCTTGAAAGGCCTTCATCCGCTCTGGACTTTGCGGGTGGTAAATGCCGTCGTTCATGCCGTAGCAAGCGATCAGCACTTGTGGCTTGACCTTGGTCAGAGCACGCTCCAGCCGCTCGTGGACGCAAGGCCGCGGGAACGGGTGGCCCGGTTCGGAGAGGCCCGACGTCGTCTCGCTGGCCAGCCCCACGCTGATGACGTCGAAGCGGCCATCGCGATTAAGCGTGTTGAGATCGTATTCGAGAAAGCTCACGTAGCGGCCGTCCTGCGTGATACTATCTCCCAGAACCATGATTCGCTTGCCGGCGAGATCTTTTGTCGAAAGCGCCGGTTGGGTGGCACCCGATTTTTGGTCGCCGTCCGCGGCGAGCAAAAGCGCGGCAGTTTGATAAAGCACCAAGCCGATGGCGGCCAGGCGGTAGTAGTACGTTGCGTGCATTTGTCACAAGTGTGTGTACGTGTCAGGATCCATTAGCCATGGCAATGAATGGTACGATAAAATCGTGGCGCAATCCAAGTTGCCCGTCCCGGAGGGACACCTGATAATAGCCCAGCGATTTATCGCTGGGTAAGCAATGACGATGTGATTGATAGTCCCGGACGGTTGAGGTTGTACATTTAGGAAGCTCTCAGCCGTCCCTGCGGGACTAGGTTGGGCGCGGACGGATTTCCAGCCCAGCTCAAGTGCCCCTCCGGGGCAAACGCAGTTCGTTGGCCTGTTGATGCTTCCCAGTTTCTTTCATCCGTCGCGGCCATAACCAAGCGTTCGTATAGATTAATCGCTTCCGCGCCCTTGTCAAGCGTTTTGAAATTGGATTGCCACGCTGCACCATACAATCTACACTGAAAGCAGAGATATCCCACGAAGGAACATCCATGCATTCGATCCAAGTCCTAGGTCCCGGCTGTCCGGAATGCCTACAACTGAAGGCCGACGTGGAGACGGCCCTGCGGCGGCTGGGCATCGCGGCAGCCGTCGAACAGGTTACCGAAATCGGCCGGATCATCGCCATGGACGTGCTGCTCACGCCGGCCTTGGTGATCAACGGCCAGGCCCGCCTCGTGGGCCGGCATCGTTCCATCGAGCAGCTTGAAGAACTCCTGCAACACTGTGTCCTCGCCGATGGCATGCAAACATGACGACCTTTAAAATGGCCTTGACCGCTGGACTGCTGTTGCTGGTGGCCGCGAGCATCGCGGTGCCCATTGTTCGGCACGTGGCAGCCCTTGAGCGCGATCCTACCGGTGACTCCGCTCCTCCACAGTCTGATGCATTGGTCGTCTATTACTTCCGCGGCAACGTGCGGTGTCCCGCCTGCCGAACGCTGGAGGCGTGTGCGCACGAGGTCGTCACCGAGCGGTTCGCCGACGCGTTTGCTGCCGGCCGCTTCGTTTGGCGGGCGGTCGATTACCAGAAACCGGGCAACGAGCATTTCATTTCCGACTTTCACTTGCTCACGGGCGGCGTCGTGCTCGTCGCCTACCGCCAGGGCCGTCCCAGCCGCTGGAAGGCCCTGCCGGAAGCTTGGAACATGACCGGCGATCGCGCCGCGCTGGTCCGGCACTTGGAAGAAGCGGTGCTCGCGTTCCAGAAGGCGGGGCCATGAACCTCTTGGAACCGTCTGCGACGATGGCCTTCGGTTTGGGCCTATGGACGGCCGTGCAACCGTGCCCCATGACGGCCAATCTGGCAGCCGTATCGTACCTGGGGCGCCGGGCTGGCTCGTCCGCCAGCGCGCTACTGGCCGCACTGCTTTTCGCCGCGGGGCAGGTGATCGGCTTCGTGGCGCTGGCCGTCGTGGTTCTCGCAGGCATGGCGGCGGATTGGACACTGTCCGAGTGGTTGCAGGGGCACGTCAACCAGATCCTCGGGCCGGTTTGGATCCTCACCGCGATGGTCCTGCTGGACCTGATTCGCTTCCGTTTGCCGAGGGTGCGGATTGGGCCAAAGTGGCAGTCGACTATCGACGCCTGGGGAACGTGGAGCGGGCTGCCGCTGGGGATTCTTTTGGCTCTGGGCTTCTGCCCGGTGACCGCTACAATTTTCTTTGTGGATCTGCTGACGATTGCCGCCAGTGGCGGATCGCACGTGCTGTATCCGGCGCTCTACGGCTTGGGCGCGGCGCTGCCCGTACTGGCGTTTGCCGTTCTCCTGGCCACCGGGGCGCGGTGGCTAGGTACAGCGCTGAATCGTACCCAACAGGTGCAGCGCTGGCTGAACCGGCTTGCCGGCGGAGTGCTCTTGGCGGTTGGCCTGTATTATGTGCTCGCGTATAATTTCGAGCTTTGGCAGCTCTGAAAGACGATCAGTCCCAGCACAAGCAGACGATGCGGTCGCACCGGTGAAAATCACAGTAATCGCTGGAAGCGGGATGCCCCGTAGCCGGAACAGCCGCCACGGGCTCGGCATCCTTGGATTCCACCGCAACGTCCTCGGCGGCTGATTGCTGGCCAGTGCTTTCTAGGGTTCCGCCCGCGGGGTGCGCCATCGGCACATCGCCCTGTACCTTTCCTGCCGGCGATTCTTCGGTCAGGGCGCTGCCGTTGGACGAGGGACTATCTTCCAGCCAGCAGTCGTGCCATGCGGAACGGTCGCCCCAACCCAAGCCGAGTTCTTCAAGTAGCGGCGGCAGGAAGAAGGCGTCTAACTGCGGAACGTTGCGCTGATGCGCCGCAGTATAGAATTTTCTGGCATCGCCCAGCGTTGCGCGACGGGCCGCGTCGGTCCAGGGACCCTCTCCCCGGTGTAGAGCGATAAGACTCAAGGCCAGGTAGTGAAAACCGTGGATCCGCTGGGCGGAAAGGAGTTTCTCCAATGTTTCCGGGCTTCCCCCGCGGCCCTGCTGCCACGATTGCCAACCGCCATGCCCCGCGGCCGGCGGCAAGACATAAATGGCCGGCCCTCGCCGCGCAAGGGCCGCCTGCCGGATGGCCGCCACGCAGGCCTCATGGGAATCGCCAAAACTGTCCACCACGAGCGTCACCCGATGGATGCCCAACTCGTCGAGCCGCTCCCAGCGCCGAGGGCTGATGTCGGCCGGGCTGTTGCCAATGGCGCCGACGCCCGAATACCCGTGCGATTGCAGCAGGATGGCGTCCCAAAGATCCTCGACCAGCAGTAGATCCTGCCGCCCCTGCGCGACGGCCGGATAGGCCTCGTCCAGCCCGAAAACGCCCACTTGCTCCTTCCAGTCGGTGCTCAAGTACAGGCTGTGTTCGAGCTGCTGCGGCAGTTTGGCCCAGAAACTGACGATCCGCCGGGCCGTGTCGCGAATCGGCCCTACCAGGCGGCCAGGAAGGCGGGAGTCGGCCAGGAGGTTTGAGGCCCGAATCTCGTCGGCCGAAAAGCCATCGTGGAGCAAGGCGTGCCAGATCGGCTCGGCCGAGGGGAAGTATCCCAGCGGCAGATGGTCCAGTTTCCGCAGATCGAACCCCCGCTGATGGAGGCATCCCCGGGCGGCCCGCCACTGGTCATCGCGGCTCTCGCTGGCAGCCAATTGGGCCTGTGTATGGCGAAAATAGGCCTCTCTCAGGCTGTCGGCAGGACGCTCGGACGGGCTTGGCGGCGGATTCATAGCAGAGGCCGTAAGGAAGACACCACGCTGCGTGGCCTACTGACCACGCAATCCAGGCAATTGAGGTTGATTGTAACGAATCGGCCGGGGATGTCAAATGCAGAAGGTTTTTCGCGCGCAAGTCGGCCCCTCCTGTCGGGAGGGACTATTGTGCTTGCTTGCACCGCAGAGCTTCCGTGTCTTGACAGGCGTGAAACGGTTAATCCTGTTGGGCAAACGGGACCTACACGGCCGCCACTAGCCGCCGCACCCCCGCATTTGTTATAATATTCACTTGAAAGGACGTCGTCATGCCGGTCGCCATGCAGTTGTCGCGGATCATCATCAGTGAGATTAATGACCAGCAGGTCATTTATTTAAAGGAAATTGGGGGCGAGCGAACTTTTCCCATCCTGATCGGCCTTTTCGAGGCCATGAGCATCAATCGCCGCGTGAAGGGCGAGGAATACCCTCGCCCGTTGACGCACGACTTGATCGTCAGCGTTGCGGAGAACCTTGGCGGCGAGCTGCAGGACGTGGTGATCAGCGAATTGAAGGAGCACACATATTTCGCACGCTTGCGGATCCTCCATCAGGGCGAGTTGGTAGAGATCGACGCCCGACCGTCCGACGCGATTGCCGTGGCCGTAACCTGCAATCCGCCGCTGCCGATCTATGTCAACGAGGACGTCTTGAACGACGTGCTGGGCGAGCAGTAGCAAGAAGCAAGTACCAGTCCGTGGTCTGCCTTCTCCACTTCCCCCTCTCGCTTCTCCCCTCTGCTCTCTTCCTCTACCCCATCGCGTCGGCAAACTCTTTCAAGAGCGCCGCCCGGCCTTTCTCGCCGTGGGCGCCGTCGACGATCACGTTGACGCGAACCTCGGTCGTGCTGATCAGGTCGACGTTGATCCCTTCGCCGGCCAGCGCGCTAAACAGGCGACTGGCGACGCTGGTGTGACTCTTCATGCCCACGCCGAAGACCGACAGCTTGGCCACCCGCGGCGAACTGTCGGGTGGCGGGCAACCCAAATTTTCGGCCTGCTCGCGGATCACGCGGAGCGATTTTTCCAGGTCCCGCTGGGGCATGGTAAAGGAGATGTTCGTGCGGCCCTCGCGGCCCACATTCTGCACGATCATGTCGACCACCACGCCCGACTGGGCCACCTCGTCGAAGACCTGCGCGGCCAGCCCGGGGATGTCGGGCACGGAGTTGACGGTCACGCAGGCCTGCGACTCGTCCAGACTGATATCCTCGATGATCAGCTTTTCCATCTTCTCCATGCGGGCGACCACGTCGTTGACGCGGTTGCTCGTCGCCGGGGCGGCGGCCGCCTTGGCGGCGATTCCCGCCGGCTCCTTGGCCAGGTTGAACTCGGCATGTACCGTCCGCAGGGCCTCTTGGGCGTGTTCGCGGGCCACCAACACGGAGATCTTGATCTCGCTGGTGGTGATCATCTGGATGTTGATGCCTTTTTCGGCCAGGGCCCGAAACATCCGCTCGGCCACGCCTGGTTGCGTGGCCATGCCCAGCCCCACGATGGAAATCTTCGACACCTCGTCGTCGCAGGCGTGGCCCTCGGCACCCAGTTCTTTGACGGCATCCTCGACAGCCCGCATGGTCTGCGGCAGTTCGTCGCGGGGAACCGAGAAGGAGATGTCCGTGCGGCCGTCGGCGGCGACGTTCTGGGCAATCATGTCCATGGGGATATTCTTGGCCGTGACCTTGGCGAAGATCGTGATGGCCGCCCCAGGCCGGTCAGGCACGCCCAGCACGGTCACGCGAGCCTCGTTCTTGATCATCGCCGCCCCGCAAACAGGCAATCCGGCCGCTTCTGGCTCGTCGACGATCATCGTGCCCGTGGTGTCGCTGAAACTACTGCGGACATGCACCGGCACACAGAACTTCTTGGCGAACTCGATGGAGCGGTTGTGCATCACGCCCGCCCCGGCGGTAGCCAACTCGAGCATCTCGTCGTAGCTGATCTGGCGGAGTTGCCGGGCCTCGGGCACGACACGGGGATCGGTCGTATAGACGCCGTCCACGTCGGTGTAGATCTCGCAGGCGTCGGCGTGCAGCACGGCCGCCAGGGCGACAGCCGTGGTATCGCTGCCGCCCCGGCCCAGGGTGGTGATGTCGAAGCTCTCGTCGATGCCCTGAAACCCGGCGGCGATGACGATATTGCCGGCATCCAGGGCCTTGCGCATGCGATCGGTGGAGATCGATTGGATGCGGGCCTTAGTGTGCGTGCTGTCGGTCATGATGCCAATCTGCGCCCCGGTCAAGCTGAGGGCCTTGTGCCCTAGCGAATGGATGGCCATGGCCATCAGGGCCACACTAACTTGTTCGCCCGTGGAAAGCAGCATGTCCATCTCGCGGGCCGGGGGCTGATCGGTAATCTGCCGGGCCAAGTCGATGAGCAAATCGGTATTGTCGCCCATCGCGCTGACGACGACTACGACCTGGTTGCCTTGTTGCTGGGCACGAATGGCTTTACGGGCGGCGGCCAGGATTTTCTGGCTGTCGGCCACGCTGGAGCCGCCAAATTTCTGAACGATGATGGGCATGACGGGCGAAAGAAAAGCTAATTTTGGAACAGGGGAAACGTAATTAACATTACGACAAACCCCATATTATGGTTCAATTGCCGGACAGGGTCAACTGGGGGAGCAGGCAGATGATTCTTCGGGCGAGCCTTGAGTAAGAACCTCGCCTCACCTATTGCCCATCGCTCGCCGGCTTGCATGCGTCATAGCGCCAAGTCAGGCCTAGGCCGACGTAGTACATTGCCAGTGATGCCGTGTTGTGGGAGCCGAAGCTGTCGCTGGCCGGCAGCAGGCCGCCGCCAAACAAGTCGACGTCGAGTCCGGGAAAGAGGAAATCCTGCCGTCCAATGCCGCCCGTGATGCGGTTCTGATTGACGAACGGCGCGGAGGAGGCTTGATACAACTGTACGGCGGCGGCGATTGTGCCGATGCCGTCGAGGCTGCTGCCCACGCTGTGGTTGATGGGGTTGCTGTTGTAGGAGTAGCCGAGGCGGTATTTCATGTTGTCGCGCGTGAGCTGCGCGCCGACCGCCACGGCCCACTCGTTGACCATGATGTCTTGCCAAAGCGCGGCGTCTTCCCAGAGCTTGTAGTAGACGTCGGCGGCGATCAGCAGGTCGCCGTTCATCAGGCTGCGGTTGGCGACACCCCAGCCGAAAGTCGTGGGCTGGGTGATGTTGATGTTGCGGTAGGTCGGCGATCCCAGCACGCTCACGGCATCCTCGAACGTGAACGACATCTTCGACTGGTAGTAGAAGCCCAACGTGGTGCAATCGGTCAGCTTGTAGTCGACGCCCACGCTGCCTCGCAGGGCGTAGGCATTGACCATGGCGGAGCTGGTCAGCGGGCCGACGAATCCCAATTGTTCGAATCCCGTGCCGAGCGTCATGGTGGCCCCGACGGAAAGTCGATCGGTCAGTTGATAGCCGGCCCCCAGGTTGATGCCCAGCACCAGGTATTCGCCGCTTTCGTTGTTGAGCAGCGTCCCCGGGGCCTCGCCGCGATACTCGGCGCCGCCGCCGCTTATCCCAGCGAGTCCCAGCCCCAGCGTGCCCGCCACGCCGAGAGAGCGCAGGTCCTGGGTCACGCCGATCTCGGTGGCCGCGGCCCCCTCGGTCCGCGACGTGGCGCTGAACGGCGTGCCGATGATGCCGTCGGGCGTGTGGACGACGGTGGGGTAGCCTTCCACCCAGCCGCCGCCCATCGTGAACTGGGTCCCCTCGAACTGGGCAAGCGTGGCCGGATTGCCGAAAACGGCCGACGGCACGTCCTGCGGCAGAGCGGTACTCACACCCGCCATGCCGCCGGAGGCCGGCGCCATGACGTTCTGCAAGTCGCTGCCGTAGCCCTGGCCGCGGGCCAGGCCGGCATGTGAGGAAACGACGAAGACGACGAGTAAACCCAGAAGATGACGGTAGGTTCGCATAGCACCGTGTCCCCGACAGGAGAGTTGTGTCCGCATGAAACTGTGCAGCCTCATCCATTCGCATCGGTTCTAGCGGAAATAGACCTTTACCGTCCTGGGCTTAAGAGTGCGGGCGTTCCGCTTTGCGCGACGGTCGCATCACTATAACCGGCAGGGTTTAACGCCGAAACCTGCTCTACAGAGCGTTGCGCCGGCAAGTAGAGGCGGCCGAGTCTATAGGCGGCTCCCGTAGGCCGGAACAAGCTCGCGCAGTTCCGGCAGGGTTTTGTCCAGATTCTGCCGGAACTGCACAAGTTTGTTCCGGCCTACAACTGACGAACTAAAGTCCGTACTACGAGTGATCTTAATAACCACCAAGACTTCGACACCGGAATCACTACCCGCCACCGGCCTGCTCCGGTTGCTTCAACCGGACCAGCATCCACTGCTGCGTGCGGTCCTTGCCGATGTGGATCAAGGCGGGCGCTTCGTCTTTGGTCAGGTTGTACAATCCCGTTTCGCAGACAGTGTTCTTGTTCTTGCCCACCGTCCATGCGGCACGCTGGGACTTCTTGTCTACCGCCCCTTGGATCGTGACATTCGTTCCGCTAATCAAGTCCGAGTAGTTACCCGCGATGGCTCCCGACTTATTGACGGCCAACTGCATGATGAATTGCGGGTCAGACTGCTCTTTCTGGACCAGCGCGAACACGCCCAGTGGCAACCAGTCGTCGGCTGCCGCGGCTGCGGCAGGAGCAGTTTGGGCCAAGGTGGAAGCCTGCTGATAGTACTGTTCGGCCGTGGCTACCGGTTCGCTGCCATAATACACCTGACCGTCTTGGTAGGTGACGTCACTACCGTAATTGTAGGCGAACGGCGCGACACCGGCGGCCCAGCCCAGCGACACGCCAATGGCAGGCCAGGTGGCGGGTGTCCATGCGTAGCCGGCCCGCCAGCCACCCGCCGCCCACGCGCCGGGATTGGCAGTGCGCCAGGCCGCGCCGTACATGCCGTAGCCGTTGAATGAACCTCGGACCGCGGTCCCGCGAGCAGCGTAGACACCGCCGCTGACCGCCTCGGTCTGGTGATAACGCGCATACACGCCCGAGCCGGCGCGAACCGCCGACGCTCCATAGCCGGCGTCGGTTGGAAGTGCCGCATGCGCGGCGCCGGTCGTGGTCCCGTGATACGTGCCGGCCGCCGCGGCGTCAGACGGGCCGACTGCCGCCGCGCCTTCACGCTGGCCGGAGTAACTTTGGCCATTAGCGCCTGTGGCGCTGGTGCTGCGGCTGCCGCCGGCAACCGCGCCGTTCGGACCGGCGGCCGCGCCCCGCTCCTCCTGGCTGTTGTAGGTTTGGCCTTTCGGGCCGGTGGCAGAAACGTCGCGCGTGCTCCCGGCAGCGGCGCCGCCGGGGCCGTAGGCCGCGCCGCGCGTACCGCTGGCATCGACCGAGCCGCCGTGCGAACCCTCGTAAGAGCGATTGTAGGAACCGCTGGCCCCGCCGTAGCGACCTTCACTCCCGCCGCTGTAGGAGCGCGAGCCGGAATAGCTGCCGCCGCCGGTACGCGCGCCGCCACAACCACGGGCATGGACGAGTTGCGGCGCCAGCAGCGTTAAGGACGCTCCAATCAGCAAACTGATTGTTGTTTTGATCATGAGAGAGACCTTTCGGAAAATCTTCAAGGTTTTGTATTCTAGGGGAAGGAAGCTCACTTGCTCGGTTGCACGCGAACCATCTTGACGGGCGCCGTATCAGGAAGGCTGACACCGTCCAGGGTCCGCTTGATCGATTGCCAGATGAAACTGTTGGCGTCGATGGGCGTGACGACGTTGACTGACGTACTCTCGCTGCCGTCGCGGAGCATGCCCTTTGCCTCCATGACCCATTTGGAGCCGTCCTTCGTCCACGTGTCCTCGCCAAAACCGCCCTGGGCGTCGAAGTGCCAGGAGACGATCCGGCCCCGCCTGGGATTCCAGCCGATGATCTGTCCGCCGGTCATGGTCGTTTGACCATCCTTGGTGACCGCAAAGGTGTTCTTGATGAAGTTCCTTTGCGCCATCCATTCGAAGTGCAGCCGCAGGGGCAGTTCTTTCGATTGCGGATGCCAGTCGCCGATAAGCCATTCCAAGTCCTTGAGGTAGTCCTCATTCGAGGCTGCAACGTAGGGGGCGTCGCGCCCGAAAACCATGATCCACTTGCCGTTCCGCTTGGAGTGGACCACGGTGTAGCGGGCGGCCGTGTCGGCGACTCCCCCGGGCGATTTGACGCGGGCCACGCCTTTCTCCAGGGCGACGTCCGGGCCCAGCAGGCGAATCGATTCGATCTTGACCGTCATCATCGCGCCTAGGTGCTGTTTGAACAGGTCGGCGTAGACCTCTTCGATCGCCGCGCGACCTTGGAACGACTGGCCCATCTCGTCCGTATACTCGGCGTCCGCGGCCCAGAGGGCGCCAATCGCCTTGACGTCGGCGGCGTTAAAGGCCTTGACGAAATCATCGGCCGTCGCCCGGATCGCCTTTTCGTCGGCATCCTTGGTCGGATTACTTGCAGGCGGTGCCGCGCTAGGTTCGGCCGCTGCTTTCTCGGGCGCCGCGCCGGCCGGCGGGGCGGCCACAACGAAGCCTTGGTGGACAATTGCGACAAACGCTGCCCCGAAGAGCAGGATGATTGCCCCGACGACGATTCGCATTGATTGCGGTTGTTTCTTCATGGGTAACTCCGGAATTGTGTTGGGTTTGTGCGGGCCATAAACTGGATGAAATCAGCGTCCTAGTTGCTCCAAGGCACTGCGCAACGGCGCGCCGGAAATTTGGATCATTCCCTCGAACGGTCGGTCTAATTCCAGGATCAGAAAGACCGCGCTGGAAACCGCCAATGCGCATACGAGCAAGGTCGCGAACACCGTGGCATTGGGCGGCGCGAAGAGGCTGAAACTGGCGAGGATCAGAGCGAGCCAGCAAACCATCACTACGAGAAACGGCGTTGGGATGGAACTGCCTTTCTGGGCGAACATCAACCAGCGCGTCTGTGCGATGTCGGTGCCGGTCTTCAGCGCCTGGGCCTGCAGCGTGCGCTGCGCGTCGGTCTTGGCCGCGAGTTCCTGGATTTTCTCGAAGAGACCCTCGTAGCGGCCTGCGGTCTCCGTCTTCTCCGCGGGCTGCCCGGACTGAGGCTTCTCTTTCGACCAAGTGTGCTGCAACAGGTCGGCGACCGAGGCGCGGAGCGTCTCGCGCGCGTCCTTCGCCTCAGGCCCGTAGTGTGCCAAAGCGCGATCCAGTAGAATGATGTTTGCCGACAGTTGGGCCAGTCCGCTTCTCTGCGTATCGAACGAACTCTTTGCCGAGGCGATCAGCAGGCCCAGCACCAGCGCCGTCATGGTGCCGACAAGGCCCATGCCCAGCTTGACGACGTCCTTGGTTTCCGAAGTCAGATGGTGCGCTGGCAGAACCGCCCGCAGAATCATGCCGAGGATCGTGCCGCCAAAGATGCAAGCGAAGACGATGCCGCTAATCGCAATCGAACTCATAATTCGAGACCTTCCATTTGCGACGAGCGTTAAACCGGTTCACGCTGACGCGTCACCAATTGTAGGCGGCTGGCCAGTCCAGGGGTAGGCGCCGCTCCGGTTCTCGCTATCGAACACCCCTTAGGACCGGCAAATCAATAACTGTCGTCTTGTCGCCTTTCGCACTGCAAAAGTTGCGCTACTTTCGCGGAGCGAAAGGCGACTCTTATTTCTGCGTCAGTCCTTATTCGAGAATTGCAGGGTGCGGTCGAGTTCCACGAAGCCCCACTGCTTTGCTATCGCTCGAACGCGAAGACCTGCTTCCAATCGTTCTTCATGCTGATGACGGTCCAGCCGCTGCTCTTCGCCTTGTCGTAGAGCGTCTGCGGGAAGGTCCCGATCTTAGTCTCGGGCAAGCCCTGCGCCGGGCCGTAAGCGTACTCGCGCGTGGCGTCGTCGTGCAGCACGAGCATCGCCAGCCGCGCGCCGTTGCCGGCCTTCGTGTACTCCAGCATCTGCCGGTCGCCCGGTGAGTTGCCGAACGCCGCGTAGGGCCGCCGGCCGATCATCAGGTGGATGCCCTCAGGCTTGCCGGCGTTGTCGTCGAGCAAGAGGAGCTTGGGTTCCTTGATTAGCACCGGTTTGCCGTCCTTGTCGTAGCCGAACTTCGTACCGCCCATACTGCCGATCACCTGCTCAGGCGGGATGCCATAGGTCTGCTCGGCATACACGCGGACGAAATCCTGGCCGCTACCGGTGACGATGTAGGTCTTGTAACCGTTGGCGCGAAGGTAACGCAGGATTTCCTGCATGGGCAGGTAGGTGAGTTCCGTATACGGTCGTTTCCAGCGCGGGTCCTTGGCAGTGGCGAGCCACTTCTCCACGTCGGCGCGGTACTCGTCCACGGACATGCCGCTGTGCGTGACGGCAAAGATCTTCTCCAGGTCCTTCAGCGAGAGTTTGGCGACGGCCTTGTGATTGCCCGAGAGCACCGTCTTGAACGGCTCGACGAGCTTGAGCTCCACTTTCTTCTTCACCAGCGCGGGCACGCGTTCCAGGCAGTACGTGACCTGCGTGTACATTGGGTGCTCGACCCAGAGCGTGCCGTCCTGGTCGAACGTGGCGATCCGCTGGGCGGGCGGCACCAACAGCGGGCTGGCCTGGTCGGTGGTAGCGTGAACGAAGCTTACGATCGCCTGCTTGGCCGGGCCGTCGTTCCACGAGGGCAGGGGATCCTGGGCACGGGCGGCGGTCGGACCGGCCAGTGCGACCAAGAGCAGGAGGAATGTGTGTTTGAAGAGCTTCATAAACGATTTCCGTCGTTGCATGACCTTTCCGGCGCAGTTTCAGGACGCCTCGCCCAACCAGGCCTTGGCGGCCTCGATCTCGGTCGCATCGAAGTAACGGATCTTGGCCATCGTGAACGGCTTGCACACGGCGGCCATCCATTTCTCCCAAGTTTTCTCGCCCACTAGCGCGATGCGTTTGATCTTGGTGCAGTGCGTGGTGGAGAACTTGATGTCATCCCACAGCGCTCGCGCATCCCAACCGTGGAAATCGTGGAATTGGGCGAGAACGTTGATCTTCCCCTCCTTGGCGATCTCGGCATCCACCAAGGGGACGAATGTCTTATAGTCCGCGTCGTGCAGTTTGCCGCTCATTTTGAAGCCGATTGTGTGGGCGGGTAGCCCGGTCATCTGTTCGATCATGGTACTATTCCTTTCGCGTTTGGACAGAACCGTGTGGCAGCAAATTAGCTGGCCGGCGGTGGGAGAGCGGGCGGCCCTTGCGAGCCGCCCGCCGTGAAGGACATTCAAGCTAGTTGCTGGCGCCGTGGCTGGCCGCCTCCGCCTGTTGCATGCGTTTCGTCATCTCCGCTTTTATGGCGTCAAGATTGAAACTCGCACCCCGCTGCATCGGCGGGAATTCGATGAAGGTTTGGAGTTCCTTGCCAACCACCTGCTGGACGAACACAAAACGCCAGAACTGATACTTGAACCAATCGAAGTATTGTTGTGCACCGTCTTTCGTCCCGTTGTTCGGCCAGCCCATGCGCTCGAACGGATCAAGACGCAGGTTGGTGATGTAGGGCACGTCGGGATGGGTTTTATCACCGAGCCAGCCATTGGGCTGGTCGATAAAGCGGAACTTGTAGTCGTCGATGCGCACCGCGCCTACCGTGCTTTCGCCGAGGTAGAAGATCTCGTGGCGCGCCGACGGGCCTTTGCCGGTGATCAGGGCGGTCTGGTCGTAGCCGTCGAGATGGTTCTTGTAGGTCCGCTCGCCGAGCTTCACACCCTTGAGCAACTGGTTCGTGATGTCCGGGTTGCCGGCGGCAGCCAGGAACGTGGGGAACCAGTCCAGACCCGACATGAGACCGTTCTGCACCTTGTCCGTGGGAATGTGGCCGGGCCAGCGCGCGATGCACGGCACGCGGAAGCCGCCTTCCATGATCGTCCCTTTGCATTGCGCGAACGGCGTCGTTCCGCCATCGGGCCAGGTGAAGGTTTCCGTGCCGTTGTCGGTGGTGAAGACCACGATGGTGTTATCGTCCTCGCCCAGATCCTTGAGCTTCTGCATCACCAATCCAACGTCGTCATCGAGCTGAGCCATGCCGGCTTCCTGTTCCGACCAACCATTCTCCGAGTTGCGCAGCGCCTCATATTTCGGCGAGAGGTGCGTGACGATGTGCATCCGCGTCGGGTTGAGCCAGACGAAGAAAGGCTTGCCGTCCTTCTTGGCCTTGTCCATGAAATTGATGGCCAGATCGCGGATCTCATTGTCCACAGTCTCCATTCGCTTCGGATAAAGCGTGCCGGCGTCCTCGATCTTCTGCTTGCCGATCTTGCCCCACCGCGGCATCTCGGTCGGGTCGTCCGTCTCCGTGGCCCAACTGTGGACCATGTTGCGCGGGCCGACCACGTTCAAGAGCTTCTGCGGGTAGTTGGGATGCGCCGGGTCTTCCATGGCGTCCAGGTGATATAGGTAACCAAAGAACTCGTCGAAGCCGTGAACGGTGGGCAGGAACTCGTTGCGATCGCCCAAGTGGTTCTTGCCGAACTGCCCGGTGGCATAGCCCTGCGCTTTGAGCGCCGTGGCAATCGTGCAAGCCTCGGCCGGAAGACCGGTCTTGGCACCGGCCTGGCCGACAGTGGTCATGCCCGTGCGTATGGGCAGTTCGCCGGTGATGAAGTTGGCCCGGCCCGCCGTGCAGCTTGCCTCGGCGTAGTAGTCGGTGAACATCATGCCTTCCTTGGCCAGCTTGTCCAGGTGGGGCGTCCTGCCGGCCATCAAACCGCGGTGATAGGCGCCGATGTTCCACATGCCGATGTCATCTCCCATGATGAAGAGGATATTCGGCTTCTTGCCGCCGGCAGCCGGTGCGGTGGCCGTTTCGGTCTTGGCAGGTTCCTCGGCTTGAGCAACCTGGTTGGGCGCCGGCTGGCTTGCCGCCGGGCTGGCGGCCTTTTGCGCCGCGCTGGGGTTGGAACTGGTCTTGGCGTCGCCGCCCGATTTGGCCATCTGCGACGAGCAGGCGATGATGCCGCCGATCGCCGAAAGGGCAAGGCAGGCAGCCACCGTAGTCTTGAGTTTTAGCATAAAACGGTCCTTACGTTAGACAAGTTAGAGACTTCGTTTACCTGAACAATGTTCGACTTGGGTCCACCCTCCCAATGGACACGCCAAGGACTGGGAACACCGCCGCGAAGCGTATAACTCACCCCGAAACGGCAGCTAAGAAATAATTAGAATAGGGTAACCGGCGGAAATTATAGGTTGGCGCATTTCAAAGGCAAGTAGATGGCGGAAGATTCGCGGATTCCTAACATTTCTGCCGCCGGACAGTACTGTGGGCGTGATCACACGTTGATGTTGTCAGGCTCCGCAAGCCGGTAGCTCGTACTTCGCCCACCGCTGGGGTTTTGCAATAGGATGCCTCGGCTGAGCAGTTCTCGGATATCGCGAAGCGCGGTATCGGCTGAGCACTTGGCGAGCGTCGCATATTTTGAGGTTGTGAGATACCCCTCGAAGTTGTTTAGCAGGCGGTTGATGACCAACCGCTGCCGCTCATTCACCGGCTTGGGATTGATCCGCTGCCAGAGTTTCGCCTTGTGCAGCACCGCGGCAAGCGCCTGGTCCGAACCGTCAATCGCACGGCCTAGGCAATCCAGGAACCAGTCGAGCCAGCGCGTGATGTTGACATCGCCACGCTGGGCGATCTCCAACACTTGATAGTACTCTTTGCGTTCTGCCGCGATTTGCGCCGACATACTGTAGAAACGATCTTTCGTCCCGTCGGCGCGAGCCAGCGCCATATCGGCGATGGCGCGGGCGATTCGGCCGTTGCCGTCCTCGAACGGATGGATGGTGACAAACCAGAAATGGGCGACTCCAGCCTTGATGACCGAATCCATGACTGTTGGCCCATTGAACCACTCGATGAACTTCTTCATTTCCGCTTCAAGCCGCTTGGCCTCCGGCGCCCTGAAATGAACTCTCTCATGTCCGATGGGGCCGGATACAACCTGCATTTCCCCAGCTTCCTCGGGACGCCATTTGCCGACGGCGATCTCCGTCATACCGCTGCGTCCGGTTGGGAACAACGATGCGTGCCAAGCAAACAGACGTTCCTTCGTGAGTGGCGTGCTAAACTTCCCTGTCGCGTCAAGCATCATTTCGACGATGCCTTCAACATCGCGACCAGCCTTCGGAAGGCCCGCTACGTCGAGCCCAAGCCGGCGGGCGATCGACGACCGAACTTCGTCGGGGTTAAGCGTTTCGCCCTCGATTGCGGACGACTTCACCACGTCGTTTGTCAGCACGATGAGGCCGGCTTCCGCACGCAGATCGAAACCCAGGGCCTCCATTTTGCCGAGGAGTCTTCCCTGCTTGTGCCTTACCGTTGCTAGGGGTATGGCCAGGGCGTCGCCATCCCAAGTAAGTTCCGGCCAGCCATCAGTTTCGTGGATATAGGGCATATTCACCGCATCCTTTGCGTTGATTATAGCCTATAATCGCCGCATGGCAAGCTATTCACCGCACAATATGCGGCGAATGTATCGTCTAATCGCCGCACGAGGCGGGAAAGGGTGCCCGGTTCAATAACGGCAATGCACCCGATTCTTCCGGATGCGTCTTCGTTTCTGCGCATCAATGGACGGGCGGGGTGGTGCGAATCGTCTGGTAAACCGCCGCGGAGCGGCGTCAATCGAATAGCCGGACGTGGAGCGTAGCGCAACCCCCGGTCGCGAGCGAGAACCAACAAAAAGAGCCGCGTAGCGGCGCCACGATCTCGCCCATCGGGCGATTGTGCCTTGGCCTCCGAAGAGGATGTAAAACCCCTGGCCTTCGTCCGTCACGCCGTGCGCGGCGCACAGCGCGCGAAACTCGGCGTAGGTCACCCAGTGGGGGTTGGGCACCGACGTGTCTCGCAGCCGCGGCTCGTCGACGAAGTGCAGCAGCGCGTGGGAGCTTGTGCAGCAGCCGCGCCAGCGACGCCTGCTTCGACGGGTCCGTCCCGCCATGCCGCGCGCAGATCTCGCGAAACTCGTCCAAAGTCAGGTGCGGCCGCGCGGTTCCCGTGGGGACGGCATGGGCCGCCCGTCGCGGCGCGCCGAGGAGCCTGCCGCTCGTGGGTTCTGGCCTGCTCCGCCTCTCGCCCGAAAATCCTGCCTGGCGCCTGCAGCGAGCAACTCGCGCTGCGCGCTCGGGAAAGGCACGGCAGGCGTCCGTTTTCGCCTTGTAAACGAAGTCGCACGATTCATAGTTAAATACTGTGTCCCCAGAACTCCCCAGAACTCCCTGTCCCCAGAACTCCGTCCGACGCTGGAACAAATACCGAATCAAAAGCGTAACCGCCAAGCCCCATCACGGCTGGGCAGAAAGCCGCAGGGCAAGGAGCAGTTGTTCGATCTCCTCATGGGCGCGTGCGTTCTGACTCACTTGCAAGACGCTGCCGCCGTTCTTGGCCTCAATCGTTCCCGTCCCGCCGTTGTCTTGCCACGATTTGCACTGGACTGTATTCGTGATGATATCAACCAGGGTTTTCGGGCTGCCCCGGACATCGACGAGGTCGTGGACGTCATAGGAGACCAGAGTCAACTTCGACTCGGCAACCGACGGGCTGGTGATTTCGATGCCGTTGGCGGTCGGCACCCAAGTCAACTGGCAGCCTGCCGTGAGCAAGGACAGGCCGCTCCGCAGGTTGACGCCCCTGACATTGATCGTAATCGGAGTGCTTCCGTCCACGCCGGCATCCTTGAGGGCTTTCTCGTCGAAATGGATCTTGACCTTCGTCAAGTCGGAGAGATAGTCCACCACGTCGTGTAACGGCGTTTCCACAAACTGGAGGCTGACAGGTTGCTTGAGCTTTGCCGCGATGCCGGCCTCCGCCTTGCCCTTCCGCGGGTTGGGCTTGGCCTCACGGGGATCGATTCGTCGCAGTGTTCCAGCAAAGCGCCGCTCTAAAATGCGGAAGGTCTTCTGGGTCTGGCTGATCACCACGGCCCCCCGCTGCCACGCCGAGATAGTACTTGTTCCGCCGTTATCCACCCAGGACTTGGGCTCCACTTGAGTCCCGATCTGCGCGACAAGGCTGCTGACGTCGGTTGCCTGCAGCACCTTGTAGACGCGGGTTGCCATGAACTGATCGCTTTCGGCTTTGGGCGACGAAGTCACAAGAATGACCTCGCTCCACACCACATAGACCAGGCCCAGGCTTTTGCTCGCAAGGAGTTTTTCCAGGGCGGAGTCCAGGGTTTCTTTCTTGCCCGCGTTAAAAGTGACGGGGGTCTCTGGCCTAACCCCGGCCTCCTTCAGCGCCGGCAAGTCAAGCTGGAATTCGACGTGATACTGGTCCTTCAAATAATCGATCACGTCCTTCAAGGGCGTGGCAACGAATGTCAAGTGCGCCGGACTGTTCAAAGCGGCGGCAATGGCGGCCTCCGAGCTGACGCGCGACGGCTGCGTCTTGGCCTTTTTGGCGGCGGGACCGTTCTTTGTCGCCGCTGGCGCTGCCTTCGCCGAATCGGGGGGCGGCGCGGGCGCGGCGGGGACCGCTTTTTCCCTCGATTCAAGATAACGACGGTCGCCGTCCGAGAGCTTTGCTAGCGGCACGGTTACAAGCGACCCGTCGGGTTTGCGCAGTTGCACCTTGCCTTCCTCGACTTGCACGAGTTCGGCCTCAATGGAGAACTTCCCCGAGGTGTCGGTCCAGGTCCGCGCGAGGGCGGCAGAAACTGCAGAAACAAGCGTCAGGGCGACAATTGACAACACGCGCATGATCGGTCTCCTTGTTTGGGATGTTCGATTGAGACGTTTGGCTCAGTTCCCCGGGTGCTTCGTGGCCTTTGCCGCATCCGCGGGCACGATCGCGGGCGGATGCGAAGGAATTTGAGATTTCAGATTTGGAATTTCAGATTTCGCAGTTGGCGCAGCTTTCCCTTGGAGCGTGGCATGCGGTAGCTCTTCCGGCTTGTCCGGCAGAACTAAGCAGACGCGGAAGCCCCATTGGAAGCACCCGGGCTGCGGCCCGCCGTAGCCACGGCGCGCCGAAGTGCAGGCCCACGGCCAGTATCGCCAGCTACCGCCGCGAAGCACGCGCTGCGTGGCGGTGGCAGGCCCAGGCGGGTCGTCAAGTGGCGACTGGGCATAATAGTCTTTGTCGTGCCAGTCCTTGCACCACTGCCACACATTGCCGTGCATATCGCACAGCCCCCAGGCGTTGGGCCGCTTTCTGCCCACCGCGTGCGTCCTGCCGCCAGAATTGCCACTGAACCAGCCGTACTCGGGCAGTCTTTGCTCCTCAGCCTCCCTGGCACTCCCGCTAAAGACTGCCGTGAAGCCATATCGCCCCATGCTCCCCGCGCGGCAGGCGTACTCCCATTGCGCCTCGGAAGGCAGACGATACGTTCGCCCGGCCGCTTTTTCTTCCGGCAGATCGGCGAGTTTTCGACAGAACTCCGCCGCCGCGTTCCACGACACTACTTCCACCGGAAACCGCCGTGTATCATACCCTTCGACGATGTCCTTTCCACCGCCCGTCGCGCAAAAGAAACTCGGGTTGTTTTCCATGATCCGCTGATACTCTTCCTGCGTCACCGGGTACGTTCCGAGGTAAAATGGCCTGGTCACCCGTACCCGGTGCTGCACCTTGCCGAGCACATTGTCCTTACACGCCTGATCCAACGCCTTCGCGTTCTCCTTTCCCTGTTCAACGGCGATTAGCTTCAGTTCCTCTTCGTTCCAATCCTTCGGCGCGCCCATCGTGAACTCGCCCGGCGGGATCAGTCGGAGCTTCATGCCGATGGCGTTGCTGATCTCGACCGGCGCACCGACGTGCTTGGCCCATGCCGTTTGGTGTTCCTTGGCGTTGGCTTCATCGAACGGGGCGATGGCGGGCGACGGAGCGCCGGGCGGCAGTTTCCACTTACCGTCGGGACCGATAAGGCTACCAACGGCAGGAAGCGGCTTGCGGTACGGAGAAAGAACCGTTGCTGCGGCCGGTACTGGACGTTGCCCGCTCGCATCGGCGGGCGGTGGCGCGACCGTGGTGTTACGAGTCGTCTTCGCCCGCTCGGCTGCCGTGTCGGCCACGAGTAAGGCCACGCGAAAGCCTAAGTTAGCGTTACGAAAGGCGGGTTCCCGGGGATCGCGGATTGCTGACCGGCAGAATCCGGATGAGAAATCGCCGCCGCGATGCACGCGAAGCGAGCCACTGCCGGGCCCGGTCGGGTCCTCGCTCCCGGACTTCGCATAGTAGTCCATATCCCACCAGTCCTGGCACCACTGCCATACATTGCCGTGCATATCGCACAGCCCCCAGGCGTTGGGCCGCTTCCTACCCACCGCGTGCGTCCTGCCGCCCGCATTGCCGGCGAACCATGCATAGTTGAGAAGCTCGGTCTCATCCACCGTTTTGGGAATCTCGTTGCGTCCGGAACTGAAGCTGAAACGACCCGTACTCCCGGCGCGGCAAGCGTACTCCCACTGAGCCTCCGAGGGCAAGCAGTACCTTCGACCCGCGGCCTTCTCTTCCGGCACTGCGGACAACTTGCGGCAGAATTCCACCGCGTCGTCCCACGACACTTCCTCCACGGGATACCGCTTCGTATCCTGACCTTCGACAATATCCTTCCCACGGCCCGTCGCGCAGAAGTAACTCGGGTTACTACCCGTGACCCGTTGGTACTCTTCCTGAGTCACCGGATCGGTCGCCAAAAAGAACGGCTTGGTGATTCGCACACGATGTTGCGGTCCCTCGCTCGGTAGGAACCAGGCCGAAGTACTCGGATCCTTCAATTCGTCTTCGATCAGTTCCGTGGGCGAGCCCATCGTGAACTCGCCGGGCGGAATGAGCCGGAAGTTCATGCCAATGGAATTGTTCAGTTCCGACGGCACGCCAAGGTGCTTGGCCCAGGCCTCTTGATGCTCTTTGGCCTTCTGGGCGTCGAAAGGGGCGACGGCGGGAGGTGGTTCATTGGCGGCCGCGCCACTGAAGGGATGTGCGGAATCATCGCTACGGCTCCTCGTCCCCCGCTCCGCGGCCGTGTCTGCCAAAACTAGCGAGACACGAAAGCCATACTGGAAGCACCCGAACTCCGGCCCTCCGAGATTTCGGCACACCGACGTGCAATTGGGTGACCCATATGCCCAGCTACCGCCGCGAGCCACACGGTAGGAGCCCGTGAGCGGTCCCGCTGGGTCGTCTGTCGCCGAATTCGCGTAATAGTCCTTGTCGAACCAGTCGTTGCACCACTCCCACACGTTGCCATGCATATCGTACAATCCCCAGGCGCTGGCTCGCTTCCCGCCCACCGCGTGTGTTCTCCCGCCAGAATTCCCGCTAAACCACGCGTAGTCGGGGAGGTCGTGTTCCTCGTGCTCCCTGGGAATTCCGCTGCGACCCGAACCAAAACCGTACCGACCCACGCTCCCAGCGCGGCAAGAATACTCCCGCTGCGCATCCGAAGGCAGACGGTACGTTCTTCCCGCCAGTTCTTCTTCCGGCAGATTCGACAGTTTTCGGCAGAACTCCACCGCCTCGTTCCACGATACGTGCTCGACCGGAAACCGCTTCGTTTCATACCCCTCGATGAAGTCTTTCCCACCGCCTGTGGTGCAGAACCAGCTCGGGTTGTAACCCATGACCCGCTGGTACTCCTCTTGCGTCACAGCCATCACGCCCAGATAGAATGGCTTTGTGATCCGCACCCGGTGTTGTGGCCCCTCGCTCAGGGCTAGCATCTTCCAAACCTCGGTATTTGTATACGCCTTCAGTTCCTCTTCGATCCATTCCTTGGGTGAGCCCATCATGAACTCGCCCGGCGGGATGAGTACCAGTTTCATGCCGATCGAGTTGGTCCGCTCGACCGGCACGCCAAGGTGCTTGGCCCAGGCCTCTTGATGCTCTTTGGCCTTCTGGGCGTCGAAAGGGGCGACGGCGGGAGGTGGTTCATTGGCGGCCGCGCCACTGAAGGGATGTGCGGAATCATCGGTGCGGCTCATTTTTGCGCGCTCAGCCGCCGCGTCCGGCACAACAAGGGAAACGCGGAAACCTAAGATGTTTTTGCCCTCCCAGGGCTCGGCAAGGCTGCGGTATGCGGATCGGCAATACCATGTCACCTCGTTCCAGCCACCGCCACGGGCCGCGCGGTACGGGGCATCTCGAGGACCACTCGGATCATCTGTTGGCGATGTCCGGTAATAAGCCTGGTCGTACCAGTCCTGGCACCACTGCCACACGTTGCCGTGCATGTCGTACAGACCCCAAGGATTCGCTTTCCGCTGGCCCACTTCGTGCGTCCGCCCACTCGAATTGCCGCGAAACCACGCATAGTCCGCCAGACTCGCCTCCTGGTTCCCGCAATGCCACTTTGACTCGCTCCCTGCACGGCAAGAATATTCCCACTGCGCCTCGGAAGGGAGTCGATACCGTCTCCCCGCCGTCTTCTCCTCCGGCGTCTCCGACAGCCGTTTGCAGAACGCGATGGCATCCGCCCACGGCACCTGTTCCACCGGGAACCGCTTCGTATCCAGGCCGCCGACCTTTTCTTTTCCATTCCCGGTGGCCGTAAAGAAGCTGACGTTTCTGCCCATCACTCGCTGGTATTCTTCCTGCGTCACATCATAGACACCGAGGTAGAATGGCCGCGTAATCCGCACCTGGTGCCTTGGCTCCTCACTCAGCACACGAGCGTTGAACCAACCACCGTCGCCGTGGGCCTTCAACTCCTCGTCGATCAGTTCCGGGGGCGATCCCATCTGGAACTCGCCCGGCGGGATGAGCACTAACTTCATGCCGATGGAGTTGGTCAATTCGATCGGCACGCCGAGGCACTTGGCCCAGGCCTCTTGATGCTGGCGGGCCGTCTTGGCGTCGAAAGGAGCGACGGCGTGAGGCGGGACAGGGGATTTCAGGCCTGAAATCTGCGATTTGGGGCCGGGGATTGGAGGATCGCGTTTCAGCGTCACTTTGACAGTCACCACGTCACCCCGATGCACCGTGATCGTATCTTGATCGAGTTCGAAACGCTCCGTGCCGCCTTGCGGCGCCAACTCGTACTGGCCTGGTCTTAGGCTGAGCTTCCAGCCCGAGCGGGCATCGACCACATCGACCACCTCGCCCCCTTGCTTCACGGCCACCTGCACGTTCGGATCGTCATACTCGATCACCAGCGTGCCTTTACGCGTAGCAAGCGTCAGCAGCGTGCCCAGGAGGATGACAGCGGAAAGGCCGACAACGATGGCGATGCCGCGCGGCGTTCCAGCCTTTTCCCGGAGTCGGCGAAGACCCCTTGGCGCAACCGCTGGCTGGCTCTTGCTGCCCCCATTCGTGCCGACATCGGCAGAGGAGGCAAGCGGCTTGGTGGCGGTCAGCGAGTTCTCCACGGCCCCGGCATCGCCGGCCAGGTCAGCGGCCTCTGATGAAAGCCGTCCCAAGTCGCACCCGGCGGCCAGCGGCGCGACCGCCGCGGCCACCTCTGCCGGAGTGGCGAAACGATCGTCCGGCGACTTGGCCATCATCCGCTCGATCACTGCGGTCAACTCGGCTGGCACGTCACTACGCAGCCGTTGCACCGGCGGTGGCGTCTCCTTCAAGTGGCCCACCAGCTTCTCGGCCTGGGTCTTGTACTGCGGCCCGCTGAAAGGGGCGCGGCCGCTCAGCAGCTTGTAGAATGTGCAACCCAGCGAGTAGATGTCGGCCCGGATGTCGACGGAGTGCGCGTCCGAAACCTGTTCCGGGGCGATGTAGTCGGCCGTGCCTATGGCCGAGCCGGCCGCAGTGAGCTCGCCCTCGCCGGGAGAATCCGTGCCCAGCAGGGCCAAACCGAGGTCGAGGATCTTGACGATCCCCTCAACCCCTTCGCCTTTCTCGGAAAGAGAGGGGAGGACGCTCAGCATCAGGTTCGAAGGCTTGATGTCGCGGTGGACCAGGCCGTGTTCGTGGGCGTATTGCAGCCCCAAGGCCACCTGACGGACCACTTCGCAGGCATCCGGAATCCGCAGGATTTTGACGCGCTGCAACACGCGAGCCAGGTCCTCTCCATCGACGTACTCCATGACGAGCACGGTCGTGCCGTCGATGTCGCGGGCATCGTAGGCCTGCACGATGTTCGGATGGCTGAGTTGGCCCACCGCCTCCATCTCTCGCTCGAATCGCGTTACCGCCCGCGGGTCGGCCGTGCGTTCCTTGGGCAAAACCTTGAGAGCCACGATCTTCTTGAGCCGGGTCTGGCGGGCCTTGTAGACCGCCCCCATGCCCCCTTCGCCCAGCTTGGCCAAGAGTTCGTATTCACCCAGGCAGCCGAGATCGACAGGCACTGCGGCCTCCGTGGCCGGTTGGTCGGAAACCGGCGCGCCGCCGGTCACGATCGCCATGGCCCGCGCCATCAATGCCGCCCGCTGCGGCTCATCCTTATAGGGGTCGTCGACAGCCGGGTTCCGCAGTTTGGCGACCAGGGTGTCGTCCGCATCGCCGAGCGCATGGAGCGTCGTCTGGCAGTCTGCGCATACGCTGATGTGGGAGATAACCTCCTCGGCTACCGCTTCGGAAAGCTCGCCGGTGCGAAAGGCCAGCAACACCTTGCGATCCGGGCAGTTCATGGCATTTCCTCCCGCTCGATTTTTCGGACCCGAGCGATACGGTCTTCACGCTTTGCAAGAACGGCGCACGTACGAGTGTTCTCGCATGGCAAACATACGGATGGAGCCCGTCGTTTCGCCCGTCGCAACCTGGTTTCATAAAGGGCCGCACCGCAAATTGCCACCGTGAGAAGCGCGAGCGTACACGGTTCCGGCACGGGATTGCTCGGCGCGGCCACTGACGAAGTTATCGGTGCGGCGACAGCCTGTGAGGGATCGAAGATAAACGTACCACCGGGGGCGATGGTCAGGCTCGCATCGGGCAGCGCGTCGGCGTCGGTTATCTCCAGCGTGCCGGCCATGACATCCGTCCCACCCTGGTAATCGTTGCTGCCGCTGAGCACGAGCGTACCCGGTCCCACTTTGTTCAGTCCGCCGGGACCAGATAATGCGCCAGAAAACGTGACTGCGTAACCGGCCGTATTGATGTTGCCATTGCCGCCGCTGCCGCTCAACGTCATGGCTTGGCTGGTGGAGAAGCCAGCACCCGCCACAAGGGTTCCGCTACCAAGATTGAACGTGCCGCCCGTGCCTTGCATGCCGGATACGAGCAAAGCCCCGCCAGTGAGATCATACTCGCCTCCGCCAAAGAGGAAGAACGAGCTTGTCGCCGCATTTGTCCCGCCCGACTGAATGAACGTGCCGCTTCCCGACAAGGCGATGCATTCGTTGGCTGCGGAGAGCACTCCGGAACCGCTCAGGTTGTAGCTTCCGCCTGTGAATACGCCGACGTAAAGATAACCGACATTGTTGGTTCCAGCGGACTGGTTGAAAGTGCCCATGCCAGATTCGCCGATGAATTCGGTTGGCGCGTAGAGCAATCCCGAGCCGCTCAGGTTGTAACTGCCGTTGGCGCTCGATGTGTAACCGAGACTGAGAACGCCGGAGGTCGAAAGAGAATTGACTCCGCCCGACTGGGTAAAGGTCCCATTGCCGGAGACGCCGACAAATTCAGAGGCGGCGAAAAGCGATCCGGAGCCGCTGATGTTGTACGTGCCGCTGCTACCGGCGTACCAACCGAGATTGAGGCCGTTGATAATACTGTTCGTGCCGCTGGACTGGGTGAAGGTCCCTGTGCCGGAGAGGCCCACATTCTCGTAAGGCGCCGAGAGCTGGCCGCCGTTGAGCGTGTACGAACCTGCGCCGCCGGCGTTGCATCCCAGCGAGAGGTTGTTGGTCGTCGAGGCCGTTCCAGCGAACTGCGTAACCGACCCCGAGCCGGACCAGCCGACGTTGATGACCGCTGCCGACATCAGGCCGCTGCCGCTGAGGTTATATGCGCCGCAGGCGCCGACATTGTAGCCCAGGGTAAGCGTGCCCGCGGAGCTGGCCCCGCCTGTTTGCGAGAGCGAACCGGAACTCGAATAGCCGACGTAGAGGTTGTTTGCCGTCAATTGCCCACTATTGCCGAGCGAGAAAGTCCCCGGTCCCGAATAGCCCACATAGACGCTGGTTGGGGTCAACTGTCCGCCGCCGAGGTTGTACGCGCCGGAACTGGAATTGTTTCCGACGTACACGGAAGCGCTCGAGTTGGTCCCGCCCGATTGCGTGAAGGAACCGGAGCCCGAGTAGCCTACATTGACAGTGCTGGCAATCAGTCGTCCGCCGCTGAGGATGTAATTGCCGGAATTGTTGCCGAGCTGTACCGTCAGAAAGATTTCGGAATTGGTCCCGCCCGATTGGTTGAACGTACCCGCGCCGGCATTGTCCAGGTACTCGTAGTCCATCGACAGGAGCCCGCCGTTGAGGTTGTAGGTGCCGCTAGAGTTGGCATATTGGCCGAGATAGAAGAAGGAGCCGGAGTTCACCCCGCCGGACTGCGTAAGAACACCGCTGCCGGACTCGCCGATATACTCCCAAGAGCCCGAGAGGGCTCCGCCCGTCAGGGTGCCGCTGCCGCTGGAATTGGCGTTCGCGCCGAGATAGAGAGAAGTGGTGGTGTTCGCCCCGCCCGATTGCAGATAACTGCCGCTGCCGGAGACTCCCACGTATTCGTCGGAAGGGGTGAGCGAGCCGCCGGCAAACGTGTAGCTTCCCGAGGAGCCGACATTGTTGCCCAGAGAGAGACTGGAACTGGCGACGGTGCCGCTGGTTTGCGTGAAAGAGGCGGTGGTCGATTGCCCGACGTAGAGGCCCGAACCGCCTAGTCGCCCCGATCCACTTAGGCAATACACGCCCCCGTCGACGTACGTCCCTCTGGCTGCCGAAAGGGTGGCCGCCGGTTGATAGACGGCGCCGGCGAAGTTGGCGGAACCGGTCAAGCTGACATTGCCCGTCATGGTCAGGGAGCCGGCACCGACCTTCGCCAGCGAAAGACTGCCGGTCGTGCTTTGGATTGTTCCGGCCAGCGTGCTTGAGGCGTTGCCGTTGCCGACGGTAAGCGTATAGGCGCCGTTGCCTGCCAGATTGCCGATGACCGAGCCGCTCGCCTGGCTCACCTGGCCCAGCGCCAGGTTGTTACCGTGCAGGTCGAGCGTGCCGCCGGCAACATTCAGCGCGGCCGTGCCCGCGCCCAGCGCCGCGGAACTTCCCAACTGCAGCACGCCCGCATCGAGCGTCGTGCCGCCGCTGAACGTGTCGGACCCCACGAGAAGCAGCGTGCCACTGCCAGTCTTGACAAGGGCGACCGCCCCGGAACCGTTGTCCGCGACCACCGAATCGATTGCCAGGGGGTTCGACGAAAAGTTGGCCAAGTAGAGTTCTCCGGCGGTGTTGTCAGCCCCGCCGGCGGTCAACGTCCCCGCGCTTCCCAAAACGCCGATCGTCAGGCCGCCTGCGCCGGGTGGCAAGAGAATCCCGCCCAGCGCGCCGAGCCGCAGGGTGTTGCCGGTCCCGACGTTGACCGTCCGCGCGTTGGCGTCGCTGACCAGCAAGCTGTTGATGGTCGTGTTGGAAGTCGCCAGGCCGACGTTGCCCGTGGAAGTGTCGTCCACCAGGACGTTTGCGGCCGCGTTGCCGGAGATGTTCTGGTTCGGGCCGCCGAGGGTCGTGTATCCGCTGTACGGAACGACCAGTCCGCCGGCGACCGTGGCCCAATTCGCCCCGCCCACCGTGGCGAAACCGCCAAGAATTCCGTTCGTCGTGCCGCTGGTCGTGGCGATGCCGTTGCCGGCCGTTTGCGCGCCGCCGGGCAAGGTGAAATCGACCGCGCCGCCGACGGCGTTGGAGATCGCCCCCACGCTCAGCGCGAGCGAACTGCTAGCCGCGCCCGAGAGAACGACGAACGAACTGCCGGGCTGGATCGTCAGCCCGTTGAAACATTGGCTGTTGGCCGCGCCCGTGTTGCCCTGCAGCAGCAAGGTGCCGGCGCTCAACGCCAGCGACGAATTGTCGGCCGCATAGTTCACGATGTTGGCGACTGGGGCACCCGTCTGGCTGAAGTCGAGCTTCAAAGCGCCGGCGCTGACGGCCGTCGTCCCGGAGTAGCCGTTCGAACCGGTGAGCGTCAAAGTCCCCGAGCCGACGACGGACAGCGAAACCACCCCGGAGGAATTATTGATCGCGCCGGAGAAAATGTTGGAGGAAGCGCCGTTATTGACCGTCAGGCTCGCGGAGCCGCCGCCGAGGTTATCGATGACGCCGCCCCCCGTGAGTGAGCCGAGGCTTAGGTTGAATCCGTGCAGGTCGAGCGTCCCGCCCGTCACAGACAGGCCTCCCGTGCCCAGGGCCGCGGCGTTACCCACTTGCAGCAGGCCGGAGGCGACGGTCGTACCGCCGCCGTAGGAACTTGTGCCGTCCAGCGCCAGTGTGCCCGACCCGGTTTTGGTCAGTGAAAGCTGGCCGGCCGAGTTCTGCAGCGTTCCCGAAAACGTGGCGGAGGCGTTGCCGGCGCCGACCGTCAGGCCGGCCGCCGCCGAGGCGAGGTTGTTGACGGTCCCGTTTCCGCTCAACGCGCCGAGCGACAAGTTGTATCCGTGGAGGTCGAGCGTGCCGGCGGTCAACGCCAGCGGGGCCGCGGCGTCGCCAAGGGCCGAACTACTGCCGATCTGCAGGACGCCGCCCGAGACGGACGTGCCGCCGCTATAGGAGTTTGTGCCGGAGAACACGGCCGTGCCCGAACCGGTCTTGACGATCGCGAGCTCTCCGGCGGTGTTCCGGATCGTGCCGGGAAATGTCGTGGAAAGGTTTCCCGCGCCGATGGTCAGGCTTCCGCTGCCGGAAAGATCGTCAATCGTGCCGTTGCCGCCCAGCGAACCGGCGCTCGCATTGTAGCCATGCACGTCGAGCGTGCCGCTGACGTACACCGAGCCGTTGCCCAAGGCGCCGTCATTGCCCAATTGGACCAGGCCGGAAATCGTAGCGCCCCCCGTAAAGCCGTTGCTCCCGGCGAGGATCAGCTCGCCGCTGCCGCTTTCGGAGAGGCTGCCCGGGCCGGAGATCGCGCCGGAAATGTTGAGTGTCGAGCCGAGATCGGCCGCGATTGCCAGGCTGCCCGGCAGAATGACGTTGGCGGCGATTGCGTGGCTGCCGCTGAGGACGTTGATCTGCGCCGCCAGGCCGGAATTGCTCATCGTCAAGCTGCCTGCGCCGCCCGCGGAAAGCGTGTAGCCCGCGGCATTGCCGGCCGTGTTCATCAAGGTCAATGAGCCGAGCGTCTGCGGCGTGTCCAAGGTGATGTTCACGGGCGTTGCCGTGCCGGCGCCGACGACCGCCGCCAGCCCAACGCCGTTGGGCGACGCGCCGGTGCTCCAATTGGAGGCGTTGTTCCAGCTTCCGCCGGCGGTTCCCGTCCAGCCGACCGCGGCGACGACGAAATTATTCGGCACGGTCCCGAAGCCGGGCGTGTAGGAATAAGTGGTCCCGAAAAAATCATTCGCTGCGTAATACACGTCTTCCGCGTAGGTGATTTGCGCGTAGTCTTGGGAGTTGTAACCGTACGCGGTGCTGAAGGCAACCGACGGGTACGTGGCGAACTGGAGCGTGCTCCCGCTTCCCAGGGCGGTGGGAAAGTTGAGGTACAACTGGGATTGCGTCGCCACGAGGCCTGCCGAGGGAAAAACGCTTTCCGAGCTGCCGCTATTCTGCCAGGTAGTTGCGGTCAAACTCCATCCCAAGATGTCGCTTGCCGACAGGTTGCCGAGCGCCCCGTCTGTCGTAATCGACCCGGTCACGCCCATGTTGATTCCGGTGATGAAGTACGTCTTGTCCTGGGCACGAAGGCGCGGCACGGCGGCCAGGGCAATCGTCAGATACGTCAGCGCGGCAACGGCCCTCCAAATTGCACAACGAAGTACTCGCATAATCAGTCTCCTTAATCGGAAATGTACTGAGGGGCTTGACCTATTTCTCCTGGTGCTTCTTGGCATGGCCAGCATCCGCGGGCACGCTTGTAGAATGTGCAACCCAACGAGTAGATGTCGGCCCGGATGTCGACGGAGTGCGCGTCCGAAACCTGTTCCGGGGCGATGTAGTCGGCCGTGCCTATGGCCGAGCCGGCCGCAGTGAGCTCGCCCTCGCCGGGAGAATCCGTGCCCAGCAGGGCCAAACCGAGGTCGAGGATCTTGACGATCCCCTCAACCCCGGCCCCTCTCCCAGAGCGAAAGGGGAGCGAAACGCCCTCACCGCCGACCCCTCTCTGGGACACCCGCGCAGCGGGTCGTGGAGAGGGGAGGATGCCGAGCATCAGGTTCGAAGGCTTGATATCGCGGTGGATCAGGGTGTCGTCCGCATCGCCGAGCGCATGGAGCGTCGTCTGGCAGTCTGCGCATACGCTGATGTGGGAGATAACCTCCTCGGCTACCGCTTCGGAAAGCTCGCCGGTGCGAAAGGCCAGCAACACCTTGCGATCCGGGCAGTTCATGGCATTTCCTCCCGCTCGATTTTTCGGCCCCAAGCAAACGGTCTTCACCCTCTACAAGAACAACGCAGGCATCTTCCACGACTTTTCTGGCTCTTCCGAGTTTGGTCGTCCGTCGCCGTTGGCTCCGGGTTAAACGAGCCGGAAGGCCGTTCCGCCACCAGAGTGATGGTGTTTCCCGGGTCAATCGATCAGGCCCTCCAGCTCCTGGCGTATCCTGCGACGAACGCGGTAAATAGCCCCATATACAGCCTGAGCGGTTATGCCTAATGCCTCGGCAACGACGGCCGGCGCTTTGTCCTCCACCGTGACCAGCCAGAATGCCTGCCACGTTCGCTCCTCGACCCCACAGCGAGCGAGTTCCACGGCCTGTAGTTCGATCCGGTTGTCGCACGCGGGGCCGCTGGCTGTAGACTCCGGCTCGTGCTCGGGCACTTGGGCAAGCCACTGTTGGGCCTCGTCGCCACCCTCGGCGCGGGCCTTGGCCTTTTGGCGGCGGAAAAAATCGCGGACCTTGTTCCGGGTGATGGTCCAGAGCCAGCCGCGAAAGCTGGCGCCGGGCACGTCGCGACGGAAACCCTCCTGGCTGACCGCCACGGCGGAAAAGACCTCCTGGCCGATGTCGGCCGCATCCTCCGCCTGCAGGCCGCACTGCCGGCACCAGCCGTAGATCAGCGGCGAATAGAGGTCGATCAACCGCCGCCAGGCCTCCTGGTCGCGGGCCTTCACGCGTTCCAGCAGGCTGCTGGAAGCGGAGCAGGGGGCTGCGGAGCCGCGCCACTCGTTGGTCGTGCCGTCGTCAACCATAGCCTGGATCCATCGCGATGTGCGGCAGGCCAGTGCGACGACCGGGCCTACCTGTCGGAGTGAGTATCCCACCACGGCCCGATTATCTTAGCAAAAGATGTAGCTGTCAATTAGGGGGTGAAAGGGTCCCGGTTTCTTGGTGTTCTCAAAATCGGTCATGTCGTGCGTTTCACGGCGTCCTGCCGTCTTACCCTGTTTTCTTACGGGTTCGAACGAATTCTTGTGACCTACCACCACTGGAACCCCCCCGGCGCGCGCAACCCCCTGTTTCATAAAATTCATCGGCGCGCAACAAGCCTCAATCCCCCAAGTGGTTGTAAAGACCACGAAAAACCCGGGTTTGCGCAAGCAAAAGTTCACGCGGCGGCCGGGCCTGTTTCAAATGTTGCGAAGCAAGCAAGGGTATCTCATCGCGCGAACAGGATGAATGTGTTGCGCCGTTGCGTTGGCGCAAAAGGCATTTTAGGAAATTCCTTCTCGGACCTAAATTGTTGGATTTGCATCAGGCAAGTCTCAGGCTCTGGGGCGTGCCATCCCGCGCGCCTCCAGTCCACTGGGGGTTTTGCGGTACCGGCGTTTTCACGGTAGGATGGAACGATGCCTAGCAAACGACGCAACGAACCGACTAAACCGCGGGAGATCAGTGAGCCTGTCAGTGATCTATTCCGTCAACGTCCGCTTGCGCCGGACCCGGCAGCACCGATTCCGGCGGCCTTCGTTCGCTCGCCAAGCTGGCACCCATTTCTGTATCGCAAGCGGATCGAGCGCGTGGAAAAGGGCCGGGCGGGCGATCTGCTGGCCGTCTATGGGCCCAACGACCGCGTGCTGGGCTACGGCCTGTATAACCCGCGGAGCGAAATCGCCGTCCGCATGGTCTTCTACGGCGAAACGCTGCCCGACGATTTGGCCTGGCAGACGAAACTCGATGAAGCCGTGGCCCTCCGTCGCGGCATGCTGCGATTGAACGATGTGACCGACGCCTACCGCGTGATCCATGCCGAGGCCGACGGGCTGTCCGGCCTGGTGGTCGATCGATTGGGTGATGTGCTTTCGGCCGAGGTCTATACCCTGGGCATGTACCAGCGGGCCGAGGCCATTCTCGCCCGGCTGGCCCCGGTCTTGGGCACGAAATTTACCGTGGTGCGGCCCAGCCCCCAGTTTCTCAGCCAGGAAGGCTACGAGCCACCGGGCTTTGGCTCGGAAGATTTGCCGCAGGAGGTCGTGATCCACGAATATGGCACGCGCTTCCGGGTCCGCTTTGTGGGCGGTCACAAGACCGGCTTCTTCTGCGACCAGCGGGAGAACCGCAAACGATTGGCCGAGTTCTGCGAAGGCCGCACGGTATTGGACCTATGTTGCTATACGGGTGGATTTGCCGTGCAGGCCAAGTGCCTGGGCAAGGCGGCCGAGGTGACAGGCGTGGATCTGGACGAGGAACCGTTGAAGCTCGCCCGCGAGAACGCCAATTTGAACCAGGCCCGCGTGCGTTTCGTGCAGGACGACGCCTTCGCCTACATGCGGGAGATGCTGCGCTTGGATCGCCGCTACGACGTGGTCGTGCTCGATCCGCCGAAACTGATCCGCAACCGCGACGAGTTGGAGGACGGCACGCGGAAGCACTTCGACCTGAACCGCCTGGCGATGCGGCTAGTGAAGCCGGGTGGGCTGTTCCTGAGTTGCTGTTGCTCGGGTCTCTTGAAGGAGGCCGATTTTGTGCAGCTTTTGCGGCAATCGGCCTATCAGGCGGGCGAGTTGATTTCGGCGGCCACGGCCGACGCGGCCGAGCGGCATGCGGCGCGGCCCATGCAGATTCTCGCCCGTAGCGGCGCGGCGGCCGATCACCCGATATCGGCCACGGTCCCGGAGACGGAATACTTGAAGGCCGTGTGGATGCGCGTGGGGTAGACGATCCGTATAATTCCAGTTCGGCAAACAGCTTGCTTAGGGATGTCGGCGGCAAACATGCCTAGCCTGGAAGGCTTAAGGCACGCCACCCTGGCAGAAACGGGCACGTTATGTATCGTCCGATCCTTACAAGAAATTCATCACGGCGTCGCACTCGTTGGGGCCGTTGCGGCTCTTGAAGAAGATCGCCACGTCGCCGTCGGAACTGACCTTGATCGGCCGGCCTCCCCAGAGATACGCGGAGCGGGCGGCCGTGGCCCGCGCTCCAAGCTGATTGCCGACGTTGGGATGCGAACGGATCAGGGCGCCCACGGCCAGCAGATGGTCGTCGTCAAACACCACGGCGCCATCCACGCCCGCCATCTCGACCAACCGCCGCTTGCGGCGGAGCGAACCGGCCTTGTGGCCGATGGCAATGTCGGCGATTGCAGCGGCGATCATGGACTGTCCCGTCTCCGCGCGGGGGCCGGCCTGTGGGCCGCCCGCACCCAACGCCTTACGTCGATACTCGTCCTGAATGACGCTTTCCGGGTTGAGGATGTGGTCGGCGACAAGGTACTCGGGATCGTAGATCAACAGCGAGCCCTGGCGGCGGAAGCTCAGGTCGAAAACCACCTCGAAGAGGTTCGCGCCGACATAGTCGCCGCCGAGGCAGTAGGCCAGGCTGTTCTTGAACGTGCGGACGTCGTAGATTTTCCACTTGCGGTTCCGCCGCGTCGCCAACAGCCCGGCCTTGCACATGATAATCAGGTCGCCGCCGGTTGTGAGGTGGGCGGAAAAGTCGCTTTCGTCCATCACGCTGTGGATGGGGTGCAGGAACTCGGGATGGAACTTGTAGGAAGTGGCCGGCTTGATCTGCGACCACTCGACCTCGCCATAGTCGATCAGCCGCAAATCGTTGTCGACGGCCAGGTAGGAGAAGGCCGAGGAGGCCAGGCGATCGAAAAACTTTTGGATGTGCGGGCGGGTGATATCGCCCAGCCCCGTCCCCTGCCGGATAATCAGGTTCAGGGCCACCGGTTGGTTCTCGAAAGTCCGCCGGGCGAGCGTTTCCAGGTATTTGATGAACCGCGCCCAGTCGGTCGTGGGCGAGTGCATCCGCAGCCACTCGATGGCGAAACTCTCCAGGAGCACGTCGATCAGGCTGGGCAGGTTGGCGAAATGCTCCAACGGTAGGGCCTTGGTACGGGCGGAGATTTTCGACAAGAACGTACGCAGATTCGGCGTCAGGCGACAGTGGTTGAAGAACGGGGCCGTGTGCCCGCCCACGGGGATTTCGTACTGCTCCGGGCCGTAGGGCGCCTCGTACCAGTGCGGCACGAGCCGAATGATCTCGCGGCCGATCTCCGCTTCGGTCATCGAAAGCAACAGGTCAGGATTGGTCATGGCTTCGATTGGCTTCGGGTATCTGTCGAGTTTTACGTTTTACGGTCTAGGGGAACGAGCGGCAATAGCAGTAGCCGGCAAATTGCTCAGGAATACATGGCGCAATGCCGTTGACGCCTCTGTGGGGCGCGTTATACTGGGGACGCTAGGGATCGGCGAATCAGGAAAATGGCAGCTACGACGGTGCCGGGTTGCACCCACGCGTGGCGCCCTGCCGCGCGAAACACGGCAAACCTTCTTCGGCCGGTCCTGAGAGCAGCACATCGATTTCTACTGGGAGGGAATTGTCATGGAGACGACGATCCAGGTTCCGCAAGCCTTTTCCGTGCGGGATGATCACGAATTTTTGGCCTTCAAACACTTGATGGCTCGGCTCAATCCGCGGCTCCAGGTACGGCAGGTCGGCATGGGCTTGCACGTCAAGACCGGCTGTACCGTCTTCTGGGGATTAGTTTCGCTTGTCGACCAGCGGGTGCCACGCGACGAATTCGACGCCGCCCTGCGGGAGGCGGGCTTCGATTTCGCCCGCAACACCACTCAGGTCGTCGACTACGAACTGGTCGCCTCGTAGAATTCACCGCCGGCCGGAACGGGTTTGTCGGTTAGGACCGGCGAATCAACTACTGTCGTATTGTCGCCTTTCGCTCCGCGAAAGTTGCGCTACTTTCGCGGAGCGAAAGGCGACATTTATTTCTGCGTCAGTCCTTAAGGCACCGTCGAGGCGGATGTCCGTTCCGTATCCACGTGCCACGCCGCTGCCCATGCATCTCCGCGACCGCCAACGCTTCGACGATCAGGTCGATAAAGTCCTGGCCGAACTGCCCCCCCAGATCCACAAGTTGCTGGATCGCGTACCGCTGCACGTCGAAGACTACCCCTCAGAAGAGGTGATGATCGACCGCGGCGTCGAGTATATCGACGATCTGTGCGGTCTTTACACGGGCATTCCGCTCACGCACCGCAGTATCGAGCATTCCGGCACGCTGCCCGACGTGGTAACGATTTACCGCGAGGGTATCCTCACGGCTGCGGCCGATCGACACGGCCGGATCAACAATCGCCGCCTGCGGGAAGAAATCCGCATTACCATCTTGCACGAATTGGGCCACCACCACGGCCTGACGGAAGACGACCTGCGGGAACTGGGGTACGAGTAGGGTGCCGTTTCCCGTTTTCTGCCATTTTTCCCAAAACCCCTGTTCTTGCATTGCGGAAACTTGGGTAAAATGCAGGGGAATATGCCGGCGGCATGAAAACACCTTATGGTAACCCGAAGCGTAAGCGAGGTATCCTCGCTTACGCCTGGGGTTACGATTGATCAACGTCATTGCCTGGGAATATTCCGGCACATTCCCGGCTACCAATTTAAGCACGTTGCACAGCAGCCATGTCGAACCGATCATTTCGCTTCCTGCACACAAGCGATTTCCGCCTAGATGCGGTGCCCCGCGGATTGTCGGAAGTGCCAGACCACCTGCGCGACGCGCTGCTGGACGCACCCTACGCGGCCGCCCGGCGGGTGTTTGATACGGCCCTCGCGGAAAGGGTCGCCTTCATTCTTCTGGCCGGCAATGTCTTACAGCCCGAACTCAGCGGGCCGCGAGGAACGGCATTCTTGGGCGAGCAGTTCCAGCGCATGGCCGAGGCGGGCATCGGCGTTTATTGGGCGGGCGGCGAAATCGATCCGCCGGAGGCCTGGCCTGGTGCCTTTCCTCTGCCGGAAAACGTTCGCGTTTTCGCCAAGGACCGCGTGACTGACTTCCTACACCAACTCGACGGCTCGCCGCTAGTGCGGATTGTGGGAACCAGTCGCGGGCCCAGGGCCTTGCACCCCGCGGAGTTCTTGCCCGACGCGGCGGGGTTGTGTACGATCGGCGTGGTGTGCGGCGAAGTGGAGCCGGCCGCTTTGCAGGCCCAAGGCATTCATTACTGGGCGCTGGGCGGACGGCCGGAGCAAACCACGCTATTCACTTTGCCCGGAATCGCCCATTACCCCGGCACGCCCCAGGGCCGCAATCCCGCTGAAGCGGGTACGCGCGGTTGCACGTTGGTGAGCGTCGATGACCAGGGCCGTGCGCGCACAACGTTCATTGCCACCAACGCTATGGAGTGGCTGAAGGAATCGCTCCTAATCGATCCGTCCACGCGGCGTGAGGGCCTGGAAGCCATGTTTGCCCAACGGATCCACAGCCTCGCCCAAGCATCGAAGACCGACCTCTTGGTTACCTGGACGCTCGGCGGCAGCGGGCCGCTGCTGGCGGAACTGCGCCGCGGCAAGCTCCGCGGGGAATTGCTGGAATGGCTGCGGATCGAACACGGCTTGTCCTCGCCTGTGATCTGGACAGTCGGCATCGAACTCGAGGCGCAAAGCGTCCTGCCGGCCGCGCTCTACGAGCAGGAGACGATCCTCGGCGACTTCCTCCGCGCCTTGCGGGAGTTGGAGGCCGATCCCCGACAACCGTTGAACCTGGAGTCGCTTTTGGCGGACCAACAGGCGGCAGGGCCGTTCGCGCAGGCAGTAGCCGTGGCCGACGACGCGTCGCGGCAGCGGGTCCTGCACGAAGCGGCCCTGTTGGCCATAGAACTCTTGGGCGGAGAAACGGCGGTCCCATGAAACTTCTTGCCCTGGAGATTGAAGGCTTCGGCGTCTGGAGCGGACTGAAGTTCCAGCGGATGTGCGAGAGCCTGAACGTGGTCTACGGTCCCAACGAGGCGGGCAAGTCGACGCTCTTGCACTTCGTCCGCTCGGCGCTGTACGGCTTTTCCGCCGGTCGCCGCCGCTATCTGCCGCCGATACACGGCGGCCGGGCGGGCGGCTGGTTGGAAGTGGCCGGCGCGGGTGGGCAGTTTCAGATCGCCCGTTATGCATCGCCCGACGGCAATCCGCGGCTGGACGAAACGCTGATCACTGCCGCCGACGGCGCCCGGCAGAACGAGCAATTCGTGCAGACTCTGCTGGCCAATATCGACGAGACCACGTTCAACAACGTCTTCGCCGTCAGTCTCAGCGAGATGCAAGAGCTGGCCACGCTGAGCGACACGCAAGCAGCCGACGTCCTTTATAACATCACTGCCGGCTTGGACCGGGTCTCGCTGGTCGAGGTTGCCCGGGACCTGGAAGCGACGCGGACCCACATTCTCGACCCACACGGTGGTCCGTGCCAACTCACGCAACTGATGCAGCAGCGGGAGCAGATTCGCCGGCAGATCGAAGAGCAGCAGTCGCACGCCCACGGCTACGCTCGCATGGCAGGCGATCGCGATGGGATCGAGCGCGAGTTGTCGCAGTTGGAAAAAGAACAGGGCGAGCTGCGGCAGCAACTCGACCTCCGCGACCTGGCTGTGGCCGTCCGCGACCGCTGGCGGCGACATCGCGCGTTGGGCGAGGAATTATCGTCGTTGGGGCCGCAAATCGCCGTTCCGGCCGACGCCCTCGAGCGCCTGGAGACGGTGAAAGAGCGGGCCAAGAAGCGTCAAGCCGGCATCGAGCGTCTGCACCGGCATCGCCAGTCGTTGCTCCGCGAGGCGGAAGCGTTGAACGTCAACGAGGCCTTGGGGCGGCACGGCGCCCGCATCACGGCCACGCTGGAGCAGGAGCCTTGGCTGCGGGCGTTGGAGAGCCAGATTGCGGAGCGGGAGAAGCAGCGCGACGACCTGAATGCCACGATGTTTGCCGAGTACGAGAAGATGGGGCTGGGCAAACCGGCCAAGCCCGATCGCTTGCCGCATTTCTCGCCGCAGGCCCTGACTAAGCTTCGCCAACCTGGCCACCGCGTGCAGGAATGTCTCAAAAAATGCCGGTCGTTCCAGCGCGAGGCGGAGGACGCCCAGCAGGCGGCGGCCGGCGTTCAGGCACAGGTGACGGCGGCCCTGAACGAGCGGCAAGCCACCGATCTCACCTCGGCCACCGAGCAGGCCGGCAACCTGGTCAACCAGCTTCGCCGCCGCATGCAGCTTGACGAGCGGCTGGAGCAGATGTCGCGGAATGAAAAGGAGCTGCAGGAGCAGGCCCAAGCGCTGATGGAAAAGCAGGTGCCCGCGGTCAACACGGTCATCCTCCTGGCGGTGATTTTCGTGGTGGGGATCCTGATCCTCGCCCTGGGTCTGCTGGTCTTCCCATCCTGGTCCGGCCTGGGCTTCTGGACGATGGCAGCCATTGGGCTATTGATCGCCGTGGGGGCGGTGCTCGGGCAGTTCGCCATGCAGCGTTCCAACGATCAGCGGTTGGAAGAAGGACAGGAGCAGTTGCGGCTGCTGCAAATGCAGATCAAGCAGACCAAGGACGAGCGGACGGTGCTGGACGACCAGCTACCCCGCGGCGGCGGCCCGATGGCCAGCCGTCTGGCCGCGGCCGAGCAGGAATTGGCGGCCTTGGAAGATTTGGCGCCTTTGGATTCCCGGCATGCGGCGGCGCGGCAGGACGCCGACGCCACCGCGAGCCGCGCGGAACAGGCCGACGAAGACCTGCGCGTCGCCCGCAGGGCCTGGCACGAGGGCCTGGAAAAGGCCGGCCTGCCGAAGAATTTCTCCCCGCGGAACGTCCGCCAGGTGGCACGCCTGGCCGGTCACATACGCGACATGCAATCTCGCCTTTCGCTCTTGGACGAGGAGCTCGCCCAGCGCCGTCGCGAGCGCGACATGCTGCATAGCCGGGTCGCCCAACTGGTGGCCGATTGCGGCGTCAAGGTCGAGTCGCAGCAGCCCATGGAAAAGGTGCTGGAGCTTTCTGAAATGCTCACCTCGCAAGAGGCGCGGATCGCCCGCCGCGAGGTCATTCGCCGCCGCTTGCGCAAGCTTCGCCACGCGCGTACCAAAGGCGAGGAGGCCATCGCCCGTTTACAATCGCGCCGCAAGCAGTTGTTGCGGCAGTTCGGGGCGGAGAGCGAAGAGCATCTGCAGCGCCTGGCGGCTGAGGCTGCCCGCATCGAAAACCTCCGCCACGAACACGAGCAGATCGCGGGCGATCTGGCGGCAACGATCGGCACGCGGGCCTCGCAGGCCGATTTGAGTCAACACATCGAGGGGCCGGCCGCTGCGCATCTCGATTCCAGCCGAGAAGACCTCCGTGCCCGGCTGGCACGCATCGAGAAGGAGATCCACCAGAGGATAGAAAAACGCGGACAGCTTAACGCGCAGATGAAAAGCCTTGCCGACGACCGCCAACTGGCCGCCCGGCTACTCGATCGGGCCACGCTGCAACAGCGAATGGACGAAGCGATCGGCCGCTGGCAGGTGCTGGCGGTCACCGGCCAGATCCTGGAGGCGATCCGGAGATCGTATGAAACAGACCGCCAGCCGGAAACGCTGCAAGAGGCCTCGGGCTACTTCAAGCAGATGACCCAAGGCCACTACCGCCGCGTTTGGACACCCGTGGGCGAGCGGGTCCTGCGCGTGGAAGACATGCAGGGGCATTCCCTGCCTGTCGAAATTCTCAGTCGGGGGGCCAGAGAGCAACTGTTTTTGAGCCTCCGTTTGTCGCTGGCGGCCTATTTTGCCCGCCGCGGTGCCGCGCTGCCACTGATTCTCGACGATGTGCTCGTGAATTTTGACATGGAACGGGCCAAGGCGGCCGCCCAAGTGATCGGCGATTTTTCCGCAAAGGGGCATCAGATACTCGTTTTCACCTGCCACGAGCACATCGCCACGCTGTTCCGCGGCTTGAAGGCACCTGTCAACGAATTGCCCGACAATTCTCAGCAGAATCCGGCCCCGCTGGTTTTTGACGATGGTTCCAAGGAAAAGCCGAAAAAACCGCTCCGGCCGGCCCCCACGCCGCGAAAGTCGGGCAAATCGCGGCTATCGGAAGAAGAAAAACCGCCAGAAGTGCGGGAAACGGCCGTTCAACAGATTCAATCGGCGGTGGCCACGGAAGAACCCCCCTGGGAAGCCCCTGAGCCGCAGTTTGACGACCCGCTGGGCGAGATTTGGGAGGAGGAGTAGGCCGAATTATCGAACCTACGTAGAACTTTGCCGTTCTCCCGATTTATCGAATAAAATCGTTGACATTGGTTTCGACCTGTGATAGGTTGACAGGGAGATAGTGGCTGGAAACCATGCGATATCCCCCACCTTTGTGGAGAGGAAATTTCGCGCGGTCTCTAACTGTTTTGTTGCTCGCGGTTGTGACTGATACTAACCCGAAGCGTAAGCGAGGACGGCAAGTCGTTCCCTCGCTTACGCTTCGGGTTAGTATGGGTCGTGTCAGTTCAAACCGCGCAAAGTTCAACTGCGTCGGCAGACATCCTTCCGTTGGGAAACCTCCTTGGAAGTGCTAAAGTGCAGCGTCAAACCTTAATAATCGCGGCGATTCTTCTCGCCTTGGCGAGCATGGCCACCGGCCCTGCTTGCGCGATTGTTACGCGCGACGGAGAGGACGATTCGCTCTACCGTTCCCTGGGGAGCAGCACGGCTTATGACAGCGTGGGGCGGTTTCAGGGCACGACGCCCAATGCCGATTTCGTGGCCTCCGGCACACTTGTCGCGCCGGAATGGGTGCTCACGGCTGCCCACGTGGTCGACAAGGCCCAAACACTCTCCTTCTCGATCGGCGGGCAAACCTACGACGTTGATCGCAAGATCGTCTACCCGAATTGGAATGGCAATCTTTGGTCCGGCTACGACATCAGCCTTGTGCATCTCGTCAAACCAGTTGATAACATCAAGCCGGCGCTGATTTACACCGGTTCGCAGGAATTGCACAAGACCGATACGGTTGTTGGTTTTGGCAAGACGGGCGCTGCTGATTTAAGTGAGTTGGCGATCGACGGCCAGAAGCGGGCTGCCCAGAACGTGATCAGCGAGATCGAAAACAAGCGGCTGCTGGTGGCTGATTTTGACAAACCGTTGCCACCCGGCGCGGCTCCCTTGGGCTATGCGCATGCCCTACCCTTGGAAGGCTTGATTGCTCCGGGCGATAGCGGCGGTGGACTGTTCATCACGACGTCGACGGGGACTTACCTTGCCGGGATCAACTCTTTTGTCGGGTCGGATTACGGCATGCCGCATGCGCTATTCGGCACTTTTTCGGGGCACACGCGGGTTTCCGCCTTTAGCGACTGGATCGAGGCCAGAATTCATGGCGAAGATCCTGAGACGGCCCCCATTTGTCAAGAGGACACGGCTTCGCAAAGAATGACGACGTATCCGGCCCCAGAGCCTGGTTCCTTGGTCCTGCTGGCAGCAGCCGCCGTGATGTTGGGAATATCGCGTTGCCTGCTCCGCCGCCCGGCGGTACGCCAGGCCTAGTCGCTGGAATCTTGCCGCTCGGCGCGTAGAATGGTTATTGAGTCAGGCGATAATCCCCTGGCCGTCCTCTCTTGCCGTTCCTTTTCGAAAGGTATGTTCATGAACGCCCAGGATCTGCTCAGCCGTTGTTCGGCGGCGGCCGAGGAGTTCGACCGCCATGAGGGCCGCAGCGATGGATTGAGAATTATCGAGAGTATTAGCGGGGGACTAACCTTGCTTCGCGATTCGCTCTACGCTCGCGTGCATGCCGACGTGGAACGCCGCCTGGGCATGGATTCGATGATTTCCCCCCTCTCCGAAGAGAAGTCCGAGCGAACGACCAAGCGGGAGATCGAAATCTACCAGATCGTCGTAGTGGCCGGCACGGTGCATGCCAAGGGCTACGCCGCCGATGAGAAGTGGTTCCGCGATTGGCTCTCAGAGCTTCGCATAGGGCCAGTCGATAAGAACAGCCCAGCCGCCCGCCGCATGAGTTATTATGCGGAAAAATCCGCCGAGGATCAGCGGCGGGCGTTCAGCAACATCCTGGCGGCAACCCAGCCCGAGGCCAGCCATGCCCCCTTAATCCTGCTGCGGCTGGTCCCGCTGGCCTCGCAGATTGTCGCCGCGCTGGCCTTCGGAAAGTCAGTTGACGCCATGCAGTTGCGCCACGAGGAGATCGAGATCTTGCCATCGATCCGGGACTGTTGTCGCTGTCGCGGCAAGCTCTTGGAGAACGGCGAGCAATGTACGATGTGTGGCAACCCGCTCTGGACCTACGAATGGCTGACGACGGACGGATGAGCATCCTGAATTCCCTCTACCGCCCCTCGCTGGCCCTGCTGACCGACCTGTACGAATTGACGATGGCCTACGGCTATTGGAAGGCCGGGCCGCCGGACCGCGAGGCCGTCTTTCATTTGATCTTTCGGCGCAGCCCTTTTCGCGGCGGATTCACGGTCGCGGCGGGCCTGGCCACGGCGATCGATTACCTGGAGAACTCGCGCTTCACGGCCGGCGACGCGGCCTACTTGGCCGGACTCAGGGGCAACGACGGCAAGCCGCTCTTCGAGCCGGCGTTCCTCGATTCCCTTTGCGCGCTCGAACCGGCCTGCGACATCGACGCCGTGCCGGAAGGCACGGTGGTCTTTCCTCAGGAACCGCTGGTGCGGGTCCGCGGACCACTCCTGCAAGCCCAGTTGTTGGAGACCGCGCTGCTGAACATCATCAACTTCCAGACGCTGATCGCCACCAAGGCCTCGCGGCTGGTGCTGGCGGCCCACGGCGAGCCGGTGCTGGAATTCGGCTTGCGGCGGGCGCAGGGCATCGACGGCGCCCTATCGGCCAGCCGGGCAGCCTACATCGGCGGCTGCCATGCCACTTCGAACGTGCTGGCCGGCCAGCTTTTCGGCATTCCGGTCGGTGGCACGCACGCCCACAGTTGGGTTATGTGCCACGACGACGAACTGACGGCCTTTCGCGAGTACGCCCGCGTGATGCCCAACAACTGCCTTTTTCTGGTCGACACCTACGACACGCTGCAAGGCGTGCGGAATGCGGTGACAGTCGGCCGGGAACTGCGCAAGCAAGGGCATGAGATGATCGGCATCCGCCTCGATTCCGGCGACCTCGCCTCGCTGAGCGTCGAGGCCCGGCAGATCCTCGACGAAGCTGGCTTTCCCCAGGCGGCGATCGTGGCCTCCAACGACCTGGACGAGCGGATTATCGAGACGCTGAAGGATCAACACGCCAAGATCAACATCTGGGGCGTCGGCACTCGCCTGGTCACGGGCAGTGACGATCCGGCCCTGGGCGGCGTTTACAAGCTCTCGGCCGTCCGCCGTCTGGGCGAGCCCTGGCAGTACAAGGTCAAGCTTTCCGAGCAGACCGCCAAGGTCTCCACGCCGGGCATTTTGCAGATCCGCCGCTTTTCCTCCTCTGCCGGTACGCCGTTGGCCGACGCCATCATCGACGAAAACGCGCGGTGCGACGGCCGCATCACGATTGTCGATGCTCTGGACATGACGCGGCGGAAGACCGTGCCCGACGGGTCCGCGGCCGAGGACCTGCTGGTACCCGTATTTCGCGGCGGCCGGCGGGTATACGACCCGCCCGAGTTGTTGTCGATTCGCTGCCGCGCCGCCGAGCAACTTGCGGCTTTCCCCGGCGGGATCAAGCGATTTGTGAATCCGCACGAGTATTTTGTCGGGCTGGAACGCGGGTTGCACGAGCGGAAAACCCGCCTCATTTTGCAGGAACGCGGCTTTGAACACTAAAATTGGGAGTCTTTTGTGACGATTCCCGGCCAGCGGCAACTACTTACCGGTGAAGTATCTTGATGGAAGCATTCGAGGCCATGGATCAAGACGAACTGGTCGGTCAGGTCGTGGCCGGATCGAAAGAGGCTTTTGCCCAGCTCGTGCGACTCCATCAAGCAGCGGTTCGCTGGCACCTGGTGCGTTGCCTGCGCGATCCGTCCGTGGCCGATGATCTGGCCCAAGAGGTGTTCCTGTGCGCCTACCAGAACCTCGCCACGTTTCGTGCGACAGGCAGCCTGCGCGGCTGGCTGCTCGGCATTGCCCGAAACATGGCCACGCAGCATATCCGCTCGGAGGTCCGCCGGCGACGCAAGGAGAAAGGTTCGCTGGCTAGCCAAATGAGTCAGTGGCGGCTTGAGCGGATGTCGCAAGAGCCGGGCGAGGAGGAGGATCAGGAGCGGACTTTCGAGGCCCTGCAAGGCTGCATCGGGCAGCTTGCCCCGGAGAGCCGGCGAGTGATTGAGGAACACTACTTTGGTCGTCAAACGACGGAATCGATTGCCCGGCGGCAGGGCCGGGGCGCAGGGACCGTACGCATGATGCTCTTGCGGATTCGACAAGTGCTGGGCGACTGTATCCGCAACAAACTCCATAATCCGAGGTGACCGGGATGGACGCCCAAACGGCAAGAGAATTGGCATCGCGCCTGGTATCCGGCGATCGGTTAACTTCCGCCGAAGAGCGCGATCTGCTGCAATGGCTCGAGAACGACCCAGCAACCCGCGAAGAGTTGTTCCGAGACGAGGCGATGGACAGCCTGCTGGGCTGTGTCGCCCGACTGCAAAGCACGGCAGACGATTTCGTACAGCACGCGGTTCGCCGGGCGGCCACATGGAACACCGCGCAACAGCCAGTCCGCCAGGCGGTTGAGGCCTCGCCCGCTCCAGACGGGGACCTGCCACAAGTGCGGAAACAGGTACGTATCGCTGGCTGGGTCCATCGATTCACCCTGGTCGGCGCCAATCGCTGGATTGCCGCGATTGCCTGCTCGATCGCAGTTCTGCTCTTAGGCACGATCGGCTGGCGGTGGCTTGCACCGGGGTCGCGCGGAGAGAGCCAATCCAATCAGCCGACGATCGCGGACCAGCCAACACCGCCGCCGGGCTCGCCCGAAAACAAGAATCCACCGCAGTTGTCCGACCGAGCTTTTGCCACGCTGACGCAAAACGCGGATGCCTCGTGGGATACGCCCCGAGCCGAGGGTGATCGGCTCACGGCTGGTGTATTGAGATTGGCGCAAGGCAGCGCGGAGATCCACTTCGACAAGGGAACCGTGGTCTTCCTCACCGGGCCGGCGGTTCTGGAACTTTGCAGTGCGGACGAAGTATCGCTGCAACACGGCAGTTTGAATGCCCGGGTGCCCGCGCCGGCCGTCGGTTTCAGCGTGGCGACTCCCCTTTCCCGCGTCGTCGACCTGGGCACCGAGTTCGACGTGGTCGTGCAGGATTCGGGGACCATAACCACGCTTGTCCACGAGGGGCGGGTTTCTTTCCGACCGCAACGAGAACACGAAAAGCCGGACAAACCCATCGAATTGGCCGTAGGGGCCCTCGATCATGTGATCGTCTCGGTCCCCGACGTCGCTGCGCCGGTCCTGCCGCTTGTGACTGTCGCCGGGGGCGAGGAAGGGCGCTTCCTGGGCATGGTCAGCCTCGACGGGAAGACGGCGGAGTTCCACTCCCCCGAGGCATTCAACGCCTTCCATGCACGTGTCTTACGGCGATTGCAGCGGGTCCCCAACGCCTTCCGGCAGCAGTGGCCCACCATGCTTGAGAGACTCGCGGAAGGGGCTGCTGCCGCTGGGAAAACCAAACCCGAGCGGCCCGAACTCCCCGCGGCAAAGGAGCCGGGCCGCAATGCCGTTCCAAATGTTGCAGGCGCAGGCAAGCCTATCGTTCCTGTTCATACGCCGTCCGACGCCCATGTGGTCGAGGTCGATGAGAATGGAAAGCGGATCTCCATTAGCGAGAGTAAAGAGTCAGGTATCAGTGTCAAAATCGTCGAGACGGTCAACGGAAAAAGGAAGACAACGCAAGTGAATGCCGCCACGGCCGCGGAATTGGCCGGAAAGAACCCCTATGCCCATCGCCTCTACCGGCAGTACCGCCACCCGCGGCCGAAAGCCGCGAAGGCAAGAAAAGAGTAAACTTGACGTGACGTTTGCCAGCCACCGGCAACTACCTCTTGATGCTACAGTTTAGGGCAAGGTGGTTTTCGTTTCTTTGAAAGGGTTTTTCCATGCGTATGAATTGGATTGTGGGAATTTGTGCTCCGATGTTGACGCTTCTCGTTGGCTTGGCCTTTGGTTCAACCTGCCATGCGCAGGCCGCGTCTGCCGTATCGACAACAGCCACGGGACCAAGGGCCGCGCTGATCAAGCAACTCAGATCGGCCCATAAATTACTGGTGATCGCCGACCATGATTACGACGGCCACCGGGCCCGCGCGGCGGAAGAGGTCCATAAGGCCATCCGCGATTTGGAAGGAAAGAATCACGCCCCCAAAATCCAAACTGGCTCGACAACCACGCCCGCCAGTGGAACTGCCACCCCCCAAAAGGCGAGGCGTTCTGGCCCGCGCGAGCCCCAAGGCACATCCGACGCCCAGTTGAATCAGGCCCTGGCGGTTTTGAAAAGCGTGCAGACGGAGTTGAACGGACACCACCCCAGGGCCGCCGCCAACGTCGCCGCGGCGATTGGCCAGATCAACACGGCGCTCAGTATCAAATAATGCTGGCAATCGCTGCGGGCGCCATGTTAAGATGATTGGCGGCCCGCGGGCGTGGATCGGTTTCATTCTCGCGGTCCTTGGTGTATCCTGTTGCGGAAACACCTTGGTAGACCTGTAGGGTGGGCCGAGTAACACGAGTCCCACCAAATTCGATACGGAATCTGGTGGGACTCGTGTTACTCGACCCACCCTACGGCTTGGTAGCCAACTCACCGGAAAGGACCAGAGCAATGAATCTGAAATGTGCGAACGTTCCCTGTCGCATTATGTTGGTTTTCGCGGCCTGCGCGCTAGCAGTCGGATGGGTGTCCGCGGCAACCGCCAAGGAACCCGCTTTGAAGCTGTATACGAATTCGGACCACGTGGACGCCGATTTCCAGTTCCAGGGCGAGTATACGGGCACGGTCTCTCAGCCCGATGGCAGCAAGACCCGCTTGGGCGCGCAGGTCCGCGCGTTGGGCGACGGCGTCTTTCGCACGATGTTCTTCCTGGGCGGCCTGCCTGGCGACGGCTGGGACGGCAAGACGATCATCCAGAAGGCCCCCAGCACGGACGACTCGACGCCCGAGGACGCCAAGCTTGAGGGCAAGATCGTCGTTATCGACCAGGTCTACAAGGCGGTTTGCGATGGCCGCACGCTGCGGGGCCAGACCGATTCCGGCGTGAAGTTCGACCTGGCGCGGGTCCTGCGGCGGAGTCCGACGCTGGGCGCTAAGCCGCCGGCCGGCGCGATCGTGTTGTTCGACGGCAGTGGCACGGATGAGTGGCAAAGCGGCGCCAAGCTCACGCCGCAGAAGTGGCTTATCGGCGGCGCGACCACCCGCCGCAAGTTCCAGGACTTCACCCTCCACGTCGAATTCATGATTTCCTACGTGCCGCAGACGCGGACCATCTGGCAGCGGCCCAACAGCGGCGTCTTCCTCCAGGAGCGCTACGAGATCCAGATCCTCGATTCCTTCGGCATCGTGATGCGGCAGCACGACTGCGGCGTACTCTATGCCCAGGTCACGCCCAAGATCAATATGTGCTATCCGCCCCTGACCTGGCAGACCTACGACATGGATTTCACCGCCGCCCGCTACGACGCCGCCGGCAAGAAGGCCAAGCTCGGCCGCTGCACGGTAAAGCTCAACGGCGTGACGATCCTCGACGACGTGGAGATCAAGGGACCAACGCCCTCGGGCAAACCGGAAAGCCCGCAGCCCGGCGGCATCTATCTCCAAGAGCACGGCTTCCCGGCCTTCTTCCAGAATGTCTGGATCGTGGAGAAGCGTTAAAACCGGATGATAAATAACTTCCGCGTTTCTGCGAGGGTGGCATGCCTTAAGCCTTCTAGGCTAGGCATGTCGGCGGCAAACACGCCTAGCCTAGAAGGCTTAAGGCATGCCACCCAAGTCCGGAACTTATTCGTCGGTCGCTTCAAAGGGAGATTACCTTGCAGTTGTGCAATCGTCTCGTTTCTCTAACGGTAGCGATGCTGCTCGCCAGCGGCTGCGGCGCAGCCCCACCTGCCGACACGTCCGGTGCCCCCATTGCGCACCCTGCTGCGCAGTCCGACGATGGGCCAATCGCCTCGCCCGATCCGGACTGGCCGCAATGGAACGGGCCGCGTCGCAACGGGATCTGCAATGAGAAAGACCTCCTGCCGACCTGGCCGACTGCGGGGCCAAAACTCCTTTGGAAGGTCTCCAACTTGGGACGCGGCTGGTCGTCGCCCATCATCGTCGGCCAGCGGATCTATATCACCGGCGACATCGACGACGACCTGGTAATCTTCGCCTTCAATCTCGACGGCAAGCCCGTTTGGCAAGCCAAGAATGGGGACTCGTGGACCGGGCAGTATCCCGGCGCTAGGGCCTGTTGCGCTTACTCCCAGGGCAAGCTCTACCACATGAACGCACACGGCCGCGCGGCATGCTTGGATGCGGCCACAGGCCATGAGATCTGGGCTGTCGACGTATTGGAACGCTTCGAGGGACCAAATATCACTTGGGCGATCAGCGAGTGCCTGCTTGTCGATGGGCCACGGGTCCTGGTGACGCCCGGGGGCAAAAAGGCCCTGGTCGCTGCGCTCGACAAACAGACTGGCCGGACCGCCTGGACCACGGAACCCCTTGCCGGCGACCGCACGTCGCACTGCTCGCCGCTCTTGTTCGGTCATGCCGGGCGGCGGATCGTGGCGAGCTGCTCTTCCACGCATGGATTCGCGGTCGATGCCGACAGCGGAAAACTCCTCTGGACCGTGCCGTTGAAAAGTCCTTACAAAGTCAACATCGCCACGCCCGTCTATGGCCAAGACCGTATCTTCTACGTGACGCCGTACGTCCACGGGACATGTTACCAGTTGCACCCGGGAGAGAACGGGCCGCAGGCGGAAAAAGCCTGGAGCACGACATTGGACACCTGCACGGGCACGGTCCTATTGCTGGACGGCCTGCTCTACGGCAGCGGATATAAGGAGCACAAGTCCTGGCTCTGCATGGACTGGAAGTCCGGCCAGATCCGTTACGAATTCAAGGGGCTGACGAGCGGCTCGGCCGTTTTTGCCGATGGACGACTCTACTGCCTGGCCGAAGACGGCACGGCGGCCCTGCTCCGGCCCACGGTCGATCGATTCGTGGTTGACGGCCTCTTCCGGCTCACGCCCGAAAAGGCCGGCGACGCATGGGCGCACCCCGTGGTACTGCATGGCCGGCTGTATCTTCGCTATCACGATACGCTCTCGTGCTACGACGTTCGCAACCGAAAGTGAGATCTCTTGCCATGATTCATCCTTCACGCGGATTGATGATTGTACTGCTTCTGGCGCTCCTCTTGCCCGCAGCGGCTATGGCGACCGATTTGGTTCCGCCAGCCGCCGGTATTAAGAACGATCGACCGCGGGTGTTGTTGCGTCCGGCGGATACACGCTACGCCATTTCCTTGCAGCAGCTCAAGGCCCTGCCGCGTGACGGCGATTTCCGGCAGATGCTCGAGAACCTCGATGGCCTCAATCCGCCCAAGGCCGCGGCACTGGCGCTGGTTTACCATCTCACCGGTCGGGCCGAGGTGGCCCAACGGGCCTTGGAGATCTTTCGCTCCTGGCGGTTGCCCGACGATCCGAAGGCGGTCAACGACCCGTTCTTCGTCTATGACGCTCTTTCGGACATGGCCCTGGCCTACGACTGGCTGCACGCATACCCGGGTTTCGACGAGCAGGCCAGGGCCGCCTTGCGACAAAAGTTGCAGCCGCTGGCCGAGAATGCCTTCAAAGTCGGCAACGACCACGTTTTCCATAACTACACCTGGATGTTCAATAGCGGCGCTATGCTCTGGGCGCTGGCCACGGTCGGCGACGACCCGGCCGCCGACCGGCTCTTCAACGACCTTCGCCAGCGCTTCAATGGGCAACTGTTTCGCGCCATGCAGTATCTGGAAGGGTCCAATGGCGACGCGGCGGGCTACTGGTGGCGCTACTGCCAGCACTATTCGCTGCTGGTGCTCTTGGCGACGCAGAGCGCGTTTGAGACCGATGTGGTCGGGACAATCCGCCGCGAGCAGGGCGACTGGCTGGGCCATCAGCTCGATTACCTCGTACTCAGCGTATTGCCGGACATGCGCTTTGTTCCCTGGGGCGATATCGTGGCTGGCGCGAACGGCGGCGTGACCCACGAGATGGCCGGGCGGATCGACGCCCTGACCTGGGCGCTGCAGTCGCCCCGTGGGGCCTATCTGAGCCGTTGGCTGGCCGAGAAACGCGAGCTGAGCCGTTTCCACGGCGAGACTGCCATCTACTACTTTCTCTACACGCGAAATCTGGCCGTCAAGCCCGCTGAGCCGCCGCTGGCCCTGCTTGCCGGCGGGGCACAAGGCGGCCACGCACTGATGCGCAGCGATTGGAGCGACAGCGCAACCGTAGTTGGATTCCGCTGCACGGATTTCTTCGGCCAGCATCTGCATCTCGACCAGGGCAGCTTCGTGATCTTCCGCAACGGTCTGCTCGCGCTCGATGCGGGGACCTATCAGCATGTCGGCGGCGAGCAGGCGAGGACCGATGCCCACAACACGCTCCTGCTGGGTGGGCAAGGGCAGCGCCACGAAACCTATCAGAGCGCCCGCACGCTGGAGGCATTCACCGAGCGACTGGCCAAAGGGCTGGAGACCGGCGACATCGTTTTCTACAAGGACGCCGGGTCGTGGACGGCGGTCGCCGGCCAGTTCGCCCAGGCCTATTCGCCTACGGTCGTTCGGAGTTGCGTGCGGCAACTGCTGTTCATCAGGCCGGGCACTGTCGTGGTTGTCGATCATCTGGTCGCCCCCGAGGGCAAGTCGCTACCCGAGGTCAGTTGGCTCTTGCAGGTGCCGGGAAAGCCGGCCGTTGAAGGATCCGCCGTGACTGCCCTGAACGGCAAGAGCTTCTTGCGTTGCCGCCCACTGTTGCCGGGCGATTCGCGGCCACATGTGGAAAAGTCCTATCGTACGCCTGCCGGCGCAAATTCCTCATCCGGCACGCCGGCGGTCAGCGATGCATCGCGGGTCGTCTACGCCTACGAGGGAAAGCCGCTCCTGACGCTCGTCCACTTACTGGAGGTGGGCGATGGAAAGCCGCCCGCGGCAGTGCGGAGCATGAAACCGGAAGCCAACGGCTCGGTGCTTCGGCTACTGCTGGAGGGCAAGACTTTTTGCTTCTCCAGCGGGCCTTCGTTCGCGGTATCGTCTGAGGAGAAATAGGGTTGATCGGCGAGCCGACAAGTAGGTCCTTTCTGCCGGAAAGGACTAAGATGACCGAGGTAGACGAGCCGAATGCTGCGCAACGGGCACATGCGTAGGGTACGGGTTGCGGTACAAGAGCTAGCCAGTATTTCGCCGACGGTCGACGCACAACGCGGGAGTTCAAGCACGGGCGGTAAGGCCAGGCTTGCGACCGCGTAGCGGTCACCTGTGAATAGCCGCGGGTGGAGCG
>CAZTPX010000019.1:0-96176 GCA_964615095.1 uncultured Planctomycetaceae bacterium | reverse complement strand
CCGTGCGGACATCTACAGCCTGGGCTGCACGCTCTACTACTTGCTTGCCGGCGTCTTGCCCTTCGACTACAACTCTGACGCGAAGTTGCTCTTGGCGCATCAGAACGAGGCGCCGCGTCCGCTCGTCGAGGTCTGCCCTGAGACACCGCAAGAGTTGTCTGACCTCGTCGCCCGCATGCTGGCCAAGAACCCTGCGGACCGTCCGCAGACGCCGGGCGAAGTCGCCAAGTCCCTGCTGCCGTTTGCCAAGGGGGAGGTTGTCTCCCCTCTTCCAGCGGAAGAGGGGCTCGGGGCCATAGCCTCCCCTCGCCCGTACTCGGGAGAGGGGCAGGGGGTGAGGGCTGCGGACCCTGGTATCGATCGGGGCCTCGCCGAAATGATCGCCGACGCCCGGCAGCGTACCCGGCATTCCGGCCCGAAAACCAAGAAACGACCGCTCGCGCCGCGGCGGTCGGCAAAATGGCTACCCAAGTCGCCGCGAGATCGTTTTCTCGTAGCCAGCGGGGCCGCCGCGTTGTTTGCCTTGCTGTTGTGCGGCGTGTTGTTCAGCATGCGGACACCCGACGGGACGCTGGTCGTCGAGATCTCCGATCCCGAGGCAACTGTCCAGGTGCTCGACGCCCGGGGCAAGTTGCTCATCGAGCAGAAGGCGGGCGCGGAGACGGTCGAAATTAGCGTCGTACCGGGCAAAGGCAAGCTTTGCGTCGTGAAAAACGGCGTTAAGTTGCTCACCAAGGAGTTTTCGCTGGTCTCCGGCGGCCGGGAGACGATCAATGCCAAGCTGATACCGCCGCCGGAACCCAAATCTCAAGTCTCAAATTTCAAATCCCCGGTCCCTCTTCCCGCCCCACGTGACGAGAAGACGACCAAGGCCCAGAACGAGGCCGAATCGAATCCTTCACCGGTTCCGCTCCCCGCCGTAGCGCCGTTGGCCGAAACGCAGCCCGAAGCGAGAACCAAGTTCGATCAGCCGGCCTCGAAAACAGCCGAGGCCGGCAAGTGGATCGACCTGTTCGACGGCAAAACGCTCGATGGCTGGCGCATCGACGGCAATGCAACGTGGACCGTCTGGGGCGGTGTAATTGAGGGTGGCGGGAACGGAAGCGGTACCTTGGTGTCTCAGCGAGAGTTCGATGACTTCGAGTTGCAGGCCGACGTTAAGATCAACAGCGCAGGAAACTCCGGGGTGTTCTTTCGCATCACTCCAAACGCCACGACTGGATTGAAGAATTATGAGATCCAGGTCATCGGCAGCGAAATGCGACAGCCCGGCGGGTATCCGCATACCGGGGATCTCTTCGGGTTTGCCAAGGTCCCTGAGAACTATATTCACGATGACCAGTGGTTCCATTTGGACCTGATCGCCAACGGTAATCATATTCTTGTCAAGATCGATGATAAAACGGTAATGGACTTCGTGGATGCCCAGAATAGCTTCACGCGAGGTTCCATGGGACTTCAGAAACTAGGTCCGCCAACACGAGTTTCCTTTAAGAACATTCGTGTCAAAGCGTTGGGCGGCGTGGCGTCCGTTTCATCGGTCGACGACGGAGGAAAGCAAACCGCCCAGCCGACAAAGCCCAAGGGCGAGAATTCGGCATCGCGCCGGGAGGTCGACTTGCTCAAGCTTGTGGATCCCGCCAGGGACGCCATCACCGGGGAATGGTCGTTCGCAGACGGATCGCTTGTATGCAACCCCTCGCCCGCGGCGCGCATCGAAATCCCCTACGACCCGCCCGACGAGTACGACTACCGCATCGTTATCATGTCCGCGCGCGCCGACGACGCCGTGGAGCAGATCTGCCGTGGCGGCGGCAGACAATTCGGCTTCTCCGTCGGTGGGTGGCACAACAAAATTTCGGGTTTCAGTTTGATCAGAGGGCGGTTTGCGGACAACAATGTGACGAAAGCGAAAGCCGACCGCTGGCTCGTCCCCGGACAACGGCATGTTTCCATCGTCAAGGTCCGCAAGGATTGCGTGGAAGGTTGGTTCGACGACAAGCGGGTCGCCGCTTATAAGACCGATTGGACGGACATGAGCTTGCCCGCCTGCGACAGGCTGCGTCGACCGAATTCCATTGGCCTTCAAGTCTGGCCCGGAGTGCGCGTCGAATCCGCCACGATTATCGAGATCACGGGAGAGGGCACGAGTCTTGCCCCGCCGCCCGATACGAAAGCCGACAACGGAGGGGAAGAGAACTCTCAGGAGGTCAAACCGCCAAAAGGAGGCAACAAAGCCAAGGCGGCAATCGGCGGCATGTTTCAGGTTAGCACGCGGGAGCAGAAGTCGAATAAGGCGATTACAAGATTCTGGGATTTTCATCCCGACAACTCGGTTTGGGAAAAAGGCAGTCGTATTGCAACGTGGACGGCCAAAGGGTCCCAAGTTCACATTGAGTTCGCCGACAAATCCTGGCACCCAATGGTTATCCTGCGAAAGGGGAAAGGCCCATTTGTCGGCACTTACAAATATCAGAACCGCGAAACTTGGTTGTGTGAGTTGCAACCGATCTTCATCGTTGCCGTCTGGCAGCATCAAGCGCCCCGCAGGCAGCCGGCAAATATTACTTTCTGGTCAAATGGGCACTTGGAAACACCAGACGGGAACTTCACTTGGGAGCGAAGCGGCTCCAGACTCAAACTCCACTGGCCACCTTGGGTAGACGATTGCACGATTTCACCGGATGGACAATCGTTTGAAGGAAAAAACCAGAAGGGGGAGCGTATTAGTGGCAAATTCGTTTCCGGACCACAACCGCCGAATCCGTAAAGGAATGATTCCTGAAAGAACTGTCGGGCGCGCGCATTCCTTAAGGTAGAAGAATATCCGAGTGAACGAAGGCGGACTAGCTGGATTTCCAGATGAATCGAATCATGAAACTCCCAACGCTATCGCACCCGTCGGCCGATGACCTGCTGGCCTTTGCCCAGGGCCTCTTGGATTCTGCGCGGGCGGCCGTCGTCGAGGTACATCTTTCGCAATGCAATCCCTGCGCCGCGAGGGTCGCCGCTGCGCCCGACGATGGTTTTATCGGGCTGCTCAAGGCCGCTCGGCAATCGAACTTCGCCGACAAACTTCACAACCCGGGCGAGCAGAGTACCCGCGCCTTCAGGCCGAAAGATGGTTCCGACCTCGATGGGCTGCCGTTGGAATTGCGAGAACATCCCCGCTACAAGATCGAAAGGCTGTTGGCGGCGGGGGCGATGGGAGAGGTCTATCTTGCCACGGATGCCGCAGTTTCCCGGCGGGTGGCCGTGAAGGTCCTCAGGCCGGAACTGGCCGGCAATCCGGCCCGCAAGACGCGCTTCCTGCAAGAGGCCCACATCGCCGCGCGGTTGCGGCATCCGAACATTGTCAAGATCCTGCACTCTGCGTTGGCCGGAGAGTCGGCCTATATCGTCATGGAGTTCATTGCCGGCGAAACGCTCGCGCAACTCGTCGGCCGGCGCGGCCCGCTGCCCGTGAGCGAGGCCTGCGAGTACGTCCGCCAAGCGGCCGCCGGCTTGGCGCATGCGGATCGGCAAGGCGTCGTCCATCGCGATGTCAAGCCGCACAACCTCATCTTCGACCCGCAAACGAGGCTCGTGAAGATCCTCGATTTCGGGCTGGGCAGGCTGGTCGATGAACACCGCACCGGCGCGCGGTTGACGCAGGAGGGCGAAATCCTGGGAACGATCCATTACTTGTCGCCCGAGCAGGTGGCCGACTCGCGCGAGGCCGACATTCGCTCGGACATCTACAGCCTGGGATGCGTGTGGTTCTTTCTCCTCAGCGGTTTCCCGCCGTTTCGCGGCACGAATCCCCTGGAAGTGCTGAACAAACACCAGCAGGAGCCACCGCCCTCCCTTCGTGCGCTGCGGCCCGACGTTCCGCCGGAGGTCGCCGCGCTGGTGGATCGAATGTTGGCGAAAGACCCTGCCGCACGGCCGCAGTCGCCTACGGAAATCGTGGCGGCTTTGAAGCCGGTCGAGCCTTCGGCTTCGCGTTTCATGCCCATTTTTCTCTCGCCGGCGGTGGTGCTTCCGGCCCTGACGCTGTTGGTTTGTCTCTTTTGGCTCTTAAGGAGGTAGTAGGTCAGGCTTTCCAGCCTGACATGGTTCAGTAAACTGTCAGGCTGGAATGCCAGCCCTACGGGCGGTTGAAAAAACTTTCGAAACCGTGAAAGAAGAAGCGCCCACGCGCATTTCAATTATTAGAAGCGAAATCTTGACGGCAATTCCGTTTTGGCGGTAACCTGGGCTACTCAGAATTCTAACCCGTTTGAGGAAATGATATGGCGGATCAAGGAACACGATTGGAAACCGAAGATGACGTTCGCCGCGTGCTGCAAATGCTTCGGCCGGGGGCCCCCGGCCGATTGCCGGCCGTCGCCGCGCCGATCGCCACCGCGCCGACCGTCACCGCATCGCCGGCCGCGGCCGATTGCCCGCCGCTCTTCCGGCCGACCCTTCGGCCGCCCACGCCCATCTTGACGGTTTGCGACGACGGCGAGGAGGATGGCGAGTCGATTCGCATCCGCAAGGATTGTTTTGCGATCGGTCGCACGGAAGGCGACCTGGTTCTTCCCAACGACGCTCAGATCTCCGGGCGCCACGCCGAGTTGCGACAAGCGCTCGTCAGAGGGAAGTATCGCTGGAGCCTGAACGATCTGCAGAGCACCAACGGAACCTACGTACGGGTCGGCCAGGCCATTCTGGAGCACGGTCAAGAGTTCATCATTGGATGCACGCGTTTCCGTTTCGAAAAGCAAGCCGCGACCGATTCCGCTGGGCCGAAGGCCTCGAGCGCCGCCGAGCAAGCTACGCGCTTCTGGCAGGCGCCTGCCGCGTCGGGCGGCCAATGCGCGGCGATCGTCGAACTGACCGACGCCGGCCAGGGGGCCCGCTTCTTGTTGGAAGGCCCCGAGAATTGGGTGGGCAAGGACACCGCGCGCTGTCAGATCGTCATGTCGAAGGACCCGCTCGTCAGCCCGCGGCATGCAAGGATTCATCGCCAAGACGATGGCCGATGGGTGGTGGAAAACAACAAGTCCATCAATGGCGTGTGGTTGAGAGTGGAGCAGATTTCTTTCAAAGGAACCTGCCGTTTCATGCTTGGCGAGCAGAAGTTCATCATTCAAACGCCGCAATAAAAGAAGGATTGGCAACCATGAAAGAGCGCTCTTGGACGATCGGCAGTTTGCCCGATTGTGATCTCCAAGTTGATAGCCCGGCTGTGTCCGGCCGGCATTGCCGGCTTAGCCAGCAGGGGCAAACGTTCGTGCTCGAAGATCTTGCTTCCACGAATGGCACGTTCGTGGCCGGCGAGCGGATCGACCGCCCGCGGGAAGTTCGCCGCGGTGAAGCGATCACGCTGGGGCAAAACACACCCATGCCTTGGCCCAACCTTTCCTCGATCACCGTGGGAAGACTGCCCGACAACGACGTCGTGATTCCGTTGGACATGGTTTCGGGCCACCATGCGCGCCTGGAACGGGAGGGGAACCGCGTGTTTCTCGTCGACCTCGAATCGCGGAACGGGACCGCGATCAACGATCCGCTGAAGAAGATCACGCGTGCGCCCATCCGAGCGGGCGACGTCGTTTTTCTGGGGACGCACAAGGTCATGGCCAGCGACCTTCTCAGCAAGATGCCCGCGGATGTGCCGGATCCGCGCGCTGCGCGACAGGCCACGAGACTTGAAGCCTCGCCGCTTGCGGACCTGGGCGTGAGGCCCTGGCCGGCTGCGCCCGCGCCGGCTGCGCCCGTGACTGCGCCCGCCGCCCTGCCGCCGCGCGCCGGTTGGCTCGGCTCCTACCGGTCGGCCCGCAACTGGGCGGTCGGGATCGGACTCAGCGTGGCCTGCATCCTGATTGCTATTGCGGTCTCCTCGGCATTTCGAGCCGGCGCGACAGACAACCCTCGCGTGGCCGATGAGCCTGGAGCCGTGAATGGCGCGGGGACGGGAAAGGGCGGCACAAATGATGACCCGCGCAACTTGCTGCTCAAGAAGCTCCAAAAGGAGCGGGAGGAGAAAAAGGCCCAGGCGGAAAAGGAACGCCAACGAAAGGCCGAAGAAGCGATCAAGAAGAATCGCGAACAACCGAAAGACCAACCATGAACAGCCATCAACTTGCGGCGGCCGTCCTACTCATGATGCTGCTCTCATCGTGCAGCCGGCCCGCGGCCAACCCGCGGCCGGAAAACGCCGAATCGGCATTCAAGAAGGGCATGACGCATTGGGACCAACGCGATCTCGATGCGGCCATCGCCTGCTTCACGCTCGCGATCGAGCGCGATCCGAAGGATGCCGTGGCGGTGCTTGCCCGGGGACATGTTTACTACGATCAGTATGACCTGGAGCACGCGATCGCCGACTTCACCCGTGCCCTCGAACTCGATCCGAACAGCGCCGAAGCGCATGGCAGCCGCGGGCGGGCTTATGCGGAAAATCGCGCGGTGGAAAAGGCCCTGCCGGACTTAAGCGCAGCGATCCGCCTGGACCCCGGGGACGTCGAGAGCCTGCTCGCCCGCGGCCTGATTTACTACAACCGGGAGGACTTGGACCGCGCGATCGCCGACTACAGCAGCGCCCTCAAGGTCGATCCAAGCAGCGTCGAAGCGCTCCGCGGCCGCGGGCGGGCCTATTCGGAAAACGGCCAGTTCGAAAAGGCCCTGGCAGACTTGAACGAGGCGGTCCACCGGGACCCGACGGACGTCGAGAGCCTGCTGGCCCTCGGCCGCATCCACTACAATCAAAATGGCCCGGACGCAGCGATCGTCGACTATACCAACGTCCTTAAGATCTCTTCGAGCAATGCCGAGGCCTTACGCGGCCGGGGACGGGCCCGCTTCGACAAGGACGAAGCGGAGAAGGCCCTGGACGATCTGAACGAGGCCATTCGTATCGATCCCAAGTACGCTGCTGCCGCGCTCGCGACCCGCGGCTTGATCCGCTACAACCAGCAGAAACTGGACGAGGCGATCGCCGACTTCACGGCGGCCTTGAGTCTCGAGCCGCAGAACGTCGAAGCGCTCCGCGTCCGCGGGCGGGCCTGGTTCGACAAGAAAGAGCCGGATAAGGCCCTCACCGATCTCGACCAGGCGGTCAGCCTGGATCCGAACGACGCTGCGACGCTGGCAACCCGTGGTCAAATCCGCTACCAGCAGGAGAAGCGAGACGAGGCGATCGCCGACTTCACGGCGGCGCTCAAGTGCAATCCGCAGAACGTCGAGGCCCTTCGCGGCCGCGGGCAGGCCTACCTCGAAAAGGAAAAACTGGGAGAGGCCCTGACCGACCTGGGCAAGGCCATCGCCATCGATAAAGACGACACAGAGGCGCTGCTGAGCCGGGCCATGGTCTACCACGAGCGGAAAGAGTTGGACAAGGCGATCGACGATTACACGGTCGTCCTCCGGCACGAGCCGCAGAACGTCGACGCCCTCCGCGGCCGCGGACAGGCCTACTTCGAAAAGAACAAACCGGGAGAGGCCCTGGCCGACCTGGGCAAGGCCATCGCCATCGATAAAGACGACACAGAGGCGCTGCTGAGCCGGGCTATGGTCTACCATGAACGGAAGGAACTGGACAAGGCGGTCGACGACTACACCGCCGTCCTCGGCCACGATCCGCAGAACGTCGACGCCCTCCGCGGCCGCGGACAGGCATGTTTCGAAAAGAACAAACTGCAAGAAGCCCTGGAAGACCTGGGCAAGGCCATCGCCATCAATGCGAAGGATACCGAGTCGCTGCTGAACCGGGCCCTGATCTACCACGATCGCGAAGAGTTGGACAAGGCGATCGCCGACTACAAGGCCGTTCTCGAACTCGAGCCGCAGAACGTCGAGGCCCTCCGTGGCCGCGGGCGGGCCTATTTCGAGAACTCCACGCCGGAAAAAGCCCTGGTCGATCTGAACGAGGCGATCCGCCTGGACTCGAACGACGGCGATGCACTCGAGCTCCGCAGCAGGATCTACCAGCAACAAGGCGATTTCGACAAAGCCGCGGCGGATTGCAACCAGATGATCCGCATCGATCCCCAAAACCCCGAACCGTACTGTGTGCGAGCCCAGGTCCACGAGCAACAGAAGCATTGGGCAGACGCGATTGCCGACTACTCCAAGGCCATCGAGTTGGACCCGGAGTATGGGGATGCCTATGCAGGGCGAGCCCACGCGCACGCGGAAGCCAAGCACCCGGCACAAGCCAAGGCGGATGCCGCCAAGGCGGAACAACTGAAACCGAAATAACTTCCCTGGCGGAACCTGAGGATCATTTTACCCCTATCTCGATCGGTGTCTTACGAAACAAAGGCTTTCAAGACAAGGAGAGTGTTCATGGCTACGTTCTCTTCGCACACTAGACGGCATTTATCACGCGTAGGGCGTGCCATCGTTCTTGCTGTGGCGATCGCTGCGCTGGTCGTCGGTTTTGCATTGCCCAGCGCGATGGCCGGCTTCACAGGCGGATACGCGGGTGCTGCTTATCGCGGCGGCGGTTATCGCGGTGGTGGCTTTTCTGGTGGAAGCCATTATAGTCCGCGCCCTGCGCCGCGGAATCCGGCTCCTAATTCCCATCCCAGCAGGAACTACGCGCCGAAAAAACCGCTGCCGAATAAACCCGCGCATAAGAAATATGTCCCTCCCAAGCCTGCGCCGCAGACGCGCGTAGCCCAGAAGCACGAACCGCAAAAACACACGCCCCCAAAGCAATTTGATCAACGCAATACGGCCCGGAGGTACCACCCGCCCCAGAAGAACGCGGGCAAGCGTTCGACGCCTTCGCCGCACGTGACTCCGCTTAATTCCAAGCGGCGTCATACGACACCGCCAATTGGGAAGAAGAAATTGTCCAAGAAGTCGCACTCCCACGCGTCGCACGATGCCCATCGGCGCCATCCCAGCTGGCGACATCCTGGCTGGCGTCATTTCCACCGGCGACATCACTACTGGCATCATCCCTGGTGGCTTTATGATGATTACGATTATTACGATGACTACTGGTACTCCACCTCTCTCTATTTCGATTACGCCGATCTCCAGCGTCAAGCGGCAATCAACAGCATCCGAGCCCAGATCGCCGTGGCCGAAGCGGTGCTCGAAAGCGCCCTGTCTCGCCAGGAAATATCGGAAAAGGAACTCGCGGCGGCCCAAGCGCGGATTGTCGAGGCGCGGGCTGTAATCGACGGCGCCGTTGCCCAACAGGTCGAAAGCAACGCCACGATGCGCGAGATCGAAACCCGCTTGCTTGCGGAGCAGGGATCGGACTCCGAGTGCGTCCAGGCCCAGGCTAAGGCGGAAGCGATGCGCGCCGCGATCGATCGCGAAGTCCATCGCGTCCTCTCGCTGCCGCCGCACGCCGGCACGCCGACTCCGGCGGATTACACCCATGAGCTGGCGATGCTCTCGCCCGACCAAAAAGAGAAACTCGACGGGGACGCCCTGTTCCTCGAAGCGATTGCGAAATTGAGGGCGGCCATGCAAGAAGTGGCCCGGGCACGGCAAGCCCTGTTCGAGAAGAATCCCGACTGGGTCGTCGCCAGGGACAAAGCCGTGAAAGCCAAACAAGCACAAACGCAAGCAGACCGGGACCTCGGCAAGGTCACAGGTGTCGGCCAGTTGAGCCGCAAGCTCGAGTTGCACGACGCCCAGGCGCTGGCCGCTCAGGCCCGCGCAGTCATTGCAGCGGGCCGGGCGGCCATCCGCAGCTTGGGCGAAAGCGTGCCCGCCGCAAAGTACGAGCAGAGCGCGTCGTCGTCTCTGTAGCGTGTGGTCGATGGCAACGAAGACCCACAACAAAACGCTGTTGACGGCCTACTATGAAACCTCGCAACATGTCCACCTTGACCTCCTTCCCCTGGCGGTAGCCGGGGGGCTCCGTCGTCGCGAATGATCGACCGACCCCTTTGGTGGACCTCAAGCGGCAAGAACGTACCGCCTGCGCCGCACGGCCGCCAACAATCCGATGCCGCCCGCGGCAAGCAGGGCAAGCGTGCCGGGCTCGGGCACTACGCTGACTTGTCCCGTGGAATACAAGGCGTTGGTATTCCAACTCAATCCGTTTCCCAAGACCGGCATGTTGATCTGCGCGAAGCTGCCCGCCGTGACGCCGTCAAAGACCTGAAAACTCTCGCCCGCCGAGGGCGTGAAGCCGCCCAGCAACTCGATGTCCAACGTGCCGTTGAGGGTCGCTTGTCCCGAGATGTCGAGCTGGTCGTAGCCGCTGCCCGGCATATCCCCGGCAAGCTCCAGAATGAGCGTGCTCGTCGTGTCGAAGAGGACATTCTGGGCGGATACGGCTGCCGGGCAGTTACCGGGGCTGTAGCCGGCGGCGTACTCGACATTCCCCGTCGTGCTCCCGGCCCCATTGACGAACTGCTTGAACGTAAGCATCTGGCCCGAGGCCGTGGGGCCATTCACCATGCCGTTGTTGACGAAGCTGCTGTTGATCTCGGCGCTTCCGGTGGCGGTCAGGACCTTGGTGGCGTCCAACGACGAGGCGTTGCCGAGTTGGGCCCCATTGAGCGTCGTCAAGCTGCCGCCGGGGCCGAGGGTCGTCTGGCTACCGAGGACTGCCGCGTCGGCGGAGAGGATGACGACGGCATTGCTCCCGGCGATAAGCGTGCCGCCCGTGCCGGGAGCACCGCCCATGTTGAACTGTCCGGGCTGCGCCGACTGCCCGATGGTCAGGTCGCCGGTGGCCACAACGGCGCCGTTTCCCGACACGGACCGTATGACGCTTTCGGCCGCTTGCAGCGTTCCACCCGACGACACCTGGATGCCTCCGCCGTTGTGCGGAATGCCGAGCGGCGCCGAGAGCGTACCCTGCTGGATGGTGATGGAGCCGGTAGTGCTCAGATTATCGGCGGCGGCGAGTGTCAGCATTCCGGGACCGGACTTGATGAAGCCGCCTCCACCCGTCATCGTGGCGGAATACACGGCGTCGGAAGGTTGGTTGAGCACGAGCGTGCCGTTGTTGGTCACATTGGCGACGTTCGACGCGTTGCCCTGCAACGTGCCGGCACTAATCGTCGTCACCGCCGACAGACTTCTCGTGCCTGTGATCGTCAGCAATCCGGCGCCGAGCTTATTGATCGGGCTTTGTCCGCCGATGTTGCCGGCGACAGTGAGGCTGTCCTGCGGATTGACGATATTGAAGTCGGCGGTGCCGGCGAGCACGAGCGGGGCGGAGATCTGCTGGTTGCCGCCATTGACGGTGATCACCGAGTCGGCGGTCCCTCCGTTCACCGTGATCTGGCCGCCGCTGCCGGAAGTGATGTTGTACGAACCGCCCAGATGCGTAGCGAACGACAAGCTGTTGAGAACGGGATTCTGGCCGTCCAACGAGACGGTCGCGGCAGAACTGCCGATGGAATCGCCGAAGGAGGCGGTGTCGCCGGCAAAGCCGCTGATGCCCGGCGCGCCGCCGTTGGGTCCTCCCGCCTGCGTATCTTGCCAATTGGTCATCGTGCCCCAACTTCCGCCGGCCGAGCCGCTCCATGCGGCCTTGCCGGAGTAGGCCTTGCCCGTGTAATTCACGATCACGTTCACCGGCGATTGCGCCCCCGTCACTCCCGACTCGGCCCCGGTAACCAGCGTGAGCGATCCGCTGAAGCTCCCCACGGGCACGGAGCTGTTGAGCGTTCCGCCAATCGTGCGGAGGTCGGACATGGCGTCGTAGCCGAAACGCAGCCCCGTGCTGCCGCCGCTGACGCTTATCCCGTTGGCGTCGGCCGCCGCGGAATCGGCCACCGTGACGCGGGTGAAATGGCTATCGTCACCCGTAGTGGATAGCAAGAGTGCCGCCGAGCCTGCGCCGCCCACATGGATGTAACCGAGGTTGGTGTTCGCCGGGGCCGTGACCACGCGATTGTCCAGCACAGTGCCCGTCACGGTAAGAGAAAGGCTGGGAAGGGCGGTGGCACCAGCCAAAGTCAGGTTGTCACTCAGGTCGATCGTATACGACGCCGAGGCGGTTCCCGTGAGTGCAGTACTTAGGCTGCAAGAGATAGTCGTGCTACCGCCGCTGGAAATAAGGTTGCCGACGGAATATCCGCTCAGGCCAGCCGGCAGGTTGGTGATCTGAAGTCCGCTGCCGTAGGCCCCCGCGGAGTCCGAGAGCGTGACAGAGCCCGCCGTGCCCACCGTGTTTCTCATAACTCGCCCCACGCTTGCCGTCGAGGTGCTTAGGATGGGTACGGCGTGAGCGAGGACTGTGAGCGTTGCCGTCGCAGTCTGCGGGCCATTAAAGCTGTTGGCACCCGTCGCTGCGATGGTCAATGCATTGACGCCGATGTTCGCGGAAGTCGTTGGGACGGAAACAACGCTTTGGCTTGCTTGCGCGGCCAAGCTCCCGCTTTGCGAGAACGACTGGATGCCGGCGAGACTCCCGGAGGATACCGTGGCAGCGAGCGCGTAATTCATGGCACTGCCGCCGGAAACCCCCAAGTTCGTGAGCGAAACTCCAATATTCGCCGTGCCGCCTGTAATGACCGTGGCGCTAGTCGTGGCGATTGACAGCACGGGCAAATTCGACCAATTGTACGGAGCCTTGGTCAGGTAGGTCGTAGAACTTATCGACCCCGACGACATGATGGAGCCGTTCATTTGGCCGATGCTTAGGGACACGGAACCGCTCGGAGTGAAAACGGTTCCATAGAAGTTGTAGGTATTGGCTCCGGCAAGATTGAAGTTCCCGCCGGTTTGGAAAAGCACGGAACTAGCGAGGCTGGTAGTACCGGACGACTGGCCGTTCAAGTAGGTTTCCAGTTCGCTGCCGATGTTGATGTTGCCTTGCACGAACACCCGGATCGGAGCATTCGTGATATTGAGATAAAGATAGCCCCCGGATGGAACGTTGAGCGACTTGAGATAGTAATCGCCGGAGGACAAATAGATGTTCTGAAACTGTCCACTTTCCGTGACGTTGCCGTAGCTGCCCGGTGCAAGCGTGAGATTACTTGCGGTGGAAATGTCGTTTGTGCCCGGAGTGAAACTCACCGCGCTCGGCAAATTGACGGTCGGGACGCTGTTTGCCGCCTGGGTAACCGTGCCGCTGACAACGTTGCCGCCCGAATTGCCGTAACTCGTCCCATAAACGATGTTCCCGGTGATCGTGTCGTCGCCGGTCAGGCTGACGCCGCCGTTGGCATAAATGTTCCCCGTAACATCACTCAACGTACCCACGTTGACATTGCCCATGGAAATCATGTTTCCGGCATTCGGGCTGTCCTGAATTCCGTAACCGAATTGAAGATTCAGATCGCCGCCGCTGTAAACGTCGCCCCAAGCGGTGCTATATGTGTTCAGCGACACTCCGCTTTCACCGACAATAGCGTAATTGGCCGGATTGGTGGAGATTGGGGCGGCAAGACTCGCTGCACTCAGCACGATAAAAAGCAACGGCACGGTCAGGACATCGACTCTCATGGTACGGCCCTCTCGCTTTGGCGCTAAAATCGGCGGCAACAATTCCCCCAAACCGACACTTCCGGCTTGGCGCGGACCTGGAATCGAGCATCGCCTCTAGCGCCGTCCATCTTACCTAGGGGTTCCCCCCGTGTCCAGCGCGCCCCTGAGTTTTCGGCCTTCGTCGCCCGTTTGTGTTAGGGAAGCGCTCAGGAGTCGCAGATGGAACAAGGTCTCGCGACCCGGCGGTGGCGGCGGTCGTAGCAAAATGTCCGAACCACGGGCACAGAGCCTTTGGAGCGGAGAAGGTCTGCGCGATCTCCGCGTCTCCCCTCTCCGCGTCTCCGCGTCCTGCTTGGTGGGCCGGTGCTCACAAGCTCGCTTGTCCCACCCTATGGGTTATTTCCTCAGGGCTTCGATAGCGTCGTCCACCTGGCTGCGGAAATCGCTCCAAGCGCCCTCGGGGAAGAGGGCGTCGTGATCCCGCTGGTTCAGCTTGAAGGCGGCCATGCGCTTGGCCAACAGGCTGTTGGCGGCCGCGGCGGCCGGCGTGCCGGCCTTCTCTTTCGCCAAACGCTCCAGCGTGATCAGACGGCGGTAGTCGCCCAGGCCCTCGCGCAGCTCTTCGAAGTACAGCGAGGGAATGAGCGTGCCGTCCGGCGAACCGCTGCACCACGAGTAATCGTCCTCGCGGCAGTCCAAGGCGTAATAGGGATCGCCGGCCGCGGCGTTCCAGTGCCAGCAGATGCGGAACTTCATGCCGAACTGTTTGGCGGCCTTGTACATGTACTCGCCGAACGTCCAGCGCGTGCCGTCGTTGTAGAAGCCCCAGTCCGCGCCCAACTCGTGCAGCAGTTTCACCGAGGCCTCGTCGTGGCCGTTCCAACTGACCGCGTGCAGGGCCTTGCCCAGCCGCAGGTGCGGGTCGTTGCGGTCGCTGCCGGCAAAGCTGCTGGCTCCGGTGAAGTAGGGAGGCCCCTTGGGAAACGCGCGGCGATAGGCCTCGGCGTTCTCGGCGGAGCGGGTCAATTCGTCGCCCATCGGCTCGTCGCCCAGGTTGTAATAAACCGGGATCCAGCCCTGGGCCTCGGCATGTTTCTGCACTTCGCCGTAGACGGCCTTAATGAAGGCCGTGTAGTCCTTGAACCCGGCGGCGGCCATGACGCCCTCGTCCTTGTGATAGGCGTCGAAACCGGACACGCCGCCGCCGTAGGTGTTGACGGCCAGGAACCCCAGTTGCTTGGCCAGTTTCATCTCGGCGTCGGCCGCCGTGAAGTCCAGCACGGGCTTGCCGTCCTTGAAACCGCGGTAGGCGATGTGCGGGAAGCCGCTGCACGAGGTGAAGCCATACTCGCGCATCTTCTTCAGGCTCTTGAGCGTCGCCTCGCGGTTGTACTGGGCCGTCTTCGGGTCGTCTTCATACCAGGGCACGCTAACCGTGTAGCTGTAGGGACCGGCGGGAATGTCGACCGGGTCCAATGTCCCGGCCCGCACGCGGAACTCGACGGGAACGTTGGCCGTGCCGCCGTTCTGCGTCTGCACGGCTACTTGGCCGCGATACACGCCAGGGCGGGCCGTTGCCGGCGTCTTCACCGTCAGCCAGAAGCGGCGCGTCATGTCCTTGGGCATGTCAACCGTATTCTCCGGCATCACGAACCGCGGCTTGATCGTGTAGACGCTCCCCTCCATCGTCACGCGCGTGACGCGGTAGGAGACAAAGCCCACGTCAATCGCCTTGGCGGGGATCACGCCCGCAGGGCCGGACAGGTCGCCGGCGGTCACGGTCACCTGGCCCAAGTCCTTCAACGGCACCATCGACATGGTCAGCGGCTGATACTCGCCGGCAAAGGCCTCGCCGGAAAGCGGCACGCCGATCTCCTTCTTTAGCGGCGTATCGTTGTAATAGACCTCCTTCGTGTAGTCGCGATGGAAGACAACGAAGCCGCGGCGCTGGTCCTCGGCTGTCGGCTTTAGCGGATCGCCCGACGCGGGATGCAGGACCCGCTTGAAGTAATTGTCGAAGTAGAAGCGGCGTTTGCCCTCTACCCACTTCAGGAACCGCTCGCCCTCGGCGGCCTTCGCCACGGGGAAAATCACCACGGCGGAAACGCTACAGCCGAAGTTCTCGCCCTCGAAACCGATCTGAAGCTGCCCGTTGGTCACGTCCACGTCGAACATCTTCTCGTGGAAGTAGGCTTTTTGATACTTGTCGAAGGTGTTGTCGGTGGGCAGGTCCTCCACGTTCCAGAAGCGGAAATACTTCTTCTTGAAGGCATCGAAGTCCATCGTCTCGGTAACGACCGGCTTGCCTTGGGCCAGGATCGCCCGCTTGCGGTAGACCTGGTACTCGCCCCAGAAGCCGGACGGATTGTCGATATTCACGAAGACACGGTAGCGGCCGTTGGGCACGTCCACGGCCAGCGAGCCCGACTCGATGCAGATGAAGTCTTCGTACAGCGGTTCGGGCTGCATGACGTCGAAACTCCGCCAGACCTTGGCGTCCTTCAGGCCGTAGCCTCGGCCGCGGCTGTAGATCGTGCCCTGAGTTAGGGGAGTAAAGCCCTCCATCACCGGGCTAGTGCTCAGGCCGAAGTCGAAGGCATAGAGACCGTCGAACACCATGCGGCTGGGCGAGTCGTCGCGCCGCAGACGCAGGTTGTCGATATAGACCGGCGCGGGCGGCTTATCGCCGATGGCATACACCATCTTCGTGATGCTGCCCAGTTCCAACGGCCGCCCGGGCCGCGATTTCTCGCCCACGTACAACTGCTTGAGCGGAAGGATCAACGTGCTCTGGCCGGGCGGGATGACCGTGGTGTAATTCACGCGAGTCCAATAGTCGCGGGTCTGTGCGTCGTAGAATTCTGCATAGAAGGGAACCGGGACCTTCGAATCGGTGTAGACGTCGGTCTCAAGAAAATCGTAACCCCGCCAATCCTGCGGCTTGAGCATGACGATATAGTCCTTGTCCATCCGCAGGGACTTCGTGCCGTCGGTGGCATGCTCCGCGACGATCGTGCCGTTCTCGAAGGGGTTCTTGTCTTCGAAGGAGGTGATCAACCTGGTTGCTGGGCCGTTGGCGACCGCCTTCTTGCCTTCCAGCGGCGTGCCGCAGGCGTAACAGGTTTTCCACTGGGGCATGTTTTTGTAGCCGCATTCCGCACAGCGGACCGCGCCGGGGCCGAACTCGCCCGGCGGCGAAATGGGCGCTTCCTCCGCGCCTAGGACCGGCTCGGGTGTCAGTGGCACGTCGTTGCCCACCTTGACCAGCGAGACATCGTCGATCCAGAAATAACCCGGTGCCCACAGGCCGAACGAAGGACCGGCCTGCCGCTTTTCCGCGACGTCGGCAACATAGGTCAGCTTCGTCCAGCCGAAGGTGCCATTCTTTTTCAGCCCAAAATACTTGTCGGCGAACATGAACTCCGTGCTATTGTTCCAGATGCCCATGCCGATGTCCAACCCGCGGAAGTAAGCCGTGACCTTGTATCGACCCGGCTGGAGGTCAACCGACTGAGACGTGCGGATTTTGGGTGTGGCCCCTCCCAGCAACAGGCAGGAACGCTTGCCGCTATGGGCAATCTGGCCGACACGGAAGTCGCAGTCGCCTTCATACTTCCATCCTCCCCAACTCTTGAACACGTGGCCGAACTGGTTCTTCTCGATCGTGACTTCGAAGGAAGGGTTGTCCAGCAGATTCTTCTCCTCTGCCCGAGCGATCCGGCAGGGCGATAGAATAATGGCACCCAGAGAAACGATGATCAAAGCGACTCGTTGCATGACGATTACTCCGTAAGGTTGTGGTGGGCAGGAGCGAAAGGGGGCAGGCTAGTGTGAAGGCAACTGCGATTCTACGGCATGGGCCGGTCGGGTAACAGAATTTCGGCCGGCGGAAGTGTTACAGTGGTTTGAACCATGCCGATTCTACCCTCGCACAAACTTGTTTGCAACTTTTTTTAGGAATGTTAACTTATTACTACTTCCGCAGAGCGGAGGTTACAATGGGGGCTGCTAGGTGAAGCCAAGGAGTAAGCGACGGGAGCCATGTTGAACTTTCCCCAGATATTTCGTATTCGTCAGACCTTCGCCCGGCCGCGGGTGGCGGATGTCGGCCGCGAGGTCCATGCGCAACTGGCCCGCTTGGAACTGCACCGCCGCGTGCAGCTGGGGCAGAGCGTCGCCATCACCGCCGGAAGCCGCGGGATCACCAACATTGCGGCGATCCTGCGGGCAGCCGTGGACTATTTCCGCGGACTGGGGGCCGAACCGTTTCTTGTGCCGGCCATGGGCAGCCACGGCGGGGGCACCGCGGAAGGACAGCGGCAAGTCCTGAATTCCTACGGCATCACCGAGACAGCGGTTGGTTGCCCGGTCCGTTCCAACATGGAAACCACGATCGTGGGCCGCGCGGTCGAGGGCTTTCCCCTGCATGTCGATCGCGCGGCTTGCGCGGCCGATCACGTGCTGGTCTGCGGCCGGGTGAAACCGCATACGGCCCTGGCCGGCGACTTCCAAAGCGGTCTGCTGAAGATGTTGCTCATCGGACTAGGCAAGCAGGCCGGGGCCAATATTTATCATCGCGCGATCGAAGACTACAGTTTCGATCAGATAGTGCGCAGCGCGGCCCCCGAGATCCTGCGGAAGTGTCCGATCGTGGCGGGGCTGGCGATCGTGGAGAACGCCTACGACGAAACGGCCCTGATCGATGCGGTCGAGCCGTCACAATTCGAGAGCCGCGAGCCGCAACTGCTCGCCCTGGCCCGCCAATGGATGGCCCGGCTGCCGTTTGACGCGGTCGATGTGCTGGTGATCGACCGCATGGGCAAGAACATCAGCGGCGTGGGTTTTGACCCGAACGTCGTGGGCCGCAAGTTCAACGACCACCGGGCCGTGGCAGGCGAGACGCCCAAGGTGAAGCGGATCTGTGTGCGCAGCCTCACGCCGGAGTCGCACGGAAACGCCATTGGCCTGGGCGTGGCCGAGTTCTGCCGCACGCAGTTGCTGCACGACATGGACACGCAAGCAACGCGCGTGAATTCGCTCACCAGCGGCCACATTGCGGCGGGCATGACGCCGCTGGACTACGCAACCGACCGTGAGATGCTGCATGCGGCCCTGGGAACGGTCGGGCTGGTCGAACCGCCCCATGCCCGGCTGCTCTGGATCGCCGATTCGCTCGACCTGGTCGAAGTGGAATGTTCGACGGCGTATTTAGAAGCGGCCCGCGGGCGGAGCGATCTGGAGATTCTCTGCCCGCCGCGGGAAATGCGCTTCGATGCGGAAGGGAATCTTCCCGCCAAAGGACGAGTACTTGACGATCCGCGTCATCGAACCTGGTGATTCGTACTATTCGGCCCAACCATTACGGCCTACCGGTCGACGCGCACGTCGAACCAGCGGATGAGATCGTCGCGGACCTGCTCTTTTTCCGGTTCGTTGAGCACCTCGTGATAGAGTTCGGGATAGACGTGCAAGGTCTTGTCGGCCGCCTCGGCCCGCTGGAAAAGGTCCCGGCTGGCATCGACCGCCGCCACGCGATCGGCGCCGCCGTGCAGGATCAACAGCGGCGTGCGGACCTGTTCGAAATGGGCTTGCGCCCAGTTGCCGGCGCGGAGGATTTCGGCCCCGCTGCGCACGGGAAAACGGCCATGGAAAACCAGCGGGTCGTCGCGGAACTGGGCGACGATCGCCGGGTCGCGTGAGATATTCCGGCCGCCCATGCGCAACAACCGCAGCCGCGGGAAGAGCAGGCTTCCCAGGCCCGCCATGCGGCGCAGCCAGGGGAACAGATCTTGGCGGACTTGCAGGGCCGGCCCACTGAGGACCATTCCGCGCAGTTCGGGCTGGCGGCGAATGCACCACGAGACGGCGATCAAACCGCCCAGGCTGTGCCCCAATACGAACAAGGGCTTGCCCGACGATTGGCGCACGGCGCGGACGAACTGCATGTCGAGGTCGTCGACATATTCCTGGAAGCGGCGGACCATGCAGCGCGGGCCGTCGGACTTGCCGTGACCGCGAAGGTCGGCCGCCGTGACGGCGTAGCCGCGGCGGGCCAGGGCTTCGGCCGTCGGCGCATAGCGACCGCCGTGCTCGACAAAGCCGTGGACCAGCAGCACTTCGGCCCGCGGCTCGCCGGCAGGTTGCCAGCGCCGCTGCAAGAGCCGCAGACCGTCGGGGGTCAAGAGGATGTCTTCGTGCATATTACCGCGGTATGAATACAGATCAAATGTAGGATGGACTTTAGGACCAGCGAATCAATAACTGTCGTATTGTCGCCTTTCGCTCCACGAAAGGCGACACTTATTTCTGCGCCGGTCCTTAGTCCGTCATTGACGGGCTAAAGCCCGTCCTACGTGAGGCATTTTCTTGCCGGGGTAATAAGCGGTTCGCGCGTCAGGCGGAGCAGCCTGCCGATTCCAGTTCCAGGATCGCGGCGACCGGCGCGATGCGCTGGCCGTCGTGGCAATACACGCGATTGCCTCCCTTGCGTTCGGCGGCGTCCAGGGCCATTTCCGCCCGCTTCAACAGGGACGTCGCGTCGTCGATCTGGATGGCTTGCACCACGCCGACGCTCAAGGCGAGCGCCGATTGCTTGCCGGCCTCCAAAAAGATGTGCTCCAACAATTGCTCCGAGAGCCGATTCACCACGCGAATGGCGTCGACCAACCCGGCCGTGGGCATCATCAAGGCAAAGCAGTCGGGAGTGTAGCTTCCCAGGACATCCATTTCACGGACCGTCGCCAAGAGATAGGTGGCAGCCAATCGCGACATCGTCTCCTTCGTTTGTCGCGGATGATTCTCCCCGCGCTGGCCGCTCTGGCAGACTTCGATCAGGGCGACTGAAAAAGCCGGACCGCCGCGCTGCCATTCTGCCATTCGGCTTCGCACCTGCTGGCAGAAGTAGGTGCGCCCCAGGAGATCCAGAGGCGTCTCCTCGGGCGCGGCGGCCTCCGCGAGGTTTTCGCTGGGGGTCTCCTCGACCGGATGCGCTAGCTCTTCTTCCTGGATGGTAGCGGGCGCGGGCTGCTCCAGCAGTGGGATTTCGTCTTGCGGGCCGACCGGATCCTGGTTGGCGACAACTGGGCGGAAATCCTTGCCGTCGTGCAAATACACGCAGTTGCGGCCTGCTTCCTTGGCGGCGTACATGGCGCTGTCCGCCCGCTTGAGCATGCCGTTGGCTGTCTCATTGCTCAAGATCTCGGCCAAACCGAGACTGACGGTTACGTGCAGGTTATTGCCCTCGTAGACGAAGCTGCTCTTTTCGATCGCCTCGCAAGCCCGCAAGGCCGAGGAGCAGGCATCGAGCACGCTCGTGCCCGGATGAATGATCGCGAATTCCTCGCCGCCGTAACGGGCCACCATGTCGGTCTCCCGCATTTTGCGGCGGAGCAGCTTGGCCACGCTCCGCAACACCTCGTCGCCGGCCCGATGCCCATAGACGTCGTTGAATTCCTTGAAATGGTCCACGTCGACGATCGTCAGCGCGAAGCTCCGTCCCTGGCGGCGAAATTCCGCGGCCCGCTTGTTGAGCTCGTCGTCGAAGGCCCGGCGATTGGCCAGCAGCGTGAGCGCGTCGGTGCGGGTCTCGGTCAGCAGCGTTTGCATCTGGTCGCGCTGCTCGTGGAGCTTTTGCTCCGTGCGGGCAAGTTTGTCCTGCATCTGCTGGTTCGCCTCGACGAGCTTCACCACCACGTCCAGGACCTTGGTCGATTCCTGGCTGGGCGACGATTTGAGTTCGCGATTGATTTCCTGCACGCGGCTGGAATGCTCGCCGACGTCGAAAGCCGCCTGCGTGACCAATTCGTGCAAGCGGGTCGCAAAATCGACCGCCATTTGTGCCGCCAGCCTCTGTAGCCGGTCCTCGCCTGCCGCGGCAGGCGGAGTTTGATCGCCGACGGAGGCAGCCGACGGACCGGCGCAGCTTGCGGCGGTAGCCGGTGGGCAGTCGCGGCTCGCGGTAGGCGACTGGCGTCGGACACGGGAATACCACAGCCATGAGGCAACAGCCGCGCCGGCAAGGCCCGAAGTAAGAATCGACAATAAATCAATGATGATCGGTGACATATTTCTGACCACATGACAAAAGTGTGCTACTGTAGTGTAGTACCTTTCATGCATCGGCAACTTGAACTAGCACGTGGAATTTCCCGGTGAGAGAGCAACTTGAAGGGGGATTTTCGGGAAAAGCGTTACAATCGTCACGTTGCCGCGGGTGTTTGCATGATATTTCGATTCCGTGTGTCAGTCCAGAGTCTGCCAGAACCTGCCTGGTGGACTTGACGGTGCAGACTCATGCCCAGCAAAATGGAAATGTCAGCCGATGTCCGTGGGCTACTCCCGGTGGCTGTGAAGACACTATTGGGACGAACGGAACTTCCCTTCGACTTGTACGTTTGGCGGTTGAAGAACTCAATGCCTCGTCTTTATCGAGAGAAGAAAGTTCCTGTGGAACTCGCCGATTTTCAGCGGTTGCTGGACCAGGGCGTCCGCACTCTCTATACGCGGTCCTCCGAAGCCCAGCAGTATTGCGAGTACGTGCGGCGCCATGTCCTGGCCGACGAAGCGATTCCCGTGAAGGACCGGTACGGCGCCCTGAGGGAAGCCACGCGCACCGTATTGATGGCATCGTTGGAAAAAGGCGACGTTGACGGCCTGCTGAACGTCAGTGCCGACGTGGGCCAAGACCTGGTCACGTTAGTCTCCGACCGGAAGAACGTCTTTAGTGACTTGCTTGGCGTGATGACTCACGACTATTCGACATTTACACACATCATCAATACTTGCACTTGTTGCGTTGTGCTGGCCGAGGCCTACGGCATCCATAATCGCGCCCAACTCATGGAGATTGCCCAGGGTGCATTGCTGCACGACGTGGGGAAGCGTTTCATTTCCGCCGATTTATTGAACAAGGCGACCCCGCTTACACAGGAAGAGTACCACTTGATCCGGCAACACCCCGCGCGAGGTTTCGAAGAGCTCTGTTTACGGGGAGATTTGGTGTGGGGGCAACTAATGATGATCTATCAACACCACGAGCGTTTCAATGGCCGCGGGTATCCTGTCGGTTTGGTGGGTAACGAGATTCACGAATGGGCGAGGCTCTGTACCGTGGCGGATGTGTATGACGCGCTGACTCGCGATCGCGCGTACCACAAGGGCGCAGATGCCAAGTGCGCGATGGAATACCTGGATCGCGAGTCGGGCCGCAGTTTTGATAGGGAGCTTTGCCGATGTTGGATCGCCATTTTGCAACAGCGCCAACCGTAGCCGAAATTGAACGGCTTCCGTGCTTCGTCGAACTGCCCGCCGCCTTGGAGGCGGCCTTCGAGTCACAGGGGCCTACCGCTTCTCTTCCCGGTTGCAAGCGCCGCTTTCCGCGTTTTCGCTGCCGAGGCAAGAACAAACGCGTTGCCTTGGAATACAGGCAATCGTTGCCCGGTCTACCGCGTGGGCAGGTGTGGTTTGCCGCGTACATTACCGACATCTCGCGCGGCGGCGTTGGACTGCTACATAGCGAGCCTCTCTATCCCAAGGAACGGTTTCGCATCGTGCTGCTGGACGGAAGCCTGAGGCAAATCGAGATCGTCCGTTGCCAACGGCTCGACGAGTACTGCTACGCCCTCGGGGCGTGTTTCGTGGGGGAAGAACTACCGATAGATCCCGACAAGGCGACAGATCAGCCAGAATCGCATCGGCCGGCAGGAGGTAGTGATATCCGTCCGGACCACAAACCCGGTTGAACGTGTACAGGATCTGCTCACAGGCCGATTAGCCGACAGATAGTCGGGGCCAAACGTTATCGGGAAATTATATCGGATGGCGGCTATTCTGTCAGGCGAAGCTCTAAGATCGATCCTTGTGAGGCGGGAGCACGGCCGGTTGACACGGCAACTCAATACGTGCAAAATGAAGAGAGTGCGAACTTACCGGGTATTGTGGTTCGCGGCTGATGGAGATGAAAAGGAGCCGGTTATGAGATATGGGGTTTTTTCTCTCGTTTTTTGCATAATCGTTGCCGGAGTTTGGCATACGCCGCCGGCGGGCGCTGAAAAACCCGTCATGGAGCAGTTCAAGACCATGTACGTGAAGTCGAAGTCGACCGACCGTACCGCGGTGATCTTCAAGGAAGCCGTGGAAAAGAAACAATGCACGATCTGCCATCTACCCAAGCCGCAGAAGGGCTTCAATGCCTATGGCAAGCAAGTCAGCACGCTAATTACCAAGCGCAATTCCCAGGACGCCCAGGCGGTGCGTGCAGCGCTGAAGAAGGTGGCGCAGATGAAGTCCAATCCTAGCGACTCGAAGTCGCTTACGTTCGGCCAGCGGCTCGCGCAAGGCAAGCTGCCTGTGGGCGAGATCATCGTGCGGCCACCCAAGGACGCGTCCGCCTCCAAATAGTTGGTTGGAATGCCGCCGGCTTGCCCGATGGATCGTTAGGCTCGCCGCTACCGCAGCGTGCGGACCGTCACGCGGAACGCGCCGGGCACCGGCTCTTCGGAAACGACGTACAGGTAGCCGCCGCCGCAGCCGGAGTACATCGCGCCGGGATAGCGGGCCTGGTAGTGCTTCAGCAACGCGACCAGGTCGACCGTCAACGTGGGATGCCGCAGCACGCAGGGTAGAATCGCATCCCAGCAGCACATGCACTCGTTCATCGAAGCCGCCAATCTTTTGAGGTCGCGAGCGACGATCGCGTCGTAGCAGTCCTTGCCCGATTGACCCAGGCGGCCGATCCACTGCGGATCGAGGTTCTTGACACCCAGCGGATTGTAGCCCTCAGGCCGCGGAGCGACGGGGAGCATGGAAACGACGCTCTCGATCCAGCCGCCGATCTGCGGATCGTTGTTGGACTCGATGTGTGCGGGGAAGACGCCGCCGGCATGCGCGGCGTCGAAGTCCAGACGGCTGACACCCGGGTAGATCAGGCCGATCATATCCTGCGAGCCGGACGGCTCCGCCAGGCCGCGGTTCTCTTCTTCGTAAAGCTCGCGCACGAGCTGCGCCGGCTCGCCCTGTGGCAGCCGGCCGTTCCAGAACCGCAGGGCCACCTTCCGCGTGCCCGTCGACATGCCGGCACGGTCCATGAAGCGGAAGGTTGGCTCCAGGCCGACCACGACCATCGAACCCGGCGGACGGGGATTCAACCGCGAAACGAAGGGTTGATCGATCCATCCGCCGGCAAAGGCCATGCGATAGGGAATGGCACCGATGACGTCGGTAATTGATGGTAGGGACACGGAGACCTCAAATCGTGTCCCGCACGGTCCGCTTTCCGGCCTTCCGGTCGTGATACTGCTGCTCGATCCAGGCATAGGTCTTGGCCAGGCCGACGCGGAAGGGCAGGGTCGGCTCCCAGCCGAGGATCCGCTTGATCATGGTGTTGTCGCTGTTGCGGCCCGCCACGCCGCGGGGCGCGTTGGGATTGTATTGCCGCTGGAGCTTCACGCCCCCGATCTCCTCGACGAGCGTCACGAGATTGTTGACCGAAATCAATTCGCTGGAGCCGAGGTTGATGGGCGTGGCGATAAGGTTGTCGCAGTGGGTGATGCGGTCGATGCCGCTGACGCAATCGTCGACGTACATGAAACTGCGGGTCTGCGTGCCATCGCCCCAGATCTCGATTTCGTGCGCGCCGGTCTCCTTGGCCTCGATCACCTTGCGGCAAATGGCCGCCGGGGCCTTCTCGCGGCCGCCGTCCCAGGTGCCGTTGGGGCCGTAGACGTTGTGGAAGCGGGCGATGAACGTCTTCATGCCCCGCTCGGCCCAGTACTCTTGACAGAACATCTCGGAGATGAGCTTCTCCCAGCCATACCCGCGCTCCGACATGGCCGGATAGGCGTCGCTCTCCTTCAGTGCCCGGCAATTGGCATCTCTCTGCAGATCAGTGTTGTAAGCGCACGCCGAAGAGGAATAGAAATATCGCTGGCAGCCCGCCCGCCAGGCGGCCTCGACCATGTGGGTGTTGATCAGCACCGAGCGGAGGCATTGCACGCGAAAGCGCTCGATGAAGCCCATGCCGCCCATGTCGGCCGCCAGGTTGTAGACCTCGGTGGCCCCTTCGCAGACGCGATGGCAATTGGCCTCCTGGCTCACGTCCAGGCTCAAGTTCTCCACGCCGTCGATTACTTGATACCAATCGGGCAGGGGCTTCTTGTCGACCGCGCGAATCCGCGTATACCCCTTCTCCGTGAAATAACGCACCAGTGAGCCGGCGATAAATCCGCCGGCGCCCGCCACTACAATCAGATCGCTCTTTCTCGTATCCGACACAACAAGTCTCCTCGAAAATGTGTAAAAGTCCGGCCGCGGGGATCCGTCGCATTCACGCGCATGGCGAGTACATGGGGATCCGCTCCGCCAGGGAGTCAGGAATTGACTTCAGTATTCACTCTCCATCGTATAGAATAAGCGATAAGTGCAGCGTATGCTATAGCCAAAGTTGACGGGTCCATGAACAATCTTGACTTTCTTGATCGTCAAGATCGCCGAAAGGGAGATCGCTCTTTCCGGTCCGTTCGCTCCCTCATAACTCGAATTCCTACGGCTCAACCTATGACCCACGGTTTCCGATAGGCACGGCGGAACAACTTCATGGCCTCGGGGTTATCGACCGTCTCGGTCTTTGCGTCAATCTGAAGCCGCTGGCCTGCCGTACGGTAGCTCATGTTGGCGTAATGAACCAGTAGCGTACTGCGGTGGGCGTCCTCGACGTCGGCATTGGGCGACTTGCGATTGCGAACGCTATCGACAAAGTTCTGCTGGTGCTCGGGATCGACCGGCTTGCCCCAGCCGCGATCCACGAGTGTCGGCTGCTCGCGTCGCGGCCGGCCAAAGACTTGCCAGCCGGCGCCGTGCGGCCCGATGACCATCACGCCGTCGCTGCCGTAGATCTCCACCCGCGACCCGCACTGCGGCCAATAAGGAAACACGTCCCCATTGCGGACCGCCTGGGAAATCCGCGTCATATAAGGCGTGCTCAGGGTCAATTCGAAGGTCATCAGCAGATCGTCGAATTCAAACAGGCTGACCAGCGTGTCGGGCGTTTCATTGGCCCCCGGCAGATCGAACCGCGCGCCTTGAGTCGTGACCGATTTCGGATAATCCAAGCCGCAAAGCCAGCGGGCCAGGTCGAGCTGATGGATGCCCTCGACCGCGGCGTTTCCCCCGGAGTATCGCCAGTAGCCGTGCCAGTTATTCCGGCAGTTGGCGTTGTACGGTGCAGCGGGCGCAGGGCCGTTCCAGGCGTTCCAGTCGAGGCCTTCGGGCACGGGTGCGTCGGGTAGGACGGCAAAATTGCTCTGACCGGTCTGCTCGTAGACGCGGCAAAAGCGGACTTTACCCAGTTTGCCCGAGTCGATGTACTTCCTGGCCGAGAGGCCATAAGCGGCACTTCGGCAGGCCAGGTCGGCGGCAACGATCCGTTGGTTTTTTCTCGCGGCCTCAACCGCCTTTCGTCCTTCCCACGGATTGTGACTCAGCGGCGCCGCCACGAAAACGTCTTTCCGCGCTTCACAGGACCAGATCGCCGCCAGGCAGTGCCAGTGGTCCGGGGTGGCGACAACCACCGCATCGACCGAGGCGTGGTCCAGGGCTTTGCGGAAGTCCTGCACGAACTTGGGGGCCGCGCCTCCCTGCATCTTGGCCACGCTATCGACGCGCGAGGCTTGGCTGCTGTCGGCGTCGCACAGGTAGGCAATGCGGCAATCGACCCGCTGGGCGAAGGCCGTGGCCAGCGCCATGCCGCGATTTCGCAGTCCTACGACGGCCAGCGAGAGCCGCTCGTTGGCCGGCGCTCCCCAGACCGACGCCGCATGAGGTAAAATCGTCAGCCCAGCCGCTGCCCCCAGGCCGGCCGCCTTGGTACGTCCCAAAAAATCTCGCCGATCCATAAATTCCTCATCAAACGGGGGGTGATCGCCAAAAAATCGTCTCGTCTAGGAAGCTGTCTGGAAAGTTCCCGCAACTACCCCCTCTCATTATGGGAGATGGTGAGGGCAATTTGCAGCGAAACCGGCCCTCACCCATTGCCCATCTCTGGGGTACCCGCGCAGTGGGTCATGGAGAGGGGAGACTTCTCGGACAGCCTCTGAAAACCACGCAAAGTATACCCGTTGGGCCGGCATCTGCACACGGTAATCTCTTCGCCAGGAGAACTGCAAAGTCCTTCGTAGCACGGAATTTATTCCGTGGCCTTTGCCCTTCTTAGGGCAAAACGAAATAAATTCCGTGCAACGGAAAACGGAATAAATTCCGTGCTATGGAGGAGCAGTTCACCAGTTCACCCGATTTCTCAGCCGGCCCCCTTGCATGGGACGGCTGGCTTCAGTAAACTACAAGGCTTGACACTTGAAATCGACGTGGGACGAAAAATGTACGCAATCATCGAAGACGGCAGCCGCCAACTGAAAGTGGAAGAGGGCCAGGAACTGGACATCGATTTTCGCGATCTGGCAGCGGGTGAGGAAATCAAGTTCGAGCGGGTGCTAGCCTTCCGCGATGATTCCGGCCTGAAGATCGGCCGGCCGGCTTTGCCCGAGGCTTCTGTCACCGCCAAAGTGGTGTCGGTCGTGCAAGGTCCCAAGCTTGTTGTGCAGAAGTTCCGTCGCCGCAAGAACTACCGTCGCCGCACCGGCCACCGCCAACTGCACACCCGCGTGGTGATTGAAAAGATCATTATTCCGGGGTGATCGCCCCTTTGGAGTGCGGTACGGGTAACATGTCTGCCTTCAAGATCCTGTTTGCCGCGCGTGCGGGCCTAATGGTCACGGTCGTGTTGACCGCTGCCACGACTTGGGCGGCAGGCGAACAACGCCCGGCCGATGGCTCGAAGCCGACTACCGCAGTGGGCAGCATCTGGCCTTCCGAACCGCCGGCCGACTGCCCCTTCAAGCCCTCGCAGACACTCAAAGGGCTGCGTTTCACCGGCCGGCACGCCGAGTACACCAACGCCGATACCTGGTATCCCGCCTGGGCCTCCGACGGCAACATGTACTCGCCCTGGACCGACGGCAATGTCAACGGACTGAACTCCGGTTCCGGCGGCAAGAATGCCATCACCGGTCACGCCAAGATTGTGGGCGACAATCCGCTTAGATTGCAGGTCGTCGAACAGGGAGTCTACAAGTCGGCGCCTTCGCCTTATGAGGGCCGCTATCCCTGCGGCAGCCTGGTCCACAACGGTGTCTGGTATTACGGCACGTACTGCCTGCACCCGGCCGGTAGTTACGCGCATGGCGGCACCAATTACAACTGGCCGTGGTTGGGGCCGTTCGTCGGGTTCCGCTATTCGACCGATTTTGGCAAGACCTGGACGCAAACTCCCTGCACGCCGGCTAAGCCGCTGTTCGGCGAAGCGGCCCTACAGGGCGAACCGGTCAAGATCGGTTCGCCGCACTTTGTCGACTTCGGCAAGAACCTCCAGTACTCACCGGATGGCAAGGCCTACCTGGCGGCCCACGGCGCTGCGGACGGCACCCATCGCCGCTTCGCCTATAACAGTTGGATCACGGGAGACCAGATTTACCTGATCCGCGTCCGCCCGAGCATCGAAAGCATCAACGACGCCACGAAGTACGAGTTCTTCAGCGGTCTGGACGCGGGCAACAAGCCGGTCTGGACGGGCGATTTCCACAAGATCCTGCCCATTGCCGCATGGAAAGACAACATGGGCTGCGTGACGATGACCTACGACGCGCCGCTGAAGAAATACCTGATGTGCGTGACCGACGGCACGACTACCTTCGGCTACTTCAACACCTACATTCTCGAGTCGGACCAGATTGTCGGCCCATGGAAGCTGGTCACGTACATGAAGCATTTTGGCGAGCAGGCCTATTTCGTGAACGTCCCGTCGAAGTTCATCGGCGGCGAGGGGCGGAAGCTCTGGCTGTGCTACGCGGCCAATTTCTCCAGTGGCTGGGGCGGCGTCACGTTCCAACCGCGTCCGACCGGCAGCCGATACGGCATGTGCCTGCAAGAGGTTGTCATCCTCGGGCCGTGAGTCACGGCTCGGGGAAGGCCACGGGCGGGCGCCGTTCCGGCGGCTCAGGCTCGGGAACGCTGACAGGCAGCCGGCGTGGCGGGGCTGTTTTGGATGCTTTCGGTTTGGGGCTTGCCGGCGCGTCCGGCGCTATCGGTTCCAAAGCGCTGGTTGGATTGACGTTGCCTGGCTCGCTTTCGTCGGGTGGCGGGGCCGGTTCTGGGGCGGTTTCCTTGGACGGACTTCCGGCGGGAGCGGCTGCCGGTTTTCCGTCGGGCAGATTGAAACGGATGTGGCCCGCTTGTTGCTCCCGCCGCCACCGTTGCACAAACTGTTGCCGTTTTGGCGCGGTAGGCGCCTCGGGGTGGTAGTAGAGGGTCTTGCCGGTAATCTCCTTCAGGTTTTCAAAAGCCAGAACGCGGAAGACCGGCGACTCGTGATTCAGAAAACTCACCAGCCGATCATCCTCGCCATCCGCGAGTTGCTTGTCCGTATAGCCCCAAAGCATGCGATACAGCATCCCCGCCGACTCGCTGCCGTATTTCCTTTCCAACGACTGGCGAATGGCTGCGGCTGTCTCCGGCCCGCGGGCGATGGCCTCCTTGAGCTGGTCGAAGTAGTCGGGCCATTCGCGGCGGAAGTCGACTTCGTTCAAGGCCGCCGTCAAGGGGTCAAACTGCCTCAGGTAGCCCAGGCAACGGGCAGCCAGCCAGCGGATTTCCTTCAGCCGGTTCGCGGGATCGGCCAATTCATTCAGGCTGAGGCTCGCGGCGCGATCGGCCGGCAGGGCCTGCGACACCGATATTGCCGCCCGCTTGTCCAATTCGTTGACGGTATCGGCCGTGATCCACTTGGGCATGTCCTTTCCAGCATCAAACGCGCGCTCGGCGGCGCCGTCCAGCAGCAGTTCTGCCGGCGCCGTCAGTTTCACCGGTTGCTTGGCCTCGGCCTCCTGCCAGAGGGCCATGCCGTGCGCCACATAGAGCTTGGTCAGCGCGTGGGAGAGGACTTTCTCTGGATCCTTGCCCTGCTCGTGCAAGCGCGTCACCTCCAGGCCGACAACCGCATCAGCAGTAGCCAGCGTGAGAACGCCCGTGTGCGATCCGACCACGACGCGCAGGTGGACATCCGCCTGGGCCACCGGTTTGATCACCAAGCGGCCAAACTCCACTTCCAAGCCCGGCTGGCCCTGGGCGTTGTCGGGTAGTAGTTCGACACAGGTCGCGTTGACAAGTTCCAGCATCGCGCCGACATTCAGGATCACCACTCGCGGCCGATAAGAGGGCAGGGCCAGGAGCGGCTGACGACCGATGAGGAACTCTTCAGGCAGCACCCGCCGCCAGGAATTGTCCGCCTCGAACTTCAGCAGCACGTCCATGCCGTCCGACCGATAACGGCCGATCTTGGTCTTGTCGCCAGCCGCAGGCGGGGCCGCCGGCCTGTCGATAGGCGGTGCGGTGCCCGGTCTCGGCGTGAGCGATGCCACGGCCTTTGGATTTCCAGCGGGTGGTTTCGTCAATGCGGGATTGGTCGTGGCGTCAGGCGCTCGCGAGGCAGGCCCTGTCACATCCGTTTTGGGACGTGCCACGGACGGCACCAGCGGATTCCTGCCGTTGTCAGACCTGACATCGCCGGGTGCCGGACTTGCAACGCCCGGAATTGTGCCGGGACCTGCCGGCAAAGGCTTTGCGGGAGCCGGGTTCTCCGGCAGCCTTTCCGCGACTGGAACGGGCGCCTCGCGATTGCCGACCGTGCCCGGAGGATTGCCCCCTTCTTTGCTCGAAGCAGGTCCGGCTGGAAGCGATTGATCGGACTTGGAGGCTGGCTGAGCGCTGGCCCCGCCGGACGCCCCTGACCCCACGGCAATATCTTCCGATTGCCTGGCAGGCGTCCGGTTCTTGACCTCGTCGCGATCGTCATCATCGCCCTGTTTGCCCTGCACTTTGGCCTGGATCCACTGCCAACCATTGCCCAGCGGCGTGCCCGGATCAAATTGGTGGAAGATGAGCAGCATCAGCATTACGGCAGCGCCGACGAAGAACATGATGGCCGCGGCATGCAGGAGCCGCGATTTTTTTGGCGGGTCGCGAAGGTATTCCGGCACGACGGGACGGGGCCGCGTCTTGGCCGAGGGAGCGGTAGGTGGCGGGACGGACCCGTGGCCATCGCCCGACAACAGCGTGGCGGCCTCGGCGGCGGCCAGCCGCTCCTCGTCGACGCGGCTGGCCACGGTCGGCAGTTGATACATCCGCTGCCGGCTTTCCGGCTCGATTTCCGCCGGCTCGCAGAGGACCATGGAGACGATCTGGTGGCAGGACGCCACTTCCGCCAGGTGCATGTCCGAGGTCAGGGCCGCCTCTTCGAAGTCTCGCACGCGGTCGGGCGGCAAGGCATGATCCAAGTACTCGGCCACCGTATTGCAGTCCAAGTTTACCCCACGCTCGGTGATGGACGGGGCTGCCAACCGCAGTCGCCGCATCACGTCGCGGACCTTATGGAACAGATCCGTGGCCTGCTTGCTGTCGGCGATTTTCTTGCCGATCTCCTCGGCATCCTTGGGATCGCCGAATTGACCATCCATGTAGTTCAGAAGGTTTCGCAATGTCAATCGCATGATTCGGCCCGCAGGGGGGAGTAAAAAATGGTCCGTGAAAAGCCAACATCTATGTTAGTGACACGGAAGAGGAGATTCCGTGCAGGATTTCGCTCCTCCATAGCGAAACGGCGCAACCAGAAGTGGTTGATTTCAGAAATAATGTCAAGGTTATCATCGTAATAGGGTGGGCCGAGGGTGGGCCAAGTAACACGAGTCCCACCAAATTCGAGTCAGAGTCTGGTGGGACTCGTGTCACTCGGCCCACCCTACGCCTTGTCGGAGCGGGATTGTTGGGCTTCGGGCGATTCACAAAGCTCGATGTCTGTCGAGCAACCTGCGCACTATAGTCTCTTCCGGCAGAAGGGACCTACACCGTCTCCGGCACCACATAGGGCGCTCGATATTCCTGGGTCAACAACTTGTCTGCCTCGCTGTCGTCAATGAACCGCTCGGTCTTGGGGTCGATCGTGAGCGTGCGGCCCATGCGGTAGGTGGTCTTGTCGAGATCCACGCCGACACCCTTGAGGTTCCGCTTGATCATCTCGAACGATTCGGCAATCTGCGGGTTGCTCATACCCTCGGGCTCCTGGCTGAAGGGGACTTGCTTGCCCAAGCGGTAGGAAATGTTGGCCAGGTGGCAGAGTGCGGCGGCGTAATGACCGTCGAGGATCGGGGCATTGACCGCCTTCGGCCGATGGTTGCGCACGCAGTCGACAAAGCTGCCGAACGCGCCACCCGGCGTAACGTGGACCGCCTCGGCCGTCACATTGTGGGTCTTGCCACCGTCCTTGGGATAGAACTTGCCGTCGCGCACCATGCCCTCCGACGTGTAGAACTCGTTGGAGACCTTCGAGGGGAAGTCGACTTCGCCCCCGGCCTTCTTGCCCTTTTCCACCAAGCCGCGGACCTCGATCACCACGGTCACGTCGCCGAATTCGTAGACGGCCAGTTGCATGTTGGGCGTCTGGCCCTGGTCCTCATACCCCAGCCGGCCGCCGAGGCTCCACACGCGGGTGGGCAGCGTGGCCGCGGGGCCTAGCGACCAGTGGGCGACGTCGGTCTGATGTACGCCCTGGTTGCCAATCTCGCCGTTGCCGAAATCCCAGTTCCAGTGCCAATTGTAATGGACCAGGTTGCGGTTGAAGGGCCGCGCCTTGGCCGGTCCGGTCCAGAGGTCGAAATCGAGGGTGGCAGGCGCCGGCTCGTCGGGCTTGAAGCCGATGCTCCAGCGCGGCTTGCAGACATAGGCCTTGCTCACTAGCAGTTTGCCCCACTTGCCTGCCTGCAAGGCGGCGATTTCGCCGGCCCTGCCCTTTTCGCTCCGCTGCTGGGTGCCGTGCTGCACGACGACGCCGTACTTCTCCGCCGCCTCGACACACTTGCGGCCTTCGAAAAGGGTGTGACTGCAAGGCTTTTCCACGTAGACGTTCTTGCCGGCCTGGCAACTCCAGATCGTCAGCAGCGAGTGCCAATGGTTGGGACTGGCGATGGAAACGACATCCAGGTCCTTGTCTTCCAATGCCTTGCGGAGGTCCTGCACGCACTGGGGCTTGTTGCCGGCGCGTTTCTGGACGCTCTTGACGCGGGCGGCAAACTGCGTGGTATCCGGATCGACCAGGTAGGCGACTTCCACTCCCTTCAGATTGCAATACTCGCCAATATGGTCACCACCCCGGCCGTGGATGCCGGCCACGGCCACACGGACCTTGTCGTTGGCACCCAGAACTCGGGGGGACGACTTGGTACCGGCAATCACGAAATCGGCGTGGATACCGCTGGCGGCAGTGGCCCCCAGTCCGGCGGCGGCAAGTTGGACAAAACGGCGGCGAGTGATTCGAGACATGGCGAAGATTCCTTGTAAAGGTCGGGCAGGATGGGGAGCATTCAAGCCGCGACGGCTTGGGGTGGGCGTTTTCGGCATTTTACCACGCCGTCGGCGGCGGGCAAACGGCAACGCCGGCTGTTGCGGTCGGGGGTTGCCAAACTGGGATTATACTATGAGCGGTTCGTCGATGCGAATCTTTTTGCATGTAGGGAACGCGGGGCACCCGCTTGCGGGTCATGGCGTTCCAAAAACACGAGGAACGCCACGGAGGGCGTTCCCTAGAGCCTCTACCCGGCCCGATAACCTTTCGGTGGTAACGCCGTTCGAGTAGAATCAGCGAATACGGACTCCTTCCACTCTCCCGGACTTGCCATGAACCAGCCCGCTAGACCATCGCTCACGGATTCTCCCACCTTGTTTGGCCACCCGGCCGGACTTTTCACGCTCTTCTTTGCCGAAATGTGGGAGCGGTTCTCCTTCTACGGCATGCGGGCCTTGCTGATCCTTTACATGACCAAGGGCTTTCTGGGCTATGGCGACACCGATGCCTATGCCGTCTATGGGGCCTACACGGCGCTGGTCTACCTGACGCCTTTTTTCGGCGGTTTCCTGGCCGACCGGCTGCTCGGGCAGCGGAGGGCCGTGATTTTTGGCGGTATCCTCATGGCCCTCGGCCAGTTGCTGATGGTAATGAACTGGAATTTTTCCATCACGATCGGCGGCCACTCGATATTGCTCATCGAACGGCATACGGCCTTCTTTACGGCACTTGCCCTGTTGATCTGCGGCAACGGCTTCTTCAAGCCGAACATTTCCACGATTGTGGGCTCGCTGTACCGTCACGGCAATCCGCGCCGCGACGGCGGCTTCACGATCTTTTACATGGGCGTGAACTTGGGAGCGGCGATCGCCCCCCTGCTTTGCGGCTACCTTGGCGAAACGATTGATTGGCGCCTGGGATTTGGCTTGGCAACGGTGGGCATGCTTGTGGGTGTCGCGATTTTTGTCGCGCCGCGAGCAGCCACGCAGATCCTCATCTTTCTAACGACCTTCAGCGCCGCGGGAGCCATGCTGATCTATCACCCGGCCAATTTTCTCTCCGTGGGAATGAACGTCTTTGTCGCCGCAGCACTCTGCATCTCGGGAGTGGTGGCGATCCTGGCCCTGGCCCGGGGCGGAGTGCCCAGCGAAGCCGGTGCGCCGCCGGACCCCGAGTACCTCACAAAGCCGGTGTTCGGCCCCATCAATCGGGCCTGGATGGTCTATCTGGGCACGCTGCTCGCGATTGGCTTCTTCATGCTCCTGGTCTCGGGGTTCGCGACGCTGAACGACGGGCGACCGTATTCGCTCATGAATGAAGCCACGCTCAAGGGCATGGAATCCAGCGAGAACCCCGCCATCCGCTCCTTGGGCGTTGTCGCCAAAGTAGCCAGCCGGCCCGCCGGCGTCTTCCTCTTTATTGCCGGACCGCTGGCACTAGTCTATGTCGTTTTCGAGACGGTCCGGTTGCAGCGGACAGCCCGCCACCGCATGTATGTCGTGCTGATTCTGACGTTCTTCTCCATGGTGTTCTGGACGTTCTTCGAGCAGGCGGGCAGTTCGATCAACAACTTCACCGACCGCAACGTCGATCGAATCGTGGGCGCGACGCAAACCCTAACCGCCGCGGACGTGGGCAAGACCATTGCCATCGAACCGACGCAGGAACAACTTGGATATGCGTGGAACGGCTATGTAACGGTGAGCGAAGACGACGTGGGAAAGACCATCTCGCTCGTGCCGACGGAGAAACAAGTCGGCCACCATGATGGGGACGAAGTGTTTTCCGCGGATACGCTGGCCAAACTGCGGGCCAAGCACGACGGCGATCGCAACTTCGAGATCAACTGGGTCGTCACCAAGGACGATATCGGCATGCAGTACCGGCGGCGGGTCTTCACCCTCGACCTGCTCAGCAAACTCCGCGACGCGCACAAGGAGGACCCGAACTTCAAAGTCGACTGGCCTGTCACCGAGGGAGACATCGGCATGCAAATTGCCCCGCGGAGCGCGGAGATCCCTGCCAGCGAATACCAGTCGGTGAATTCAATTTGTATTCTTCTGTTCGGTCTCGTCTTCACCGCGTTTTGGAGTTTCCTGGCGGCGCGGGGCCTGGAGCCGAGCACACCGATCAAGTTTGCCATGGGCTTGCTGCAACTGGGCTTGGGCTTTGCCGTGCTGTGGTACGGCGCCCATTCCGCGGATTCGCGCGGCATGGTGGCCATGAGTTGGCTGTGCCTGACCTACTTGCTGCACACGACGGCCGAGCTTTGCCTATCGCCGGTGGGCTTGTCGATGATTACCAAACTGTCGCCCCTGCGATTGGTGAGCACGATGATGGGTATGTGGTTCCTCGCCACCGCTTATTCGCAGTACCTGGCTTCCATCGTGGCCCAGTTTACCGACGTGACCAAGGGCGCCAGCCGGTCGATTCCACCGCCCAGCGAAACGGTCCACGTCTACGGTCACGTGTGGGGCGTGATCACGATAGTGGCCATTGTTTCGGCCTTGATCTGTTTTGCCCTGGCGGGGCAGTTGACGCGCTGGATGCACGAACAGGAGGGCTAAGGGTAACGGAGGGTGGCAACTTATACCGCGAGCGGGCAGAAACGAGCCGTTGGAGTTCCGGCTTTAGCCGGCTTCTTGCCGGGATCGCCGCCTAAAGGCGGAACTCCAACGGCTCGTTTCTGCCCGTGCAAACTATAATCCCGACGTTGCCGGCATAGGCATGTTTTTCCGGCTGGCAAACTGAGATTGGCCTTTCCCACGGCAGCCCGGTAGAATTACGCGATTTCTTGCCCCGATTTATCGACCCGTCCAGGAGTCGCTCCTATGAACGCATGTTCTAAACTCGCGGTCGTGTTGGCCGCCGCGTCCGTTTCGCTCGTTCTTCATTCCGCCCTTGGCGACGACTGGCCGCAATGGCGCGGCCCGAAAGAAGACGGCATTTCCCGCGAGACGGGGCTTCTGGGCGAGTGGCCGGAAAAGGGACCGGTCGAACTCTGGCGCGTGCCGCTGGGCAGCGGCTTTTCCGCGGTTTCGGTCGTGGGCGACCGGGCCTTTACGCTCTTCGGGTCCGACCAGGGCGAGTTCGCCGTGGCCTTCAATGTGGCCGACGGCAAGACCCTCTGGAAAACACCACTTGGTGGCCTGCTGAAGAACGATTCCTACGGCGATGGGCCGCGGGCGACACCGACCGTCGATGCCGGCCGAGTCTACGCCATGAGCGGCAAGGGGCTGCTCTTATGTATCGATGCGGCTAGCGGCAAACGTCTTTGGGCCGCCGACCTGCTGGAGCTTCGTGGCGGCAAACCGCCCGAGTATGGCTTTGCCGCCTCGCCGATCATCGTGGGCGAAAAGGTCATCGCGGTCACCGGCGCGGGTGAAGGCAAGTCGCTCGTCGCCTACGACAAAGTCAGCGGCAAGATTCTCTGGACTGCATTGGACGACCGGATCGGCTATTCGACGCCGCTAGCGGTCGCGATCGACGCCGTGAGCCAGATTATCGTCCTCATGGGCGAGGCCCTGGTGAGCGTATCGCCCGCGGACGGCAAGGAGTATTGGCGGCAGCCGTGGAAGACGGAACTTGACGCCAACGTGGCCACGCCCATTGTCTCCGGCAATCGCTTGTTCATCTCCACGGGCTACAGCACGGGCTGCGCCCTGTTCGAGCTTTCTGTCAAAGGCGGCAAGCCGGCGGCCAAGAAGCTCTGGGCCAACAAGGAGATGAAGAATTACTTTTCCACGTCGGTGCTGGTCGACGGCTATCTTTACGGGTTCAACAACAACAAGTTGACCTGCCTCGATTTCCGCAGCGGCAAGACGAAGTGGAAGACCGGCGGTTTCAATCGCGGCAGCCTGATCGCCGCGGACGGCAAGCTGATCATCTATGGCGAGCAGGGGCTTTTGGCCCTGGCCGAGATCTCGCCCGATTCCTACAAGGAGCTTGCCCGGTTCAAGTTCTGCGACGAGCGCACCTGGACGGTGCCCACGCTTGCCGGCGGGCGGTTGTTCCTGCGCAACGAGAAGGAACTGGCCTGCTTGAAAGTGGGAAAGTAGCGGGTGCTATCCGGCATGCACCAGCGTCTCCCCCACGCTTTCTTGCTTCTCCTCCGAAAAGAACCGCTCGACCACTTCCTTCTCGGGTGGACGCGTCAACAGCGAGACGACGACCAGCGTCACCGCGGAAACGAACACGATCGACGCCGCGGGCATCATACCGAGGAACAGGTACTTTTCGCTGCTGCCGAAGAACCATTGGCTGAACAGGTACAGCCAGGACGCCACCGTGGCCGCGATGGAAGCCATCGCCCCGGCCCTGGTGACCCGCCGCCAGTAAAGCGAGGCGAAAACCAGCGGAAACAGCCCGGAAAAACCCGAGAAACACCAGACACCCAACTTGAACACCGAACGCGGGGCCAAAAGCGAAATCGTGTAGGCCAAGGCCACGATCGTCAGCACCATCAAGCGGCCCAGCAAGACGCGCTGCTTGTCGCCCAACCGCTGTTCACCGAAGAGGCGCACCAGAATGTCGTGCGTAAACATGCTGGAAAGGGCCAGGAATTGCGAGTCCAACGACATCGTAGCCGACACGATCCCCACGCCCAGGAAGCCGGCGACCACTTCGCTCTGCGTGAGATTCTTTACGAGCATGCCCAACACCTGGTTCGACGTCTGCGACGTGATGTGCGTGGTGATCACCGGGTGTCCGTCAGGCAGCGTCACGGCCGCCCAAATGCCCAGCAGGATGCACGGCGCCCAGACCATTAGGATGAAGATCGGGTGCAAGATCAAGACGGTGCGAAAGGTCTTGACGTTCTTGGCGGTCATCCAGTGCTGGAAGAGGTGCGGGAACATGCCCACCGATAACGGCACGAAAAGATAGGTCAAGAACTCCAGTTGGCTGATGTTCTCGCCGCGGATCAGCAACTCCGGCTTCTGGCTGGCAACCATCGCAGAGGCGGCGGTTGCCCCGCCCAGCCGCCCGAGCACGAGAAACATGATTACGCCGCCCAGGGCAATCAGCACGCTGGCGTGCAAGGCATTGGCAAACGACAGGCTCCGCATGCCGCCGCTGAAGACGTAGATCAGCACGGTGAGGCAGACCAACCCCGAGCCGAGCCACGGCGGCACACCGCCGCTGGTGTGCGGATCGACGGTCGGGAATGCGTGCGGAAAAGCTCCGGCGGTCACGCTGAAGATCGTAGCACCCGAACCGACGATGTTGATCACCACGTAGAGAACCACCAGGCCGACAAGGATGGGAAAGAGGACATAGCCCAACGCCGGGCTTTGAAAGCGATCGCGGAAGTACTGGATCTGCGTGCTATAGCCGAATCGCTTGCCGTGGTACCAGAGTTTCGTGCCGATCAACAAGAAGCAGGCCGAATGGACCAAGGCCGACCAGGAGGCCATCTGCCCGTAGACGCCGATGCCTTTGAGGAAGGCCTCGCCGGTGCTGCCGACCAAGGCGAACGCGCTCATCGTGGTGCCGAAGATGGTCATCACCAGCAGGAACGCGCCGCAGGTGCGGCTGGCCAGGAAAAAATCGACCGCCGAGTTGCGTTTGCCGCCGAACTTGCCGAAGAGGGCCACGCAGACGAGCAGGAACAGGTAACCGCAGATCAGGTAGAAAGCTGTCACGAAAGACTCGGATTGAAAGTGAGGGAAAGTGGATAATGAAGCACGAAATCCGAATTACGAAATCCGAAATAAATTCGAAATGCTAAATCCGAATTCTCCAAACGGACCGTTCGGCGGCGTGTGTGCCGTTTCTGTCATTTGCATTTTCTCCTCATTTGAAATTGTTTCGGATTTCGATATTCGAATCTCGGATTTATATATCAATGGTTCGGCACGTCGCCAGTAGCGGGTTCCGCGGTCAATTCGTCGAAATGATCGGGCCAGGCGTTGAAGGCCGCCCAACCCCATAGGGCGGAGGCGGCCAGCGTGATCAGGATCTGGTAGGCCAGCCCGATCGGCAGGAAGCCGAACACGAGCGAGCCGTTGTTCCAGAACCACCAGTCTTGGTGCAGGATCACCAACGCCGCGAAGATGATCCACATCAGGCGTCGATTGCGCAGGTAACGTGAGGACATGGACTTGTTATTGGCTGTCATTGTGTTGTCATTCCTGCACCGGCAAACCGTTTCCGCTGGAACGCCCGTTGCTGGTACAAATGGGTAAAGATGTTTCCTTCATGGGGCTGATCCCACTGCAATACGCTCGTGGGCACAGGTCCCAAATTCAAGCGACCGATCTCGGACCGACCCAACAAATCGTGCTCCACACGCGCGTCGTTGGTTAGGGCGGTGACCACGAGGCTTGGGCCAAGCGTATCCGTCAATTCCGTCGCCGACACATCGAGCACACTGACAAACGGGAACAGATACTCCTGGTTGGCCAACGGATGCTCTAGGTCTTCGCAATAAATCACCGTCGGCAGCAAGTACGTGCCGCCCTCGAACTCGACCAACCGCTGCGGCCCGCGGAATCTCGCCGACACGTCCTCGGCGCCGCCTTGAGCCAGTCCGCGCTCGATGGCCGCATCGATGCCGCGGGCCGTGGCGGGATCGGGGAATGCGGCCAGCAGGGCCTGCGAATCGTCGCGCGGCAGCGGCTGGATCTCGGCCAGGCGCTGGGCGAGGGCTTCAGCCAACTCGCGGCCATGCACGGGCGTCCGCACGCTCGACGCGTTGATGCACGAGCGGCCGCCGTTGGACGAGACCGAAGTGACGATCAGGTCCAGATAATCGCGCCAAGCATCGGCCTTGTCAGGCCCGAGCAGCACCTTGCTGTAGCCGGGACCGTGAATCTCGATCCGCGGATCGCCCAACCACGGCCCCACCGACGCGCCCGAGCCGAACATCATCGCCGCGCCGCACTTCCGCAAGATGACACCCGCCCCGTCGTGCCCTGATGGGTAAAAGCCAAACGCCGCCTCCGGGAACCCGGCCGCGCGCAGCGATTCCATGATCCGCAGGGGCGTCCACGGTTCGCGCTGACCGGGCTTGAGGGCCAGCGGCATCTTCAAGGCCACCGCCGGCAGCCACAGGGCATGCACGCCAGGCGAATTGGCCGGCAACACCGCACCGAAGCGGCGTGCCCTGGGAGCGTAGCTCACCACGTGGCCGTCGCGCAGGCCGTAGCCCGTATCGAGCACATCCAGATCCAGCCCGCCGGTCAAGCCGTCGAGGATGGCCGTCATGTTGAGCATAGCCGCTTCGATCTTCGCCATGTTCTGCCGGCAGAGCGCATGCGGCAGGCCCGTCGTGGCGGACTGCGCGAGGACGAATTCTGCCGGCGATTGGGCCTGTCCGCCCACGGGCAGGTCCGCAGTCATGAATAGGTGTGCGGCCTCGCGGAGCACGCGCAGGATGCCCTTGGCTCTCAGTTCCTGCAACGGCGTCCAGGCATCGCGGAGCAGGTCGCGCGAGATCAGCCCCGGATTGGCAATGTTCAGCCGGGCGACCGGCGCGCGGCTGGCGTAGTCGCAGAGCTCGAGCGTTTCCTTGCTCGTGTAAGGCCGGCCATTGCGGAGGATGGGGAGATCGAGCATCGTCAGTAGACACCTTCCACCACGTTGACTTCCAATTTGCGGAAGGGGCGGACGTCGGCCACGCCGTCCCAGGGATAGGCCGGCACGGGTGGCGTGCGGATGGCCTCGTCGCGCTCGAGGAAACCGGGCACGAAGAACTCCTTGGTCAGCGTGGTCAGCTTCACGCGTCCCCACTGGCCGTAATCGACGAGCCGCTCGGGATGCTCGGGTTGGACCACCTGGAGCACGGCCCGGGGCTGCGGGGCGTGATAGATGATCGAGTAGTCGTCGGCCGGATCGAAGGGCTTGTTGCAGGCCAGGCCCATCAGCGTGTTGCCGTAGGTCGGGGCGAAGTCGGCCCCTTCCAGCAGTTCCTCGCGGGCGAAGCGGTGGAACTGCCGCGTCATCTCCGTCCCGCCGCAGAAAACGCCGGTGATGCCCGCCTTCTTCAGCGAGATCTTCTCGCACAAGGCCTCCAGCAGCTTGGGCGTGGTGAACATGCACTTGATCTCGTGGTTCGCCCGCAGGATCGTCAGGGCCTGCTGGATGCAGTGGTCCTTGTAATCCTCCAGCACGGCGAACTGCCCCTGCTTGATCAGGCGGATGACCCAGCGGGGATCGAGATCGATGCAGAAGCAGATGCCGCCGCGGACTTGGGCCAGGTGCTCGACCGCCAAGCGCAGCCGCCGCGGACCCGAGGGACCGAGCATCAGCCAATTGGCGCCTTGCGGGAAATACTTGTCGTTGAGCGTCTCGCTGAACATCGAGTAGTCGGTGCGGAAGTCGTCGACGTTGATACGGCTCTTGGGGATTCCCGTGCTGCCGCCGGTCTCGAAGACATAGACCGGCCGATCGGCATAGGCCCTGGGCACCCAGCGCCGCACCGGCCCGCCACGGAGCCATTCATCCTGAAAAAGGCCCAACTTGCCTAGATCGGCGAAGCCGTGGATCTCCTTCCGCGGGTCCCAACCGAGTTTGGCGGCGTAATCCAGCCAAAAGGGCGTGCCCGTGCGCGGATCGAAATGCCAGGCCACGCACTCGCAGACCCAGGCGTCGAGCGCCGTGCGTGCCCGGGCCGCGCGAGTAGGAAGATCCCCGCCCGTTGTCGGCGGTCGCTCAGCAAAGACTGTTGCCATCAGTTCACCTTCTTCACGTTGCACGACGCGCCTTGTTGAATGGCGTAGAGCTTTTCCCGCGTGCTGATGTACAGCACGCCGTTGGCCGCCACGGGCGTGGTGTAGACCGAGCCGCCCATGTCGATCGTGTTGAGGATCTTCTTTTCCTTGCCGGCGGCGAAGACCACCAGGTGGCCGTCCTCATCGCCCATCAGCACCTTTCCGTCCACATAATAGGGCGAACTCCACACGGCCGAACCCATCTCGTGCTTCCAGAGGACCTTGCCCGTCTCGGGATCGATCGCGCGAAAGTTGCCCGAGAGATCGCAGTGGTAGAGAATGTTGTCGTAGATCGACACCGTGGCCAAGCCGCGGTTCACCTCGTCGTTTCGCCACACAGCGCCCGTCTTGCTGATGTCGCCGCGCTTCGTGGCGTCGATGGCGTACATGTGGCCCGGGCCCTCGCCGTGCTCGGGGTCCTGCCCCATGGCGATGTACACGCGGTCGTTGTAAATCACGGGCGTGGCGATCAGTTCGTTCCGCGTGCCGCGGCCGCCCAGCTTGTAAACGGTGCCGTCGGGGTTGCACTGGAAGGTCCAAAGCTCCTTGCCGGTGTCCGGCTCGAAGGCATAAAGCTGCCCGTCGCCGCCGGGAAAGATGATCTGCTTCACGCCGCCGATCAGGCCGATTGCCGGACTGGACCACTGGCCGTGCAGGATTTTTTCGCCCGGGCCGACCTTGTCCCAGACCACGTTGCCCGTCAGCTTGTTGACGGCGATGAAACTGGGGGCGTCCGGCGAGGGGATGACGATATGGCTCTCGTCGACGCCGTTACTGGTGACCACGTAGACCAGTTCGCCGTCGATGTTCGGCGAGCTGGCCGACATGTTGTGAGGAAAGACGCCCAGTTCTTTCATCATGTCGAGCTTCCAGAGGATCTTGCCGCCGCGGCTGCCGTCGTTGGCCCCCTCCACGTCGGAACAGACCAACTCGCAACGGTTGCTGACGTAGTAGACGCGGTTGCCGTCGACGTTGCAGGTCGAGCAGATACCCTGCATGGGCCAGTCGTTCACGCGTCCGGAGGCCAGTTTGTCGTGCGTGTTCTGCCAGAGGAACTTGCCGTCGGACTCGCGGAAGCACATGACCACGCCCTTGTCGCCCTTGACCTTGGGCTGGCGTTCGGCCTGGTTGTTGGTGCCGATGAAGATCTTGCCGCCGGCGACCACGGGGTTTCCGAACGACTGCGAGCCAAGCTGGGCAACCCACTTGATGTTCTTGCCCGTGTCGACATCCCAAGTCGCGGGGATGTTCTTTTCCACGGTGTTGACCATGTTGCGCTGCGGCGAGCCGCCCCACATGTGCCAATCGGCGCTGAAGGCGGGCGAAGCCGCTAGCGAGAGGAGAGCGAAGGAGAGGATAATTTTCATGTTAACGGTAAACCTTGACGTTGTCCAAATACAATGGCGCCATGGTGCTGTTCGCATAGATCCCAGCGGCGCCTTCTACATTCGGCTGCGGATCCGTGGCCCGGATCGTCCAATCCTTAGGCTCCGTCTCGTTGCGGGGCCAGACCTTGGCGTAAATCTCGCCCTGATTGTCGACCACCTCGACCTTGAGTTTCATGCGATACCAGGTGCCGGGCGCCCAGGGGAACGCGATCTTCTTCTCGAAGCGCGGTCCGGGGATCCACGACATGACCCGCAGTTTCTTCCCCGCGCCAAAGAGTTCCAGCACGTAGCGGGCGTTGGTCACGCCCACGTCGCCGCGGCGGCGGCCCTCTTGCACGCCCATGACGTCAGCCTCGACCGTGTAGCCGGCCGGGATCGGCGGCGTGATGTAGGCCAGCGAACGATTCAGGATCGGCCCTTTGTCGTCGTGCAGTTTCTTCAAGACCTTGGAGCCGTCGCGGGTCTCGATCGTGTACTTGAGCTTGGAGACGCCGACCCACCAGCCGATGGTGTCGCCGTCCTTGAATGATTCGAAGTCCTCACTGATCGGCAATGCCGGTACGACCCGCACGCGGGCCGTGCCAACGAGCTTCGCGCTTTCGGCCGGCGCGGCGCCGCTGCCGCCTTTCGTATCGATCAGGACGGTACCCGCGGCCTTCGCTGGGAGTTCGGCCCGCACCTCGCCGATGCCGCCGTGCCGGCCGGCTACGAAGTGCCCTTGGGTATCCAGCGTGCCGAGTTTCAAAGGAAACGAACAGGCCGCGGCAACCGGCCCGATCTGCCGACCGTGTCGATCGTAGGCGAGAACCTGAAATTTGACGCTTTCGCCGGTCCTGAGCACGACTTCCGCCGGCCGAATCTGCAACGCCGCTGGCTCCGTCTCCGCCGCAGCCTCTTCCGGCAGCGATTCCGCGGCGACCGGCTGCGGCTGCGCATCCCTCTTGCCGAAACAGATCATTTCCGTGGTGGTGCAGAAGGCAATACGGCCGTCGGACAGAGCCGGCGAGCTGAAGATCTCGACACCCCCTTCGCCGCCCGTGTTGAAGTCCATGGCGTCGATCTTTTCGCAGGAATCGCCCTTGTCTTCCAGAATGACAAACGTGCCGTTGGCCGTGGTGAGATAGATCTTGCCGTCGGCCCAGACGGGCGAGCCTTTGCCGATCCGCCCGGCGACAAACTGCCAGAATCTCTTGCCGCTGGCAGCATCGAAACAGTGCAGCACGCCGCTATTGCTCATCACGTAGAGACGCCCGCTGTGCAACAGCGGCGAGGCGAACCCCGCGTCAATACCGTCCACCCGCCACAGTTCGTGGGTCTTGGTCACGTCGCCGTGCCCGCGGCCGTCGATACAAATTACGCGGCCCATGAGCGTGCTATCGAGGTTCTCTTCACTGTGCGTGATAAAGACCCGGTAGCCATCAACGACGGGCGAGGCGTTCAGCCCCCGCTTGCTGGCCGTGAAGCCCCAGACCTTTTCTCCGGTGCGGGCCTTGACGGCGTACAGGTTGCCGTCGGCGTTGCCGGCGACGATCAGCCGCTGGCCGCCGATCACGGCCACCACGGGATTGGAGTAGGTCGGGTCTTCCGGCCTGCCGCCCGGGGTGCTCCACCAGACGATCTCGCCCGTTTTCTTGTCCAAGGCCAGGAAACGATGCGCGCCGGGCGCATGTGAGCCGAGGCCGGAATTGTTGAAGGCCACGATCACGCGGTCTTCGTCGATGATGGGCGTATAGGTCCGCCCGCCGTAGCCGGTGACGCGGCCGAAAAGCTCGGTCGTCGATACGGACCAGACGAGCTTTCCGTCACGGTCGAGGCAGAGGACCAGGCCCTGCACGCCATTGGCGTAGACATTGCCGGTCTCCGGATCGACGGCCACGCTAGCCCAGCCCACGCGGCTATTGGGCACGTCGGTGTGGAAGCAATTGAAGCGATAATGCCAGAGTTCCTTGCCGGTGGCGGCATCCAGGGCGTAGACCTGTTCCTGTTCGGTAACGCCTTTTCCGGAGAGGTTGATGGCGTACAGGCGGCCGTTGGAGATAACCGGCGTCGAGTGTCCGCCCGAGGGGATACGCCAAAGGATGTCTTTTGTAGAAGTGGTGACGCCCGTTTCCAGCGACACGCCATTCTGGTACGGGCCACGCCAAGCGGCCCAATCGCCGCCGCAGGCTGAGCCAGCCCAAAGCAAGCCCGCCAGACAGACCCCGCCCAGCCGGGTCGATAACCGTTTCATACCGAGTACCTCGCATCGTGACTGCCGGCTGACCGGCATCTATTTTTAACAACGAATACTATCAATATTCGCAAGGTCGCGGCGGGAGTCAAGGGCGCATCATCCAAGTAGGTCCTTTCTGCCGGAAAGGACAATGTGCGCTGCCCTTTAGGAAGCCCCCTAAATTTTTCCTAGTCAGGCCACCCATACGTCTATCGAGGGGGGCGGCCACTTGCGAGCAGGTATGCGAATTGGTGGGGTTAATTGGATAAGTCCCAAGATTGTATGTTGTCTTCTAGGAAGAGGAGCGTATGTCATGCAAACCGTTACCATAGAACTGCCCGAGGATATTTTCGCGGCCATGCGGCGGTCGCCCGACGAATTCGCAAGGGAAATGCGGCTTGCCGCCGCCATTCACTGCTATAGTCGCGGCGAGTTGTCTCAGGAGAGAGCGGCACAGATCGCCGGGTTGGACCGTACGGATTTCCTCCTGGCGCTAGCCGAACGCCGCGTAGACGACTTCCCGATTGACCTCAAGAGTCTCGAAGAGGAACTCAAGCGTGGCTGATGCTCTTCTTGAGCGTTTCCAGTTCCTGCCGACAGATGCAACCCACGCGGTCGCTCTTGTGCATCGCATCGCACCAGGCGATCTTTTCATCCTTCGGTATGTCGCACTTCTTGATCGCTTTTAAGACCGGTTTGAAACACTCTTCGATATCGTGCGACATCAATCCCTCATCGCTCATTTCCATCTGGTAGCTTCCCTGTTTCATCAGTTCCAGCGAAAGCTCCATCGCCGCCCGCAACTGGCCTAATTTGACTAGCTCGGTCAGGTTGCGTTTCACCTGCTCGTAGGCCTCATAATCGTAGTCGAAATTGTAGTTGATCTCCCGCTCGTCGAAGTCGGTCGCATCCGCGATGGCTTGGCGCGTGGCGGCCACAAGTTCCTTGGGAGGGGCTTCCACTTCAAACTGTGCTTCCAGCCGGCGGAGAAGGCTGCGATCGTCTCGCGCAAACTCGACAAGGACCTCGATCAACTCGCATTTCGTGCGTTTGGCCAGGGCCTTGCCCAGCCTTTCCGCAGCATTCGTTTCCTTGGCTAGTTTCTTCACGGTTCGTTTTGCCATGTCCATTTCCTTTCGTTGGTCTTGCCTGATTGTAGCGGATTGTCCCCTGCTGGAAAACCATTACCACAGGCGGTAGAATATCGCCTGCCGGCCCACAGGAACGTCGGCGGGGGCGGTCGCTGGGGCAAATCTCAGCGCCCCCGCAGAATGGCGGGACGGGCTGGCAAGGAAAGACATCTTATAACGGGTGTTTAGAGGATTGTTAGAGCACCGCAATGAGTAAGATACAAGGATTGAAGAAGGAAGCAGACCGTCAGTCCAAGCCCGCCGTAACCATCGACCAGGCATTCCGGGAGTTCCTATCCGAGCAACGGGCTAGGCTCAGCCCTGCAACCGTCTCAAAGTACGCGAGCATCCTTGATCTCCTGGGGGCCTGCCTGGAACGCTATTGGCCGGGGCACGAGCAATCGGAATACGAGCGGATCACTGCCGCGGGTGGCACGTTCTGCGGCACGTTCGGGCCGGAGGAGATCCTGGGCGGCCTGTCCGAGTTCCTCGGCTACTTCATGCCGCACAAGGTCGTCGCCAGCAAAGCCACGATGCAAGCGGCGGGCACGGTCACGAAGAAACTCGTGAAATGGCTGGCCGCGAAGGGATACGTCCAAGACGATGAGGGCCTGCTAGTGGCTGAGGAGCGGGCCGCTCGTGCTACCCGTGACCTGCCCGCCAGCCAAGACGTGGTTGCTATCTTGGAAGCCTATCTCGACGAGCACGCCCCGGAACGCCACTCGCGGGAGTTGGAGGACCACTTCACGGTCACGCGCGTCGAGGCGGGCAAGCTCTGGCTTGATCCGTACGTGTCCGGGGACCGGGAAATTGGCCCGATCCCGGTTCCCACGGAGGTCAGCCGTCGATGCAAGGTCGGCTGGGATATCGGCGGGACGGTGGTGAAAACGCCCAAGGGCTGGCGGCTGGCCGAGGTGTGGAACGTGTCGCCGTAGATGCTCCAAATGAGGTAAATAAGCATGCATTGCCGGAACTGCGCAGGCTTGTTCCGGCCTACTGCTCATCCGACATCAATTCCTCATCGCTCGGTTCTGCCCCGGATCCTTGGTCCTCAGCGGATGCGGGTAGGCATAGGGCGTGTACTTCACCGCCCATGCCGAACCGTTCCAGGTGTACAGGCGCCCGCTGGTGCTGGCAGGCAGCCGGGAGTTCCAGCTTCCTTCGTTGGTGACCCAGAAGCCCACGCCCACCTTCGTCGGTCTTATCGCCAGCATCTGAGCTTTCGTTCCGAGGCCGATCCCTGACGATCCATCGAATGCCTTGCCGGCCACGTCTTGAAAATAGTCACGGTCCGCTTTGCAAATGTCTCCCCAAGCGAAGGTGGCGGCCGCATTGCCCGTCTGTTTGCGGTACAAGGCGATGGCATCGGGCGGGACGATGAAGGACGCGTCCGGAAGCCAAGCGGCACCTCCTGCAACGTTGTTCCACAGATACATGGGCTCCGCTGCCGCCGCCTTCGGGTCCATGCCAACGCCAATCTGGTCGGCAATCGGGTAGTCGTGCGCAGTCTGGTACTGGTTGCGGAAGTTCGGCCACTTGCTCTCGCAGCCGTACTCCTTCAACTTCAACCACACGGTCTTGCCGTCCTGCCGCTGTTGGACGTTGTCAAACACAAAGCCGCTGCCGCCGCGGATCTCGATGGCCGCATAGTAGGGGGCTTTTGAGGTCCAATGGTTACCATAGACTTCGGTCTGCCGTACGCCGCGGGGCGGCGTGTTGCTGGCTAAACCGTGCGAATCGACTTTCATGCGGCCGCTGATGCTGCAGAAACGCACAACGCCGCGGGCATTGGAGTTGAAGTCGCAGACATAGCCGTCTCCGTGGAACGTGCAATCTTCGATATAGACGGCATCCATACTGCCGCACGAATTGGCCGTTTGCCAGGAATCGGCCGGTCCCCGCGTGAAGATCAGTTCGTCGCTGCCGCCGCCGCCCGTTATGGTGCAGTTGTCGATAAGGCCATAACTGGAGGCGTAGACGAAGTAGCCGCAACTGGCGGCGCTGGTGTGGTCGATGTCGGAAATGCGCCAGCCGTGGGCCGTGCCGGCGGAAAATGCGCTCGTCGCGCCGGCATTGGGTTGAATCGTGGAGAAGCCGCGCACCGTGGCCGGCGCGCTGATCTGGATCGTGCCCGATCCCCAGCAAGGAGCCGACTTGGCAATCCGGATGGTTGTCAGTTTCCGTCCGGCGCCTTGGAGGACAACGGCCCTGTTGACGTGGATCGCCGTGCCGCCGGCGCCCCACGTGAACGTGCCCGCCGGGATGTTGATCGTGTCGCCTGCCGAGGCCGCGGCGATTGCGGCGTTTAAATCGGACTGGGAGCCGTCGGTCTTGTAGGTCCTATCCGCCTTCGTGAAGGCGAACAACTCGCACGACAATCCCCACGACAGCAATAGTGCGGGCAGGAGGAGCCTCCGCAGGTTGATCCGAAACGCTTTCATATCGATTTCCTCGTTAACTTTTCTGATTGTAGCGGATTATCCCCTACGAAATAACCGTTTCCCCCAAGCCGCGCACTGGGTGTCCGCATTGCCCCTCTTGACAGTGGGGAACACGTCGATTAAACCAACCTTATGAAAGCCCGTTGTTGGCGGTGTTTATCCAACAGCGGGTCTCGACCTCTGCAACCTTGAATGGGAGACCGTAGCATGCGTGGCGTCCTTAATATCGTTATCGGGCTTGTTTTAGTCGCAGGCGGACTATCGGGCCGACTCGTGCTGATTGGCACCAATAGCGGGGCGGCGCTAGCCGTGATCAGACTCTTCCTGATCGGGCTGGGAGGATACCGGATGCTCAATCGAGGATAACGGTGACCGCCACTGTCCCAACACCGACGTTGTACCAGGACTGGCAGGCCCGTAAGGACCGATTGGCGGCATTGCCGCAACGTACGGGCGGCTTTCGCGAGACCGAGCTGCGGCTGCTGAACTTCTTGTTGCAGCGATTCCGCGGGGCCGCCGAAGTTGACGTTCCAGCACGGTTCCCTATTCGTGGCGAAGTTTATGTCGATCGCCGGGCGATCGTTGTTCACGCGCACTTGGGCAAAGGCTATCTGTCCGATGTTCACACGCGGCGAGAGGCCGAGCAGCGCGTCCGTGGGCTGGTGGAGCGAATGGCATCGCCGGCAACAAGCGACGAAGCAAGTGCGGCCGGGCCGTTATTCAATCCGGCCGCGCCGCCCTTCGATGAAGCGCTGGAAGCGATTCGTGGCCGCCTGTGCGACGCAAATGCCGACGTGCGGCTGGTGGCAATCGTCGAACTGGGCGGTTGCGGCAACCTGGACGACATCGGGTTGATCTCCGACCTGCTCGCCTTGCCGCCGCAGCGGGACGAAGACCCGTTCGAGCGCCACGTGTTGTTGACGGCGATGAAGAAGATCGTCCGGCGGGTAGGTAAACAGCCGAGACGGAACGTGAGGGAGGATTAAAGTGCCACGCCTCATTCCCGTCCAATTCGCGACGCTTGCTGCGCGGCTGAAGCCCGCTTGGCCGGCCGTGCAACACTTCGGCCGGGGGCTGCTCAACTTTGCCCTGCCGGCGCGATGCCTGCACTGCGACGATGACCTTCCGCCCGCGACGGAAATCGCCTTCTGCCTGAAATGCATCCAGGCTATCGCCCCGGAACTGGGCGAGTGCTGCCGCCGCTGCGGGGCAGTCCTCCCGGAACACTTCGTCCCGGCCGAAGATTGCCCGGCATGCAAGGAGTTTTCCCTGAAATTCGACGCCGTTTATCCCCTGGGCCGCTACGAAGGCGCTTTGCGCGAGGTGGTGCTGAAGACGAAACGTCTCTCGTCGGAGGCCTTTTCGGTTTCCATCGGCCGGCTGTTGGCCCAGCGTCTGGGGGAAAAACTGGCCGGATTTCATGCGAATGCCGTGATGCCGGTCCCCATGCACTGGGCCAAAAGGTTCTTTCGCGGCGTCAACAGCCCGGAACTGCTGGCTCAGTGCGTGGCCAGAAAGCTGCACCTGCCGGTGGTGCAGAACATGGTCCGTTGCCGCTATACGGGTGCCCAGAAGGATCTGCTGCCGCGGGAGCGGTTCCGCAACGTGCAGGACGCTTTCCGCCTCCGCCGCGCGGATCGGCAGCGCTGGCAGGGTTCGCGTTTGCTAGTGGTCGACGATATCCTCACAACGGGGGCCACGTGCAGCGAAGTCGCCCGATTGCTCAAGCAAGCGGGCGCTGCGGCGGTCGCGGTGGCGGTGGTCGCCCGCGCGGATGGTTCGTGAATTTGCTTGACAGCCGCCTAGGCGTAGGCGTAGACTGGCACATAGAGTGCGGCCATTCGTGGCGGCATGAGCCGATTGCTGTCCGGAACAACAGAGGAGGCTTTGCGATGAAGGGTCTGTTTGCGGCATTTCTTGTGCTGGCCACCGCGTGGCCGGCGTTTTCCCAGCAGCGCGTGCCCGTGATCGTCGTCCAGCGCGACGGCAAGAGCGAGCCGCTTGGCTTGGTGCGAATGGAGATCGCGGTGCGCATCGCCGGCTGCCTGGCCGACACGAGCGTGACGATGACGTTCGCCAATTCCCTGCCACAGGCCACGGAGGGAGAGCTTTACTTCCCGTTGCCGGAGGGCGCTACGGTCAGCGGCTACGCCTTGGACATCCAAGGGGAGATGGTCGACGGCGTGCCGGTCGAAAGGCAACATGCCCGCGAGGTCTTCGAGCAGGAGAAGATGCGGCGCGTCGATCCCGGCCTGGTCGAGTGGACCAAGGGCAACTGGTTCCACACGCGGGTGTTTCCCATCCCCGCGCAGGGCCGGCGGACCGTGCGAGTTCAGTATCTCAGCGAATTGAGCGATGCTTCGGGCGGTCTTTGCTACCGCCTGCCGCTGTTCGCCGCGCATCCCATTCCGGAGTTCTCGCTGCGCGTGGAAGTGGTCCAGCCAGCGGCCGAGCCCCAGGTCCGCCATTCGCCCTTGGCGGATTTCCGCTTTGTCAAGCAGCGGGAGAGTTCTGTCGCCGAAGCCAAGGCCGCAGGCGCGGTGTTGGACAAAGACCTCGTGGTTGCCTTGCCCGACTTCGAGAAACAGGACGCGCTGATCGAATGTTCCGACGACGGAAACGTTTACTTCTTGCTGCAGGACCGGCCCCCTGCCGCGCCCGCTGAGCAGCCACCGATCGTGCCCCAGCGGGTTGCCATCTACTGGGACGCCTCCGGCTCGCGGGCCTCCGCCGACCACGGGCGGGAGATTGATCTGCTGAAGGCGCTCTTTGCCGCGTGGACGGCGCCCGCGGCGGGTGGGTTGGGCAAAGTGTATGTAGACGTGGCGCTGGTCCGCAACGTGCAATCGATCGGGCGGCAGTTCACGATTACGGCGAAGAACATTTCCCAGTTGACCGACTACCTGGAGGGCGTGGATTACGACGGTGGCACGCAGTTGGGGGCGATCGCGTCCATCGATGGCGCCCGGGTGGACCTGGCCTTGCTGTTCAGCGACGGCATCTCCACATTCGGCAGCGACGAGCCGCAGCCGCTTTACGTGCCGCTGTACGCCTTTTCGTCGGACGTCGAGGCCAACGGCGCGCGGTTGCGGCACATGGCGCGCCGCAACCGCGGCCGCTACTTCAATCTCTTGTACAGCAGCGACACGGAAGTGATCGCAGGCGTGAGTCGCCGCGGCTGCTCACTCGCCTCGGCGACCGTCAAGAGCGGCCACGTCAGCGACATGCTGCCTGCAGCGTCGCAGCCCATCGACGGCCACGTGACGTTTGTGGGCCGCCTGGATGGTCCGCGGGCCGAAGTGACGGTCCAGTACGGGCTGGGCGGGGATGGCGATCCGCGGCGGACCTTTACCATCGACCGCGCGCACGCCGTCTATGGCCAACTGTTGCGGCGGTTCTGGGCGCAAAAGAAGCTGGAGGAACTATTGCTCTCCCCCGCGCACAACGAAGAGCAGATCGTCGCCCTGGGCCGCCAGCACGGCCTGGTTACCCCTTTCACGTCGCTGATGGTGTTGGAATCGCTGGAGCAGTACGTGCAGCACGGTATCGAGCCGCCCAAGACGCTGCCCCAGATGCGCGACCAGTATCTGCAGCGAGTCGCCGCACAAGAGAAGCCGCGACACGCCGACCAAGTCAACAAGATCGAGGAAGTCGTCCGCCTCTGGAACACGCGGGTGCAGTGGTGGAATACGAACTTCCCCTATCCGCCACGGCCGCGCCCACCGGCCACGCCCGTGGTGCCGACCTACGTCCAGCCCAGCCAGCGTCCTTGGAATGCTCCGCTCAGCGGGCCATTTTACAACGTGGGCGGCGGATTGGGCATGGGCGGATTCGGTGGCGGCATGGGAGCTTCCGCGGGTCAAGCTGGCGGTGGCATGAGCGGTGGCGGACTAGGCGGTATGGGTATGGGCGGCGGCATGATGGGCGGCATGGGTGGCGGTATGGGCATGGGTGGCGGTATGGGCGGCATGGGTGGCGGCATCGGCATGAGCGGCGGTATGGGTGGCGGCATGGGTGGCATGGGTGGCGGCATGACGGGCTTCTTCGGTGGACCAGGACCGGCTGGCGGCGATAATCCCGCGCCCGGCATCAGTCAGCCCGCGTCCGCCGTGGCCAACTATGAGATTCCACACACCGATGTGCGACGCGTGTCGCCCGTCGAAACCCGCACCTGGGACCCAGCCGCGCCCTACCTGAAAAAGCTCCATGCCGCACCGCGCAAGGAGGCTTTCTCTGTCTACATGAAAGATCGCGTGCAGCACGCCAATTCACCTACCTTCTTCGTCGACTGCGCCGATTATTTCTTCAACATCCACGAACCCGATCTGGCGATCCAGGTACTGAGCAACCTGGCGGAGATAGCTCCGGACGATGCGGCCACGCTCCGCATCCTGGGCCACCGGCTGGCCATTGCCGGCGCATTCGACCTGGCGGTCCTCACCTTGGAGCAGGTGCGGCGGCTGCGGCCCGACGACCCGCAATCCTACCGCGACCTGGCCTTGGTCCTCGCCCAGCGGGCCGACGCGGACGCAAAGTGTCAGACCTGGATGTCCAGCTGCCGATCGTCGGGACTGGTTGTCTCATTGGACCGCGGGCCGCGTCCCAGCATCCACGACGACTATGCGCGGGCCGCTGATTTGCTGACGGAGGTTGTGCTGCGGCGTTGGGACCAGCAGCGGTTTGCGGAGATCGAGTTGCTCGCGCTCATGGAACTCAATCGTGTCCTTGTCAAGGCCCAGCGATCCGGCCCGGCGGCGGAAACTTCGAAGCTCGATCCGCGGCTGGTCATGCCCTTGGACGTGGACGTCCGCATTGTCGTCACCCCCTGCAGCGACACCTTCGTCCATATCGAGGTTGTCGAGCCATCGGGCCAACGGGCCTATAACGGTTACGGAGAAACGGTGATTGGCGGTCTGATCGGCCGCTTTTCCGCCGTCCAGGGGCCGGCCGAGTACCTCCTCCACAAGGCCGTCCACGGGCCCTACCTGGTCCGTGCCAATGCGGCGGAAAGCGGGAGGCCCCTCGTGAGCCCGTTGACGTTGCGGGTCGACATGTACACGCAGTACGGCCGCGACAACGAGCAGTGCCGTTCCCAGATGGTCGTCTTGAAGAACAGCAAACAGCCGATTTTCGTGGGCCGCATGAAGTTCTGATACTACTTCGCCTCGTTGAGTTGCTTCTCTACGACCAGGCCCAGGTTGCGGAGCTTCGCGCGCAAGGTGTTGCGGGAAATGCCCAGCAATTCCGCCGCTTCCACCTGGTTCCCTTTGACGTGTTCGAGCACGGTGTTGAGCACCACGCGATCGACGGCCGCTTGCACGTGGTAGTAGACGTTTCCGGGGCTGCGCTCGAGCAGTTCGCGCACCAGGCGGCCGATCTCCGACTCGCCGCCCGAAACCCCAAGCGACAGGCCGCCCGCGGAACTCTCGCGCAAGTGGGCCGGCAGGCTTTCGGGCAGCAGCTCATCGCCGGGCGTATGGATCAAGGCGTGCTTGATCACGCTCTGCAACTCGCGGACGTTGCCCGGCCAATTGTGTCGCTTAAGAAGCTGCAGGGTCTCGGGCGACACGTTGCGCACGTGGCGGTCGAGCTCGCGATTCATGCGGCGGAAGAAGTAGTTCAGCAGCAAAGGGATATCGTCGAGCCGTTCGCGGAGCGGAGGAATGTGGATCGTCAGTACGTTGAGCCGGTAGAACAAGTCCTGGCGGAAGCGGCCGGCTGCGACCAGCGACTCCAGGTCCTGGTTGGTCGCGGCAATCAGGCGGATGTCGGTGTGGATCGTCGCACTGCCGCCCACGCGTTCGAACTCCTTCTCTTGCAGCAGCCGCAAGAGTTTTGCCTGGGTGGCCGGCGCCATGTCGCCCACCTCGTCCATGAAGATGGTTCCCCCGTCGGCCTGTTCGAACTTGCCGATGCGGCGGCGGTCGGCGCCCGTGAACGCGCCGCGCTCGTGGCCGAAAAGCTCGCTTTCCAAGAGCGTCTCGGGGATTGCCGCGCAGTTGATGGCCAGCAGCGGGGCGCGGTTGCGGCGGCTGTGCTGGTAGATGGCCCGCGCGACCATCTCCTTGCCTGTCCCGCTTTCGCCTAGGATCAGCACGGTCACGTCCTGCGGGGCGATGCGGCCGATGGATTTGTAAAGCTCCTGCATGGGCGGCGAGTTGCCCACCAGTTGGTCGCTTTCCAGCTCGGGCGGCCCGTTCTCGTCGTACATGGCCGGCGTGCGGCTGATATGGCTGAGATGCACGGCCCGCGCTACCACGTCGCGAAGCTGCTCCAGGTCCAAGGGCTTGAGCAGGTAGTCGAACGCGCCCAGTTTCGTGGCTTCGATGGCCGTATCCGTCGTCCCGTGCGCGGTGATGATGATCACGGGCAGGCGGGCGTCGATTTGCCGGATCTGGCGATAGGCATTGAGGCCCGACATGTCGGGCAGGCGGAGGTCGAGGATCACGGTGTCGGGCGACTCGCGGCGCACCAGTTCGACTCCCTGTGCCGCGGTGCCGGCCGTGAGGATCTTGAGTCGCGAAGAGCCCAGGACCTTTTCCAGCGTGTAGCACACATTGGGTTCATCGTCGATGATCAGCAGGCTTTGCACTGTGTTTCCTCCTGGCGGTTCTTGGGGAGCCGGACCGTGAAGACCGCTCCACCTGTGGGACGGTTGGCAGCCGTAATCTGGCCACCGTGCGCCTCGACGATGCGACGGCAGATGGCCAGGCCGAGCCCCAGCCCTGTCTCCTTGCTGCTCACATAAGGCTCGAAGACATGGTCGATTGGTTCGGCAGCGATTCCCGCCCCGTTGTCGGCGACTGTAATGCTCACGTTATCGCCGCCGGCAACGGTGACTTGGATGACGCCGCCGTCGGGTAGCGCGTCGAGCGAATTGAGCACCAGGTTCAGAAACACCTGGCGCAGCAACTCGTGGTCGGCCTCGACGACCAGCGGTTGGGCGGGAACGTTCGTGCCGATGGAAACAGCCTGCCGGGCCGCGCGCGCGGCAACCAGTTCCAGGGTCTGGTTGAGGACCTGGCACACGTCCGCTTGCCGCTTCTCCAGCTTGGGGGGACGGGCGAAATCGAGGAACGTCTGCAGCGAGCGCTCGAGCCGCGCCGTCTCGTCGGCAACCACCGCCAGATCGCGGCCGCGCAGGCCCGCCTCGGGACCCGCCTCGACCGCCGCTTGCACCAGCAGCTTCAGCGAGGTCAAGGGGTTGCGCAGCTCGTGGGCCAGCCCCGCGGCAAGCTGGCCCAGGGCCGCCATCTGCTCCGCGCGGAGTATCTCGTGCTCCGTCTGCTGCAGGCGATCCACCACCGTTCCCACGTGGTCCGCCATGCCCCGCAAGATCTCGTCGAGGTGTTCGATGCCCTGGGCGGGCGCGATATCGACAGGGCCAATCACCTCCTCCAGCCGGCCGCTGGCGGCGCGGATCGGCACATAGAGATTCACGATGGAGTGGCTGATGCCGCGGGCGATGCCGAAACCCGCCACCAGTCCGGCCACCGCTCCACAAATCCCCAGCAGCCACAAGAACACGGCGACCCAGCCCGCCAGGTCGCGGTTCTTGTCGCTGCTCTCGCGGATGAGCTTCTCCTCCAGGGCCAGCAACTCGCGGGCGGGGGCCGCCAACTTGTCGGCGGCCGGGTCGCCGCTGAGCCGGGCGACCGCCTGCCGGGTCTCCGCGGCGGGAGCGGCGGCGGGCAGTTCCTGCCATTGCGTAAGGAACTCCTGGTAGCCCTCGCGGATGCGGCGGGCCAGGGCCTTCTCGTCCTCGTCGTCCACGAGCCGTTCCGTTTCCGCCAGCCAACGCTCGATCTGCCGGCAGGCGGCCGGAACGGCCTGCAACTGGGCCGCATCGCCGCTGGCCTGGAACTGGGCCAGTTCCATCCGCATCTCGCCGATCGCAAAGACCAACTGCTCGGCCGCTTGAATCGTCGACATGTCCAGCGAGACAGTCTGAGCGGCGCTGCGTTGCATGCGCTGCACGATCCAGCCGCCCACGCTGCCCACGGCCAGTAGCAGGAGGCTGATGATGATGCTCGGCGCAGCCACGCGTACGGTAAGGCGAATGCTCATGGAAACAGTTTTACCTCCGATTGACCCCGGCCTCAAGTTATCCGGTCACCGGTCGCCCCACTGTGCCGCCACGCCGCTGGGCAATTCCTGACCCGTGGATGCAACTAGCACCAGCGGGGCGGCGGCGATGTGCGTGCCGGCCGGCGAGCCGAACGCGGCGGCGAGCAACTCGCGCAATATCGGGGGCGAGAAGCCCGGCGTGTGGCACGTCAACAGTATGAATCGCGGACGGTGGTCTGTTAATTCGGCACAGGCAGCCAACAGCGGCGGCAGATCCGTTGCCAATTGCCATGCCTCGCCATGCGCCCCGTGACCGTAACTGGGCGGATCGAGAATCACCCCATCGTAACGGTTGCCGCGGCGGATCTCGCGACGGACGAACTTCATGGCGTCTTCGGCGATCCAGCGGATCGGCGCTGCGCCCAGCCCGGAAAGTTCGGCGTTGCGTCTGGCCCAAGCCACGATGTTTCGGGCCGCGTCGACATGCGTCACCGCGGCCCCGGCGGCCGCCGCGGCAAGCGTGCTGCCGCCGGTATAGGCGAACAGGTTGAGTACCTTGACACCACCGCTCCCATCCGTCTTTCGGCGGCCGACTTGTTCGGCAATCCAACTCCAGTTCTCCGCCTGCTCGGGAAAGAGACCGACGTGGCCGAAGTCGGTCCGTTTCAACTGGAAGACCAGGCGGCCGTGGGCAATCGTCCATTGCCGGGGCGGCTCGCCGCGCAGGACCCACCGGCCCTGGTCGGCATCCAGCCGCTGGAAGCGGGCGTCGGCCGCAGACCAAAGCCCCGCAGTAGCCGGCCTCGCCGACTCGGCCGCAGGGCAGGGCCGATCAAGCAGCAGCCGGCCGAAACGCTCGAGCCGCCGTCCGTCGCCAAAGTCCAGGAGTTCGTATTGAGCAGGTTGGAACATGTTTGGGCAGTTTCATCTGGGATTGTATGCCATCGGGTGTGCCGCCGCCAAACCCGACGCCGGCCGGCACACCGCCCGCGGCGGGCTCGACGCATTAAGGGCGATGCCTTCTTTCCGGTCGTTCGGATGAGAAGCGCGGGGTGGCTGGGGCAAACGGGCACCGTGCAAAGCATGGTCGGCGGTACCCAGGGAAGTGTAAGGATTTTTCCCGCCCCCGTAATATAAGGATCTCAACCGAGCAGTCTACCGCTGACCGCGGTTCAAGCCGATCTTTTCCACCAGGGCCAATTCCCGCCGGGCGGTGCCGGTGAAGAGGCACAAGCCGATCAGCCCCAGGCCGACGAGGGTGACGATCCGGCCGCGAAAAAGACTGTCAGGATGGAACTCCATGCGCACTTCAGCATTGCCCGGCTCGATCACGCAGCCGAGGAAATCGCCGTTGACGCGATACAGTGGCTTGGCACTGCCGTCGATCGTACACCGCCAGCCGGGATGATAGCTTTCGGCCAGCACCAACAACTGCGGCGAGCCGCAGCAGACCTTCACGGTCATTTCTCCGTTGCCGTGCCGGGTCAGCACCGCCGTGCCCGTCTTGCCCGGCGGCAAGGCCAGCGCGTATTCGCAGAGCGCCTCGCGGCGGACATCGATTTTTGCCAGGTCGGCGGCCGGGTTGTCGCTGGGCACGACGCGCGTCACCAGCCGCGCCATCGGCAGGGGATCATGTACTTGCAGCCAATTCTCGTCGAACGGCGTCAGACCCTCGATTGTCGAGGTGGAAGGGCTGCGATGGACCCAGCGCGTGGAAGCCACGCGCAACGCCGGCAGTTGGAAGTAGTCCAACGATTTGCTGGGCGACAGGGCCGCATAACCGTCGGCCCGTGGCCAGCCCGCCAGCGTCATCTGATTGCCGATCGCCGTATCGCGGCGGCCGTCGGGGGGCGGCGCGAAGACCCGCTGGGCATCGGAACTTCCGTCGGCGCATTCGCCCGGCGGGGCCACGTCCAGAGTCAGCAGACCATCGGACTGGCCGGGCGTGTCGAGGGTGCAACTTAGTCCGTAGTAGCCCAGGTCGGCGGCCATAAAGAGGATCAGGCCCACCAGGGCGCCGCGGACGCCTTGCGCGGCGGTGATCACCAGCAGCGCGGCGGCGGCCATCAGCAACGGCCCCACGAGGACGCGCAGGGGCGAGGCCACCTGGTGGCCCGCTTGCAGGATCAGCCCCGCCACGGCTGCGGCCACGCTGACCAGCACGGTCGCACCCAGGATTTCGTACTGCCGCCAGAGCGCGGCAGCCCGGTTCCTGCTCGCGAGGATGGGCACGTGCCGCTGGAACTTCCGCTTCTCTCCCGCTTCGCGCTCGACGAGCACGAAACCGATGGCCGCCAGCACGGCCACGGCAAACTGGAAGAGGACCGTGTAACGGCAAGAGAATTGAAACCAGGCCACCCAAGGGACCGAGTCCCGCCAGCCGGCCAGGCGCGCCTGACTGCCCAAGGCCAGCAGTAGCGCCGCGGCGGCCAGCGCGGCCGTGGCCTGCGCCAAGCGTTTCATGCCGCCCAAGTCGTGGCGGCGAACGAGCACCCAGAGGGCCAACATCAAGGGCACGGCCCCCACGTAAAGGCCCAGTTCGTGGGCATCGCCGCCAAAGACACGATCGACCGTCAGGTAGGGCGCCACGAGTTGGATCAGGTTGATGGGATGCAGCGCGGCGCCTTCGGGCAGCCCGCCGCCGCTCGCCGCGCTTTGCGAGAGCGCTTCCAGCGTGGGCAGCAATTGGACCGCTCCTACCAGCAGGCCGATGGCCTTGGCAAGCATCACGAGCGACGAGGAGTTCCGCCGGCAGCCGATGCAGACGTTGCACGTGGAGAGCCCTTCGCAGCCGTCGCGCGGCAGATACCTCCGCGTCATGACCACAAAGACCGTGAAACTGCTCTCGGCCAGGAGCGAGAACCAGACGTACTGCGGACAGCCCAGCAGCATCTGCGAGCCGGTGAGCAGGGCCAGGAAGGCCTGCGCCAGGGCCACTTTCCACCGCCTGGCATCGACCATGATGATGTCGATCATCGCCAGCAGCCAGGGGATGTGGGCCACGGCCGCCACCGCATTGGGATGGACGAAGTGCAAGAGGTTGAAACTGGAAAACGTAAAGGCCAGGCTGCCCACCATCGCCGCATCCTTCCGCCGCAGCCGCCGCCGCAGCAGAAGATACATGCCCGCCAGCAGCAGCGGATAACTGCATAGGTACTCCCAGCCGAGCGCGGCACGGAAGGGCAGAAAACGATACAGGAAACGGTGCAAGGGATGGTACGTGCCCACCTGGCCGTCACCGGTCAGGTAAAAGCCCGAGTAAACGCTGGACATCCAGTCGAACGGTTCGCCGCGGGCCAATTGCTGGGCATAGAAAGCCCTGGCCGGCAGGTGGAACTTGCCCAGGTCGTCGGCGGTGTAGAAATCTCCGGCAAAAAACGGCATGGCCAGGAGCGACAACAGAATGACTGCCGCCAGCAACGACCAGGCGAACAGATCGCTCTGGCGGTGTGCCGTTGTGCGGGGAAGGAAGCTGCCTAGGTGAAAGGACATGGGTGGTTCCAAGTGCGGAGGCCGACGGCCCGCCGGCGAACAACGGGCGCAGATTCGCTCATTCTACAAGGATAGGTCAAAAACTCGGCCGCCGCGTCGGCGGGCTGACGCCGGCAGGTTCGCGACCTAGACTTGACCTGAGACTTCGAACTTATTCTCGATCGAGCCGCGAACCGATTGGGCAAATCGATCGTGATTTGAGGGATATTCATGTCGCACTGGCGGTCTTCCGATTTTTTGCTCGGTCTGCTTGTCGCCTTGGCCGTATGGGCCGTGTGGGAAGGCTATGTTTTGAACCACCGGCCGGAAACCCGCGGTTGCGGGGGCGACTTTCCCCAGTTTTATGCAGCCGGCAAGATCGTCAGCCAAGGCGAGGCGGACCGCTTGTACGACCAGCCATACTTTCGCCACCTCCAGGATTCGCTGCGCGACGATCCGCTCCGCTCGCTCTATCCGCCAACCATGGGCTTGCTCATGGCGCCGCTGGGCCGACTTCCTTACAACGCTGCCCTGGCCGCCTGGTGGGCGATCCAGGCCATTTGCATCCTCGCCACGGGCGCAATTTTCTACCGCACGGCGCCGCTTTCCCGGCCCCGTCGGATCAACATGCTCGTGGCGTTGGCCGCACTCCTGCCGCTGTGGATCGCGGTGGGCATCGGTCACGTGGCGCCTCTGCTGCTCCTGGTCCTGGCCGGCGGATTGACGCTCCACAAGCAGGGCAAACGCTGCTGGGCCGGGCTGGCGCTCTCGCTCTTGGCCCTGAAGCCGCAACTGGCCGCGGGACTGCTGCTGTGGATGCTCTTGCGGCGCGACCTCCGCACGCTGGCGGGCCTGGCCGCCGGTTTGATTTTCCAGGCCCTGGCCGTGGCCGCCTGCCTGGGAGCGACGGTGTGGCTCGATTACCTGCACGCCCTGCCTGTCATCTCCGCGATTACCCGCGGCTATCGTTATTCGCCGCTGTTCGAACAGTCGTTTGCGGGCATGGCCCGCAATTTATGTTGGGCGGCTGGGCGGGCGCAGTGGCAGGTGCCGGCGATGCGGATGGCATACGCGCTCACGGCCGGCGTGGCCGTAGTCCTGCTCTGCCGCGTCGTCTGGGCGCGGCGGCCCTGGGATCCCGCTGTCGCGGATCGCCGGACCGAAAATTACGAGTATGCCTGCGGCGCGCTGTTCATGACGATCTTCCCGCCCTACTTCCTCGTCTACGACCAGGCCCTCCTGGCCGTGCCGCTCGTGATGCTCTGGTCGTCGCCGGCATGGCGGTGGGGTGTGGCCCTACTGGCCGCAAATACGGTATTCGTGGCAAACCTGTCCTTCCCACTCGGTTTCAGCCTGAGTGGATTGATGGCCCTGGCGACGATGTTTGCTTTTCCGAGAACCGTGCCGGAAGTTGTGACCTAGACTTGATCCGAAAAATTGTCGAGGGTGGTGATCCCCTGCGTGGAAAAAGCATTACGGGAGGCGTACTCATGTCACACTGGCGGCTTTCCGATTGGACTTTGGCGTTTCTTTCCGTGTTGACCATGCTGGCGGCCTGGGAAGGCTTCATGGTCGGCAACTGCCCGGCCAACCACGGCTGCGGAGGCTGCTTTTCGCAGTTCTACGTTGCCGGCACGATCATTCATCGCGGCGAGGCGGAACGGCTGTACGATCAGCCCTATTTCCGCGACCTTCAGCAGTCGATGCGAGATGACCCGCTGCGCTCGCTTTACCCGCCGACGATGGGTTTGCTCATGGCGCCGCTGGCGCGGCTTTCCTACCATCAGGCCATGGCCGTCTGGTATGCGATCCAAGTTATCTGCATCCTTGTGACGGGCGTGATTTTTTACCGCACCAGCCCGCTATCGCGGCCCTGGCGGATCAATATGCTCGTGGCCTTAACCGGGCTGGTGCCGTTGTGGATCGCGGTGGGCGTCGGCCAACTATCGCCGATGTTCTTGCTGCTCCTCGCCGGCGGATTGGCGTTGCACAAGCGGAGAAAATGCGGCTGGGCCGGGCTGCTGTTCTCGCTTCTGGCCCTGAAGCCACAACTGGCCGCCGGACTGGTGCTATGGATGCTATTGCGGCGCGACATTCGTACGTTGCTGGGCCTGGCTGCGGGTTTCGCGATTCAGGCCATGGCCGTGGCCACCCTGCTGGGGCCGGGCTTGTGGGTTGATTATCTGCATGCCATGCCCACGATTTCCGCCGTTACCCGCTACTATCACTATTCGCCGCTGGTCGAGGCCTCGTTTGTGGGCATGGCGAGCAACCTGTTTTGGGCGGCTGGGCTTGCGGCATGGGAATCAATGGCGATGAAGATCACCTACGCGGCCACGGCCAGCGCGGCCACGCTCATGCTCTGCCACGTCGTCTGGGCGAGGCGGTCGTGGCAACCGACTCATGCAGCTCCAGGAACCGAGAACTTGGAATATGCCTGCGGTGTGCTGTTCATGATGGTCCTTCCGCCCTATTTTCTCCTCTACGATCAGACGCTCATGGCGGTACCGCTGGTCATGCTCTGGTCGTCACCGGCCTGGCGGTGGGGCGTGGCTTTGTTCGCCACTGCGACCGCCCTGCTAGCCAACCTCCCGCTCGCGCTCGGCTTCAGTCTTACCGGATTCGTGGCCTTGGCGACAATGTTGTCCTTGGCGGTTGATCTTTCGAAAATCCGCCGTACGTTTCAACTGACGGATCCCATCGTGTTTAGGAAAGGGAAGTGAATTTCGTGGAAATCCCTCGGCGGCAAACTGGCTTCCGCAGGGATTTTCACTTTCTTGCCCCTTGAAGTGCCATGCGGTTGAATCGTCGTTCTTGAGGATTTCTGGATTTTTTTGCCGCGTTTCTTGACTCTCTGAAAAATTGACCTACGTTTCAATTGAAGGAACGAATTGCCTTTAGGGAAGGAAGTTAAGCCAACCAATATTTTATTCCGAAGCCTGCGGGCTGTTGGAGAAGGGGAGAGATGATGAAATCGTTTGCTACCAAGTTGCGTCGTTTCCTGGTGTCGGAAGATGGTCCTACCGCGGTCGAATACGCGGTGATGCTCTCGCTGATCGTTTGCGTCTGCTTGGCCGCGATCACGACGATCGGCAGCAATGCCAGCAGTGTGTTCTCCAAGGTCGCCAACTCGATCTAGAACTGTTTGATAGCCTCCGCCGGCATAAGTGACAGCCGGCAGGAAAGCGATCTTGGAGCACGTTCCAAGAATCCCTCGCGAGTTAGCCGCCCTTTGGCCGTGCCGAAGGGGCGGCCAGGCCGGGAAAAATCCCCTTCCGTCTCACGCGTGAACCGGAAGGGGGTCTTTGTTTCTTGACCGCATTTGACAGCCGCCACGCTGCGACCTAGGGTTGTACGGACGCCGAGATTTCTTCCGACCGTTGCTTGGTGCGCCAAGGATGAGGACGCGAATATGTATCCCGTGATCCCGATGGAAATGAACCAGTTTGCGGTCGATTCACTGCTGTATCTTTTTACCGCGGTCAGCGCCGTGCTGAGCGTGGTCTTCTGTTTGAGGTAGAGACCCATGCCCACCTTGCTTCACGGACTTGTCATACATTGGCCCATCTGGCTGCTCAGCGCGATTCTGATCGCGGCCGCAGTCATCGACGGCTGGATCCTGAAGGTGCCCAACTGGCTGACCTTCCCACTCGTGTTGGCCGGCTGGGCGGCGGGCGCATATTGCGGCGGCGCCGGGGGCCTGGGATGGAGCATCGCGGGCACGTTGGTGGGGCTGGGGCTGTTGCTGCCCGCCTATGCCATTGGCGGCATGGGCGCCGGCGACGTGAAACTTATGGCCGGCATCGGAGCCTGGATCGGCGCAACGGCCACTTTTTACGCCTTCTGCGTCTCCTCCGTCGTCGGTGGGCTAATCGCAGTGGCGATGGTGCTCTATCGCCGCCAGTGGCATCACCACTTCCTGCAATTCTTCAAGATCGTTGACGAGATCCTTGTACTTCGCGATACGGAAATGCTGGCGGACATCGCCGCCCAACGAAAGAGCACAATGCTGTTGCTGCCCTATGGCATACCCATCGCTTTGGGCACAATCGGCTACTTCGTTTGGAGCGGGATGCTGCTTTAACGCACGGTGACAGTCTGCGCCCGGTAAAGGCACGTTGGAGTCCCGGTTTTACCGGGGATTCATGCCGGCTAAAGCCGGGACTCCGACGGGCGCATTTCTTCCCGCGCAGTTAAGTTGGAGAATGTTTGCCGTTTACGCCGAATATATCGATGAGGCTCGGCCTGCATCGGGCTTGCAGTACCGCCCGAAGCTGATCGCCCTGTTACGATTGAACGGATTTGGCGCGAAGATGACGGTTGTAGCGGAACTGCCTGTGGTAGTAGTTGGCCACCTTTGCTTGAAGTTCTGACCGTTGCGTTGCCAATGTTTGTAAGCGGAAAGGCGCAATTGCCGGAAACATTAGTGGTGCGTGTGGAATCGATCCTGAGGATCGTAAGAAGTTGTTTCAATAATCGTTTTAACGTTGCAGAAACAACCCCCATAACTCATTATTGCAATAGGTTCCCAACGATTCGATGAATAGACCAGGGGGGTGTTTATGAGAAGAAAATCTCTCGCCTTGCTCATTCTAGCGCTGGGCTGCGGTCTGGTTGCGTCGCTGGGCATCACGCAAGTGCTCAAGCGCGGCGATTCAGTTCCCAGCGACACCGTTGGAGTTTTTGTCGCCAAGGATGACATCGGCAGCGGTTCGCTGGTGAACAACGACAACACGAAAATGGAACAGTGGCCCAAGGATCGAGTTCCCGCCGGGGCGATTACCCGCCAGGAAGACCTGGATGGCCGCCGCACACGACAGAAGATTTTCGCCGGGGAGCCGCTTATCGATCCCAAGTTGCTCGTCCGCGGCCAGGGGCCCATTGAGGTTCCCAAGGGGCTGCGCGTGGTTGCCGTCTCCGTGGGGCCCGAGGCCATTCAGGGCGGGCTCGTGCTCCCCGGCTCGCGTTGCGACGTGCAGGTTTTCATTCGTGCCGACTCGAACCAGAGCGAAAGCCTTTGCAAGACCATCTTGCAGGACATCCGCGTCTTTGCCGTCGACGACGTCACCAGCATCGAGTCGCAGGACCCCAGGACGCCGGATAAGCATTCCATTCCGGGGGGCAAGACGGTTTCGCTGCTGGTCAGCCCGAGCCAGGCCCTGACTGTCACCTTGGCGAGCCAATTGGGCATGATCCGCCTGATCCTGCGTAACAACGACGATAACGAGCAGCCCAAGACCGCGGTCATGACGGCCCACGAGTTGCTGGGCGTCAACGGCCGCAACGATCGAGCGCTCGAGGATCCGATCGCCGCGGAGAAAGAACGGTTCCGGAAGTGGGCCGAACAGATGCGGAAAATGATGCAGGAAACCAAGGTCGCTGGGGAGAAAAAACCTGAGGCCGACGCCCCGCAACGCTTCGTCATGCGGGTCCGCACGGGGGCCGACGTCAGCGACGTGCTGTTGATCAACAACGCCGCCGTGCAAGGCCTCGATGACGGCACCTGGACGGCCACGGGGATGGGTCCCAGTACGCGCGCCCCTGCGAATGGAGATTCGCACAGCCCCAGGCCCGCCGCCGCAGCCCAACCGGCTGCGACGGCCCAACCGATTGTGCCGGCGAAACCGCCGGCTGCTGGGCGGCCCGCCCCCACGTAAAGCCTGAAATGAATGGCAAGGAATTCACGGATGAACCATAGACCTACTACTCTCGTTCGGCAGCCGGCCGCGGTTGCGATTCTGTTGTTGGCCCAACTGGCCTTGGCCGCGCTGATCGCTCGCGGGCAGGCGCCCGTCGTGATTCCACCCGGCCCCTCCTCTCCTGCCGTAGCGGGCCAGGCGGCCGATGCCACTCCGCCCAGCCCCTATTACAAAGTCACGGGCCTCAACGACCACTTGAAGATGGTCGTCAACACCAGCCGCTTCCTCACGCTCGACAAGAAGATCCCGCAGGTCCAAGTCAACAACCCCGACGTGTTGGACGTCGTGCCGGTTTCGCCCAGCCAGGTGCAGATCTCCGCCAAGCGGACCGGCGTCACGCAGGTGAACGTTTGGGGTGAGGACAAGCGGATTTATACGGTCACCGTAATCGTTACGGGCGACGCGGCAGAGTTGACGCAGATCCTGCACGAGCTCTTTCCCAGGTCCTCGCTGTCGATCGTGCCGGTCGGCAACAACTCGGTGATCATCACCGGCTTTGTCGATCAACAGGACGCGGTGCCGAAGATCGTCACTATCGCCGGCAAATACTTCCCCGAGGTGATCAACAACATGCGCGTCAGCGGCGTGCAGCAGGGCATACTTCACGTCAAGGTCTACGAAGTCTCGCGGACCAAGTTGCGGAGCATGGGCTTCGACTGGGGCAATATCGGCTCCGACGGCAATCATCTCGTGATGTCAGGCGTTAGCGGCCTATTGACAACGGTCGCGGGCGGCGGCGCGGGTGGCACGTTCGGACCGCCCAGCTTCGCTCCCGACAACGCCTTCAAGTTCAATGGGGGTTCCTTCTACGCGGTGCTCCAAGCCATGCGTCAGGACGGCCTTGCCAAGCTGGACTCGGAACCGGACCTGGTGGCCATCAGCGGCCGCCCCAGTTATATGCTGGTCGGCGGCATTTTGAACTATCAGATGACCAGCGGTTTGACCGGCCCTACCACGGGATCGATGCCGTACGGCACGCGCTTGGATTTTGTGCCCATCATCCTGGGCAACGGCCGGATGCACATCGATCTGCGTGCCAGTGTCAGCGAGCCTGATCCTACCAACAGTTCCGGCGGCGTTCCCTCGCTGAAGAGTCGCGAGGTGGAAACGGGCGTGGAACTGCGGATGGGACAGACGCTGGCTATTGCCGGTTTGATCGAAAACCGCGTGGAGGCCTCCAACGGCGGATTGCCTTGGATCAGCGAAATCCCGTACCTGGGCGCGGCCTTTCGCTCGGTCAGCTATCAGTCCAATGAGGTCGAGTTACTTGTGCTGGTGACGCCGGATATCGTCGACGGCATGGAGCCTGGCCAGGTACCGGTCTGCCGGCCGGGTCTACAAACGACCGACCCGACTGACTGGGAGCTGTTTTTCAAAGGCCATTTGGAAGTCCCCAACTGCTGTCCGGACCCGGCCGTGAGCCGCTGTCCAGTTAGTTCCGGGAACGGCGCGGGCTTCCCCGGTGCAATTCCCGCGCCGGGCACAGGTCCCATTGGCCAGCAAGACCCGCAAAATCGTTCCACGCCAAACCAGATGGCCATGAATTCGCCGCCCGCCGAGCCTGGTTTCATCGGACCAGTGGGCTACGACGTCCTAAAATAAAGTACCGAGTTCGAGCGCGCGAGCACAGGCCTTGCTCGCGTGCTTTAGCCCTTGCCAACCAGCCTGCGGCGTTGTCCTTGCCCAGCCCTCCGTCCCACCCTATGCTTTACAACTGGAAAATGTCAGACCATGACCAACGTCCTGCGATTGGCGATCGTTGATCCCGACGACTCCAAGCGAGAATCGGTCAAGTCGATGCTCTTGGGTATGGACATGATCTGGCTGGAGGCCGAATGCTCGCGCTACGAGTTCTTTGCCGATGTGGTCGATCAGACCAACCCGGACATCGGCCTGGTGGCACTGGACACAGACCCCGATCGGGCACTGGAACTGGTCTCTCGGCTCAGCGAAACCTCGCCCAAGTGTGCCGTGCTGGTGACCAGTTCCTCGCATGACGGTCAACTGATCCTACGGGCGATGCGGGCCGGCGCGAAGGAATTCCTCACCCAGCCGTTGCGGATCGACGATTTACTGGCCGCCCTGGGACGGATCAGCGAGCGCCGCAACGGGCCTGCCGACGGGCGGCCCCGCGGCAGTCAGGTCGTGGCCGTGGCCGGCTCGTTGGGTGGCGTGGGCAACACGAGCCTGGCCGTGAACCTGGCCTGCGTTCTGGCCCAAAATCCCAAGAACTCCGTGACCCTCGTCGACCTCGATCTTTGCCTGGGCGACGCCGATATCTTCCTCGACGCCATCCCCGACTACACGCTGGTGGATGTGGCCCAGAACGTCACCCGGTTGGACTTCAGCTTGCTGAAACGATCGTTGACGAAACATTCGTCCGGGGTTTACCTCCTGCCGCGTCCCGTGCAGTTGGAAGACTGCGCCCTGATTACGCCCGACGACCTCCGCCGCGTGATCGGCCTGCTAAAGGCCACCTTCACCCATTTGGTGCTGGACCTCAGCAAGGGCTACAGCCCTAATGACATGGTCGCCCTGGAGATGGCCAACCATATTCTCCTGGTCACGCAACTGGACCTGCCCTGCCTGCGCAACGTGGTTCGACTGATGATGTCGTTCAACGAAATGGAGGGTATCGGCGAAAAAGTGAAGATCATCGTAAACCGCGCGGGGTTGGATACCGGCCACATCACCCTGAAAAAGGCCGAAGAGACGATCGGCAAGGAAATCTACTGGCAACTCCCCAACGAGTATCGCACCATGATTGAGGCACGCAACAATGGTGTGCCGTTGATCGAACAGGCGCCCAAGGCGGCCATCACGCAGTCTATCATCACGCTGGCCGCGGCCTTGTTCAACGAGGCCAAGCCCGACGCCCCGGCAGCCAAGAAGGCCGCGGGCCTCACGGGGCTCTTCAGCCGCTGGTCGAGCAAGGCAAAGTAATCTCTCTTGCGAAAGCTCGGCCGCGGAATCGCCGCACCACCACGACCGGGGGGGCCATTCCCCTTCGCCTTTCGTAGCAGGGAATTCATTCCGTTTTGAGCCAAAAGGGCAGCCACAGGATAAACTCCGTGCTACGAAGGCAATTCCACGGAATAAATTCCGTGCTACGAAAACCTTGCATTTCTCGGCCCAGCGGTCGCCACACTAGACAACTTCTGCCAAACGATTTATACTGCCAAGGGCAAAAAAGGAGATCCTGGCATGAATCGCAAGGCTTTTACGCTCGTTGAACTGCTCGTCGTCATCGCCATTATCGGCATTCTTATTGGCATGTTGGTACCGGCCGTGCAATCGGCACGGGAATCGAGCCGCCGGGCCACCTGCATGAACAATATCAAGCAGCTCGGCATAGGCCTCACAGCGTATCATACGGCAAACGGCAAATTCCCCCCGGCGATGACGTTGCCGTTTTCCGAAAATCCAAACTACACGTACAATTGGGGGCCGAATTGGGTGATACTCATTCTCCCCTACCTTGACGCCAACCCCCTTTATAACAAATTCAATCCCGTCTCACTTACACTGCCGCTGCCCACAACTACCGCGAGCAGCATGGTGCCCATTTCCGACTCGACCAACTTGGTGGCCCGCAGCACAACGCTGAGCGTCATGCTCTGTCCCACCGACATCTGGAACAAGAACGCCTATCAGCCGGGGCCCACTCGCCCGAATGATGCTCCCAACTGGGCTCGCGGTAACTACGCGGCGAATGGCTCCGTGCAACAGCTTGCGGGGAATGGAGATGGCATGCAAGACTACGATTGGACAACCATCTATTATCGCGGGGTGATGGGCTGCAACACGTCGCTTTCGCTCGATCAGGTTAAAGACGGCGCCTCTTGTACTATACTCGTGGCCGAAATTCGCGCTGGATTGTCGCCCTCAGACAACCGCGGCGTCTGGGCCATGGGCGCGGTTGGGCCCAGCGCCCTCTGGGGCGATGGCGTTACCGATGACCAGGGGCCCGATAACCCTATGGAGTATGCCGATGACGTCGCCGACTGTGACAATCTGACCAATTCGCTCGGTAACACGTTTCTGACACAGGAGCGCATGGGCTGCTATTCGGGAAACGGCAACGATCAGGCCACCGCCCGCAGCAGGCACCTGGGTGGCGTGAACTCGGTGTTCTGTGATGGCAGCGTTCACTTCATCAGCGACTTCATCGATTCCAACCCCGGTTGGTCTATCAACAGCGCCGCCGACCTCCACGTCTGGGAAAAATTGCTGGTGTCGTCCGACGGCATGCTGCTCGACCCGTCGATGTGGGATGCAACACATTAGTGCCGGCAAGATCTGTCCGGCACACCGCGTGCGCCGTTGCCAAGCGGCATTGGGAACGTGCCAGATACATTGAGTTCTCTTAAGGAAAAAGTGACTTCATGTGCAAGATTTCCAGCGGCTTTCAGTTACCTGCCAGGCGGCTTCTTGGCTTCGTGGCCTTGCTGGCCTTGGCCGGCCTTTGCGGTTGCGGCGGCAGCGACCCCTTTCCCTACGTGAAAGTCAAGGGCACGATCACCTACGATGATGGCTCGCTCATTCCGGCCGATCGCATCGAGTTGCGGTTCATCTCGCAGGCGCCCCCGCTCAATCCGCAGACCTATCCGCGGAAAGGCGTCGCCAACGTTGATCCGAAGACCGGTGCCTTCGAGATAGTCACGACAAACCATTACAACGATGGCGTGGTGCGCGGCGAACATAAGGTTCTGGTCCAGGCTCTCCGCGGCAAGAAGGAAATGCAGGCGGACCTCGTGCCGCCGGAATATGGCAACCTGGCAACGACGCCGCTGCGGGTCAATACCGACGACCCGAGTTCTTTCAATCTGAAAGTGCCGAAACCGGGAGCAGCCAAGGCCGCAGCCAAGTAAGGCATGTGCGGAACGGGCGCCCGCTGCGGGTCGCGTGCCGGTTGGTAACGGCGCACAACCGGTAAACGCGTGCCCCGTGCCGTATCCATTTATTTGCGATCCATTTCTCCGAGGCTTTACCAACTGGTGAAAATCATGAAGAGACAATGCGTACCGGCCAAGCCCCAAACCCGGCCGGTTATTCAGCTCGTCGCGGTTCTGTTGGCCCTCCTGGCAACAACGGCCTGTTTCGCGCAGGATTCGAGTGCCAAGCCTGAGGCCGTGCCCAAAGGCGTGACCAAAAGCGCCTCCTTCAGCAAGAGCGCCATCTTCCCGGGCAGCGTGCGAAACTTCGCGGTATTCATTCCCGCGCAGTACGATGGTTCCAAGCCCGCCTGTGTCTACGTGAAGACCGACGGTTATAACCCCATCGAGAAGGGCCTCCTGGAAACGCTGATTGCCGCCAAGCGAATGCCGGTGACGATCGGCGTGTTCGTGGAATCGGGCAACTTGCCGCCCACGGTCAAGAACACGATGGGACGCCGCAATCGCTGCTTCGAGTATGACGGCATGGGCGACAATAACGTCCGCTTCCTGGTCGACGAGTTGCTGCCTTTCGTAGCGAAGACCTACGACCTGCGGTTGTCCAGCAGCGGCAACGATCGTTGCATCGCCGGCGGCAGCAGCGGCGGCATCACGGCCTTCAATGCAGCCTGGGAACGTCCCGAGGCCTTCAGCCGCGTCTATGCCAACAGCGGCAGCTTCGTCGCCTTCCGCGGCGGCCACGAGTTTCCCACGCTCGTCCGCAAATTCGAGGCCAAGCCCATCCGCACCTATCTGACCACCGGCACGAACGACATGGAGAACTGCGCCGGAGACTGGTTTCTGCTCGACCAGGAAATGGACAAGGCCCTGCGCTTCTCCGGCTACGATTACTTCTTCCGCATCATCAAGGGCGGACACGTGGCCGGTTACTACGACTACTTCTCCGAGGCCATGAGCTTCATCTGGAAGGATTGGCCCAAGCCGGTCCAAGCCGGGCCGAGCGCCCCGCGCGTGCGCGATACGATCCTCCCCGGCGAAACCTGGCGAGTCCTCGCCGAGAATTATCCCGACGCCCGGTCGCCGGCATGCAACGCCCAAGGTGAGGTGTTCTTCGCCGATGTTGCCGGCAACAAGGTGCAGCGCATCGGGCTGGACGGCAAGATCGAAGTATTCTTGCCCGATGCCGGGGGAGCGAACGGCCTTTCCGTCGGTCCCCAAGGCCAACTCTACGCGATTTCCGACAAGACGGGGAAGATCATGAGCTACACTCCGTCGGGCGAGGGCAGCCTGGTTGCCGACGGCGTTGGCGGCCAGTATATTCTCGCCATGCCCGGCGGCGGCCTTTACGTCAGCAGCAACGCCGACAAGGCGGGCGATGCCGGCAAGGTGTGGTTCGTCAAAGACGGCAAGAAAACGCTCGTCGATTCGGGTTTGAAGTTCGCGACGGGGCTGGCCTACCGGCCCGACCAGTGGCTCTTGTCCGTTGCCGACGGCCATTCGAAATGGGTCTACAGCTATCAGATCAATCGCGATGGCCGGCTCGTCAATCGAGAGCGGTTCTTCTGGTTGCACGTGGCTGATTGGGACGACGATGCCGGCGCCGAATCGGTCTGCTACGCCCGCGAAGGCCAGATGTTGGTCGCCACGCGTTGGGGTATCCAGGTGTGTGCCGACGATGGTCCTACGCAAGTGATTCTGCCGCTGCCCGACCGCAGCCGCGTCATGGGCGTATGTCTTGGCGGGCGGGACTTGGATACGCTTTTTGCCTTTGGCGGCGGCAAAATCTGGGCACGCAAGGTAAAAGTGCATGCCCTGGGCGCTTTCTCGCCTTGGACACCGGCCCACGGAACCAGCCTGTAACAGCGCTTACCCGGGCATGGGAGTTCCTCGCGTAGGTCAGGCCGACCATGGGTACATGGTCGGCCTGACCTACTTTTATGCCGGCGTAATATGGTTCGCAACCGGTTCTGGTGCGTGTTACAATGATCGCATCCTGTTACCTCGCAGCCACTTCATGGAAAACCACAGCATGCCACCTACAATGATTTCACGGACAATCCGCAAACTTCCGACAATCCTGCTCTTCACTGCCGCGCTAAGCGCCTGGTCCGGATTGCAGGCCCGAGGCGCCGACTACATCTGGATCGAAGGCGAGTCGCCGCAAGCGCAGACTATGACCCGCCATCCCTGGTGGTATGACAAGGTCAAGAAGGACCAGCTTTCCGGCGGCGGCTTCATCAGCAACTGGAACGACAAGCAGCCCGGCGAGGCGACGTACGCGTTTCGGGCCAGCGCGGGGGGCGCGTATGTCTTCTGGGTCCGCGCCAACCCGGTGGGGACGAAACTCTCCTACGCGCTGGACGGCGGCGCCTGGCAACTCATCGACATGAAGTCGCCCCAGGAGAACATCAACATCGCCGACGACGGCAAGCCCGATCTGCGCTTCATCGCCTGGATCAAGGTAGGTTCGGTCAAGCTTGCCAAGGGTCCGCACCGCATCGTCTTCAAGATGCACAGCGATAACAACAACCACGGCATGCTCGACTGTTTTGTCTTCGCCGGCGGCCCCTTCTTTCCCGAGGGCGCGCGGAAGCCGGGCGAGAAGTCCGACGCCACGGAGGTCGCCGTCGACGGCCGCTGGGCGTTCCAGCCGCCCCGCGACGAGTTCAGTTCCAAGGCACTGCTGGACCTGCGGAGCCTCAACGAGAAATTCGCCGGCGAGCATGGTTTCGTCACGCGTTCCACGGACGGCAACGACTTCGCCTTTGCCGACGGCACGCCCGCCCGTTTCTGGGCGGTCAACGACGGGGCCTTCGACAAGGACCTCGCCCGGCATGCCCGCTTCCTCGCCAAGCGGGGGATCAACATGGTGCGGTTCCATTCCAACATCACGCCTACCGGCAGCGACCTGCTGGGCATCGATCAGGCCGACCGCGAGCGCCTCTGGAAAGGCCTGGCGGCGATGAAGAAGGAGGGCATTTACGTCACCTACTCGCCCTACTGGGCCGGACCCGCGCGGGTCAAGCCGTCGATGGGCGTCCTCGACACGGGCGGCAACGGCAACTGGGGCCTGCTGTTCTTCGACAAGAAACTGCAAGCCGCTTACAAGCACTGGTTGAAGCGCGTGCTCACCGAGAGAAACCCTTACACGGGCATCACTTTGGCCCAAGACCCGGCCCTGGCCATCATCCAGATCCAGAACGAGGACTCGTTGCTTTTCTGGACGACCCAGGGCATCAAGGGCAGCGCCAAGCAGGAACTCCGCCGACAATACGGCGAGTTCCTGGCCAAAAAATACGGATCGCTGGAGAAGGCCCGGCGGGCCTGGGCAGGCGAGACGCCTCCGCCCAACGAAGACAGTCCCGACAACATCGCCCGGGGCGAGGCGGCCCTATACATCACCTGGCAGTTGACGCAGCACGGCGGCAGCCCCGGCCGGCAGCAACGATGTGCCGACCAGATGCAATTCCTCAGCGAGACCATGCATGCCTTCAACAAGAGCGTCGGCGATTATCTCAAGACGGAACTCGACTGCAAGCAACTGGTGAATGCCGGCAACTGGCGGACCGCCGATAACGTGACGATGCTCGACGCGGAACGCTGGTCCTACACGCCCAACGAGGTAATGGCCGTCAACCGCTACTACGGTGGCGCCCACCAGGGACAAAACAACGGCTGGGCCATTTGCAACGGCGACCGCTTCACCGACGACTGCGCCATGCTCCGCCCGCGGGAAATGCCGCTGACGCTCAAGCAGGTGGACGGATTCCCCATGATGATCACGGAAAGCTCCTGGGTGCCGCCGCAAGGCTACCAGTCGGAAGGGCCGTTCCTGGTCGCCGCCTATCAATCGCTAACGGGCATCGACGCCTACTATTGGTTCGCCACGGGCGAGGAGGACTGGCGCCAGCCCGGTTCGGCCAACGGCTTCATGCCCTCCGAGGGCAAGTGGGTCTGTGCCACGCCCATGCTCATGGGCCAGTGGCCCGCGGCGGCGCTCATGTATCGCCTGGGTTACATCAAGCAGGGCGAGCCGGTGGTCTACGAGCAACGCGCGCTAAAAGACCTCTGGCAGCGGCGGATGCCGATCATCGCCGAAGACGCGGGCTACGATCCCAACCGCGACAAGACAAACATGTCGAAGGACTCCAACGTCAAGGACGGCGTCAATCCGCTGGCGTACCTCGTCGGGCCGGTCGTGGTGAAATACGGTGGCGACCCTTCCCAGAGCCGCACGGTCGACCTGGGCCCTTATCTGCGGGAAGACAAGAAGACGGTCCGCTCGATCACCGGCCAGTTGTTCATGGACTACGGCAAGGGGCTTTGCGCGCTGAGCGCCCCCAAGGCCCAGGGCGCGACCGGCTTCCTCAAGAAATACGGGACCGTCCGCTGCGGCGACGTCGAGATCCAGTCCGGCAACGACTACGCGACCGTGCTGGTCGTGGCCCTGGACGACAAGCCGCTGAAAAGCTCCGGCAAGATCCTCGTGCAGGTGGGCACCACGGAGCGTCCGCTGGGTTGGAGGACCCGGCCGGCCCGGGTGGATGGCCGCGCCGGCGAAGAAGTCGTAAGCTTCGGCCGGGCGCCGTGGATGATCGTCAAGGGCGACGTGACGCTCGTTTTGAAGAACGCGAAAGTCAGCAAGGCCCGCGTCCTGGATGCCAACGGCATGCTGGTCAAAGACGTCCCGCTGGCCGTTTCGGCCGGCCGGGCCACGCTGAAGTTCCCCGCCGATACGCTTTATGTAGTGTTGCAGTGACGTCATAAAATACTTAGGACTTGGGCAGACACAAGTTTTGCGTATTTCAATGCCACCGGCTTGCCCGGTGGCATCCGACGTTCAGAGTGCGCAGATTATCTCCCATCACTTCCTGATGTTGTCGTTACCGCCTCAATGCGAGTGACCGGCGCTTCGTTTGACTGCGTCATCACCAACCTCCAAACCCAGAACGCCAGCAGCGTGGCAATCGCCAGGAGCACGGCGGCCACCGTCTGATGGGCCGTGGTCAGGACGGCATCGAGTGCGGGCCGCAAGACATTCGGCCCGGCTCGCAACGTCTCGGCGGAAGGCGACTCCGCAGCCGCCGGCGTGCGAAACACCAGCGAAATCCCGCCCAGGATGAGTTGCAGGATGACCACTCCCATCAAGGCCACGCCGCCCCGGGCAAACACGGCGATCTGTGGATATAATCCCCACAACCGCACACCCACCAGGATCGCCAGCACGGCCACGAGCATCGCCATCGAGATATGCACGAGCAAGCCCACGTCCATCTGCCGCACCAGCGTTCCCATGAGCGTTTGCCCCAGGATGGCCAGCACCAAGAGCGTCGCCAGGAAGCCGTCGGTCGCGTTGGGCACGTAGCTATCACGCTCCGCCGTGATATCTTCCATCACGGCGGAGCGTGATGAGTGCGACCGGGCGAGCAACACGGCCACTCCGACCATGCCGGCCAGGATCACGTGGGCGAAGAAACCGTGGATCACCGCCAGGTGCGGACTGTTGTGGGTTACGCGGTAACCGCCCACGACGCCTTGCAGCCCAACGCACACGCCGACGATCCAGATCAGCACCAGCCCGCCGATCGAGCGGCGATCGAGCGAGAGCAGGACTGCCAAGGTCAGCGTTGTCAGCCCCACGAGCGAGCCGAGCAAGCGGTGGGCGTGTTCGTAAAAAACGCCACCGGTCATCTTCGCCAAAGGGTACAAGAACATGTTGCTGCCCCAGGTGTTGGGCCAGTCCGGCACGGCCATCCCCGCACGGAAACCGGTCACAAGCCCGCCGATGGCGATCAGCAGCAAGGTTGCCAGGCAGGCTGTCCAGGCTAAGCCCACGAGCCAGTCAACTGTCCTCACCACTTGCCCCTCTCCCATCGCGCCGCGTACAGCAGGTGAGCGAGGCGAGCAACAGGCCGTGCCCGCGGCTGCGCCGGCGGCCGCCAGCGCCAGGCTGACGACAAAATAGCCCGGCACCCAGAGCCAGGCCTGGGGCACGATCTGGCCGGTATTGGGCGCGCGCAGGGTGCTGCCGAGGATCATTAAATTAAGCAGGGCGACGATCAGGCCCAGCCCGAGGCCGCCGGCGATGCCCCGGCGGGTCTTGCTGCCCACGACCCAGCCCCCGGCCACCAGGCAAGCCAGCATGAGAGTGACGAAAACCACGGGCGGAACGTCGGTCAGCGGCATGTGGCCCACGTAGCCCACGGCCCACATGGCCACGGTCGTGCCGAAACCGATGGCCAATAAATCACTCGAACCGGCAGCACGCTCCCCGTACAGGGATTGGACACCCATCGTCGCCTCACGTATCATTAAGTAATAATCAGACTTATAGTGTAGTCCTTTGCCGCAATGCAATTCAAGCCGTACCTGGAACTGGCCAAGATCCGACTGACGGGCATGGTCTTGGTCACCACCGCAGTCGGGTTCATCCTCGCTTCGCCGGGGCCAGTGGCCTACGGTCGTCTGGCGTGGACGATCCTGGGAACCGGGCTGGCCGCCGCGGGGGCCAGCGCTTTGAACCAGCTACTGGAAATCCGCCGCGACGCCTTGATGCGGCGGACCCGCGGCCGGCCCCTGCCCACGGGGCAGCTTTCCCCGCTCCGGGCCTTCGTGTTCGCGGTAGGCGCTTCCGCGGCGGGGGTGGGGATTTTGAACGAGTTGGTCAATCCGCTTACCGCCCTGTTGGGGCTGGCCAATATCGTCATCTACGCGCTGGTCTACACGCCCCTAAAGTCGCGGACTTCGCTCTGCACGCTGCTGGGGGCGATCTGCGGGGCGCTGCCGCCGATCATGGGTTGGACGGGGGCCGGCAACGCCAACTGGCTGGGCGCGGCGCTGCTGGGCACGATCCTCTTCCTCTGGCAGATTCCGCACTTCTTGTCGCTGGTGTGGATGTGTCGCGACGACTATGCCGCGGCCGGCTTTCGCATGCTGCCGCTGATCGATCCCCAGGGGCATCTGACGTGCCTGATGATCGTGATGTATTCGCTGGCCCTGCTGCCGTTGGGGCTGGCGGTGACCTTTGCCGGACTGGCCGGGTACCTGTTCGCCGCCGTCTCGCTCGTGCTGGGGTTGGCGTGGTTCCTGCTGGCGGTGAAGTTGCGTCGCGCGAAGACGCCGCGGAATGCCCGCCGGGTCTTCCTCGGCAGTCTCGCTTATCTGCCGTTGCTGATGCTCTTTCTGGTTCTCGATGGCCATCCCCGCGACAGTTCCAAAGCGGCCGATGCGAAACCGGCGGCCGAAGTCAGCATGGCGGCCACGCGGTAGGGCTTTGCTTGCGGCCCTATTGCAGGACAAGGTCGAGACCTTCTGGCCTTCGACTTGGCCAGGGGCGAGCCAACTCGGTCGGTGACGGAGTACTTTCTCAATGCACTGGCGACGCTGCGCGCTAACCAGGAGAGGTACGTCCGGATAAGGACGAACACCAATATCCCCGACTTTGCCATTCGGCAGACCCCTTCTGATGGTGTTTGCGCGCGAAGGTGGGGGGTGACGAATGGCACTAGCTTAAGCGAGGAGCCTTCGCCTAACATACAACAGCTTGTGATGGCACGCCGACGCGCCCACGACCGATTGTAGTCGCGTTCCTTAAGCTAGTGCCATTCGTGGGGGGTGACCGCCGCAGGCAAGTCGGCCGGCCGAGGTTTCGAGAAACAACGGTCCTTTGACGGGAACATCGAGAAACGTCGGGGGCTGGAGTGCAAGCCAACGCCGTGCCGGCCCTGAGTAGCTCGAATAGAAGATGCCTGGAAACCGGTAATTCGTGCCGAGACCCTTGCCATAGACCTGGACCGACCCGCCGGAAGCCATGCCGCGGCCGTTCTGGTGCGTGGGATGCGTGCCCAGCAAGGCGGAAACGCAAATGTCCTTTCCAGCGTCCGACCAGCCATTACGAAAAATAACATAGCCCGCCGCGGTGTCGTGCGACACGCGAGGCAGCAGAGCAGACATATTTTGGGGGTTCTTTTCCTCAACCTCCAGCGGCCAGTTTGCCAAGGCATACACGGCCTGGTGCGGGTACTCCAAGATGTCGTAGGTCTTGTCCTTGCCCGGCTCGATCTGGTGGTTGTAGACCCACTTCAGCGCCGGCACATATTCGGTCGGGCAGATGCCGAACCCCTGGCAGAAGTCACTTTGTTCCGAGACCATGCCACCGCGGGGGAAGTCGCGGCAGTACATGCCGCGCTGCACGTTCGTGTATTCGCCGTCGCCGTTCAGGGCGAATTCGTAGATCCACTTTGCCGCCAGCCACCGCGCATTCTCGTTTTTGGACACCAAATCCTTTCCGGCTGCCACACGATAGGCTTGGATGAACGGCACAAGACCCGTATTGGAACTGATTCGGCCGCACTGATGCCCCTCGAAATAGTAACCGCGGTCGCCGTAACCGATGGAAATCTCGTCGCGAGCCTCTTTGACGATCTTTGCCAAGAGGTCTTCGACTTTCCTGGTGTCGGCGCCCGCGTCGCCGCGGATGGCCAACAGGCCCATACCGACGCCGCCGACAGCCGCGCCGTAGTGGTTGCACGAAGGCATGATCGGCCCGTTTGCCGCAATGCTGGCCGTGAACGGGTTGTTTTGGATCGCCGCGGCGATCTTCTTGCGGAACTCTTGATCCCAACCATCGTAATTCAGGTCATAGGCCAGGCCGATGGCGCCGATCGCCGGGCCGGCGCGCATGGGGCCCCCGCTGCCGGGATTGCTGAAACCATAGCGCGGGTCCTAGGCATCCTTGACTTTCTTGTCAATGACGTCGAGTACCTGCTGTTTGGCCTTCTCGGCAAACGTCTTGTCGCCGGTGAGCTGGTAGAGCAGTCCATTGCCCGCGGCGTGCCAGAGCGTGAACCTCCCCGCCAGCAGTTTTTTCAATCGTTCGATCATGACCTGGCCCTCGGGCGTTTCCGCCCGCTGTTTGAGCCGCGGCAGGTCGGTCTTGCGAAAAACCAGACGCGGATGCTCGCCGGGTTGCAGCGGCGTCCAGCCCTCGACGGGCATGGTCCAATCCGGGGCGTTGTAGCCCCAGTTTTCATGCTTGCGCGATGCGAACCCCGCCCCGCCTCCCGCCGCAGCGGCTGTGAGAGCGGCCAAGACCAACACCATGCCAACGGTCGCGTCGACACAGCGGAACATTGCGTTCAACATTGCGTTCTCCCGAAAACTCATTGTCGTCACTTGGAAGCCGAGGAACCGTTCCACACGCCAAGTAATAGCCGTTTGCCGTCGAAGCGAATGGTCTGGCCACCGACCTTCACTCCATCGCCGTTGGCGACAGGCTTGGGGGCTTCGCCTTTCTGAAGCGTCATAACGGTGAACTTGCAGCCGCCGGCCTGGACATCGGTGAGCGCCGTGTGCGGGCCAGGTGGCTTGCCAGCCATCTCGGTAATGCCCGTGTTGCAGTTCGGGCCCGTGCTAACCAGCAGCGCCGCCGCGCCGCTGGCGCCGCTGAGATCCACGGCCAGCGCACTAATTGCTCTTGCCGTATACGTCGAAAGCACGCTGGAGCCGTCGCGCGACGTCTCGTAGACCACGGGAGTGCCGCCGGACGAGGCCATGCGGGCGTGGATGCCCAGCCCCCAAACGTATACGCCTCGTTCCTCGCGCCCGTGCCCGCGGAGCGCGTAGTACCCCTTCGGCCCGATGTCCAGCAGGTTGGTGACCACGACGTCGTTGGCGTCCTGCCAGCGGTTGCGGTGATAAAAGAAGCCGTGGATCGTGTCGGCCGCCGTTTTCGGCAACACCGTCGCCGGATTGACCGACTGGACGTCCGTCGGCCAGTTGAGGAAGGCGAACACCGCGCGATGGGGATAGACGGCGGCCCCGTAGTCGTGATACGCAGGCTTGATGACGTTGTCGTACATCCACAAAAGCGCCGGCCGATACTTAGGATCGATCGTACCGAAGCCGTAGGCGAATTCGCCGCCGTGCGAAGACATGCGGGCGTCCTCGAAGTCGTCGCCGCCATAGACGCCGCGATGAGGGAACATCGGGCCTTTGCTCGATGGCACCAATTCCATCAGCCAACGGAGAGTGAGCCATTGGGCGTTGGGCTGCGGTGTGATGTAATCGCGGCCCGCCGCACAGCGCAGCGCCATGAGGAATTCCTCGCCGCCGCAGTTGGCCGAGACACGGCTGGCATGGTGCCCCTCGGGGAAGAAACCGTGGTCGCCGAATCCCTCGTTGAGCAGGTGCAGCAGCCCCTTCTCGTTCCAGCGCAGGCACTTGGCAAGTCTCCCGGCGTCGGTGCCCGGATCGCCCAGGATGCCAAGAATGCCCACGCCCGTCCCAAGGTACGCGCCGTAGTGGTTGCTGCCGGGCGGATAGCCGGCGCAAACGCTGAGCCGCTCCAGGTCGACCGTCTCATCGGAATTACCCTCGTCACCGGCACAGCGTTTCTTGTAATTCTGGATTTCCAGGGCCACTTTCTTGCGGAAATCCTCGGGCCAGGCGTCGTAGCAGAAGTCGTAGGCGTAGGCCACGCCGGCAAGGATGGCCCCCGCGCGCATCCCGGTCCCGGGGCGGCACCAGGCATAGCGGTTGTCGATGTCTACCTTGCCGTCGAAGCACCACTGGACGGCCTGCCGGGCCAGGTCGGCGTACTTCCGGTCGCCCGTCATCTGGTAAAGGAAGCCGTAGCCCGCACCGTGCCACGTGGTGAACGCCCCGATGGGGAGCACGGGACTAGTGTTGTGGTTGTTCGGGGACGTCGTGTTGAAGACGGTCGGCAGCGTGTCGCCATTCTTGCCGTCCAACAGCGTTCGCAGGCGGGCGAGGATGGCCTTGCCGTCGGGCGTCTCAGCCTTCTTGCGCAGGGCGGACACATCGGCCTTGCGGAACAGCAACCGCGGATGCTCGCCCGGCGCAAGGGGAGTGAAGCACGCGACGGGGACGAAGGCCGGGGCCAGGTTGACCGATTCGGCCCACACCGGTTTGGGGACCTTCGTGCCGGCCGCGGGCAGCATGTACTCATGGTCGGCCTGGCCCCGCGTCGCCTGCCCGCCGCCGGCGGCTAGGTACGCCGGGCGGTACGGTTTGCCGTCGAGCGTCGGCGTAACAACCGCCTTGCCGCCTACGATGTTCTGGACCCGGCAAATCGTCAGATCGAGTTCGGCTTGGGCGCGTGGGTTGCAGCCAATCGAGATCGCGCGGTAGGGCACCGAGGTCTTTCCACGAATGATCGGGCCTTCCATCTTCAAGCCGGACACGTCCAAGGGGACCTGCCGCCAGGGACTGGTACCTTGCATCCAGTTGATGCCCACGGCCGCCCGGGTCACCTTGCGACCGCAGACGCTGACGGACAGATCGAGCATGGCTTCGACGGGTTCGCCAACGGCCGGCGACGGGGTCATCTGGAGCTTGAGTCGGGCCTGGTCCCAGCCCGTTTCCACCGGGGCGCCGCCGCCCGTGAGAACGCCCTGGTAGAACGTGTCGGGCCCCGGGCCCTCGCGGCTGCCATGCATGACCGCCTTCCAGTTGCCCGTCAATTCGAAGGTCTGGTTGCCCTTCTTGTCGGCCACCGGGGCGGTGAGGCCGTCGAACTCCGCGTCGAGTTTGACGGGCCGGTGATCGAGAGGCACCCAGACATCGGGACACATCAGCAGCTTGAACTTGCCCTGCACCTTGTTGCCGTCTCGGCGGATATCCGCCTCTTCTACCAGGTGGTACGACTTGTTGAACCGTTGTGCCGAGCCGAGCGCGTGGGAGAACTTTCCCTTTTCGAACACCGCATAGATATTCAGATTGCCTTCATAGACGCGGGGCCCGGCGGTCGGGTTCTTGGCGAACATCTCGGTGAGGCGGATGGCCCATACACAATTGTCGGGGTCCACCTTTTCCGCGACTGCGAGCGGGATGCCGAAAAACTGCCATGCGAAACCTGCCAGCAGCGACACGGCGCAACGCCGGGAAATCGAATGCACATGACCAGACATGATTGACCTTTCCCAAATGACATACAAATCAAACACCATGAAGACGACAGTCACTTCGCCCAATCGGGCCGTTTCGCACGCTGACGGATCAGCCAGTCGGGGACCTCGCCGAAGGGGTAGCCCGCGTCCGGCACGAACAGGCCCACTTCGCCCTGGGAACGGTCCAGGTCGATGTCCTTCCCTACGAGCGTCGTGCATACCTGGAAGCCACGCTTGACAGTTACACACGTTGCCCCATCTTCAACCGTCGGCTCATCGCCGGAGAACGTGATCTCGTCGTCGCCGACTTTCACGCCTCCCGCAAGGGCGCGGATGGCCGGCGCCCGGCCCGGGTACATGACGGTGATGAATTGCCCGCGCGGGGCCTTCATCGATAGCCGCGCACCCTGCGTCGACTCGGGCAGGCCGTTGCTGTGTTGCCAGGGAAATGACGTGAACGCGAACTCAACCGGCGCGGCACAATAGAGCGTCACGTTGCCGAACTCCACCGCCGGCCCATTGCGCTCGATCCGCTTGCTGAGCACGTGCAGGCAATAGGTCGCCTGCAGGGTCTGCGGCGCCCAGAACTGGTCGCGGAAGACGAAGTAGTCGCGGGCCCCGTTCTTCATGAAGACCACCGTGCGGCGATAGCAGAGCGGCTTCTCAAAACGGAGTTGCGGATATTCCTGGTGCCAAACCTCGGGCGGTTTTTCGGTTACCTCCCGCAGTCGCTCGGATTCGACCTGGCCTACCGCAATGTCCACGTCTTGGGATGTCTTGAAGGCGATCAACCGCTCGTAGCCGTCCATGTTGGCCCAAGGGAACTTGTCGGTCGAGAAGGCAATGCGGTTGTGCATGTGCTCCTGACCGGCTCGGGGCGCGTAGCTGCAATGATGATCGACGGCCGCCGCATGGGCGTCGGCGCAGTAGTGGAAGGCCAATTGGTCGCCGTGATAGTGCCCGCGGTTCGGCCCGCTCTTGAAAGCCAAATAGGTTTCCTGCGGCGTGCCCGCCTTGTTGTTGAAGACGACTCCGAAGCCGGGAAGCTCCTCGGTGGTGAATCGCGCGACCTCGGCGGCAGGGACGTCGATCTTCCAGTACGCGGGGTGCGTGTCGCCCATGTGCAACCAAAGCCGCTCATCGCCAGCGGGCTGGGAAATCCGCCGCAGGAACCGCTGGGCGGCGCGGAAGCGGTCCCAGGCGGTCGGATCGAAACCGAGGTGCTTTCGGGCCATGGGGGCCATGGCCTCCCAGGCCTCCAGGGCGTGGCCCAGGTAGCCCGGACATTCCTGGCCCGCCCCGCCCGGCAGCGTCACCGAGTTGTATAAATCCTCCCTGAATATCATCTCCGCCTGTCTGGCAATCTCATTGAATCGCGGGTGGGCCTTCAACTGCGCAGCCAAGGCGATCGGCACGCGCACAAAGTCCGTGAAGAAGTTGGGGTTTTCCGGCGACCAGTAATTCCAGTAGTTGCCGTACATGTCGGGATGCATCATGCTCTGGCAGCGGGCGAGCGTAGCGTAGTTGCCCGCCTTGCCGGCGTCGGTCACGGCTCGCCTTCCCTCGCCACGTAGCCCGCCGGTGGGATTGATTCCGCCAAACGACCAACCGCCGCTAAACACGCCCTGCCGGCCAGACCAATCACTGATCAATTCGTGGTTCAGCTTGTCGAGGCACTCGAAACTATAGCACATGATGTAGTCCTGCTTGGGCTCGATGGTCTGCCGCGGTCCGGCCAGGAGCCACCACAGCCGCTGACCTTTCCACGTCGGCGCGCGGAGCCCGGCGTAATCGCCCGACGGCTTGACGATGACCTCGATGCCGTTGTCGTGCGGCCAGACCCATCGGCTCGGCCGGACCGCGAGCGCGGCCACGGCCGAGGAGTCGTCGTGGGCGGCGAAGAACCAACCGTCCTTGCAGCCCTGGTTCCACCGCGGCCAGAGGTTGATGAACATATCGTCGCGGAAGGCGGTGTGTACGATCGGCAGCAGCGGCCGCGTCTTGGGAGGCGGCGGGCTGCCGAATCCGCCGCCGAACGGTTCCGCGGAACCTTGCCGGGGGGCCCATCCATGGCTCGCCTCGAACTCCCAAGAATCGCCGCGGGCCATCTCGTGCCGCTCGAACAGTTCGGCATGCGACCAGCCCGGTCCCAACGAGATATCCACTTCTGCGAAGGCGGGGATGTCCTTGTCGATGCCGGCCAGACCATCGAAGTCGTAGCGGAGCCGGAGCTTGGCCAACACTGAGCCGTCGGCAATAACTCTAGCCGTGAACTTCCTCAATCTGGCCGACGTCTTCCAGAATCCCTCGCCAACCCACTTGCCGCCGAGCCTGACAGCCGTGATCGGGCTGGGCGGGTCGCCGCCGGCCTCCGCCGGCAGCTTCACTGCGAGCCGGCCGTTGTCGAGCAAGTAATGGCTTCCTTCCTTCTTCACGGTGACCTTGGGCGCGGCTCGCGCCGGCCGCCCCGCGACAACCTGGTACTTCTTCGTAGCGCCTGCCGGCAGGCTTGCCAGAACCCAGATTTCGTTCTTCCCGTCACGCTGCTCGATGAAATACGGGATTTCCCGGCCCTCCTCGCGCACGACGAAACTCCCTGCCGGGCCCGGCGCGGGCGTTGCGAGCCGAATCACCTCATCGCGGCAGTCGCACCGGGTGGGGTTGTGCAGCGTCGATTCCTGGCAAACAGCAGGCGACGTGAAGGCGGCACAAGCCAGGGCCAAGACGGCAATGTCTCTTGAGACCATAATATGCTCACTCCTTCCATTGAAGTATCATCAAGTAGCCGTCGCTCTTGCCCAGCGGCTTGGGGCAAATTGCGTCTTGGACGTGCGCGGTGTCGCGGTCGGCACGGCCCACCAGCGCATAACGATTATGGCCGATAGGGCGCAACTCGAACGGCACCACGCCGCGGATCGCCGTGCTCAGCAAGAGATCGAACTTGGGGCTGTAAAGCCGCAGGAAGGCCGTGGGGTTCTCCTCGGGATCGCCTTGCTGCCAGGCGTTGGGCGTCCAGTCGAAACGGCCGTTGCACCGTCCTACGGCCAGGACGTGATTGTGCGGCAGGGAGGCGAGGTCCACGGCCCAGGCGGTACGTCCCAGCCGGGCGCCGCCCAGTCCTGCGCGGCTGCCGGCATCGACGCGGTGGATCATTCCCCACCAATGCACCAAGCCGCCGCCGTAGGAGCCGCCCTTGATCTCTTGCTCAAAACGCTTGTGCAACTCGCCCGCCGGACTCCAGCCCATGATCGTATTGCCGCCGTCGGAGAGCAGGCCGCTGAGGACGTTGCCATCGCCGTCCGGCGCCACGGTCGTCACGGCCGTGTCAGCCACGTCGCCACTCAAGCGATGGTCCCCGCCCGACATCGGGTCGTGCTCATAGGCCTTCCACAACAGGCTGCCATCCTTGGAACTCATCTTCCAGAGGTACGGCGACCAATAGGGTTCTTTGCTCGTGGCCGAGGCCGACCAGCCGCTCAGGTAGATGTTTTCGCGGGCGTCCAGCCGCATCCGCGTGGTCCGCGGGCTGCTGTAGTGGGAATAGGGCCAGCCCGGCTTGAGCCGCTGTGCCACTTGCTGGTCCACGGCCGGCGTGTAGATCGGCCGCTTCCATGTCCGTTGGGAAAGGTCGGGCGACAAGCGGCTTAGCCAGTCGCAGCAGTCGTAGAAACCCAGACGGCGGAGCGCCTCCTTGTCGCCTTTGGCCTCCTGGCGTTCCTGGTCCGTGATCAGGCGGAAGTAGCCGCCGTCGTGACAGACCACGAGGTCGCCGGAGGCGAGCAGCCCCAAGCATGTCGGCTGCCAGAAGCATTCTCGCGGCCAGCTCTTGAACTTGGGCTTGGTGGTAATCACCCGCACCTTGTCCCACACCTGCTGCCAGCCTTCCAGGTACGTGCCGCATTGGAACAATTTGAGGTTCCGGTCGAACCGCAACACGCACGGTGCGCCGTAACGGCCCAGCCCTGGGCGATCGGCCAGCGGGTCCTTGCCGTCGGGGATGCCATTGGCCTCGGCGATCTTGCCGGTGCGGATCAATGCTACCTCCTTCGCGAGCGGATACGCCTTGATGAGCCCCGGCAGGTTTTTTATGAGCGGTTCCAAGGCCGCGGAGGCATAGCCGGCGGCGTAAACGCCTTGCTCGTTCACCTCCACCGTAGTGAGGATCGCAACACCGGGCGCGAACTGCACGTAGTCGAGGATTTTCTTGGCGTCCGGGCTGAGCCGGACGACAAACCCGCAACCGCATCTGGGCTCATTGACCGCTTTGCCCAAAGAGACGGGCTTCGTCCCGCCCGGCAGCGAAGAGACGGGCTTGCCCGTGTTCCCGGCGATATAGATGCTGCCATCGGCGGCCGCGGCGACGCCTTCAATGTCATCGTCCTCCTCGGTTCCAAAGAGTGTGGCCGTCTCCAGCTTGAGTGGAACTTCTGCCGTGCGGGCGCTGCACGCGAAGGAAAGAATTCCCAGCAACAGTCCTGATAGGATACACACGCGGTTCATAAGGTTTTCTCCGTCAACGGTCCACAACGCGGAACGTCCGCGTCACCGGTGGTGCGGACAAAATGGATGGCTCCGTACGCCGGCCGATCTGGTACGCCGTCACACTGCATTCCAGGGGGAAGTTCGCCTTGGCCGGAAGCTCGGAAATCAGTAGCTTGCCGTCCTGGATCGTCACCGGCCCATAATCCACTTCATAATAAACTGGCAGCCCCGAACTCGCCGTGGCCTCAACGGCCTGGGGTCCGGCGTCGGCCTTGAGGTCGGCGGGGGCAGGGAAGTCGATGTGTTGGGGCGGGCCCTTGACGTTTGGCATGGAAATGCTCCCCCAGCGGTTCGTGGCGCGGTACTCATCGTCGCCGGGGTGGACGGCCGCGATGTTGACCGTCTTCACGGGCCGCAAGAGGCGGAACCGGTCAGGCCCGACTTGCATCACGGGCTCAGTGATCTTCGCTCGCAGAACGAACGGCTCGGCAGCATGGCCGACTTTCTTGCCGGCTAGCGGGCCGCCGTACTTGTCCGGCATGGCATCCAGGAACGCGGCTTCGGCACGAAAGGTCCAACCGTCGCCCTCGCCGAGCCAGGCGCACGTCGGGTTGCTGAGCACCTGGTGGCGGCCAAGGTTGCGGTGGCGCCCAGTATTCGCCCGGGCCAGTTCCTCGTCGTAGTGCCACAAGGCATTGCCCTTGTCACCCATGTAGTCTTGATAGGCGGCCGGGGCGTGGCTGGGGTGGTAGAGGTTTGGATCGGTCAACCACCCGTCTTCCGCCCGAAGCCGAATGCACTCTACTTCTCTGTCTCCTGCCGGCAGTTTTTCCGGGATGCGGTACTTGGCCGTCTTGCGGATGAAGAGGGCCGCATACCGCGTCAGTTCCGGCGAGCCGTGGAAATGGTCCCCGCCCAGGTCCAACAACAGCGACATGAGATGGTCCGGGTCTTCCTGCCGGAATTCCTGAATGTCTTTGAGTACAAACACCCATTGCGTTTCACGGCCCAGCTCGGGCCGAAGTCCCCCTTCCGGCCCGAAGGTCTCGAACTGCCCGTTGATTGCCAAAAGGGGCACGCCTGAGAGGCTGCCGCGGGGTGGCAAGTGTTCCTTCTGGTGGAAGTTTCCGCTCTTGACGTGCAGGATCCCGGCGACGCGCTGGGGTTTCCAGTAAGCTACATTGCGGCAGAAGATGCCGGCCGTGGAATGGCCGATGGTGATCCAGGGCACGCGTTTGAGTTCCGGGTGGTTGCTACGCCGCGCCAGGTCCTCCAGGGCCTTGAGCCAGCGCTCGGCGTCATGGTTGCCCGGCTCCCAATAGTGAAACACGGCAGACAGGTGCGGCACGAAGTAAACGATGGCCAGATCATTGTCGGCGCACGCCTGGCGGACTTGGCCATCGAGAAACATCTCCAGCTCGATGCCGAGTTGTCCGCCGATCAGCAGGCCGCGGATTGTATTGGACTGCGGCGGCAGCCAGAGCAGGGCTTTGCCTTGCTGCGGCCGGCCGTCTTTGCCGCCACGCCCCGCGTCGAATGGAACATAGTACTGCCAGGTCGCCGCAACGCACGGTAGCGGAAAGACAACCGCGGCCAAGAGCAAGACGACGTGGAGGGCAGATGGGGATCGGTTCCCGCGGGCGGACAACTTAGGCATGCGGCATGCGGCGGTTTTCATAGCTTGGGACCTTTGTGTTCCTTGGAAACAGATGAGGATTGATCGCCGCGGATGCCGCGCAGGATCAGTACGGGATTCGAGATACCGACCTTGCCGTCGGCCGTTGTATACTCGGCGAAGACAGCACGGGGGCCAGCGGGCAACTGCGACCAGGAGAACCGAAATGGCGAAACGTCCGTTTCGACGATGCGGACATCGCCGTCGCAGAACGCCACCTTGCGGATCTGGGCGCCCGGTCGGACTTGGGCCATTAGTTCGACGTTCGTGCCGCGCGGTACGATCAAGAAACGTTTGTCAATCGACTTGAACGCCGGCGTCTTAAGCCGGCCGTCTGTGGTCTCGGCGACGATCTGCACTGGCGGATCCTTGGAGACAAACGACCGCCACACGCAGGCCACGTAGCGGTTGGGCAACCATGCGGCCGGCACCTTGTCGCCATGGTAATCGACGTAGCTGGCGATGGTCGCAAAGTTCGTTTCCCAAGTCCGGCGGTCGCCGAGCCAACCGTCCTCGATCCGCATCCCCTCGAGTTTCACCGGCCCGGCCAGCGGATCGGCGGCCTGCGGCACGCGCGCGGCAATGACCGCGTCAAGGAACGGGAAGGCTAAAGCGTCGGAATTGCCATAATTGTGGGCGTTGCCCCATTGCAGAGCGAGACACCAGGGCGCACCATTCCTTCGCGCAGGCTCGTACTGAATGGGGATGGCGTCGAGCATCTTGAAACCGTCGGGAACGCCACCGATGACAATTACGGCGGGCATCGAAAGGTCTTTGTCCGGCCTGCCCACCCAGCCGCAGACGTTGTTGAAGGCGACCGTCCGCCCGGCAAGGGTTTGCCCTAGTTCCCCAGCCGGCGCATGGCATGGCCAGAAACCGACGAACAAGATCAGGATGGCGAGAGACATATTTTTCATCGAAAGGTTCACTTTTCCGCAGGGGTGTCCTGGGCGACCTGCTCGAATTTCTTTGTTCTCAATGAGGGCCAATGACGATCTTCTGGCCATCGAAGCCCAGCCGTAAATCACCGACGGTTGCCGTGGCCTTCAGTCCGTCGCCTTGCGCGCTGACCTCTGGGGCCGGGCCCCTTTGCAAAGTCATCACCACGAAGAAATCGCCTTCCTTTCCGCTGGGGCCGGTGACGTGAATGGCGTCGCGGTCGGCGTCCGGCACGTCGCTGACTTTCTGCGCGCCGGCGCCGCGGGCTCTGGCGATCTTGGCATTGGCCGGCGAGATGACGGTCGCCTTGTACGTCACGCCATCCCTGGCAAGCGAGAAGCTCTGACCATCGACCGCGAAAGTTGCCTCCGCCGGCAATTGCTGCATCCAGATCTTTCGCTTGCCGCCCGTGATATGATCCACTACGGCGAATACGGCGGACGCCCCGGCACGTCCGCTGAAATCGACGGCAAAGCTTCGCAGGCCGCGGATGCCCAGGTCGAATACCTCGGTCGACTTCTGCTTGCCGGAGCCTACCTCGTGCAGCCCGCGATAGACGTCGTCCATGTTGAACGAGACCACGCCGCTGCCCGTCTTGGGATCGCCCTGGAAAAAGGTCGGCTGGCCGTGGCCCCAGGCGTTAATGGGGTCGTCGGGCAGCATAACCGTGTTATCGAGCCAACGACTGCCGGTCTTGCCGAACGAGTTATTATCCTTTGGCGCCCACTCGCAGCCGAGGCCGTAGATCAAAAAGCTGCCGGCCTCGGCTTGGTTCCAGCCTGCGGCGCCCTGCTTGGCATAGGCCTGAGCGACGATGCTCTGCGGGCCACTCCAGTTGTTGCGGAAGGCATAGAACCCCTTGGTCTTCGCCTCCCAAACGTGCGGCAACACTTCGCCCGGGCTTTGGGGTGTGACATCCAGGGGATAATTGATGAAGGCCTGGACCAATGCGAATCCTTCGTCAAACTCGTGCCCGGAAAAAGCGCGTGCCACAGCGCGGCCGCTGGCAATGTCGTCCGCGTTGGTTTTCATGAGCTTGAGCCAATGCCAGAGCAGGGCCGGCTGCCACTCCTTTGGACAAAGGGCTATCGCGCGACCCAGGTAACGCGCGGAGATCGTGCCGCCGCCGTGTCCGCCAAAACTCTGCTGAAACATCCGGCCGTCCTCGCCCGCAATGGCGGTGAAGACATAGCGGGGGGCGAAATGGCTGATGTCCGCTCGGCCGGTGACGCTCTTGCCAAAAGCCTTCTGGAAGATGCAGGCGTAATCGTGGATCACGTGGTGGCATTCCAACGTGTAGCCTTCACCTTCCGATTGGAAACCGCCGTCGCCCATGCCCATTTGCAGGCAAAGGTAACACCAACAGCGATAGCAATCGAAGTAGTGCGCGTAGTTCAAAGAGCAGCCGTCGGCGGCCTTCCAACGGGCCAATTGCTCTTCATAGCCTTGCCGGTAGCGTTGGTACGCTCTGGCGCGCTCGGGATCGGCATAAAACGCCTTGGCCTTTTCCTCCGAGGAATCCAGAAACTGCAAGAAGCAGGAGAACTCGCCGTCGGCCATGACGACGGGCACCAACAGGGGGAAGCGGCCTTTTTCCAGGTAGAAGTGATCGCCGTGCAAAATCCGTTGCCCGGCGATGAAGCATTTGCCTTCATAGAAATTGCCGTCGAACTGATACCAGCCGGGCTTGTCGTTTTCCAGCACGGTGTAGAAGAAGAGATGCTGATTCTCTCGATTCTTCGCCAGCTTGTAACACTTGATGATCATCTTGCCGGTGTGCTGAAAATCACCCTGCAGGATGTCTGGATTGGCCGTTGGGTTCAGCGGTTCCCAGCGGAGCGTCTGATTCTTGAACCTGACCTCTTGATCCAAGCTGGGTTGCGCTTTCTCCATGCCGCCCATCGCCGCCAGGCAATCGACCGGTTGCTGGTAGTCGTAGCAGGGATGCTCATGCTGGACGACGTGCTGGCGGAAGGGGCCGATCCAAAGCCACTCGGCAGGGAATTTGTCCACAGCGAATCTCACGACCGGCGCGCCTCGGGTACCCTCTGGGTGCGGCGTGAAGCCGGCTGGCGAGGCGATCCGTGGGGCCTCGGCACGCGGCGGCAGTGGCTCGACAGGGGCGTGGCCTTTTTCACCCCAGAGGGCCAGCGCGGCGATGCCGTTGCCCGCATGGATCACGACCGTATAATTGCTTCCCGGCTGCCAGTTCACCGTGCCGACGCGGTGCTGGCGATGCAGGCACTTGTAAAGGATCCAATCGAGATAGTTCTCCACTTCCTCGCGCTGCTCGGCGGTCCAAGCGTCGTAGCACAGATCGTAGGCAACCCCGACGACGCTCGTGCGACAGCCCCAGAAGCGTCCCAAGGCGAAGGGGCCGCCGTTGCGATCATCCATCGTCTTCACGGTCGCGGCGTAGGCCCGATCGGCATAGGACTTTTGGCCGGTGATCTGGTAAAGGAACGCCAAGCCGACGGCGTCGTGACCCGGAGTACCGGGTGCCCCGTCCTTGATCTTCTCGATCATCGCCTGGCCGAACGGCGTCTGGGCCTTGGCTCGCAAGGCCGCCAACTCGCTCTTGCGGAAAAGCGTGCGAGGGTGCTCGCCGGCGGCAAAGGGCACGAAGCCGGCGGCAACCGGCTGTGGCGGCAGTATCTGGCCGCTGATGCGGCCTCTGGGTTCAAAGGGATCGTAGGGCGGCGTGCCGGTAAAGACGCCGGCAAACGTGCCTTCGATTTGGTCCCCTTTCCGTAGCGCGCTGACGTCATATTCCGCCCGTCCACCCTTGACCCAGTGGTCGCTGCCGATCCGCAGCTTGAGCTTGAGGCGAATCGTTTGAGGCGTGATATCGGCGTCGGCGACTTCGCACACGTGGATGGCGCGGTTGAAGTCCTGGCTTTCGCCCCAGGCGTCGGTCCAGCGGCCGTATTCAGCGGTGAGATAAACGTTTAACGGTTTCGCGTCTGGCCGGTCGCCCTTCTTGTACTTCTGCAGGAGCGCCGCGTCGAGTTTGAGCACCAACCGGCCCGAAAATGGATCGGCCGCGTTGGCGCCCGGGGCGTGGAAAGCGGGAGCGAGCGCCGCGAGGGTCAAGACGGCTGTCGAAAGCGAGTTCCAGACGTTGGGAAGAGGCATCGTACGTATGTTCAATAAGGTTGGTGAGTGCTGGAGTTCTTCACGTCGAAAACAAGATACCCGTCTTCCCAGCGGCACGGCGTTTGGCGGCCATTGACCCAGAGAGCGGGCTGCCCAGCGACCTGCAGACGCATGGCCCGCAGATCGCCGGAGACCTCGACTTTCTCTCTCTCGATATGCAGGAACGCCCGGTCGGCAAAGGTGAAACTCTCACCTTCGCCGGCCAGCGTGAGCGGCTGGTGGTAGTCATCCCAGAAGCGGAAGAGGATGCGGTCGTTGATGCCCGACCCGGCAATCCCTTGGATAGCCACACCAATTCCCTTGCCGTTCTGGGCGATACGGCGGAAGCAGGCGACCCGTGATCCGCCAGCCGACCGCGGGTACGCGGTGCCCGCCCCGGCCTTCTCGATCGGCTCGTGCAACGCAACGAAAACGGTGGCCGGCTTACGGCGCCGGACCAGAAGAGTTGTGCCGCCAACCTCATTGGGCTGTCCGGACTTCTCTCCCTTGTTCGCTTCCTTGCCGCCGGCCCGCGGGCCGGCGGAGCCCCGACCGACAGGTGTGCGGCCGGCATAGACCGTCGTGCCCGGCTCACCGAGCATCCGCACGCAGACGCCGATCTTGCGGTCATACCAGGCGCTTCCCAGAATGCTCTTTCGGACGTCCGGCAGCGCACAAGTCTGCACGACCGTTGCCATCCACGGCCGATCGCCAGCGTCCAGTTTCATCACGTTGCGCATCTGGTAGCGGTCCCGCTCGACCGGGTCGCTCAAGCGCGCGGCAATCGCCCGGTTGCCGAGGCCGTAAAGCGCGTCGCGCAACTCGTCGCTTGGCTTCCAGGACCCGTCGAGCTGCGGCAGCCCGAGGGCATGTACCTGCCAGTCGTAGAGCCGCGACCCACCGGCGGGTGCCCCGTCGCTGACAAGCTGAAACACGTCGCAGAGGTACTCGCGGGTGAGGAACAAGGCGCGGGTCATGTCCACGCCCGGCCATACTTCCTTCTCCTCCTTCCGCAATTCGAGGCTGAGCGTCTCGCTGGCCAGCGGCTGGCGATTGTCGAGGTTCACACTGCCGGAAAGCGGCCGCGCACGTGCTGCGACGAACTTCACGAGGGGATCGAAACCGACTCGCGTCGGCACCTCGCCAACGGGGTTCGGCCAGTGCGCGTGGTCTCGCTTCGGGTCCGACTCGTCGAGCATGAACTGCAGGTTATCGACCATCACGCCCGCATGTCCGCGGGCCGAGTCGGTCCAGGGGCCGCCGCCGCCGTAGCCGTTGGAAATCTGCCGATTCAGGTAGATCGGCCGGTTGAAAGCATAGAACCCCAAGAGCGAGAAGCAGTCGTGGGCATAATGGACGTAATAAGTGGACAACTGGAAGGCCGCCGCCGGCGCCGCGCTTTCCCAGTAGGCAGGACTTTCCTCGGCGCGGAGCATCGCAAAGCCGCGCTCGCGGGCCAGGTAGCTGGGGGCCGGCGGAGGCGATACGGCCTTGGTGTTGATGGGCTCAAGGCCCCAGAACAGCGACGGTGTGTAGCTCGACTCGCCCGGCCCTCGCATTTGGGCCAGGAAATAGTCGAAGCGGGCTTCGGGCCATTTTGCATGGGCTAGCTCGAACCAGTACGGATGGAGCATCTTCTCGACTTTGACGTTGCGATAATCGCGGCCGTTCATGTTCGCCGCTATCCAGGCGGGGTTGCCGCCGCGACCGTCGGCCAGGCGGCCAATGACGATCGATTTCTGGAAGACGTAGGGCGGGGCGGCGTCGAAGCCCGACGTCCGCGCGTCGCCCATGGTAACCTGTGGATAATGGGGCATGCCGCCGGGGATATCGACGCGCGGATACCCGATGTTGATGACGCTCTCGACGTAGCGCCGCATGGTGGCGCCACCCTTGCCAGTGTAGCTGTAGCCCAGTTCATCGAGCCCCAGTCGCTTGACGCCGCGACACCAGAGAAACATCTCGCCCATCATCGAGTACTGCTTGCCGAACTCTTCGCCATAGAACTGCCCGTCGGCCAGATAATCGTCGAAGTAGTACTTCCACCCGCCGGCCGAATGGAAGCACTCGCGGATGAGCTTTTCGTCGCGGAGCGCCACAGCCATGAGATGCGCCGTCATGGGCCGCGGCCACTGCATGTTGGGAAGCCAACTCGAGCGGGTGAACTTGAGATTTTCCTCGCGGCAATGGTGG